>RDNZ01000002.1 GCA_011364905.1 Candidatus Thorarchaeota archaeon
CTTAGTCTATGGGAGTTGGCGAAAGATTCAAACTAGAAACGTGTAAACGCAGAGTCATGAAACTCGGTGAAATCTATCGGAAAATCGTAGCCATGGGAATCAAGGCAGACCCAAGAGGCAGAAACAGGGTAAATCAGATTCTGGAAGACTCAGCAAAATCCCTAGATAAACTGGAAGGCAGAAAGAAAGAGTTTGCAGATAGAGATGTGATGTGGAATCCGTATACAGATTGTAGACTTCTTTACGGAAATGATGACCGTGAGGTGAAAAGCTTGCTTTGTGGCATCGATATCGGTACAGGAGAGATTGTGCTTGCAGACAGACTCACCCAAAAAGGGGAGCAAGTTGACTTGGTCCTCGCACATCATCCTCATGGAATTGGTATCTCGAATCTTGACTATGTCATGAAAATTCAGCCAGAGCAATGGGCGGCTGCAGGAGTGCCAATTGCACAAGCGGAATCTGCAATGGCAGAGCGAATGAAAGAGGTTCACCATCTTACAAAAGCACGAAACCATACACAAACGATAGATGCAGCAAGACTACTTGATATCCCATTTATGTGCGCACACACGCCAGCAGATTCTCTAGGTTATCAGTTCCTCACGAACTATCTGAAGGAGAAGAATCCATCAATCCTCGGAGACCTCGTTGACACTCTGCTCGAAATTCCTGAGTACCAACAGGCTGAAAAAGTAGGAGCCGGTCCAGAGATTCTCATCGGAAAAGACAGTGGGAGTGTTGGAGCGAAGCATGTATTCTTTACAGGTGGAACATCAGCAGGGCCTAAGTCGATACCTAAGTTGGCTAGTGCAGGTATAAGCACGATTGTCACAATGCATATGCCGCCAGAGGTCAAGAAGGTCTGCGAGGAGGAGGGACTCTATGTCGTCATTGCTGGACATGATAGCTCTGATTCGATTGGAATGAATCTGATCCTAGATGAATTAGAGAAAGAAGGCATTAAGAGCTATGCTTGTTCGGGTTTTACACGACATAGGAGAAGTTGAATCCTTCGTAAGCCTATTGATAGTTTGGTTGAAAAATCCGAACCAACCAAAGCTATACTCAACAACTCACAAGATTCATATGTAGCATGAATACTGTGGCACACCCGTTGGTAATGTGGGAAGAACTAACTATTGCGTTCAACATTATTGGCGGACTAGCTCTCTTTATGTACGGTGTAACTTTGCTCAGAGAAACGCTAGGCAAGATATCTGGTAAAAGCGTCGTTCGCGTTCTTGAAAAAGTAAGCAACAATCCTATCAAAGGGATGGTAGCTGGAACTGCAGCGACAACTCTGACTCAAAGCTCAAGCATCACAGTTCTAACATTGATTGGTTTTGTAAATGCTGGAATGATGACTTTCCGACAGTCTGTAAATGTCATGCTGGGTTCAGAAATAGGAACGACTGTTACTGCTCAGCTCGTATCATTTAATGTTGGATTGGCTTTTTGGCCACTCGTTGCAATTGGATTCTTTATGAAAATGTTCTCGAAGAATGAAAGGGTACAACTGATAGGTACCGTGATTTTCAGTCTGGGCCTTCTCTTCCTTGCCATGGAATTCATGAAGGAAGGTGCCAAACCACTCACATCGGAAGACTATCCATTCTTCAGTAATCTGATAAATGATTATGGAGCAATACCCATCATTGGAATTCTAATTGGTGCGTTAATCGCAGGTGTCACTCAGAGTAGTTCAGCAACCACGAGTCTTGTCATTGCAATGGGAGCTGCCAATGTCATTACTCTCGAACCTGCAATTGCACTTGTTATGGGAGCGAATATAGGTACATGTTTCCTTGAACTGTTCGCGGCTATCGGAGCAACCTCACCTGCAAAACGAACCGCTCTTGCGCAAGCAATGATTAATGTTATTGGAGTTGCTATGTTTCTTCCGTTTCTTGCACCATATGCGAATCTCATACTCCATACAGATGCAAGTCTAGCTCGCCAAATTGCTAATGCCCACACCATCTTCAATGTGATCGTGAGCTTGATTTTCATCCCTCTGGTCGGATTGCTGGTAAGATTCTGTGAAAGACTCATACCTGACAAAGAAGGGGAGGTAATAGGCAAACACTTCTATGATGAAGAGATGCTTCATCTGCCGCAAGCCGCACTGCTCGAGTCAGAGAGAGAAATTCATAGAACAGCCGAGAGAACTCTCGAGATGATTTTACTTAGTAAGAGTGCTCTCCTTGCCAAGAACCTCGATGATGCGAGAAAAGTCATACAACTTGAGGAAGAGGTTGATGAAAGATGCCGCAGTACTGAGGACTTCATCGACAAAATCAGGGAAGAGGAGCTCAACAAAGTAGACGCAATTTGGAGGATTAAACTCCTTGCCATTCTCACGGACATCGAAAGAGTAGGGGACCTTGCCTCCAACATTGCTGAATTTGTGATTGAGAAGCTGAAGAATGGCATATCCTTCTCACATGAAGGAAGCAGAGATCTCACACGAATGTTCGATCTTGTGGAAGAAACATACTCAACTGCGATTAATGCTTTGAAAACCAAAAACAAAGACCTTGCGAAGATAGCCGAAAGACTTGAAGATGAAATTGATGTTCTTGAGAGAATTCTAAAGCAGGGCCATGTTGAACGGGTCAGAACTGGTGTCTGCGACCCTCAGGCAGATACGGTCTTTGTTGAAACTCTGAGAAACCTAGAGAGAATTGGTGACCACGCAGACAATATCGCTTATGATGTCATAATGGATACCTAACATGGCACCAAAAAATGGTCTTGGGGGATTTGTAGACTTGAGATTGTATTAGTGCATCCAGATTACTTCGTTTTCTTGGAGGTTGCCTTTCTCTTCTTTTGTTTTGGTTCTAGCCCTCCTGCATGAGTCATTCTTTCAGGCGAAAGCACGACATCTAACCAATCAGCATCTAGAAGGCCTTCCTCAAGCACAATATCCCGGATGGGTCGACCTGTGTCTAACGCGATTTTCGCAACACGTGACGCTGCGTCATATCCAATAACAGGATTGAGTGCAGTGACCAGTCCAACGCTTCGATGCACGACCTCTAGACCAGAAGGATTCGGTTTGATTCCCTTCACGCATTTTTCAGTGAATATTGGAATTGCATTCTTCAGAATCTTAAGTGCTTGAAAGAAGTTGTATGCAATGAGAGGTTCGAAAGCATTGAGCTCAAGCTGCCCTGACTGCGCAGCCATTGAAATAACAGTGTCGTAACCAATCACCTGAAGGGCGACCTGCTTCACCATTTCAGCGATTACTGGATTGACTTTGCCTGGCATTATTGAAGATCCCGGTTGAACTGGTGGAAGTACGATTTCATGAAATCCACCAATGGGACCAGAAGAGAGTACAATGAGGTCCCCAGTTATTTTGGATAGATTAGTTGCAATTACTCTTAGAAGTCCAGAAGCATGCACAAACTCATCTGAATTCTGAGTGTCATCAATTAGATTCTCCGCTGTTGTTAGCTCCGTGATACCTGTCACTTCAATGAGATGTTTTTCTGCTAGTTTGATATACTCAGGGTCAGCATTAAGTGAAGTGCCAATTGCTGTCGCACCGATATTGTGGGTTTTTAGGATGTCAATAGCTGAACCAATCCTCTCAATATCGCGTCTTACAGCGGCAGACCAAGCTCCAAACTCCTGACCAAGAGTAATGGGCACTGCATCTTGCATTTCTGTTCGGCCCAATTTCAGAATGCCTTTGAATTCTTCAACCTTCTCATCAAGTGCCAATTTGAGGTCTTGAAGATTTGAGGCGAGGTCACGAAGGCCATAGATGGTAGCAATTTTGATTGCTGTGGGATAGACATCGTTAGTAGACTGCGAGTGGTTTACATGGTCATGCGAAGAGATTGGACTCATTGAATTTCGCTCTTCGCCAAGAATCTCGTTGGCTCGAGAAGCAATAACCTCGTTGACACACATATTGGTAGATGTACCAGCTCCACCCTGAAGCATATCCACATCAAACTGATCTTCGAGAGATCCAGCGATTATCTCATCGCACGCCTGAATAATTACTTTGGCATATTTCTTATCGATATGACCAAGATCTTGGTTTGCTAGAGCACAAGCCTTCTTGACCATAGCCAGAGACTGAACCAGCGTTGAAAAATTGTTTAAACGAACGAGAGAAACGCCGAAGTTCTCCTGAGCACGAAGGGTCTGTATCCCCCAATAGACATCTTTTGGTATCTTTCTTGTGCCCAAGAGGTCACTCTCTTCTCGGTACTCCTGTGAATCATTACTCATGTCTTTCGCCAAGAAAATTGGTACTCTGACTGGTTAAAAGATTATTAGAAGCCGGCAGCTTGGCCGTCTTTTCTGTAATCAGACCCAGCAATCCATGCATCCTCAAGTCTGAGAATGGCTTGGCCTCCACCGAAATACGTAGCGCTTTCAGGGATAAGCAGATGGCCGCGCTTTTGAAGTTCGCTTTGGACTTGAGGAGGAATCTCATTCTCCAAGCCAACCTCATTAGTTTCATGATTGTGATCGAATCTTGGATAATCTATTGCTTCCTGTGGACTCATTCCGTAGTCAACCACATTACTGACAACCTGCGCGTGCGCCTGAGCTTGGTGTGAACCTCCCATAATCCCAAACACGCCGAGTAGACTCTTTTCTTTGTATAAAGCCCCAGGAATTATCGTGTGAAAAGGAAGTTTCCTTGGAGCATAAGAGTTGGGATGTCCTGGGTCCAGAGAAAACAGATGACCACGATTCTGAAGTTTAATCCCTGTTCCAGTGGCAACAAGTCCGCTTCCAATGCCCATGTAGAGAGAGTTGATGAAAGAAACTGCATTGCCCTCGCCATCAGCAGTAGCGAGATAGACTGTGTCAGAACCCAATGACAAACCGGGGTTGTATACAATCATCGAGTGTTCTAAATCAATTAACTCGGCTCTCTTCTTGGCATATGACTTCGCCAGTAACTCCTTCAACGGCACATCATAGAAGTCAGGATCGGCATTGTGCTGATGCAAGTCTGCGTAAGCTAATTTCTTTGCCTCAATCATGATATGATATCTCTCGGCACTAAGAGGTGCAAACTTGGAGAAATCGAAAGTTTCCATTATATTCAACATGGAAAGAGCTGCAAATCCTTGACCGTTTGGTGGATGCTCGTATACTGTTATGCCTCTATAGTCTGTTGAAATCGGTTTGGTTTCTGCAGTTCTATGTGACGCCAAATCCTCAAGGGTGAGGAACCCACCATCCTCTTGGACAGTCTTGACAATCGATTGGGCAATTCTCCCAGTGTAGAACGCATCAAGTCCATTCTTCGCGACCAATTCAAGAGTATCCGCTAGGTCTCGATTCTTACTCGTTTGGCCGACTCTTGGAACGTCTCCAAATATATCACGAGCCGCATCATTTCTGAGAACTTTAGAGACCCCTTTCCAGGCTAATCCAATCAGAGGAGAAACAGGAAAGCCATCACGAGCATAGTGAATTGCGGGCTCTAGAATATCTTTCATTTGAAGTACGCCATGTTTCTCGATGATGGTACACCATAGGTGAAGGGCGCCTGGAACTGTCACAGGTGGTCCCCCACGAGCAGGCATGCTGGTCCAACCTTTATTGAGCAAATCCTCAAGATCAATTAGAGAACCAGATCTACCTGATCCATTGTAACTTATCGGCTCAGTCTTATCAGCCAGATGAATCAGAGTGAAAGCATCTCCTCCGCATCCAGTGCTGAACGGTTCAACGACATCAAGTACAGCTGCGGCAGCGACAGCGGCATCTATTGCATTGCCGCCTCTGCGTATTATGTTTAAGCCCGCCTGCGTGGCTAAGGGCTGAGATGTGGCAACAACGCCATCACGCGCTACAACATCAGATCGACTAACTAGTTTTCTCGCGGGTACTATATTCACCTTCTGCTGCTGAGTCTATAAAATCGAACTCCTCATTCTGGCTTTGTCTCAAGCACATCTAGTCAGCCTTAGCGATTTGTCTTTTAAGAATAGGGGATTGCCATGTATTCACTGAATACGCAAAGATTAAACTACTGCAAATCGAATATGAAATTGCTATGGACGAACAACGTGACAGTATGGAACCTGAAGAGGGAATAGTAGCAGACACCTCACTTGATATCATCAGAAAAGCGGCAACGAAAGTCTTGTATGAGTATACTGAGAAAATCGTCGACATGGATGGGGAAGAACGACCGACAGGAAGTGAGATTCAGATCGGTGACACCGTCCTTTTCGAGGAAAAGATTCCGCACTGCCCTGCAAGAATAGTTGCAGTTCGACTCATCAGGAACTTCTGGTATCTCAATGCGACATCTCAGACTCCCAAGGGTGGATATCCATCCGGTAGAGATGCGATGAAGGCAGCTGAGATGGACCATCAGAACCTCCGAATCCTTGAGAGATACCTGATTTCCAATTCGGGTCCGAATCACGTGAAGGATGTACGTGCTTGGAAGCCTGACTTGAAGGGAGAAGCTGTGGATGTTCTGGGATTAATTGGATCAGCTACGAAGAGATGGTCTTGAATCGTTCGTCAGTTTTATTAAACCACCGAAGTTAGTGCAGTAAAGGCGATAATATCTTGCAGAAGCTTCGTCAAAAACTCAAGTGGGGCCAGCGGTCTGATACCGTGAAGACTGCTTTCTTTATGGTGCTGTTTGTTGGATTCATCTTTGGTGGTTATGGTGTTTTCACGATTGCAATGGGCACTCCAACTCCTCTTGTGGTTGTCACAAGCGGTTCTATGTCTCCGACTCTTGAAAGAGGGTATCTCCTTGTCCTCCAAAAACATGCTCCTGGCAACATCCTTGTAGGAGATATCGTTGTCTATAAAGCCGATTGGCACACTGAAGCTCCAGTAGTGCATCGCGTGATCCAGCGAGAGTTTGTTGATGGAGAGTACAGATATTACACCCAGGGAGACGCGAATAGTGAACCTGACATTGGCTACCGAACATATGATGACATTGTAGGCGTTGTAATATTGTCAATTCCATGGATTGGAAACATCACACTCTTCCTTCAACAACCTGGCGTCCTACCTGTGATTCTGGTCCTGCTGGTCATATTGATCTTTCTTCCGGATCTCTTGCCAAAAAAGGACAATATGGAAAGGACTGCGACCACTCAAGAATCAGGAAATGATATACAGTATGCCTAGCTGATGAAAACATCACTACTCGAACAGTGTGTCAACAAGTGCAGTGAATGATTCGGCGTATCCGTGCGGCAGAGACCCGTCATTTGTTTCACGAACGAATTGAGTCGCTGTTTCTTCATCGAACCTCATCGTGAATATCCTGTCACCCATCTCCTGGGAGAGAGCTTCAAACTTAGCACCTTTAGTCGAGGCGGGTACTGCTATCACTGCAGCTCTGACTGCGTCAGAGTCAAGTATATTCTTGAGACGATTTACAGAATAATAGGCGGCTACGCCACCGCTACGGTTCCAATCCTTCACGTTGGGCAAGTCAATTCCAATATATTTCGTGAGCCCGTCTTTAGTGAGCTCGATTATAGCCGCTTCTTGTTTCTGTGTTCCAGCTCCTGAAACTTGAAGCTCAACCTGAATCCCAAGTGGCTGTGCAGCCAAGGTGAGTGCTTTCACAATTGAATTCAGCACAACTGTAGCTGTCAGCTTGATAACATAGTCTTCCTGAGGAGCTACCTCAACTGCTTGTTTGTCAAACAGAATCTCATCCAATCGAGGGATCAAATACCTAATTGCTTCTCTCGGATTCCCTTCACTCTCACGAAAAGCTGAATCAATATCGGTTTCTGTATATGGATACAATGAATCTGGAGGAGATTCAATATTCTGCTGCTGCCAATATTTGGACATGGTTTCAGTGACGAATGCGGACACATCATCCTTTGAGAATGGTCTGAGGTGGATAGGAGATTCCATTCGAGACCTCATGGGTCCATCAGCAATAGTATAGATCCGATCCCATATCTCAGTAAGGCAGGACGCTATGATTACGACATTTTTGGTTTCATTGTAGAGCCTCTTCAAGACCTCCAAGAAATGGCGTTCCGCTTCTTCTCCATATGCATTGAATGGGCCTTCCATTTCATCGATAAACAGAACGATAGGTCTCTCAGACCCTTCTGTCAGAATCTTCAGCATTGCCAGTGTGACATCGTCCTCTTCGAGAATGGTCCGAATACCAAGCCGCTCAAGTTCTTGTTCATTAAGGGCATCACCAAGTAGCCACCTTCGAGCAAGATCGTGGGTAGCTGGATCTAATCGAAACCGCAGCAATGCTTTGACTGCATCTGAAGAAATTCCAGGATAATCAACAAGAAGTCGCTCCATGGCATATGTATAATCGTAAATCTCATGCGTGACACCTTTGACACCGCCAAACTTGGTGATCAACATGTCGACAGCGTCTTCAAACAACTCATCACCTCCGACATCCACGATGCAGGTGTGAAGGTGCAATGGGATTCGCACCGGCGAGGGAGGTGAAGGGACATAGACAGCGAGGAAGTTGCCTGCTGCAAATAGGTCCTCCTTTTCCTTTATGACCCAATAGAGGTGTGTTTTTCCCATCCCTGCAGTTCCAAGAATAGGTTGAAATCTTGGCGTGTGGTCCTTCATTGTGAACCTTGCCACACGAAGAATAGCTCGATCTGCATCTTGATGAGGACCAGGAATATCAACATCGTCGGGCGTATCACCTCTCGAAACATACCTCCTCAAGGGCGGATCTTCTTTCAGTATCTCGAGATACATCGCAGTATCAAAATCAGTAGGGGGGTCACTTGGTGGAGTAATCGTCGGAGCCTCCTTGCGCAGATTGTTATTCGTGACGAAATGATATGAATGTACCGAACCGGGACCGTTGGGTAAAAGAATAACAGAGGTTAGCCAACGGTTTTTGTGCCCTATGAAGGACTATGAAAATCAGTAGAACTTGCAGAAAGTGATTTTAAAACCGAGGGGCCTTCGTATGTTTTTAAAATTGCATATCTCTCGGCCCTCGAAGCTCTAAGCAAAGCGGGAATCTATTATAGAACTTGGAGGGTACTTCTCGAGAAATTCATCTCTGAGAATATCCATGATGAGGAGTCCTTTATGGCCGCCATTTATGAACTCAGTTTCTCGTAGGACTCCAACTCTTTTGAATCCAATCTTTTCATAGACATGGATTGACCTCTCATTGTCCTCCATGGTGTCCAAATAGATACTGTGCAGTCCCAGAATGTTGAATCCGATCCACAATGTCACAAGGGTAGAATCAGTTCCATAGCCTTTCCCTCTTTGTTCGGGGTCGTAAATTGAGATACCAATCTCTGCGCGACTATGAGGGAACAGGACATCCTCAATTCGAGCAATCCCAAGAAAATCATCAGTTTCTTTCTGTACGATTGCCATCACGAGATGTCCTTCTCGCCATGGCGTCCACTGCGAAACCTGCTCAATCCACCCTGCAATATATTCCCTAGAACGGACTATCGGAGGACCAAGAAGTCGCTTAAGCTCATAGTCGTTGTAGAACTTCATTATTTCATTCAAATCAGATTTCTCAAGAGGACGCAGACGAACGAGTTTACCATTGTACATGTCTTCTAATCTTGTTTACATGCCTGATAAAGATGATTCAATACTGTTGCCTGAATCCGGAACCCTTAACATTCACCAGATAGTTCAGATTTGAAAATCATATAGGTGAGGTCCAAATGTCAAAAGCCATGCTGAAATCGCCCGTGGGTATCTTGAAACTGCTTATCGTGATTGCAGTCCTGATTACGATTGTGCTTGTACAAGTCTTCGTGGGTGCGTATTCGCCAAATTGGATTTTCCTCTCTGGTTCTGGGATGATTGTCATTCTAGCTCTTGTCAATTTCGTTGATATGCAAGACGATGATGATTTGTCTCGTTTCACCCTTTTCATGTTCATAGCAATGTTCGTCTGCTTCTTTGCAGATCTCCTCATGGCAGGAGTGTTCTACATTATTCCCGTAGATGTTTCAGTCCGTAGTCTAATCAATGGAGTACTATTCTTCTTGCTAGGACATGTGATTTACCTGTTTGCTCTAAGAAACCGCTCACCTTTACTACTTCGTAGTGAGTCACCGAAATTAATTACAAGGAATCTGTTGATTTGGATTATCAGTATCGCAGGCGTCTTTGCCCTCTTCTACCTAACTCTTTTTGATCCAAGTAATTTAATCATCAGTATAGGTCTCTTTGGGTATGGTATATTCCTGACCTCCTCTCTTGCATTCAGCATCACTAAATGGTTTGATGATTTCCCTCCCAAATTCAGCCTAAGTTTAATAATCGGATTTCTGTTGTTCTTCATTTCAGACTACATTCTTGGATTGAGTATCTTGCAAGGCATAAGTTTCATTGGGATTGAAGCAGTTGGTGTTACATATCTCCTGGGTCAGCTGTCTATCCATCTTTCTCCAATATTTGCCAGTAAGCAGTGAGGTGTAGCAATGGAAAAGCAGTTTCTACTGGCGAATATGACATGGCAAGAGGTAGAAGAGCGAATCAAGGAGTGCGACATAGCACTTATTCCTCTTGGTTCGACAGAACAACATGGACCCGCGCTTCCAGTGAGTACAGATCACTACATCGCAACTCAGTTTGCACATAGATCCGCTGAGATGGTCTGGGATAAACACAAGGTTGTGGTGACGCCAACAATAGCTTTTGGATTCTCACCTCACCACATGGAGTTTAAGGGTACAATAACTCTTAGTGAACTTACTCTTTCTAGTATGATAGCTGATGTTTGTTATTCTCTGTCCCAACATGGATTCAGAAAAATCATAATCGTTAATGGTCATGGTGGTAATGGAACTGCTATTGCTAATGCACTTCATGACATGCAGGGAAACATCGATGCTAAAGTCTACAGCGTAGACTGGTGGAACCTTGCGACTGACAAGATCGCGGAGATTGTCACACCTCCAGTATATCACGCATGCGATATGGAAACCTCGGTTGCGTGGTATCTAGGCCAGCGTGTTCTTGAGGACAAGAGAGTTGATGAACCAGGCAAGACCATTGTCCCTGGGTTTGTTATTCCAGATATGCTAGCTCCACCACCGCATGTGTCCACTTCCTACAGCATGAAAGAGATCACTGATTCTGGTGTCGTTGGGTATTCCACAAAGGCAACAAAGGAAAAGGGAAAGATCATCGCAGATGCTGTTCTAGAAAGACTAACTGCTTTCATTGAAGAGATTGCCAAAATGTAGACTGCCTGAGAGCGGAGTTTGAACAACCTAATGATGAGGTTTTTTTGGATTCATGCATCGAAATAATTGAGGGAGAAGAAGTGGCTGAATTCGAAGATTCCAGAGCTCCAGAAAGATGTCTGAATTGTGAGTCTCAAAATATTATAGGTCCGTACAAATACATAAACTCGGGAGTTCGCATATCGGCTTTTGTATTTGTCAGACAGCAGGCCTATGTCTGTGTTGATTGTGGATATACAATGTTATTCACACGCGAGGGCCATGAGGATAAAATCCTCACCGAGTCGTTGAGACTACAATCTGAAGACGAATGAGAGATCCTGCAGTCCATCATTTGCCCCAGATACAACGCTTAAATTCAATATAGTGAATCATATATTATTCGGTTTAATGAGAGAAGAGGATTATCAAGTGTCAAAGGTTCGAGGTATCAAGACGATTCTGGAAGCGAGGCCAACCATAGAGGGTGCAGGAGTTCGTCTGAAGCGTGTGTTCGGATACCATGAGAAAGAGCTCATGGATCCATTCCTACTGTTGGATCATTTCGGTTCAGATAATCCTGAGGACTACTTGAAAGGGTTCCCATGGCACCCACATCGTGGAATTGAAACGATAACCTACATGATTGAAGGTAAAGTGGAACATGAGGATAGCATGGGGAATGAAGGTGCAATCAATTCCGGAGATGTCCAATGGATGACCGCAGGAAGCGGTATTATCCATCAGGAGATGCCAAAAGGATTCGAAGGCACGATGATGGGATTTCAACTGTGGGCGAACCTTCCAAAATCAAACAAAATGATGCATCCGAGATACCAGGAAATCAAGTCGTCAGAGATACCCGTAATCGAAAGGGATGATGGTGCACGCGTGCGAATAATCTGTGGCAATCTGGATGGCACTTGTGGTCCAGTCAGTGAGATTGTCACCGATCCAGAGTACATGGATGTGACAGTATCTGCAGGAAAGGAGTTCACTCACTCTGTGAAAGAGGGACACACAGTATTCGCCTACGTGTTTGAGGGAGAGGGATACTTTGACCAGAAGAGAGACACCATCATTCACACAGGGCAACTTGTCTTGTACGAAGATGGCGACCAGATTGTAGTGAAAGCCGGAGAAAAGCAGCTTCGTTTCCTGCTGGTATCGGGGATGCCAATCGGTGAACCCATTGCATGGTATGGACCCATAGTCATGAACAATAGAGAAGAACTAGAACTAGCTTTTGAGGAGTACCGTGCTGGCACATTCGTAAAACATGACTAACTTCAACGGGCTGATTAGAAAAAGTCCTAAACGAAGGTCATATATACTCGAAGATTGGCGGCGCAGATGTGTGTCCGACCCAGAGTTGAGGGCCGCCATACCGTTTGGATTTACGGTGAAAAAAATGAGAGATCCCATTGGTTGGATGAGAGACGAGTACAATAGACTCGTAGAAGAGAATCTTGACTGGAAAATCAGGGAGTTGCAAGGACCTTCGACTCCTCGAGCAAAGATTGATGGCAAAGAGGTAATCATGCTCTGTAGCAACAACTACCTCAACCTCAGTAATCACCCTAAGTTGATTAAGGCAGCACTTGAAGCCATCAAGACTCACGGAGTAGGTTCAGGCTCCGTTCGAGCAATTGCAGGGACTATGGACCTGCATCTCGAATTAGAGAGACGACTTGCCAAGTTCAAGGGAGCAGAGGCCTCACTCACGTATAGCGCAGGTTTTACGACAAATGAGGGACTTATCCCAACTCTTGTCGACAAAGACGACGCAATCGTTTCAGACGAGCTGAATCATGGCAGTATTATCGATGGTGTTCGTCTGACAAAGGCCACCCGTTTTGTTTACAAGCATGGTGATGTCGCAGATCTGGAAAGAGTACTAGATGATGCTGAGAAGGAAAAGCCAGAGAAGATGCTTGTCATCACTGATGGAGTCTTTTCCATGGATGGAGACATCGCGCCACTGGATGGCATCGTGAAAGCTGCAAAACCACACGGTGCGATGATATATGTTGATGACGCTCATGGTGAGGCAGTCTTGGGCAAGGGTGGCCGCGGAATTGTTTCACACTTCAACCTCACTCACAAGGATGTACATTTCGAGATGGGCACGTTCTCCAAGGCCTTTGGGGTCATGGGAGGTCATGTGTCCGGAAGTCGCGACATGGTGAACTATGCCTTGAACAAGAGCCGTTCGTGGCTACTCAGTGCATCACACCCACCGGCCACTGCAGCGGCGTGCATCGCAGCAATCGATGTCCTCGAAACAGAGGAGGAGCACGTGAAGACCCTCTGGGACAACAGAGAGTACTTTGTGAAGGGTCTCCAGCAGATGGGCTTTGACACTGGTTTCAGCCAGACGCCTATCATCCCAGCGATGTGTGGTGAGAGCTCAAAGGCTGTGGCTCTAAGCGACGGTCTCTTCAAGGAAGGAATTCTCGCACTGCCTATCGTGTTCCCAATGGTAGCACGTGACAAGGCAAGGATCCGCAACATGATGAATAGCGGTCTAACCAAGGACCAGCTAGACACTGCTCTAGCAGCCTACGAGAAAGTAGGCAAGCAAGTTGGTATCATTTAGAAAGTTACTGTGAGACATCTCGTAACGAGATGTCCACTTCTCTCTTATTTTTCGAACGCAACCTGCCAGTCAGTCTGAGTACAATGTAGCCACAGATAGCGATTGCGGTAGCAAGTAGTAATAGAATCAAGATTGCCCAATTGAGAGTAAAGGGAAATGTGTAGAGTACAGTAGGTGCGATTTGTATGAGATCCAGGAACCCCAAGGGTAGTATGAGAAATAGAGGATAAGTGTCAGATAAATCTGGAGAACTCAGAAAGTAACTTGAAAATAATAATGGACACCAAAAGAGAGCTAACGATAAAAGGGTCCAGTAAAATGCACCCTGGGGAACTTCGAGCAGAATCCATCCGGAGTCTGTCCAACTGGCAACTAGGGGAATGGGGCCAAAAGCCACAACTTGAATCGTCGTATTGAAGCCATAACTGGCTTCCACAAGCTCACGGACACTGAAAAACCAAGGAATGAAAACGGTAAACCCAATCAGAACTACTGGAACCAAAAGAGGTTTTCTCCACGAGATTTCAGGTTCTTTGGTCTTTGAATAGCGATAGACTCGAAGGATTATGCATAGGATAAGAAACGCTGTCAAAGAAAGTTGGTAGAAATTAAGCGGAGTAATGATGAAATCAAAGAAATACAGGTAGGACATCGAGATTTCAGCATTGATATTATGTGAACCATTTGCTTCTATGAACTTAAAGGTATAGACACCTACGTCGTGTGGTTCATATCTTAGAGTTTTAGAAAGCGGGTCCATTGAATAAACGTCGATGATGTAATATTGGTATGGTGGAGGCAGGAAAAGATACTCCGGGAATTCTGAATCGTAGAGGTATAGGTCATAAACTAGGTATTGATTGTAGAAACCATATTCTATGAAGTCGGTTTTGATTTCGAGATGAATTAGAGGAATCGTGTTTTGCTTTGAGAGTGACAGTCTCACTGTTTTCATGTTTAAAATACATGTTGTCGAGTAATTCTCAGAAACTGTGAGGTAGAAAATAGGAATTGAAGGTACCTCATCACCCCAAGATACTTCCATAGTATAATTCGAAGGTTTCAGGTACAATGTACGATTCTGATAGAATGCACCAAAATCACCATACGCTCCTCCACTCTGCCGTTCGAAGCGAATTTGAGGACGGAAATGGTTCATCCACATCGTATAGGGATTCTCGAATAATGGATACCCGTTAGTTGTTTGCCAGTTCAAGTTGACTGGAGAAACAGGAGTATCAAATTCAGCCCATAGCAGCACATTTCGGAATTCCAGGGTGATATTTGATTCAAAGATAACTCCGCAGAAGGGGATCCAATAATCGGGGTGTTCGTTTATGACAGACATAGTAGGTTCCACAGAAAAGACAGTTGGAGCGTGTCCTACAACAACCTGATGCGATGAGCTGTAATATCCTAGATATGTACGTATGTTGACATCGGTGTCATTCTCGGTTGATTGCAGTGTGATATTGTAAACGAACCTGCTTACTCCGTCTGCACTTGTATAGAAAGTAACTCCATCCAGTTCATTCAAAGTGTAATTAAAAAGAACAGCTGATTTCACCGATAGGCTGAACTCCGTCGATAGTGTGTAGTTGCTCTCCTGAGGGATTGCATCTCCCTCTGTAACTCTAATTGTGCCAGTAGCTCGCAGTGGCCCATATGCGAGTTGGTTCGAGTAAAACAGAACAAGAACAACAATCAGGATTAGCAAATCGAATTTGGATCTCTTCAGTATCGAAAAGATATCTGTTGGACTCATCTCCCACCACACAGTTGGTGGGATGAGCAGACATAAAGATATTGTGATTTGCAGGATATGCAAATCGATGTTTCCATGGCAGAATTCGGGAATGCGCCTTAGTTGGGCGCATTCATCCCCTATTTGACCTTCTGGTCAACCTTCTCAAGTTCCACAATAGGAACGAATCTGAAGCTGACTTCTGGAAGATAGTGACGAGTGATTTTGACTAGGTGCTCAGGATCTTCGGTCTCCACAAGCTGGAATCCCTCAGGTCCATCAACCATCGTGTAGTTCTTCGAGATGAACTTTGCATGCTCATCAGGGCTACTCTTCACGATTCCTCTGAACTCTTTCAGCTTATCCATGACGACATTATGGTCTGCTGGGTCATATTCCCAGAACATGATGTATTTCATTATAACAACTCCATACAACTTTACTAGAACTCGACTCAATTGGTTAAGAGAGTTGCGACATAGCGTTATTTTTGAAGACACACACAATCGCACTCATAGAGATGTGCGCTAATCTCCTTTGATCTAGCCACCTATTCCTTTCGTTTTTCCTGCAACTCCGCCATCAAAGCTAATGCAGGTGCAAGGTCTGGTTGCCATTTTAGAGCAGTTTCAACAGCATTGATTGCATTTTCGAGCTCGCCGACATCCAAGAAATTAAAGGCGCGATTATACCAGGTGCGGGCCATCCGTTGCTCGTCATTCAGAGTTTCACCTTCCACAGTTGGTATTCTTCGCTGATTGGACTTGATTGATATATCAAGTGCAGCGGGTTCCTGGTGTCTAATGGGCTCAATGGTTTGATCAGGTTCAACTGGGATTGCTGGTTCAACTGGAGCTGCTGCCATTGGCGGTTCAATGACATCAGGTTCCAAATTGCCAGAGCGAATTGGCTCTATGGTTTCTGGAGGCCGCGTCGCAGTAGGTTCTTCATAAAGCCCGGTTCTGATTAAAGTCTCAGGTGATACTTCCATTGGCGCATGCTTTTTCTTTGGTACCCGACTCAGCTTGAAGGGATCTTTACGAAATTGCTGAACACCAAAGAAAATCAAGAGGAAAAGCGAAGGATAATAGAAGAACTCCACAGTGATGAAGAAATCACTAAATAGTACCATGGGTGCGCTCGCAAATCCAATGGCAGACAGGAATGATACAGTTCTTCCTGGTTTTAATACAATGAGCATCGATCCCAGGCTTACTAGCGCAAAAAAGAGAATATCGAGCTCAATGAAGGACAGAGGCCCCATGTTTATCTGAACGGGAGAAATGGAGAGTGTCATTAATCCCAAAATGCCTAAAACCAATCCTGCAAGTGCAACCAGTACTCCGATTCCGCCAACTATTTTGGGGCGAGCAATGAATCGACCTCTGAGATATTCTCCAAATGAGAACCCACAAAACAAGAAAACTGAAGTCCCCAAGACTGCAAGAGTCAGTCCAGTGAATGTAAAGAAGTTGCTCAGTAAGATTACGCCAGAAAGGAAGACAACTACACCAAAAGCTGCAAGAATGCAGCCCAGGATGAGTCCGAGGCCAGTAGTGATAGGACGTTTGATCTTGAGATTCTTCATCGAGAAGTAGAGTATGACGTAAATAGCAAAAACTCGAACTGGACTGAAGAGAAACAAACGCCTGATGATGAGAGTTTCTAAGAATAGCCATACTGTTGCTGTGATATAAAGAGCATTCTCAGGATGCTCTTCAGGATAGAGAGAACTCGCACCCAAAGGGAGTGCGAATAGCATGAAGAATATTGTCCCAAAAATCCGAAGATAGTAACCTAAAAGTATAGAATCGACTGAACTGGCTTCACCAACGAGAAATAGGCCCCACCATGCCATACCAATGCCAAGAACAAAGTAGAATATTGTTATGAATTGCCTTCGGGGAATAAAGATGCTTGAGGTCAGTATTACTCCTATCGAGTATAGGAGCTCAACTCCAGTGAAAGAAAGCACACTTGTGACTCCAAAGAGAGGAAGCGTTTCACCGAGAACCCAAAGGAATACAACGGCAGCGGACACAAGTGTAGCGCCTCTTACAATTTTATTACGATCAATGGTGAACTCGGAGCTCGCCAGCCAAAGACCCAAAGAAACTGCGCCTAGAAGACTGACTTCATTACCTAGAATATTCAAAATCGTCAGAGCTATGTTATACCAACTTGGAATCAACGTTGGTGGAAAGACGACATCTTGAATAATGGCGGACGCGTAAAAGGCGCTAAGACCAACAATCGTACCATAGATACCGAGGTTTCGATGACCTTTTCCCAATGCATAGGAGATTAGTACTACAAACAGCGCCATGAAAAGGAGATGCATTGATATGTAATCGTAAACTGATTCGGGTTTTGCACCAACATAGCACCAGAGTCCGGAAACAATGATAGCCGGCAGAAATCGCAACACTGTTCCAAAGCTGAATTTTGTATTTCCAATGGAGTATGTCTTGCCCATAGACATTACGACGCCCGCTTTAAGACATGTTCCTAGCGCGATAAAAACATTCCGCGAAAAAGTGCTAACGCTTATTTCCTTCATATCATATAGATAGTGACATGTCGGAATTCGAGAAAGATACGACCCTGCGGAGTGTATTACTCGATGCTGCCAAGTCGAAGGAGCGAATCAGATTCTTTGGACCAGGAATGATGATTGTCGCCGAAGGCCAGATTGCATTTGTTGGAAAGGATGTAGTTGGCATTAAACATAGCAAGACTGAAGATGCTGATGAGTTCGTCTGCATTGAGTGCATCATCAAACTCCAGACTCTAGGAGAGTATCGTCAGTACTAGAAAAGAATCAGTTCTTTGCCACAGACACGAAATGAGTCGATGTGTTTATCTGTGGAGTCGTAAATTGTTTCTTGAGGAATTCAAAATGGGATTGTTTGGTACCACTGCTCCAGTATTCATTGATGTCAATCTTATTCTTCAATATGTAACACTTGTGATCTTGATAATAGGCTATTTCAAAACAAAGCCTCGCAAGACTCACGGTTATCTCATGGTCTTGGTGCTTTTCATCACAGCAATAACGACTATACTAATTATGGCGCCACGATTGTTGGTTGCAATAGCTGGTGGGGACATTTTTGCAGTATTACATGCCAGTATTGGGTCTCTTGCAATCATTCTAGGTGCTGTCTTCGCATCAAGATTCATCATTGCTACGACGAACAAACAACCGCTCGTGTGCGGCACCAAGAGGATGATGAGAATAGCTTTTGTCCTATGGGTACTACCAATACTTTCAGGTTCAGCAATCTACATCCTGCTCTACCTATAGAATCACCATATTTCGGAGGACTCTAAATCCCTCCATACACTAGTAGAATATAGAGCATCATAATGAAGACTGCAATCATCGAAACAGATTCGAGTGCATTGATCTTTGAGTCATCTGTTATCATTATCCGCAAGATGAACAACGTTGGGAATGCAAATAGTAGCAGAACAACCGAGTAGACATCTATAGGCAGTATATCGACTCCGAGATAAATCGGGTCAATGTAGCCAATGACCCCAGAGAATATCATAGTGAAACCAAATATAACAAAGAAGACTTGTACAATTCCTCCAAATGCATTTGAGAGAGCAACATCAAGCTCATTCTTCCTATGACTACTCGCGACGATGATGTACTCAGGGGTGCCCCCGAAAATAACCAAAAGGAGTGCTGCGTGTATGACTGGCAGACCTGCCTGGTTTATTGCATAGTGAGCAAATGATGAGAGTGCCTCTCCACCAAGTAATGCCCCAAGGGAAGCCACAGCAATGAGAGAAACGAGTGCTCGTTCTGTCATAGGCTTATGTTTTACGTCACACGATAGGTAAGGGTCTTCAGAATTCGGATCGCACCTGCCATAGTATTTAGTGATTTGGTACATATAAGCAATGAATACAAACAATAGACACAGACCAAATAGAACCAATTCGCCTGAATCGAGATATTGCCTTATTTCACCGCCCGTCGGTGTGATTGGAAACAAATGCACCAGCATCATGGATAGGCCCACTGATAGCGAAATCACAGCACCCATGGCAAGCAAATCAGAGCCAACCCACATGATAGCATCAGGTAGTTTGAAATTTCCATGTTCATCCTTTGGCAAAATGAGTGTGTACACTGCAAATACCAATGAGTTCATGAAAATGGTTGCTAATGCAAGAATCCAAGCCATCTCATATTGTCCCCCAAAAATGAGAAAGAAGACCACACATATCTCAGGAATTGTGCTTGCGATGCTCGCATAGATACCAGAAACATAATCTGTCAGATTCCTATTGTGTGCGATTCCTTCCACAGAAAGGACAAATGCTTCGCAGGCCCCTGCAATCAACATGATGCCTCCCACTAACTCCAAAAAAGGAGAGATGGTTTCAGGAATTAGGTGCAGAGCTATGGTTTCAAGAAGCAATAGTGGTGCCACAATTGCCAGTCCAATAACGTATGACCATTGCCAGAGATGCAGTTTCACTATTTGAGCACCTCTTCTCAGGCTGATGAGCCGTGTAATTAAACTTCTCCCTTCCAAAGGATTGGAATTACGCGTCCTCTGCAAGTACCTTGCGGATTATGGTTGTTGCAGTCCTTCCTATGACTGTTATTACAATTTGGACCAGAAGTGAAATGAAGAATATACCAATTGAGACTGATATACCAAAAAAGCTCAACGAACTAGCAGATTCTGCAGCAAGAAAATAGACCCAGAGTAGGTAGTATCCATAGATGCCTAGGATTAAAATGAATCCTACTGCAAGACCATAGATGATAACGACCATCTTCGCGCCAGGCTTATTAAGGTCGATTTCCCCGACTCCTTCTCCAATCACCACTCGCCCTATGCGACGATTGAATCGTACAAAGAAGCCTATCGCTCCCAGAAAAATGAACAGGGTCACCATTGCTCCGAATAGTAGCAAGAAAATTGCGATGATGGGTTCAATAATTGAAACATAGTTCCTCAAGAAAAATGCTGTAGTAGACCCAAGAAGCATAATTGCCGACACAATCTCAGCAACAAGAGTGAGTGTGGCAGTTCCTCTGAACATTGATCCTACATCAAGAAGTTCCTCATCATCAGACAAAGCAGTTCCCTCCGGGAGCGTGCATATATTTTGATTTCTTGGTCTGCATAAAGACTTGTTGCCTTGAGTGGCAAACCTCAAAAAGAAGTAGGAATGATGGGCGATTGAGTTGATGAAATGACGAATTTACTTCACGATGTTCCTGCAGGTCCGAATCCGCCTAGTGAGGTTTACGTTATTGTAGAGATGACCAGAGCAAGTAAGAACAAGTACGAATATGATTCGAACCTTAATCTCTTCAGACTTGATAGAGTTCTCTACACCTTCGCCCCATTTGACTACGGGTTCATTCCACAGACACTTGACCATGATGGTGATCCTCTTGATGCAATCCTACTCATCTCCCAGCCAACTTTCACCTCCTGCGTTGTTCATGCAAGACCTATCGGCATCATGGAAATGGATGACGCTGGTAAGATAGATGACAAAATCATCGCAGTTCCAATGAATGAACCATACTATAGAGATGTGAAGAGCATCATTGACATCCCACGCAGTCAAATGGATGAGCTCCGACACTTCTATGCTACATACAAGATTCAAGAGGGCGGACATACTGAGATCAAGAATTTCCGTGAATTGAGTGATGCATATCAAACAATTACGAGATGCATGGATGATTACAACTCGGAAATAAGCACGTGACTTGTGGGTATGTTGTTTGTATTGTTCCGGAACTTCTCTACTCCCGTATCTTTGCCATATAGACTATAAGGGCGAATCCAGCAAAAATAGGAATTGCAGCGAGTGCTGCAATTTCAAACAAGTTCATTACTGGTTTCACTATGAGAATAACTGAATCAGCTGCTTTGTTTCCGAAGAGATCCACCACAACTATTGTGATGTTGTGTTTCCCCACCGACTCCGGACTGTAAGTAAAGACAATATCTCCACCACTCCAAGGCGCCGATAGATTTTCTTGACCATCGACGAAAACTGTGTATCCCCAGGGAGTCGCATCAGTAACTGTCCAATCTAGCACAATATTCGTAGCATCCCGAAAAATCTCAAAGTCTGCAAGACCCTGAATTTCGGGTGGATCAGTATCAGGCACTTGATCTTTGAAATTGTTTGCCACTACTGCATCAATGTTAATCGAATCCCCAGAATAATATCTAATTTGCACATATCGAACAGACGAGAAACCACTGGATGAGAGATCATAGGTTGAATTTCCAGATCCAAACCCTAGTATAAAGAAATCCTGATTAACATCCTCAGAGATAGAAACTACAAACATTCCTCCGCTTGCAACCACCTTGAAATCAAAATCATTTCCATCAATGATTTCTTCACCTTTTCCCATATCGAGGGTCAGATAGCCATTGCTATAGCCCATGTAAACTGTAGCGCTCAAATTGTCAGGAGCACCTAATGCATCGTCTTGGTTAATGTACCATTCAGATTTGGAATCTACTACGGCATCAGCAAAGGGATCGGTGGGATTATAGATAACCGTAATCCAAGAGGACACTGAGGCAAGAGCAGACATATCAAAGGCAACAAATGTGACATTGTATGTCCCAAGACGCCAGCCTTCACGTTGCCAATTTTCAATTCTAATCTCGATATTTCGATTATCAATTAAGCCATGATATATTTCAATGCCATTCCTAAAGACTGTCCAATTTGACCCACCATGCACCTTCCAATAGAATGAGGTATTTGGTTCGCCCCATGTTATTATCATATCCTTAGGCCAAGCTTCAATAATAGGTGGGCTTGGGGGCAGAATAGTCAAAATCGTCACAGAGATGCTTCTCAAATCAAAGACATCAATAATTTCGATAGTCACCCGGTATGCTCCTTCAGGCCTAAAGGGAACAGTCCAGTTAACCTGATGCTCGCCGCCAACCCAACTCGCCGCATATATGAATGTGTCATTGATGTAAACGTGAACATTGGTATGAGAGTAGTCGAAAAATTCCCACGATAGAATTGTTGTGGAATTCCATTCAGAAGAAACGTTTCCTGGCGTTGATATGAATTCCGGGGCGGCTTGTGCGTAGACATGAATCCAAAATGATTCGTTATAGACTAGTTCAAGTCCGAAGTAAAATCGAATTTGAACTTCATGACTACCAATACTGAGAGAAGACGAATCTAACACAATTATCTCTGAACCATTCCACAAAAACTCAGACTGCAGACTTCCATTCAGAGTGATGTTTCCTGACAGCGTTCTATTTGACACGCCATTCCAAGTCATGGCGGCTCCGGGAGATCCATACTCAATATCGGTAGAACCTTCCCGCTTTATAAAGAAGTCAGATACAAGGACGTTCACTGTGCTATTTGTGAAATGACCACCGTCGTCACTTACTGATAAAGTGAGGTTGTGTATACCCTTAGGAAGAATACCTACATCGAATGATATGTTACTAGGTCGCCAAAAGCTATCATATGTAATAGTTCCACTCTCGTAAAGCGTATCGTCGATATACAATAGATACGCTCCATTTACCGCCACATTGGTTCTAAAATTATAAAGAGCAGACCAGGTGAGATTAACTTCCTGATTAGTTGCGACGTATACATCTTCAGGACTCAAGAGCGTAGGTGTAAATCGAAATCGCTCCATCCGATAGACAATAAACTCAAGAGGATCGGGTTTTTCAAAACTCATTTCCCATACTATATTTCCAGATTCATCAACCTCAACAAGTCTTGCACTCAGATCCGAATAAGGATGATACTCCTTTCCGAAAACACCTAATCGATTTCCATTAGGGAGGTGATCTGCATCACCCCACCATTCCGAATAATAGTCTAGTGGCCCATTCCAAGCCCATGTTACGTTTGCAGTCATTGTGTTAGTATCAGTTTCAATTTCGATCATTCTCGAAACTTTATGCAAGCTTGATGACTGATTGTGATAATCGTTATCGAATAGTATGAATTTGTTTTCATCGATTTTTTCGACAGAATGTGCGTGGTAGAACAACCCATTCTTAGGATTTCCATTTATATCGAAAAGCGAGAAATTTCCATATTCACCGAGTCCCCATAGCACAGAGCCTGTTTTATGATCAATTTTGTAGAAAGTATTTGTGTTTCTTGAGTTGTAATAGATGATATCCTTGTCAGCATCAAAGAAGACGGTATTAGAATGAGTTATGTCACGAGCGTCAGCCCACATATCCCCATATGGACACCATTGAGTATTCGAGATGAAATCACGGGTATCTAATGTCCAAACCAAATCCCCTGTTGAATTGTATTCTTCGATATAGTCGAACTGGTAAAGGTAGCCATCGATTTCTATTCGATAATAGTTCAATGTGAAGAAAGTGTTATTCAGGGGATTGTATGAATATTCATGGTGGCCGGATATATTGAGATAGACCATTGAATCATCATAGTAATTCCAGAGTGCGGCTCCTGAATCAGTTCCGAGGAGTATGGTTGTTGAATTGATGAACTCTGCACACCATCCATTATAGTTGTGTCCGACATACTTCTCAGCAAGGGCGTCTCCCATCATATCTGTAATGACAAGATAGCAATCAATGATGCCGTCGGTCGCATTCCACTTTCCTAGAATATACATATTGTAACCATCAAATGTGCCCTCTGAATATGTCAAACGAATTGGAGCGTCCAGAACCGTTGAAGTTTGAAGTCGATCTATAGGCTGGGAGTCGACATGAGATTTCGTTTCCTCAATCTGATCTAGATTCCTTTTTTCGTGGGAGATAAACACATTATCCGTAGCCAGTAGAATAGGTAGTAGAACTAGGAGCAATAAACAGGAAATCGTTAGAAGTCTTCTCCAATCCATTTCAATCACGAATTTTCTAGAAACAGCATAATCTTGCTGGCTGCGAATTCGAGCAGTTGAACATCTTGTTATCAACTTTCTTAGCAGCTACTAGTCATAACCAAAACAGACTAAAGTAAAATGAAATGGAACGCGGTTGACTTCATTCGAGTTGGAAGACATGGAAGAAAAGATACATTGTCGCGCGGTCATTTTCGACTTCGATGGGACCCTAGCAGATAGTATGCCATTTCTGCAGAGTATTGGTGTCGAGGTTATGATGAAGCATTTTGATGTTTCAAAAGATGATGCTATCAAGAGATATGTGACCACAACAGGGTTGCCATATGAACATCAGATTAAATTGAACTTTCCAGGCGACACGAGAAATGCAGCGGCCATTGAGGAGTTTGAGCAGCTCAAGATCAAGCGTATCTATGAGCAGAGCCTGGTTCCGGATGCTGAACAAACTGTACGAGAGCTCGGGAGGCGGGGATTTGATTTGTTTGTATCATCATCCACATTTCAACCAACTGTTGAAGAGTACTTCAGACGAAAAGGAATTCTTGATTTATTTAAAGCAATTGTAGGATATCGACCTGGTTTTGAAAAAGGAGCGGATCATTTCAAGCATATTAGTGCAACCTATGACATTCCCTTCGAATCCATGGTCTTTGTGGGTGATTCGCTGAAAGACTTTGAGAGGTCCAAGGGATTTTGTGATTTCATCGGTGTGACAGATCTGTTCGATAGTGAGCAATTCTACGAAGCGGGTCACAGAGGACTGTTGATTTCTCATCTCATTGAATTGCTGGGTCTCATTGATTATTTTGAAACATCGTCTTAAGATGCATCGGTATTTGCATGTGCGTCACCGACCCAAGTAACAAGTGCCAATCCGAGCAAGATCAAAGTCATAGCAGGTATCGGCATCCATGTATACCAGACAATATATGGGCTATTCAGTCGCACCCAACCCATCCAATTGAGAAGAAGTACACCAGGAATCATTGAAAGAACTGATGCAGCTGATGCAGCCAACACCCAGACCATTGAACGCCGATGAATCCGTCTTTCCAGTAACCATACAAATCCCAAAGAAGTGAAAACAGCATATGGAACACCAATAAGCAAACCTGCTATGTTGAAGGCAGTAAAGAATCCGTATGAGTCGAAAAGATAAACAAGAGATTGGACTGGAGACACAGGTATAGTTGAAGCAGGGGATAAAGAAGTACCAGTATGTCTGAATCCTAAGACGCAAGGTACTACAAATGAGAAGACCATAGAAAGAAAGAAACCGAGATCAAGAGGCCGAGCAAAGAAAGGTTCATCCTTTGATTCAACCTGTCCGATTTCTTCTAGTTCTTGTAAAACATCATAATCACGTTGAAGCCTATTGTGTGAGTAATGTCCTCGAATGCTAAGAAAGCCAATTAATAACAACCATGCAATAGGTATGAAAATTCCCACTAGAGGGATTAATGTGAGATGGAGAATGCCATTAGTCGCACCAGTTAACCATAATCGTAGAGGGAACGCATATACTGCAGGAATGAATAAGCTGATACCCATTATGATGTCCGAAGAGCGATTGCTTGGAGTTGTAAACATAATGGTGCATAAGATGAGTGGAAGCCAGTAAAAAAATATAGACCAAAAGGACCACGACAATGCATTTCCCGGAATTTTCAGGACGAGCATGCTACCCTCTGTCCAAAAACCAATGACTGGTATAGGACCAAGAAGCTGGCTATGAATTAGCACAGGTGTGTCGAGTATGCGAGACTGAAACCCTCTGGTTGAGAAAAACCATGGAATAAACGCCAGAATTGTGAAAGCGAGGAGAGGAATGAAGCGAAAATCGAATACTAATCTCTTCTTTGGAAATTCAAGTTGCTTGTTTACCCACAAACCAAGTCGGAATATTACAAGAAAGAAGAGCGAAAGCGAAAGAATACCCATTATCATATCTTGCATATTGATCACATTGAGTGCTGGTTTGAAAAACACATCAATCTGAATATTGTAGGACCCATTGATATGAAGATAGCCACCCATAGTAGCAATAGTTGGAAGGCGAGAATTGACCTCAGTCGATGGATCAGCAATTGAAAAAGAAGCGGAGAGGTCAGCGGGAGGAATATAAAGTAGGACAGGACTTGAATTTGTGGCAAAATAGAGGTCGTAGATATCATCATACGCGCCAGCATACCAGACTATCTTATGAACAGGATAGGATGTATCAAGTTGCAGCTCCACTTCTACTGCTTTCATGTGTATGATTAGAAACACTTGTTCATTTTCATGATAACTTACATTGAAGTTGATGCCATAGAATGGATATGTATTCCAAGTACAGGACCCATTCAAACTTCCCGGTCGAAGGAATAAAGTGTCAATAGCAGATTGGAAGTAGAAACTATAGTGTGATGAACTCAGATTATTCCTTGAAGCATATAGAAAGGGAGCACGCCGTATGTCGTGCATGTATTTATTCCCATAGAAACTCTGTCCTGAGGTGGATTGTAGATTAATGGAAACCGGACACAGCGGCACACTGGAGTTTGCCCAAACAATCAGACTGTGAAAGATGAAATCTTCTCGTGGAGATATGTCAACTATTACTTCCAAAAGCCATCTATCAGTACCGGATTTAGCCTCTGAGAGATCTGTTTGCACTGAGAGGGTCGTTCTGTTGAAAATATATCGGGTGATTTCAATATCGCCATCTGAATCAAAGAAGTTCACTCTATAGGTTGCGTCTTTTCGCTGGTTCTTTGGCTCCAATGTTAAATTAAAGGCAACGAGGTCATAATCAAATCTTGGAATCTGAAGCCATTCGTATCCTGAGAAGGAAGTGTAATTCAGAATAATTGCTGAGTTGGTTGAAGTGTGCGATTCGCGCTGAATAGTGAAATTAGTCGACTGAGGAATGGGAGTGGTGTAATGAACCATGTATTCCCCAGCTGGGGTTGGCATTGGATAACTAAGAACCTGAATCGCTGAAACCAGCAAGAAAGCTACTAGAATAATTGATAGTGTGAGAGTGCGTTCTTTTGAGATTCGAATACTCTTCAATCCCAACCAGTACAAACCTCCCTCACTATACCACAATTATGACTGTCTAGCGATAAAACCTTTCGTACTAACAATCAAAGCAGGATTCCGAAAAAAAAGAATATGCTCTAGTGGAATATGTTGCGGAGATGGTGATTCCCGCAAGGGTAACAATAGTTGTCAGGCAGAACAGAAGTAGGTGTTATGCATCTACTTCAATTGGAACTGCTGGACCTTTGCCTTGCACTTTGTTCATCTTTTCTAGAATTTCACGAATATGAGGAACAAATGGTTCCGGAACGGTGACGATGTTCTCAGAAGGCAGATTCTCAAGGACGTCTAGTATTTTTTCAAGCGTGTGTTTCTTCATCTGTCGACAAACAGCGCCTTCGTACATCGGAATGATTGTCTTGTCCGGATGTCGCTTCTGCAATTGCTGAAGCAAACCCATTTCCGTTGCAATAATGAAGACCTTGGCATCCGATTCCGCGACCGTCCTAACCATCATCCCTGTTGATCCCACCATATCTGCAGCCTCTTGAACCTCAATGGGACATTCAGGATGTGCTATGGAAACAGCATCGGGATACTTCTCTTTTAGCTCAATCAACATACTGAGATCGAACATATTGTGCACATAGCAATGACCTCTATTGTCGATGTTGATGATCTCGACGTTAGTGTGAGACCTGACATATTCAGCAAGATTCGCATCAGGTCCAAAAATCACTCGATTAACACCTAAAGATTCTACAACCTCAACTGCGCTACCAGAGGTGCATATCATATCAGCTTCCGATTTTGCTTCGGCAGTTGTGTTGACATAAACAACGACTGGTACACCAGGGTACTCCTTCTTCTTTTGACGAATCTTCTCAGCGTCAAGATAGCCAGCAAGGGGACAGAGAGCTTTCTGATCAGGTATGTAAACCGGAACATCGGGAGAAAGGACTGCAGCCATTTCAGCCATGAACTTCACACCTGCAAAAATGATCATGTCGAATCCAGTCGTTTCAGTGGACTTACGGGCGAGTTGCAAAGAGTCGCCAACATAATCTGCAATCTCCTGAATCTCGATTGTCTGGTAATTATGTGCAAGAATAAGCGCTTTTCTCTTCTTCTTCAGCTCGAGTATCCTTTCTTGCAGTTCGTTACAGTCAGTTGTCATCCGAAGTACCTTATGTGAGCTGTTTTCTCAAGCCTTTTAATAAAATTCCAAACGGCAACGATTGACACCTCGCAAAGCAAGTGGCAAGTTTTGCCGGGTTATCAGTGTCATTTAAGAGCAATAGAACTCCATTGAAGGCTCGAGCATTGAGGAGGACCTTTCCATGAAAATAGGTGTAGCTTCAGGTTTAGAAGCAAACATGATAGATGATGCAAGGTATGTGATAGACATTCTGAATAAGAATGGCGCAGATTTTATGGTTGAGGACAAACTTGCTGCATCACTAAAAGCCATGGATGGTCTTACAATAAAGAGGATGAACGTGGACGTTCTCATAATTGTTGGTTCCGATAGGTATCTACTACGAAAACTACTAGATTTGAAACAAACAGAAGTTCCAATTCTTCCGCTTGCATCAAAAGGGCAACCGGACTATCTTTTTGAGATCTCAACTGCCAATTTTGATGGGGCAGTCGGAGACCTGTTAGACGGGAATTGGAAAGCGGAAGAACGTCGACGATTGGTTGCGGAGATTTCCGGAAAAGAGACTCCACCCTTACTGAACGACATCGGCATATTTGCTAAGAGAAGTGCTACACTGATTCGGTATTCTCTACTCATTGATGGAGAGGACTTCTGGAAGGATGGAAGCGATGGCTTGATCGTTGCAACTCCAACAGGAAGCACAGCCTATTCACTCAGTGTAGGGGGACCGGTAGTTCTATCATCCGCACCTGTGTTCTCACTTATACCAGTAAACAGTGTGAATCCAGCACGAAGACCACTTGTTCTCTCGGATGATTTGAATGTCGAGATACGAGACTTGACTAGTTCTGCTGCCATAGAAGCTGTCCTCGATGGTCAACTCAGGAGAAAGGTCGATAATCATCCAGTTAGAATCAGAAGGTCTGAATCGAGTGCTATGTTCGTGAAATTCTCTGAGGAGCGTGTCGAAGAACTACGCGGAAAACTACTGAAGAAGACTGAAACAGCAGAGATAGTTGCTCATGAACTTCCCCCCAGTGCCAAGCTTGTATTGAAGGTTCTTGAATATCAGGGACAACTTAGCCAAAAGGAAATAATAGAAGAAACGATGCTTCCACCCCGTACAGTCAGATATGCGCTTTCACTCCTGATGAGCGAAGGTCTAGTTTCAAAGAGGCTGTCTCTGAGGGACAGCAGACACGGTTTTTATCATGTGACCAATAAAGCCTAAGAAGGGCTCATACTCCAAGAAACCTGCAGAAACCACGTGATTGCCATGACCACAGACAAAGGAATTCCGAATATCAAAAACAAAGTAATCAAACAGATGTTCAATCAAGCATCATCAGATGTAAAACAGGCAACAAAAGGTGAGAAACTGCCGGACGAAAAAGGAGTATTTGAAGAGCCAAGAGAGTTCATCGCTTTTGAAGTTGCCAAGGCTCTGGAAGCGCCTACGGAGGGATTCGTTAAAGCTATAGAAGCTGACAAGATGCTACTAGAGATTTTCAGAGATGTACGTGATTCGCCTTCCGCATCTGATATGATTGAATCAATGACTTTGTGTTTGTATGGACTGGTGGTTGGTAATTATGACAAGGAGGATCTTAGATATCTCTATAGATACTCGCTTAGGAACATTCGAGGCCAAACACAAATTGAGAGTTGGCTGCGAAAAGCAATGGTCTTCCTTGCAGCGATCGAAAATAATGCACCTAGAGAAATAATGTCAGAAACTAGGTCGTGGATTCAATACTTAGGAGCTCCAGTCTTTAATCCGGGATCATTCAGCGATGTTGGTGATGCTTTTGGTATTGATCTCCGCTCCATTATGGATTCAGATGATTTCCGATTAGTAGATGCCTTGACAAGACACCCGCAGTATGTTCGAGAAGCGGTCGAAGGCAAGCCATTCTTAGAAGTCATGCAATCGTGTAGAGAGTGGACCCCTGACGTTCTACTCTCAGAGTTGCTCTCTGTTGTAACAGAACAAGTGTATGCAGATGCTAAAGATCTTGTTACATCGGACATGGATGTTAGCAAGGCTATTGATGTGATGAAGAAGCATTTTGAGAAGAGCCAGTACATGAGCCATAAGAATGCAGTGCTACCCGTGCGACTTCAGCTCTTGGAGAGTCCGCCACCGGGTGAGGCAATCGATCCGGTGATATTTGAACTGATACCCCAGAAACTGAGGGTTGGACTACTCCCATCTGTGGCATACTCCAGTAAGACAAAGAGAATCGAGATAATATTTCTTGGCGGGCCATATATTGGAAGAAGTGGGATTCTCATAAAAACAGACACGGGGGGAGTGTTACTTGATTTCGGTCTCTCTGTTTCAAACCACATGATTCCTGAGTGGGTACCGGAGCTCGAGATGATTGACACAGTTCTGGCAAGTCATGCACATTTGGACCATGTTGGTGGGCTTCCTGTCCTTTTTGACAAGTTCAATGGCAAGTGGTGTTCTGTGGCTCCAAGTGGGGGAATTACGAAACTCCTGCTTATGGATGCATTAAAGGTCGGAACGCCATTCCCTCCCAGAAAATATAGCAAGTTGGATTTGATTTCAAAGTTCACTGAGGACAACATAAAGAAAGTTACAGACAACCATGTAAATTTGGAATATGGCAAGAGCAATGAGGTGAGTCCAGGCATTGTTGTAACACCTATTGAGGCGTGTCACATTTCTGGTAGCGCTATATTCTCGATTGATATTGAAGGTGTTAAGATTCTCTATACTGGGGATTTCAATATTGATGAGTCTGTTCTGTTTCCAGGGGCGACCCTACCTACGGACTCTGACTATGTGATCTTTGATGGCACATACTGGGGGAGAGAGGACTTTGACCGCAAGAAAGTCAATGAAACAGTTAGTGATGTCATTTCAAAACATGGCCCAGTTGTCATTCCAAGCTTTGCTGTTGGAAGGTCTCAAGAGATTCTAATGATTCTTGAGAATCTTGGTATTACTCAAAATCGCAATGTCATGGTGGCAGGTATGGCAGACAGAATCACAAACCTTGTTGGAGTGGGTGGACACTGGCACAGTATCAAGAAGAACAAAGTTCACCTAGACAAAGAAGACATCCTCGTGGCGGGAGGAGGAATGATGGGCGGAGGCCTTGCGCGTCATCACTTCAACGAACAACGCAACAATCCAAAGGCTGCAATTATTCTATGTGGCTATCTTGCTCCTAGAACACCCGGTTGGAATCTATTACACGGATATGAGCCACACGAGTGCACGATGGCATATGCACGACTCAGTGCGCATTCATCCTCCTCTAACCTTCAGAAATTTGCTAATTCGTGCTCTGGAAAGAAGATTATGGTTCACACACCCACTGAGAAAGCACCTAAAGGAATCATCATTCCAAAATACAGAGAGAGAATCATGATCAAGCCATGAATTAGGCAACGACCTCTAATACTCCGTCGAGAACGAGTTTTGTTGCCACGAATTTCATTGCTGGGAGACTAACATTCAGCTTCTTGACGACATCTTGGAGAGGCATTGTCCCATCGCACAGGTCGACGAACTTGACCACAACATTGCCGTACGCCTTCTGGGTGTCTTCATCGACTACACCCAACTTCTTTAGATGGCTTGTTGGACCTATCTCAACCTTGAAGTCAATCCAGCCATATTGATTCATAATTTGTAAGCATCCTAATACCGTTTCGCGGGGTAAATCAAGACTCCTCACAAGGCCACCCACAGTATCATTAGTTTCTATGGCAGTCTTGACATCAACTATTGCTTCACCAACTTGACGGTTTTCAAAAGGTAAGGGTTTTCCTGCCTCGCGAGCGCGGACAATGTAGTCAAAGCTGACTGGTTTCAAGGGTATTCGAGTGAGTACATTGAACACAGCTGGTTCAAAGATAGAGCTATTTCCATCCCATGAGTCCCAGACATTGTCATACTTCTGTTCTATCTCAAACAAGAGAGAAGTGAGAGTACTTCTTTGCTGATCTTCTTCACTGTCATTTGTAACAATCAATGCGAGGACGAAGTGTCGTGACTTTTCAATCATGACAAGGTTACCCTCATGCTCAATGGTCTCAAGAGCATCAGTTGCACTCGAACCATCCGGAGACTCGGCCTCAATACCAGCAAATGAGTCAAGCGCAGAGATAAGTGAGGCTACTGCATTTGTGTCAATCTCATCTTCTGCATATTTGAGATGAAACGCAACATCAGGCATTCCCTCTTTTGGAACAATGAGTAGGAGGTGCAGGATTTTTGGCCGATCTGATATTCTAGTTGTCACTACTCGCTCGGTTGTAGTTGGCTGAGTGTCTGCCTCGGCGGCATCAGCTATTGCCATTGCTTCCGTAGCTGTTGGCACTTCTGTTTCACTTATTGCCTCAATACTGTCTTCCGCATAAGGCACTGATTCGAAACCATGTTCTGCCGTACTAGCTTGAGTAGCAGCTTCCGCTGCACCACCAGGTTGAGCAATCTCTTCAGTCCCTCTCCTAACTGTAATCATTTCACTAATAGGTAAATCAGGAAGTGTCACACCTACAGTCCTAGCCGAAACATCAAGCATGAGCCGAATAAACTCCTCTCGTCTTGACTTATCAGTAGCAACCATGGCGAAGGTAGGAGCTCCAAGAAGGCGCTTTATTTTCTCTGCCTTCATCGACTCGGGTAGGTCTTGTTTGTTAGCTATAATAAACAACGGAACTGCTGGTGCTTCCTTGCGAATGTTACGTAATAGTGACTTAGTCTGCATCACATTCCTGAAACTTGAATCAGTGATCAGGAAAATGACGTCTGTCCCACTGAAATAGAAGGACCACAGATCTTGGAATACAGCCTGTCCTGCAAAGTCCCAGACTGTAACAAGGAACGTTCCAAACTGTATTGTTTCAGATGAATCCACTGCGACATTAATGGTGGGTACATACCCGCCTGGTGCAGGCTCTTTACCAAAAAGCAGGCGGAGCAGTGTACTTTTTCCTACGCCACCACTTCCCACGAAGCTGACCTTGAATCGTGTGAATATGAGTTCGCCTAAAATGTCATCAAGATTGTCGCGGATGTATCCGACGCTGTTTCCTCGTAGAGCAGTAGATATTCGAGCAGCGCCTTCACGAACACGATACTGAATAACACGATCTTCGTCACGACCATCTGTGACAAAGAGAAGTAGCATATCACCATCTACGGACCCATGGAAGACCTTGTGCTTTTCTGCTACAAAAACCGGTGTGTCCTCGGAAAGACCATCCGTTGAAAACAGATCGTGATAACCAGCAAGGAAGTCCTGAATGTCATGCTCAAGAAAGTCGATCTTCCAAAACCTAGTCCTGACCACTATGTTACCATCCGCCTTTTCAATGAGTAACACGTTGTGTATCACTGGTTATCACACTCTTTCGTACATGAAGTAAATCCGTTTGGAGTTATCTATTTTTCTTGCCCTTTTCATCTTTTTTCCATCTAAGAACCTTATGTGTGCGTGCATTACACCTCTTTTATTGTGATTATGTCGCGTCTATGCAGTTCAGCAAAGACGGTGACAAGAACACTTGGTTGAATCTTCAACTCCTTCGCAATCTTTTCAATCGTATGTGTCCCGTCTACTAGTCCAACTATCTCATCGACCCGAGAATACAAAGAAAGGACCTCATCATCTGGCTCTTTTAGCAGAACAGGAGAGTCATCAGGTCCAATCTTCAGCTCAAACCGAATAGCACCCATTCGATAAAGAAGATGAATCGCACCCAATATCATCTCAGGTCGTTTGCCAGGTACCAAGACAGACATTGTCATCGTCCCATCTAACTTATTCCATACGGCTTCAACAAAATCTCGGACTGGTGGACTCTCAAAGCGGTCCCACAGGAGAGCTCGGGTCTGCTTGGGGGCCATTCGGGAGGGGATGGTCGTAGGCGGAAGTGTAGCCAATAGCTTTAGAGTAAATGGTGGCGACCGGAAAAGGTCGGTTGGGTCGTCCACAATATCGGGAACCTCATCCATGAAGAGGTCAGGAAGGAAAGAAAACCTCTCTCTTAGGGCTTCAACATTAACACCGGTTCCTGTAATCAACGTGTAGACATAATGCCCGCGTTCGATTGTAATATAGTTCAAGTTGCCTGTTCGAAAAACAGATGTTTCAGCTGGATTTGCTGTATCAAATTTGAATGCAGAGATCGCTGCTACAATGTTAGGAGACATTTCCAAAAGGCGTGAGCGTTCATCGTAGTAGTAGCTGTAGGCAGCTTCGGCAGTTCGACGGTCAACAACAAAGAATGCTTGATGACCAACCTGTTCATCTTCGGGTTCTTCTTTTGTAGAGGTGCCATCAATCGATCTATCAATCTTCCAACGTTGATATGCAAGCTCAGGTTGCATATCCACAAAGCCTGCGATTGCCATCGAAGATAGGAGGAGATACGTTGGCTGAGAGGAAACATCTGATAGCTCGAGACCATATAGCTCTTCGTATTCTCGTGCAAGCTCAAGTTGGTCATCGGAGCCTGGGACAACGACCAATGTCGATGTGGACTTTTCTCGGATTCTCATGACAATATGTTCCACTCTATCAGCCGTGGGAAGAGGGGGAGAAATCACAAGAACAAAAAGCGAGGCACTGTCAAGTGCTTCTGTCCAACTACTCTTTGCGATATCATCGTAAGAGATTCTCATGACTTGTACTCCAAATGGACCAACGGAAATTGGTGTAGAGTAGGAACGCCCCTTCTGGTGCAGGTTTTGTATAATAGAGTCCACTGCTGTGCCTGATTTGTCGTCGTATGACGGATCAGAGCCGGTGATGAAGCAGATGCGGATTGGCTCCCGTATAATGCTCTCAGCAACCGCCTCGAATTCATCCTTAAAATCACGAACTGAAGACTTCTCAATGTTCTTAGTTGAAACATCTTGAAGGTGCCTCATTCGTTCAATATCGGAATCAGGCAGCGGGGAGGTGTCGGATACACCAGCGACTATTGTCACATCACTGACTGTACAAATACAAGTGCTTCTCTCCTCTATTTCAGTAGTCACAAAGTCCCGTGCTGAACTCTCCTGCATGAGTTGATAGTATGTTTCAATAATACGTTGGAGCAACTCATCCGATAGTTCCTCATTACCAAATGATATGGATGCCAATGCCTTGGAACCGAGAAGGTCGATAAGTATTGCATCAATTATCATGCCTGATTCATCCTATTGAAATTCATTTTCCTTGAACTTGTTCTCTCCGACTGAATATTGTCATTCATCGCTAATCAACCTTGTTCGGTTCTCTTTGCGATGAAGTAATCAAAGGAGATACTCTCGCGCATGAGTCTTTGATAGTCAGTATCTGTCCAATCAGATTGATACTCGATGATGTCATCACCACATCCTGAAAGAATTGGCGGCAAATCGGAGATTGCCTCTGATACATTTACAGGAGGGGGGAGATTCTCAGTTGCTAGTGAAACATCGTTTCTAGTTCTGCCGCGAACGATTGAAGCCAGATACTTCTTTGGAGTAGTAGGAATGGCCCTCTCTTTTTGCCCAACAACAAAAATCCGCCTTCGTCTCTGCGGAACTGCAAACTCCTCCGCCTTAAGAACAAGGACAGCAACCGAATATTCCTCGATTCTTAAGAGATTGTCAATTGCATTCAAAACTGCTCCATTTTGCATCCTTTTCAGTCCAGGTACATTCTCTATCACTACTGCATCGGGTTGTAACGAACGGACTAGGTCAAGCATTCCAAAAACAAGACGGTTACGAGAGTCTGATGCATTTCTATTACCAGCAGTGGAAAATCCCTGACAGGGAGGACCCCCAACTAAAACATCTAATTGTTTTCCTGCAAGTGCACGCTCAATCTCTTCAAGAAGTTTTAGTGAATCTGATTGAACATGCATATCAGCCTGAACTACTTTTGTAGTTGGATGATTATACGCATAGGTTTCACACATGTTAGAATTGGAATCCGCCGCTAGGATTACTTCATGTCCAGCCTGAACAAATCCCTCGGAAAGACCTCCCGCGCCAGAGAACAGATCCACAACCTTGCCCGGTTTGAACAGTTTGGCTACAGCTCCTGCTAATAATGGAGGTACTGCGTTTCCAATCTGCTTGTATCGTGAGCTTCTACTACCTAGAAATCTGAAACGGTCTGGAAAGGATTGCAATCTGGCTGCTTCACGCATGGATATTAGTCGGTCCTGTTTTGGATGGATGAAGGTCCCGTTTCCGGGGCGATTGAAATATGTGTTTATTGTATAACTGGGAAGATTGTCTTTCATACGTCCATAGTATGTTGTCCGACCGCCAGATTTGCGAATCTGAGTAAGACGAGCAGACTTTTTGATTACATGTGTTGGAATATTCTGCCAATTGCCGCCTTCTGGAACTGCTCGAATCATTTCCATATCAAGTTCACTAAGAGTGGAGCATGTGTGATTAAACAGTACATCTGAGGGATTAAGCATCTCAGAATCTAGGACTGATTGCGATATCGAGTTCACAAGAAAACAAGTTTCAATGCGTGTATGTAAAATCATGTAAGACAACATTCAGTTGATTAGAGTATCAAGTTCATGCAAGATCTCTGAAGCTTCAGATTCAGGCGTTGACCTCATCGCCAAAACGCTTTGAGCTTCCTTCACACTCAATCCATACAGAGCAAACACAGTTGACTCTATTCTCGGGGAAATTCGGTTTGCTTTATGATGCTTAACTCCTTTAATCAGCAATGATTTGAAGTTATTAGAAATTGGAGTACCAAAACCAGGGATTGGCAACTGCATTAATTCATGGATTGAAACATGGTTATTGGTGTTAGTCAAGCCAAACCTCCAGTTCATTAGTTCCGAGTTGAGGATCCCAAGTAAATAGTAGCGATTAGATTCGCTTAATCCCTTGCTTTCAACAATGTAGTTACAAGAGTTGCCTAATATAGCATCAGTTGGAATTGAAGCAAATTTCAAACGCCACCTCTGTGATCTGTTGGATATTTGCTGACCAGCGATTCTTGGTTCTCCAATATGCCTCACTCGTGATGAAGTCCCGAGGCTCTTTCTCAACTTATGTACGTCTACAAAATCGATACCCTCAATGGGTCGTTCATGTAGTGAATATCGAGATATATCGGAACCTCGAATTAAGCGAAAATCTGTGGCGGAAGTTGTGACGCAATCACGATTAAGTGTCAGGTCGAGTTCTCCACGCTTTACTACCAGATTGTTAACGGAACCAATGGAGGGATGATTATGCAGCTTAGAAAGAAGTTCCCAGCCTATCTTATCCACATGAGGAATAGTGAACGATTGTCTAAAGGTTTTTTCAATTTTGGCGGCTGAGATTCTGATTGGCGCTTGAATATGTGTATCCTCAAAATCATTGAGATCAAAGCGAACAAGAAATGATTTAGTAGTCCCGCCCCGCTTCAATGTTATCACTGATACCGATTGGGTCACATCATCGAAGAGTCGTGAGTTTTCCGAGAATTCGTCAATACCCAGAAGGCGATTTTCTGCGAGTATTGACTTCCTCAAGGCGCGTGATGAGAGGTCTCCCAGAATTGTGGATGGTACGACGAATCCAATTGTGCCATTCAGTGCAATCAACTGAAGCGCTCGTTCAATGAATAGCCGATGAGTGTCAATCGTATACTTATTACCAAACTGATACTCACCCGAATCCCTGAAGTAACTGACATCCTCACGTAGTCGTTCCCTATGCTTTGAGAAGCTGTCCAAATGAATGTCTCGATCTCCTGTGAGAAGATGTTCTCTCAAGAATTCAGCCAAGTTGGGTTTCAGTCGCTCGTACGGAGGATTCATCAAAATGAAGTCAAATCCACCATTGTCCAAGATTTCACCGAACTCGCCATGCCACTCGAAAGGGATTCGAGAACCAGCATCGGAAAAGAACTTCGTGTGGTCAGCTTCTCCGCTAAGTCCTTTGAGAGAGATGATGGAGTTGCCTTGTTTTAGTGATCGACCCAGCCGTGAAACATCAAGATTACCGGGGGAAGTCTGAGCGAGTAGACGAAGTGAGATATCAGTTACCTCTAATGCTCCAGAATCAATGTCAACACCAAACATATTCTGGCGAAGGGCTTGTGAAAAATCCATTATACCAGCGTTTCTCAATTGGCGACGAGATGCACCGTTTTCAATGGCATTCTTGATTCCAGTTTTCATCGCATTCAAAAATACTCGCATTGCAGAAACAAGAAACACCCCTGTTCCACAAGCGGGATCAAGAACTTTTAGTGAGAGCATTTTTTGTAATGAAGAGAGACCCTTCCTTGAGGCACTTGACGCTAGTCCATTAAGAGTCGGTTCTAGGGTCTGCGATACAATATAGTCTGCAAGCTGTGGCGGAGTTGAAAATGCTCCAAGCGGTTTTCGCAAGGTACCCCTGTTATAAATTCGAGGAAGCGAGTAGCATCCATACGAGTATATCAATCCAAGGAGCCTGACTAAGTCATCCGTATCAAGTCCCTTGGGACTCGGAAGAGTGACTGTTTCTAATGCTTCTTGTGAAAGCTTAGAAACACGGTTCTGACTAACCTGTGATTTCTCAGCCTCATATGAAAGATGAGAAAATGAGTATTCATTATCTCGTTGAAACGAGGACAAAACATGGGTCAAACTGGCTAGTCTGATTGCTTCTGACATTTCCAAAGGGCTTTCTGTGTATCCCTTGAGATGCTGATGGAATCCATTCAGTACCGCCTCTGCAATCTCATTCAGCCCATGACTCACTACAACATCCTCGACTTACGAAAGCGAGTGTCTCACAAAGGTGTTTTGCTTGATTCTTATTTTGCGTTTGCATCGCTCTGCATAATTCCCCAAAGGTTCCCTTCGGTATCCTTGAAGTATGCGAGATAGCCAACTCCAGGAATGACAGACTTGGGTCTGACAATCAATCCACCATTCTCTTCTATTTGCTTCACCGTTTCATCAATCGATGATACATCTATGGTGTTTACCACGGCATCGTCCTCACTCTGGCGAATACCGAAAGCACCATCTATTCCAGATTCTTTCTCATCTCCGGTCGTCAAGAACCAATAGTCCGTTGGCCCATCCCATTTTTGGACCTTCCAACCAAAGACTGTCTTGTAGAAGTTCGATATTCGATCTGCATCGTCCGCAACAATTTCAAAATGCACTACTCTTCCCATAGGAATCAACCACAGAAGATGTTAACTATAGTGAATATTAGTGTTCTGCTTTGAGCGTGCGAGTTTTTTAGGCGGTTGCCCAATCTCATGAAGTATGGTTTCGGAGAGCGAGATTGCTGAGCTTGAACTCTTAACATCGCATTACTGGCCAGCTAGAGAGATTGTTACCTACAAGGGGTGGGTGATTCAGTGGAATGATGGTATCACATGGAGGGCTAATAGCGTACTACCAAATGAATGGGAAGGCACGGTTGAAGTTGAGAAAGTGGTCGATTATGTTATTGAAATGTACAAGGAAAAAAACACCCAGCCAGCTTTCAAGATGTCACCAGCGAGCCAACCTCTGGGGCTCGACGAGCTACTTGAAAAAAAAGCGTTTGCCAAGAGAATGGTCACTCACGTACAAACTGTGGCTATTCAAGAGCTGTCCTGTTTGGATCCGCATCTACCAGTCGACCTCTTTAAAGTTAACAGCGAGTCCCTGAATGTACTAATGCACCAATCAGAGCGAGAGAGAGAAGAGATTGAAGGAAGAAAGGGAATAATCAATCGTATTGAAGGAGCCAAAAACATCGCACGAGTTATGATGCACGGAAAAATCGCAGGTGTGGGACTTGGTGTTGTCCAAAAGGACTGGTTGGGCTTGTTCTCTATAAGGACAATGCCGGAGTTTAGAAGGCGAGGAGTGGCTTGGTCAGTAAACTGTGCACTAGCAAATTGGGGAGAAGACCTAGGTGCAAACAGAGCATTCCTTCAGGTGGAAGCTGAAAACAGACCCGCTTTGAATCTGTACAAAACAATGGGATTCGAAACACTCTATACATATTGGTATAGAATCCTTGAAATCTAATGTATTTCAGCATGGCGCTACTCATGGAATCCCCCTTGAAAGTGAGTGAGGTGCAATATCTGTTTCATGCAATAGAGGTCAAATTGTGTCTAGGTCTCTTAGACCTGCAGACTGGAGTTTGGAGTCCACGCTGGCAAGTCCAAGCGTCGTGAGGGTTTCAGAAGTAGGTACGCCGTTTTCATCCCATCCCACCGCTTGATAATACTCTGTCCGTGTCCTCTCAAAGGTCTCTCGATCCAGTGTCTTTCCCTCGAACGGTCCTGAGGGCATTGGCTCCCAGAATCGAGGCGGATTGTCATCGTCTATTTTAGGTCTCCAGAAGACATCAGGTCCACCGAGTAACAACATCGCACGCTGTATCTGAAGGATTCTTAGGGCCTTGTCATGATACCAGTCATCTGCAGACAGGTTTAGTCCTGTTATTGTCGTATAGAAACGAAATATCTCCTCATTGTCAACGCTCTTTGCAAATGTGCAGTAGACTGCTGAATCATGCAGAATCGAGGCCAACTCACCACCTTCAAGTGGTGGATAGCGTGCTTGTGATCCATGGTCTCCTCCCTGAGTCGAACAGGCATACCCGATGAGATGCGAGATAAAGTCCTTCTCACTTCTAATGCCGTGACCTCCGATGGCCATTCCCTTTTCCTGCACAACATACCTCATGAGGTCTAATCCCTTCATCTCTCCAATTCTCTTTGCAGCCCTATAGACTCCTTGCGCAAGAATATCTCCAATCCCTTTCCGATTGACTACAAGTTCCATCAGAGCCTCAAATGCTTCTGCATCGCCCCATTCAAGCTTGATTCCTTCGAGATCCTCTTCACTGAGTATCTCTCTCTGATACAACTCTGCTGCAAGTCCGAGAACCGCTCCTCCCTGGATTCCGCAGAGACCGCTTTCGTTTACGAGGCTTGCGAGATGAATGTTTGTTTCCGGATCAAAGACACCCAGATTTGTTCCATCGTATGACTGTAATTCGTAGTCCGGATTGTCACAGATGTCTCCTGCATACTTGCCATCCTTGAGGACAGCCAGCTTTAAGCATGTCACAGGGCAGCCGAAGTCACCCCAGTACTTCTTTGCCCAGAATTTGTCAAACTCGTCCCCGCTGTATTCCTCGATGTCATGCCATTCTTCTTGCCAGTTCCTAATTGGTTCTGAACTCGTACCTGCTCCAAAGTAGTAACCTCCGTTTCCGGTACCCCATCGTCTGAAGGTTTCTCTCTCATAGGCTGGTTCGGACATGGTATTGTACATGGAAGCCATCGCCTCTGAATCATGCACCTCCGGAAGAGGTCCAAAGCCCTTTGCTACAACAGCCTTCAGATTCTTGGACCCCATCACGCCACCGTAACCCCCATAGCCTGCGGCATGAGCATACTTAGAGAGAACAACAGCGACTCTGGTTGAATGTTCTCCTGCAGGACCGATATAGAGCATTGAGGGCTCTTTTATTTCGCCATAGTCTACATGACTCACTTTTATTTCATCATTTGATTTCTTTGTGAGATATCGGACGGTTTCTCTACCCTGTTTGCCCCAGATTGGTGACGCATCCTTAATCTCCACATGTTCATCAAACACGGTAATGTAGGAGGGTCTCTCTGCCATTCCTGAGATTATCAGACCATCAAAGCCCGCACACTTTAGATCCACTCCAAACTCACCAGCGAGAGTCGAACCTACGAGGCCATTGCACTGTGGAGACTTGCCTGTAACGCAGCTCTTTGTTCCAGGGAAGTAGCCTGTAAGTGGTCCTGTCAGCATCATCAGGATGTTTTCAGGCCCAAGAGGATCTACGCTTTCCCATTTCTTTCCTAATCTGTCCCACAGTATCTTTGCAGCTAGTCCACGACCGCCCACAAAATCGCTAAGGATTTTATCTGAGAGTTTTGTTTCTTCAATCTCTTCGGATGTGAGATCGATGTCCAAGAACTTGCCTGCGTAGCCTTTCATTGGTCCCACACCTCTCTCAAAGTCTTCTCTCCAAGTATAGTGCCACCTGTTGTCCGCGTCAAGGACTGAGGAGTTTCTGGCAATGGCTTTTTGATTCCATCTTCACCAAGAGAGAGAGCATTCCAATTTCCCTCTTGGCACACTCTTACACACTCCGGATCTCCACCGCACAGGTCGCAAATCACAACATGACCTTCACTAGGATGCATATGCGGGATTCGACCAGGACAAGCATCGATGCAGATGCCACATGCAGTACATAGTGACTCATCCACTCTGATGCCGCCAATCTGTTCGTCAACTGAAATGGCACCCTCGGGGCATGCTTCAACACACTCAGGATTGTCACACTGGAAACACAGATGGGGAATCTCGATACCTGGGATTAGCATGAATACCCGCACTCGCGATGCCTCAGGCCAGATTTGTTTTTCATGGAATAATGAGCATGCCACTTCACATCTTCTGCATCCGCTGCACAATTCATAAACCCGATTAATCCAGACGTTGCGGTTTTGGCTCATACACATTCCGTTCCTGTGCATTGTATAGATTCAACGTTACTTGCTTTGCCTATTCGGTTTTCGGTATCGCAGAATACTAGATTCGTTATTGCATGCCAGTTGTCATCAACAATCAAATGGCCGTGCATGATTCCGCCGACTGCATGACTCTACAGACAATCATCAACAGAAATCCCAATATTTCCTCCAAAAAAGTAAACGATGCCTCTTTGCGTAAGTAGAATTAGTCATATGGTGGTAATATTGAGCTCACAGAGGTTTTGACAAATGTTAGATGAATTGCAGAAATGCGTCCGCATAGGCGAAGATCTCGGTGCAGATTTCGTCGAGGCAAGATATGATGATCTCACCTTGAGAGCCTTGCAACGAGTCAACGATATCTGGCAAGATATTCAGGTTAAGTCCCGGATGGGTTTTGGAATCAATGTGTATGTGGATGGTGTTTCGGGATTCTCATTCACAGCCAGTAAAGAGATGAGCGATGTCCGTGTGGCGGTTGAAAAAGCATACAAATTGGCCAAAGCATCATCAAAGTCAGCCAAATTCAAGCTGCCTTTTGATGAAGCCCCGGCTGTGACCAGCAAGAAGTCTGACACACCAACAGTCAAAACTCACCCTCGCGATAGAGAGTTAGATTACAAGATTGACCTCGTCAATCGTGCAATAGAGTCCGCAAGAGATGCGGGTGAGAATATTAGAACTGTTCGTGGTCTGTGGGGAGAATTGTATGGACCAAAGATGTTAGCAAACAGTGATGGAACCAATGTCAATTGGGAGTTCCTTGTATCAGACCTGCGAATACTCGTGAATTCCAAAACTGATGCAGGTGCCCTAGTTGTTGGTGCAGAAAGCCATGGTGGTACGTTTGGTCTGGAAGAATATGAGAAAGATGAGTATACCCCTGAAAAGATGGGAGAAACAGCTGGACTAAATGCAAAGGAACAGCTCAAAGCGAAAGCATGCCCAGCTGGAAAATTCCGCGCGCTGGCTGAAGAAACCTTGGTTGGAGTTCTTGCTCATGAGTCTTTTGGCCACCTTAGTGAAGCGGATTTTGTAGTCACTGGTGGTTCTCCACTAACTGACAAGATTGGTCATACTCTTGGTTCAGAGCATGCGTCGATTGTTGATGGTGGTATCCCTGATATCAAAAAACATGGTGGACTCTGGTTACCTTATGACGATCAGGGAATAGCAACTAGGCAAACTACTGTGTTGGATAAAGGAGTGCTTCAACATTATCTACACAACCGAGGTACAGCAAAGAAGCTGCAGCAGCAACCAACAGGAAATGCAAGAGCGGTAAGTTTTGTGTTTCCACCAATTCCACGTATGACAAACACGTATTTCCTACCTGGAGACCTAACCAAAGAAGAGGCAATTGAACAGCTTGGAACCGGAATCTATGCCATCCAAACATCAGGTGGCCAAGTCGAAGACGATGGTAGTTTTGTGTTCATTGCAGTCCGAGGTTACTGGGTGGAAAATGGTGAAATTCAGTATCCGATTCGCGAAGTGGCTCTATCTGGAAATATCCTGGATTTGCTGTCCAAGGTAGAAGGAGGTACTAAAAACTTGAAACTGATATCAGGCTATTTTGGGGGATGCGGAAAGGGTGACCAACAACGTCTGCCCGTTGGAATGGGAGGGCCAGAGTTGCTCATTAATGAAGTCACATTTGGAGGCAAAGCATAGACCAAGGAGGTGAAGGATTATGGAGTTTGAGAATCTGAAAGATGAACTGCTCTCTGTCGTGGACACTGGACTCAAATATGTAAAAACGCTAGATGCGGCTGCTGAGTTTGAGATCTTTGTTTACTATCAGAATAATAACATAGCAAGAATAGCCCAGGGGATTATTACGGCTAAAGATGGTGCAACCGCAGGAACTGCAGTTCGAGCTGCCAAAGGAAAAAGTATTGGTTTTGCGGTGGCTAGTGGTGTTTCCATTGAGAGAATAAAACTTGCAGGAAGAGAGGCATTGGCAATTATCAATGGTGTCAGTGTGCAAGATGAGAGATTTCAGGGATTTCCTGACCCTAAAGGTTCGGGAAAAGAAGGAGCATTTCCAGAAGAAGTACTCACCCTTGAAACGGAGGACATGATCAAATCCTGCGAGGAGCAAATCAAGGAGGCGAGGGCAGTGGATGAAAGAGTCAAAGTGGTTACGGCAGAAGCCTTTGCATCTTGGAAAGGGTACGCTGTTGGAAACACCAGAGGAATTCTGCAGGCAACGAGAAGTGGTGAAAGTCGCTGCCAAACAGAAGTGCAAGCAATCGAGAATGAAGAGAGGAGAGGTTCATTTCAATTCGACATTTCTAGAGAACGATTGTTCAATCCGGAGGGAGTTGGAAAGAAAGCGGCTGAAGCAGCCGTGAGTCTTTTGGGAGCGAAGAAACTCGACTTAACAAGTAGGATGCCGACAATTTGGACACCTGTACCAGCAGGTTTGTTCATACTCTCAAGTCTTGGCTATTCAGTAACCGGTGATTTCGTTGTTGATGGTAGATCTCCTCTTTGCGATAAAATTGGTGACACAATTGCTGCTAAGAATTTCTCGCTTAGGGACAACGGTCAAAGTAAGGCGGGCCTTGGTACAGAGTCTATCGATGCTGAAGGTCTTCCTCAAAGCGACAATATTGTGATCCAAAAGGGGATTCTGAGGAATTATCTTTTTGACAATTACTTTGGTAAAGCATACGGTCTTGAGTCAACCGGAAACTGCTCGCGTGGCGCAGACATTTTCCCATCGTCAACGCCGTATGAATCAAAACCTACTGTTTACACAAAGTGGTTGGAAGTGGCCTCTGGAAAGAGGAACGAAGAAGACATCATTGCTTCAATCGATGAAAAAGCGATTCTCATCAGAGACTTTCCGATGGGGATTATTCATTCCAATATATCGACAGGTGAGTTTTCCTGCGTTGCAGGTTCCGCCTACCTCGTTGAGCATGGAGAGTTAAAAGGATCAGTCCAACCAGTCTCAGTCGCAGGAGATTACTACGAAGGTTACAGGAATCTCAGAGAAGTAGGAAACAATAACCAGTTTCTAAGATTTGGGATTGATGTCCCAACACTGCTCTTTGATGACTTCTCCGTCGTAGGGTAGGGAAGGTATGGCTGGAGATTTGGGAAGGCATTTCCAGCTCCTCTTTTCCCATAGATAGCGCTGAACCTATTCCTAATATAGTAAGAATAGGACCATGTTTCGATTGCCATGAATTGGAGATTCATCCTAGTCACGACCATTTTGGTATTCTCTTTTGCCTCCTCAAATCCAGTGCGAGTGGCAGCATTGGATGTTCCCGACACATCAGACGTTAGCGTTCTGATTCTAGTAGGAAACTACTTCGGATGGAACTATTTCGATGCAAAAGAGTGTCTTGAGTCATGGGGAGTCAATGTTACAACCGTTGCATATTCACTGGACTATGAAGTCAACTCATGCCTTAATCGAGAACCTAGACCGATAACGGTAGATTTGTTATTGTCTGAGATGACACCTGAAATTCTCATTCAATTCGACTGCCTTCTAGTTACATCAGGGGGACAATGGCTCGCACTCACTCAGAGTGAAGATGTATTGGATTTCATCTCAGATGCATTTGACCTAGGTCTAGTGGTCGCCTCAATCTGTACCGGCACACGAGTAGTTGCAGAGGCGAACAATATTGTAAACGGGAGCAGAGTAACCTATTACTCACTCAGTGATCCACAAATGACAGCAGCTGGAGCAATCACTATCCTAGGAGCCGAGGCGGTTGCGGATGGTTCGATGATAACTGGCGGGAGAGGAGGTGGGACCGGAGGTGGTGGGTGGTTAGAAGCTCCGACCTCAGAAGTTTGCGCAGAAATTGTGCGGAATGTTCTTGGAATGTCAAGAGTGAATGAAGTTTCAGTGACTCCCTCAAGCGGACCCGTTGGAACGAACTTCACGATTCTGGCATCGATAGGCAATTTGAATGAATCTTTGGGAGAAATACTATCAACAGACATCAACAAGGTGATAGCGCAGATCTATGTTTTTGATAACAGGACTTTGTTAGACACCATAGAACTCAGTGATGATGACTTCGATGGAAATTACACGGGCAGTTTTGTAGGCTTTCAAAACGGCCAATATAGGGTTGACATTGAGGTCGAAGATTCAAATGAAACAATTGAAGTCGCTAGGGAGCTCGGTACATTTGAGATTGAAACTGAAACTATTGAACCCCTGGACATTGTTGTAATTTCTGCTGTGAGTGTAGGGAGCGTTATTATTGCTCTGCTAGTGATTGCGCTATTCAGAAAGAAGTGATGTATTAAACTACTACTGAGCTTTCAGATAGTACGCGTCCCAGTAATCAGGTTCCACATACCCAAGTTTAAGAGCGAGATGTAACGATGCTTGATTCTCCGCATCCCAATGAGGAGTTATCCCGTGCTCGAGGGCATAGACGAGAAGAGCGGCGGACGCAACAGTGGCAAGTCCCTTTCTGCGGTGTTGTTCATCAAAGGTGTCGATCTCCACTTCAAACATATCTGTAAAGGGGGTATATGTTGATGCTATTGAAACAACCTTGCCTTTAAATTTGATACAAAATGCCAGACCCATTTTGTAGAAATCCTCGGAACTGCCAAAAAAATTGAGAATGTACATTGACTTGCGCTTGTCGAGTTTCTTAATGGTTTCAAGATCCATGCTTTCCAGTGTGTAACCCGGTGGCAACTGCGATTTTAAGTGCTTCAGATGATTAATATCTAGTAACTTAGGAGAGAGCTTTATTCGTTGTAGGACACCGAGTCGCTCACCCCATTCCTCCTTGATAATTTGAGCCCAACTGGAATCAGGTGTAAATACAGCTTGCATTGGTTCAATAGAGCGGATGATTTCTTTTGCATCAGGACTCGAACTGTCGCCAGCGACTGCGTTAATCGGTGCTAAATGAAGGCATGCAACGGTTGGTGTTTCCAATGAGTTTGAAACCACAGTACCTCGGCCTTGATCAAGAGCCGGAAAAATGATGGCTCGCGCTCTCCTATAAGTTTCAAAAAGAGGACGAACAATCGCATGGTTCTCTTTAGGCAGCTCAATTATCATCAACAGTGACCTTCGACTGGATGTAGCTAGGCCTGCGAATTAACTTTACCAATCACGTAAAGTCTGCATTATGAAACATTATCGTTCTATTCACTAACTTCTGTATTTTCGTACTTCGCTCTCAGTGACACGAAGCGTTAGAAGAAGGAAGTCTTGTCCATATGTTCGCAGTATCAAACCTATTTCACCAAGTAAATCAGGTAATTCAGTCCGCACATACTCAAATAGTGCTTCTTCAGATTCCTTGAGGGCGTCCAGCATATTGGCAACATAAGCATGAACTGCTTTCTTACTGATTTTGCCAGTTTCCTTTAGCATCCACTTTTCCAGAGCTGCCTGTATCTCTTGGCTGATTTTATCTGTGTCTTCAACAACCTCAGTGGTGACTTTTGAACGAATCTTCTTGCCAAATTCAGGTTTTGCTCTTAAACTGCCCAACGCAAGTCGCATCTCATCGAGAGGTTTGTGCGGACGGATCTCTTCCCCAATGCTTTTGTCAACGAGAAGGCGGCGATAGGCACGTTTTCCATGGAGTTTTAGAGATGAAACATATCCCTTTGCTTCCATGTCTCGCAGATAGTTTCTGAATGTCTCCTCAGTAACCAGAGAACGTGACGCAGATAGACGGATGTACCTCTGGTAAAGAGAATCTTCCAGCTCAAGAACAGCCCACCCAAATGAGCGCATTATATCTAACTCAAGAGATGTGGGACTATCAGTCTCGCCTCCGCTCTCAGACAACGTAATACCTCTATAATACAGGGGAAATATCAATAGTTCGTCTAATAAATGTTCTAATAATTCTCCCTTTGGAATAGCGTAAACCAGAAGTAGGTCTTGTGCTTTCACATCACTTGATGGAGATTAACACAGAGTCGATTTACGATCTGCTTGCATCCGGTAATCACCTAGGTCTGAGTTCTACTATCGAAGAAGCTCTAATAGGGAATTCTCAATCCGAGACAGATTGGGATGAGATAATATCTGTTCTTCAGAAAGGATGTCAGGAGATCTATCAGAAGCATTGGCTGAAGATACATCATATTGTGCTCTCGATTTTCGGGGTACCAGAACTCCGTGGCGTTGATTGCTCTCTTTTCAAGGAACTCCATTCAATTGGGCAACCAGAAGATATGGAACAAGCGTCAGATAACCTCTTTTCAATCTTGATTGAAACAACAAAGAAGCAGTTGCAGAGTGGGGGATCAACACTCTTCTTCAATGTTGATGGAATTTCCTCAACCAGGTCTGCAATCATTGTTTCAGAATTGGTCCAAGCGCGATTTCGCGAAGCTGTTTTTGTGTTGGAGGAAATTGACAAACTTTTGCCTAATTTAACAAAAGAATGGGTAAATGTGTCTCGTCTTTGGAGAACTGGGTATGGATATCGTATTCTGAAATCAAGAAGTCTAAGTACAATCATTCATATCAAAGAATACGCTAGAATTCGAAAGCTACTCCTAGATGAATTAGATATCGATTCTGATAGAATTAGTGCTGTTGGGAACAAATTAAGAGAGAAGAACAACTCAACCTACTTGAATCTCTCAAAAACCCTAGATGAATTCGTTGCGGGTTTGATAGCATCTCATGGTATTCGTGGCACATTTGAACCACACTATAGGGATTGGATTGATCATGAGGGTTTGGATGAATTCTGACCAGCCCAAACATTGCCCGAATCAACACTGAGTCTATCAACTTCTGCAGTTAGTCGAAACTAGAACCAATCTTGGATGAGTGTGTCAATTGTTCCATCGTGAAGACCGGTTGAGATAGCTGAATTTATCTCAATGAGTAGACTATCAGCAGGTCTAGCGACATAAAACACCCTTTGTCCTGTAACTACCTGAAGGACTGTCGTGATATTATAAAGAGATGCGTATACTGCCACAACAGGAGTTTCCACAAAAACAGCATCAACCGTCCCGGAATCCAACGCATCGAAAAGCGAGTCTGTTGTTTCATATCGCACAACACTCACAGTGCCAATTGCACTTATTGTTTCATCCGCAATAGATCCCAATGGTACACCAACAGAATGGCCCGATAGGTCATCGAGAGTAGAAACTTGTAGTGTTGACTCGTTCATAACAACTACAGACATATCTATCTGGAAGTATGGAATACTATGCTGAAGTCTTAAAGCCAAGTCTTCTGTTATTGGCTTAGCTGCTGCAATGACATCGATAGTCCCGACTTCACAAGCCTCAGCAAGAGCGTCAAGTGCTATATCTTGAAACTCCACTGTAACATTCAGATATGCGGCGATATACTCCATCAGATCGATATCGAATCCCACAAAATCAGACGTTTCGTTGAGGTACTCAAAAGGAGGATAGTCAGGCCTTGTTCCCACAATTAGCATGCCCCGATTTACAACCGTTTCTAAAGAAGTGTCTTCTGGAGTTGCAGGAGGCCTCCCAGTTAGTATGAAAATCCCAAGCCCAAATCCAATAACCATGCCAATAACAAGGAAAGAAATACCAGTTATCGTTCTTTGATTCAAAACATTCACACTCTGGTTCTATTGTTGATTGATGCGCACTTCGCTCTTTTACAGTCACACAAATATATTGCGATTGTAGCGGGCATGAACTAGTGGAACCAAACAGTAGAGGATAATACTAATGAGTACAAGAAGTCCAGAGGAACGTGTCAATTAAAGGAATGGTAATTGTGTCTCAAACTGAAGTGGATATTCAGGAATTAATCGAGGATCTCGGTCTTAATCCAAAGGATGCAGATAAGTGGCATAGTCTTGGAGTTGCATATCTTTCAATAAATGAAGCAGACAAGGCAGAGGATGCATTCAACCAGTGTCTTAGAATCAACAAAAACCATGCTTTTGCCCTGGGAGACCTTGGAGGACTATTCATTCTGAGAGGCAAAAACAAGAAAGCCGTCAAGTATTTGGAGAAATCTGTCAAACTCGAACCAGGGAGGTTCGAGTACTGGTCAACCCTTGGAGTTGCGTATTTCCAAAAAGGGAAGTTCGACGATGCAGTAGAGGCATTCCAAAACAGCCTAGCAATAAATCCCACATACTACGATGCTATAGTGTCTCTAGGGATGACCTACAGCAGGATGGAACTGTGGGAGGACGCTCTTAAAACACTCACTCAGGCTGAAACATTTGTCCCCAACAATTACCATGCACTCAAAGGCATCGCGAAGTCGCTGAGGAACCTCGACAGGATGGAGGATCTTGAGCAATTGTATCGAAAGATGCACATGCTTTTCCCGAAAGACCCGGCTTTTGCCATGTATTTGGGAAAGATGGAATTCGATCGCGGTAATACAAAAGAGGGCCTGGCTTACTACAGGAAAGCAGTCGAGATTGACCCTCGAGCACTTATTGGTTGGAAAGTTCTTTCAGAGGCACTTCATAAATTGGGGATGCATGAGGAGGCTCAAAAGGCTCACTTGAAGTACAAGGAAATTGAAGAGCAGTTGAAAAAGGAGAATGTTCGTTTGGTTGGGTAGCTAAATAGAAACTGGAAAATGCACATTCTAGCCACCAGACTCTCCAAAGGGCTTTGGAACTAAGTAAGCTTTGATAAAAACTTAGCCAAATTTGAAACTGGTCATGGAAATTGAGCCAAGAATGATTCTCTGATTATGTATATCATAGGTCCAATCCGATCCAGCTGCACCTTTTGCATAAAGAAGGGGAAGATAGTGATCCAAGGTCGGATGTGCTTTCTTTACCAGGTCTTGCAGATTCGGGAAATCAATGAGCATCTCGATATCTTTTTCATTGAGAGCACTCAAGACTACATTTTCAAATTCCAGCGCATATTTGTGAATCGAACCGGGGTTGTGCCAATCAACTGCAAGAAGGTTATGCACCAGATTGCCGCTCCCGATGATGAGAACCCCCTGATCCCGGAGGAAAGCCAAACGCTTTCCAAGTTCAAAATGGAAACGAGGCGGTTTTGTATAATCAATGCTGAGTTGAAGTGTGGGGATGTTGGCGTCAGGGTACATTTGTCTCAGAACGACCCAGGTCCCATGATCGAGCCCCCAGGATTGATCAGGTCTAATAGAAATGTCCTTGATTGACTCAGAGATGGTGTTTGCAAGTTCAGGTGCTCCCGGAGCAGGATACTGTTGTTCGTATAGCGCGGGAGGAAATCCATAGAAATCATAGATTGTTTTTGGTCGCTCCATTGCTGTCACTTTAGTTGAAGGAATGAACCAGTGAGCTGAAACACAAAGAATGGCGTTAGGAATTGCGATTGATTCTGCAATCTCTCTCCATCCCTCCGTAAACTCGTTTTCTTCAACCGCATTCATCGGAGACCCGTGACCAACAAAAAGCGTAGGCATTCTTGCAGACATGTTTTATCACGCTAAATCAGAACCTATTGCTATAAACAGTGATGTAGCTGCATCTTTGAAATTGTCGTCAGATAGGTATGGTTAATTTCCAATGGTTGATGCATAGCACGGTCAAAATGATAAGAGAACTAAAAGCTGAGGAAGTAAGAGCAGCATTTGAGAGAGGAAAAATGCAGTGTAAGACCACTGCTGAAATTTCGCCACTCGACGAAATCATCGGGCAGGGTCGAGCATTACGTGCATTGAAGTTTGGTTTCGAGATAGACGAAAAAGGTTTCAATATCTATGCTGCAGGCCAACCAGGAACTGGAAAAACAACTACTGTGGAAGGATACCTTGAAGATGTTGCTAAGTCCAGACTTCCTCCATTTGATTGGTGTTATGTTCACAATTTCAAGTCACCAGCAGAACCTAATGCCATTAGACTGCCACAAGGACATGCTATGGATTTCAAGAAGGACATTGGAAATCTGATTGATAATGTGAAAAAAGTTCTCCCAGAGATTTTTCAGAGTGAGGACTATGCCAACAGGAAGAAAGCTGCTTTAGAATCAGCAGAAAAGCAAAGAAATGATTTACTCGCAGAAATTAGTAAGAAAGCCACAACAAAGGGATTTGCGCTCCAAAGTTCGCCAAGCGGTCTCCTCGTAGTACCCACGCTTGAGGGACGACCTCTTGATCAGAAGGAGTTCGCCGCCCTCAGTCCAGACGAAATGGCAAAAATAGCTAAAGCTCGTGAAGAGCTGGAGGGTGAACTCAGAAATACAATGCACGAATTGAGAGAAATCGACTCCAAGGCAAAAGAAGCACTTGAGGAATTGAATCGAAAAGTTGCACTGTACGCAATTGACCACTTTGTCGATTATCTTAAAGAAAAATACTCCAAGATTGAGGAAGTTGTGAAATACCTGGAGTCGATTCAAGAAGACATTCTTGACAATCTTGATGCATTCGTCATGGATTCCGATGCTCCGCCTCCTTCTCAAGAAGCGGCAATAGCTATTATCCAGTTCTTTAGGAAATATGAAGTCAATGTTCTTGTAAACAACGAGGGGGTATCTGGTGCACCGGTAATCGTGGAGCCAAATCCAACGCATCTCAATCTCTTTGGGCAAGCTGAGAAGGAAGCAAGATTCGGAGTCCTAACGACAGATTTCACGTTGATACGTCCCGGGAGCCTTCATAAAGCCAATGGAGGCTATCTAATAATTCCAATACAAGAGTTGCTTGCAGCCCCATTTGCATATGACAGTTTGAAGAGAGCACTGAAGAACGAAGAGATAACAATTGAAGATGCGCAGGAGTCTTCGGGAGTATTGACTGCCAGAGGACTCAAACCCGAACCAATGAAACTCAAAGTCAAGGTGGTTCTAATTGGAAATCCTGAATTGTATGACTTGCTGTACACAAAAGATCCTGACTTCAGAGAGTTGTTCAAGGTGAAAGCTCATTTCGATTCCTCAATGGATCGAAATGATGAAAATATCGCAAAGTATTGTGCGGCCATAACTTCTGTGTGTGAAAAAGAAGGACTAAAACATCTAGACACGGAGGCAATTGCCAAGGTCATAGAATACAGTTCGAGACTGGCAGAGGACCAAAGCAAGGTTTCCACTAGATTCTCGGAGGTAGCGGACATAATTCGTGAGGCGACCTTCTACGCTGAGAAAGAGAATGTTGAGTACGTGACTGGTTCACATGTGGCGAAGGCAATTGAGGAGAAGATATACCGCTCGAATTTGGTACAAGAGAAAATACAAGAAATGATCTCACGAAACATGATACTTATCGATACGGAAGGAGAGAAGGTCGGTCAACTAAACGGATTGGCAGTCATAAGTTATGGAGATGTGTCCTTTGGTGGTCCATCAAGAATAACTGCAAGTGTTGGTGCGGGAAGGCAAGGTATTGTTGATATTGAGAGAGAAGCGAATCTAGGTGGCCCGATACACACCAAAGGAGTCATGATTCTTGGAGGATTTCTTTCCCGGTTATTTGCATACAACAAACCTCTTGGTCTGGCGGCTAGGCTCGTATTCGAACAAAGCTACTCTGGAGTAGATGGTGATAGTGCGTCTAGTACAGAGCTCTATGCAATCCTATCAGAACTCTCAGGTGTCCCTGTGAAGCAGCAATATGCGGTCACTGGATCAGTGAATCAAAATGGTGAAGTTCAGGCGATTGGTGGAGTCAATGAGAAGATTGAGGGTTTCTTTGATGTATGTAAAGTCAAAGGTTTCACTGGCGTACAAGGAGTAGTGATTCCAGAAAGCAATGCACAGAATCTAATGCTGAGAGAGGATATTGTGGAGGCAGTCAAGGCTGGAAAATTCCATATCATCACAGTAAGCACCATAGCGGAAGGGATTGAAGTCTTGACAGGTATGAAAGCAGGTGAGAAACAGCCTGATGGCTCATTTGAAAAAGACACGGTTTACTACAAGGTTGACATGCGCCTTAGTGAGATGGCTGAAGTTCTTAAACAATATCCGGGCTATGTCTAGAGTGGCAGAGTACTAGTCTTTGGGGAGTTTGCTCGGGAAAATGCGGATCCCCCATTCCATTGTGCAATGACCTAGAGCAGAAATACAGCGAGAATTCCAGTCAAGAAGACTCCATCCCAGGTGCCCGCCCCACCAATTGATGCCTTTCCTGTTCTCAGACTGGATAGTTTACCCAAATTGGATATGTCAGCTCCTATCAAAGTGCCAAGTGTGCCAGAAACATAAGCAAGGGCGTATCCATTATAGGATCCTGGAATGACAGTAATCATTGCGATGGTAACAAAAACTGCCACCAAAGCCGGGAGTAAACCGGGAGTTAGAATTCCAACATTTGGCTCGAGCCTTGCAACCCTGTGAACAACAAGGCCGACAATTGTAACAGCGATCACAAACTGAATGATAGCAGTCGGATTTACTACTACTAAGTAGCCACTGACCAAAATAGGGATGATTGCTCCGCCAAGATTAATGCTAATCTGCGTTTCGCCGGGACATTCGGGTTGAAAGACCTGATAGTTCACACCATAATAAGCAACATGTGTTTCATCCGTGCAAGGAGCCGGATCGGATTCGATTGTGTACAGAGGTATGTTAACTACACTACCAAGAAGTGAACCAGGTATGATTAGAATAACTAACCAAAGTGGAATTCCAAGGTTCAGAAAAGCAATCCCAGCAGCTTGAAGAAAGAACAAGCTTAGAATTGCAAAGGCAATGATTGTGAATGCAGAAAAACTGCCTTTTCCATGTTGAAGCCGTACTTGACTCATCCTAGTTCAGAAGTTTCTTTCTTTAATATGCTTTTGAAAATTCTTGTATGTAGAAGAAGCGAACTCCAGCTTGAAACTCATTTGACAGTTAAGTTGCTTGCTAATCTTTGGGGAGTCCGAAATATCTTGGAGTTTCCCTCAAGTATGTCTGATATGACTCGCCGTATTTCTTAGTCAAAAACTCCTCCTCAAGTAGAGTAGTCCAGTGAAGATAGGGAATGGTAATGAAGAAATACAGAAGGAAAATCAGGCTCCAGATTGAATTGGACCAGCCAATAAGTGTCAGACCCAGGAAAAAGATGGCCCATCCGAGATATATTGGATTTCTTGAGTATCGATGAATTCGTGTTGTTGTGAGTCCGGAGTTGTGAGCAAACGAATAAAGTGCCATCACACCGATAGCCATTCCCGCAATAGAAATACTTAGACCGATGTAAAACAGAATTCCGAAATTCACAGGGGTAAAAATACTGACTATGAATCCCCCAATGATCCAGGTCAAAGCACCTGCAACTACCTTTTTACCTGCAAACAGGAACTCAGGATCGTCAAACGGTTCACCCCGTTTTCTGTTTGCCCATGTTTGAATAGAATAAGCGATGATATAGCCTCCAAGGTAGAAAACCCATAGATTGAAGATGCCAACCAAGTATTATCGACCTCCCGGAAAAGAATGAAACTAACTTTCCAATGAACTGGCAAAATATCACGCTTATAAGTTACTAGTTTTGGAAACAAAAGCATGCATAGGATTTGTGCTGAAACGGAGCACAAATGAATCCATCAAAAGAGAAAAGGAACTCTGGGATTTACGGAAAGAAAAGGTAGGTGCAGAGATCACCCCTGCACCAAATTGATACTCTCCCTCATTTCTTCATCTTGGCTTCGTAGAAAGCATAAATGAAGAGTAACAAGAGAAATGTTGTCAATGCAACTTGTGCAAACATTACAACGGGAATAATAGCAATTGCAATTGCGTACAGCTCTACAATGAGTCCGATTATCAAAAATGTCAGATTCATGTAGACGACAAGTTCAACATTCTCCCAAGATGAGGCACGATAGGCAAGTAGATTGCCAATAGCGAATCCGAGGAACAAAGCACCAATGAAGCGATCTGCAAACTCCTCATATGGGAAGGTGAACAGATCTGCATGAGATTTAGGGATTATTAGCATCCAAAGGCCATAGACAAGAGCAACTAGTCCATCAATCAATAATGAATATTTCAGAAACTTCGAAATCTCCATTTTCTTACCACCACGTCCATTTTGAACAGGACCATAAGAACTCATAGAACTTTGATTAAAATCTTGTGTGAAAAAAAGAGTTTGTATTGGAATTGTATAATCGGAATAGAAATGGGGATATTTCTCGGATTCTAGTCTTCAACAAGTGTGTTTTGAAAACTGAATCCTTTCCACAAGAGCAATGCTCCGATACTTGACACCAGACCACTCAACAAAAGCACTACAGGAATGCCAGAAACCGAGATTAACCAACCAATAAGAGCAACTTGAGGTATTGCAGCCAACACTACAAGAGTAGGTAACAATGAGTAGACTCCGTTTCGAATTCTATTGGGAATAACATCAATCAATACACGGATCCATAGAATAGCTGCGACAGTGAAGAAAACTCCTCCACCAAACCATACTGTGAGAATTAGGAAAATTGGCACGATTGATTCAGAGGGCACCTTAAGGAATACTATGTTTGTGAATGGAATAGCAACATCGATCAGCTCCGAATTGACCAGTGATGGAGGGAAAACGAGCATGATTATCGCGAAGAGCCAAAAGAACAATGCTCCTGAGGACTGAATGAATCTAAAACGAGAGACCCATCTTCTGGGTTCAAACCTTTTAGCCCAAACTCCTGATCGCTCCCAGAGAAATGCGAACACGACAAACACAGTTGTCATCAGAAGAGCTACTGCAAAGTCAGAGGTCAAGTATTCATACAGATATGGATACATGATCAGCTCGGCCCATGTGAATCCAATGCTCAGGAATAGAGTATTCCCAAGAATGATGTACTTCAGAAAAGGACTGCTAATGATATGTCGGGCGCCTTCTTTCAGGAGTGAGAAGTACTTGACTTCAACTTCATCTGTTTGTCCAAGCTCGCGTTTGATAGGGATATCACGAACTAGCATGACCGAAGCGACAGCAATCAGCATACAAGCTATGGACTGTATTTGAAATACGAAAGCGCGTGCAACCAGTACTGCAATAAAAGCTCCGGGCAAGATAGCAAGAGCACGTGAGATCCTGAGGAACATAGCCTGCTTTCCCACGAAGACACCGTAATGCGCTTTATCGTTGTCCTCAGGAACCGTCAACGTGTAGTTGTTATCAAACCACGAGTCAAGTGCGCCACTCTCTTGTGATGCAGCGACACCCATCAGGATATACACTACCAGAAACAGACCAAATGGTGAACTTGCAGTGATTAGTGAAACTATGTAAAAAGCAGCTGAATACGTCAGAAATGCTGAGGCTAGTACCCATCGCTGGCCAACCAGGTCTCCAAGTGTACCTGTGGGGTAATCAAGAAGAGTCTGCACAACTTTTTGAACAACTATGAACACGCCTGCCAGCGCCAAGCCGTTGATATAGGAGCCATTCCCTAGAGCCTCTGCGATGAATATGAGGTAGAAGGTAGCCGAGATACTAATTGCCGCAGTCATTGATGTCGATAGGCCAAGAAAGGTGGCGGCTAGCCTAGTTACCTCTGGTTTTTCTCCCTGTAGACCAAAGTAAGAAGTGATTCTACCCACACGTATTACCCTGTACTAGATTGAAAGTCGCTTACTAATAATTCGTACGTCAAGAAGAAGTGGAGCCGGCTCTGGGATTTGCACCCAGGTAAAACAGCTCTGCAGGCTGTCGCGTAAGCTTCTCCGCCAAACTGACTTGGATGGTTTGTTGGATTAGCCTATTTACTAAAAATGATGTTGGCAAAAGCTGAAGGCAATTCTTCTAGGTTGATGATTTGCATCAATTTACCCATAGGCAAGACTTTCAAAGACGAACCAGTAACCAGAGATAGTACCCCGGATTAAAGGTATAGACACCAATGGGACTATAAAGAGAGAATGATGGATCATTCACGAGTGCAATTTCCTGAGCGATAAATGGGACAATAGTCGTATCACTTGAGCTCACGATGACTAAATAGTCAGGTTCCAAGTTGTAGACGTAATCAGGATTGTATCCCGATTTATTGAATACTTCGGGTGTCAGTAATCCATACGTATCTATTGTTCGAAGTTTTGAGTAAAAAGGAATTGCGCCAACGTCGCTAACAGCAATCACTGAGTCAGGCGGAGCATTTTCGAATAGATACTTCCCAATTTGGATATGTGCATTTTCTAGGCTTTGACCATATGCCAGTGCGTGATCAGAAACAGCTCCAATTCTCGAAACAGGTGCAAAAAGAATAATCATAATTGGTATAACATATCTAAGACGCCACAATAGTTGATAGAATTCCTGTAAGTTATGCGTAATTCTTGGTTCAACTTTTTTCGCAATTGTATATAACCTAATTCCAAATTCAGTGCTTAGGATTACAAGGGGGACAATTGCAGGGAATAGGAATCTGAAATCATAAGCCATGATGGGTTCCCAGATCCATGTGACAAGAACTAAAGCAACCAATAAGACAAGGTTTCGCAGTGTTGGTAAATTCGGCTTTTCGATTTCTATCAAAGACATAGCCATTGCAAAGAATAATGGAATGAAATACAGAATGAATTGAAATGATGTATAAATAGAGAGTCGGGATAAAAAGCCAACAGTCTTGAATGCTGTAGGGGATGAAAACAGTGTTCCGAAATACAGCAAACGGCCTATCTGAAAAACGACAATTGGAATACCGACTACAATACTCGAAATGAAACTATCCCTATTTCTATGGTACAAAATATCCAGTGAAAGCATTGCCAAAACAATTAATGAGCCTTCTGTCCGAGTGATAGCTACAAAGAAGGCGAATATCAATCTTTCAAAAAGACTATGATCATATCGCCATATCAACAGAACGATAAACAGCATATAGGTGGCTGTTTCCATTCCGGAAATGCTGTGAACACCTGAAGCAGGGATAACGGCCAGTAACAGAGGAGGAATAAAAGCATACTCCCGAGAGAAGTTCTGCAGGGTTATTCGATTGAGGACAATTAAGATTGCGTGAAATGAAATGATCCCTAAAAACTTTGAGACAACTACTAAATCTGCTCCGAAAAAGGCAAATGGAGCAAGTAAGACTGTCAAGAAGAAGGTTGAAGAACCTTCGAGGGGCGCATCACCTATGTTCCACACAAACTGACCAGTTTTGGCAAGGTTTTCTGCAAATCTAAATGTAATGAATGCGTCATCAACGGTAAATTGATACATCAGTATTTGATAAGCGAGAAGAATTACATGTGGAATGAAATTTCGTAGTTGCATGCGCCTACATCCCAATTACGAGCTTTTCTTATCTTGCGCGATGGAACTTGCACATAATTTAACTTTTCCCAGTCTCTAGGCAACTGTATATAGAAAAGGGAGAACTCAATGATTCGCGTGCCCTCCTTTGCTGGGCACGCAAAAGTCAAGCTGATACAAGTGGCATTAGTTATCTGTGGCGATACTTCCTGAGGAAGGCTATGCCATCTGTGCCATTTGTTTCATTTGAGCCAACACTGAATAGTAAAGCTCCACCTCTAATCAGTAATCGATGAAAGTCCATGAAAAGACGGAGGTGCATGGTCCTTGGGATACGAAAGACCGCATATGTCGAAACGATACCATCAAATGTTTCGTTATAACACATATTACCCTATACTAGGTTGATGGTCGCTTACTAATAATTCGTACGTCAAGAAGAAATGGAGCAGGCTCTGGGAATTGCACCTTGAGGAATCGGTTTACAACTCAGATTCAATTTCAAAGCTCGAGTCGTAGTATTTCTTGGAATTTTGGTAACTCCTTAATCGATGCCAAATCACGATCATTTAATGCGGTGCTTTTCAGCCTTTCATCAAGTCTAATGGACCTCTCTAAGAATTGCAGAGCATCATCAGTTTCACCAAGTTTGCACAAGGCACAAGCTTTGTTGTAGATGATATTAGCATCATCTTCTTTCAGTTTAAGAGCTTCATCCAGCGATGTTAATGCATCAGCATCTCGATTCAGTTCCATCAACGCAAATCCATGCTCAGCCCAAGCTTCCCAGTCCTTCGGATGTGATATTGTTAGTTCACGTAGTTGGACCTCAGCCTCTTCATTTCTAGCGAGTCTCAATAATGTTCTACTATGCAATAGTTTCCCATCATAGTGATTCGAATCAAGCTCTACAACTTTTCTAAATGCTACTTCAGAAGCGAAAAGAAATCCACCTCGAGCAAAACCCTGTCCTCTGGCAAACCACGCTTGTGGGTTTTTCGGATCTTTTTCAATTTCAGGCATTGTTACTTGATCCATAATCCGGTACGAATCCTCTCTTTGAATAATAGTTGCCAGTCTGATATTGACCATATTCTGGTGATATGTATCAATACCCTTGATTTTGGCTGCTTTCTGAAGAATGTCTTTTGCTTCAGCATATCTCTCCATATATTGCAGATATTTACCAAGAGTGTGGAATGCATCGAAGTTCTTTTTGTTCAGTTTAATCACTTTGCGAATTATCTCTTCAGCTTCATTGAATTGACCTTTTTCAAAAAGCAAAAGACTTAGTCCTTTGAGTGCCTCCTCATCTTTGGGGTTTTCACTGATAGATTGTCGATATTCGTCCTCAGTTGGAGTTTTTTCAACCTCGACAACCTCATCAGTATCAGGTACATTCTGGAGTAGCATCTTCATTGTAAACACTGCAAAACCTACATCTCCAAGAGCTTCCGCTTTGGATATGGCTTGTTTTGCCTCACGCAAGCGGCCTAGATCTTGTAGAGTTTGTGCGAGACCTACCCATGCAGTTGAGTAGTTCGGATTTATCTCAATTGCTTTTCGAAATTTGGATTCAGCGGCTGAAAACTTTTCTGTCTTCAGTAATTCATAGCCCTCATTAGCTAAATCTTCTGAACTGTTCACCATCACAACAACTCCCAGTTTGATAGACAACTACGCACCAGTTGATAAATACTTCGAACAAAATAAGATGGAGCCGGCTCTGGGATTTGCACCCAGGTAAAACAGCTCTGCAGGCTGTCGCGTAAACTTCTCCGCCAAACCGGCTCAGCTGAGGTTTTTGTCACATTATTAGTTTTAAGGATGTCGGCAAAATCTGCGTCTATCTAATTGACAGTTATTTCATTGAGTACTGCGGAAAGTTTTTCATCTTGGATACAGTCTGGTTACTTCATTTGAGGGGCAATCTATGTCGAAATTTCCAGAGCTCCATCCTGTCAATATTGGAATGTTGTTGACTAGGAATTCTCAATATCGCCCAAATCATCTTGGAATAATTGTTGAGAACATCCGACTTTCATATCAGGAGTTTAACAGGGGTGTCAATCGCGTAGCCAATATGCTATGTGGTTTAGGTGTAGGAAAGGGAGATAAAATTGCAATTGTCCTGCCTAATTGTTTTGAATTGCTTGAACTGTATTGGGCAATAGCTAAACTCGGTGCAGTATCTGTACCCCTAAGTACATTACTCATGAGTCGAGGATTTAGATCACTCATCAATGATTCTGATGCCAAGATAGTCGTAACAAGTTCTCAATATATGAGCATTCTAGAAGAGATTAAACATAAATTGACTGATGTTGAGGACTTTATTCTCATTGATGACTCTTCAAATTCGGAGTATAAAGACTATCAATCACTCAAGGCAGAGGCCAGCGATAAAGAGCCTGATGTTGAAGAAATAGATGAAAATGACCCCTATAATATCATCTATAGTAGCGGAACAACTGGATTGCCAAAGGGCATCGTGCTCTCGCATTACGTCCGGGCGTATTATGCCACTCTATTTGCATCAAGCTTCAGAATGACACCTGAAAACGTAATCATTCATTCGGGCTCTATTGTGTTTAATGGAGCCTTTGTTACTATGATGCCTGCGATGTTACTTGGATCAACATTTATTCTAAAACTCAAGTTTGATGCCCAAGAATTTATTGAAACAGTCCAACGTGAAAAGGTCACTCATGTGATTATGGTTCCTTCACAATTAATTGCCATCCTAAATGCTCCGAACTTCTCGGTCGAGGCTCTGGAATCTTTAGAAATGATCTGCTCTGTTGGTGCGCCATTACTTATGGATGTCAAGGAAAAGCTCAATCAGCTCCTGCCAAATCGGTTTTACGAGCTCTATGGACTAACAGAAGGTTTCCTAACAGTTTTGGACAGAACGCATACTGCCAACAAGCTGCAATCGGTAGGTATTCCTCCACCTTTCTTCAAAATGCGAATTGTAAATGAAAATGATGAGGATGTTCCGGTTGGAGAGATTGGGGAAATTATAGGAAAAGGACCCACATTGATGACAGAATACTATAAACGCCCGGACATAACCACAGAGGCAATGAGGGATGGGTGGCTCCATTCTGGGGATTTAGGTTATCTTGATGATGATGGTTTTCTCTATTTGGTTGATCGGAAAAAAGACATGATTATTTCTGGTGGAGTAAATGTCTATCCAAAAGATATCGAGGAGGTCGTGGCGCAACATCCATCTGTGAAGGAAGTCGCAGTCTTTGGAATTCCAAACGAAAAATGGGGAGAGGCTTCTGTAGCAGCTGTTATACTACGAGACCCATTGTCGATAACAACAGAGGAACTAAGGAAATGGGTCAATGAGAGGGTTGGAGCGAAGTTTCAGAGAGTTCAACATGTTCTCATTGTCGATGATTTTCCCCGCAGTATATCAGGAAAGATACTCAAACGAGAACTACGTGAAACATTTCCAGATGGAACACCATAGCAGCTTCACTTGATACGCCATAGTTCAATCGAAATTATTTTTCAGCCAATCTATTAAAGAGGGCGAGCACATAGCGTGTGTTTCTGCATGTTTCGCTCCAGGAATAACTTGAAATTCCTTGTTTTTACTAGGGACTTCATCAAAGAACGCACGTGCTGTTTCGATAGAGAAAATCTCATCTTTTTCACCAATGCCAACGAGAACTGGGAAATCCAAATGCTCGGGAAATCGAAACTTCTTCATGAATCGTTGTGCATTAAGATAATTCAGGAATCTTGGTGAATATTTGAAATTGAATAAAGGATCCTCTTTACCTATAATGCCCTCCCGTTTATATTCCATGACTGGGCGGTTGTAAGCAAAAATCATTTTTCCTATTGTCTTCAATTTCTCGCCTGTTGACATTTGGGGGAATGCGCCAGGCTTAATTTCTCGCCCAATACTCAGAAGAATAAGTCCAGAGATATGTTCTGCACAATGATTCAGCCCTTCTTCAAGTACAACCAGGTTTCCCAGACTGCTGCCAACCAGAATAACTCCTGAAAATTCCTGGTTTTTTACAAACATGATAGTTTCACAAACATCATTCACGAGTCTTTCCTTACTCGGATAATCACCCCTAACACCATCAGAAAGACCATGACCACGCAGATCGAGACCAAATACGGAAAATCCAGCATCTGAGAGTGGACTTCCTAGCGAATCGTAGGGCTCACTATATGCGGTTATTCCGTGAAAAATGATAATTGCCGTCTTTGACGGAACTGAGGGTTTCCATTCACGCAGGAACAGAACTTTACCATCTGTTGTATGAATTAGGTGATGGGGTTTATCAAATTCTGCTCTAAGCTTCACAACATCAATATCCATACAAATACCACGCAACCTACTCCGCCAGACCGGCTCTGCTGAATGGCATCTCAAATTCGAGATTTAAGGATGCCGGCAAAAGGGGCGTGTACCTATCAAAATTTAGTTGGATAACTTGTGTGAAAGACTGAAATAAGCTAAACTGAATGAAGGAGATGATATAATATGCAAATAGGTCTACAAATTCCTAGCTTTACATGGCCTGGTGAAATAAGAGCAACATTGAGCGAAATCGCAAGGACTGCTGAAAAGGCAGGATTTTCCAGTATTTGGGTCATGGACCACTTCTTTCAGTTAGAAATGTTTGGTGATGCTACTCAGCCAATGTTAGAAGCGTATAGCACCCTGAACTATATAGCTGCACAAACTAGCAAAGTAAAGTTAGGTACATTAGTAACAGGAGTTGTTTATCGTCATCCAGGTGCATTAATTAAAACTGTTACTACATTGGATGTTTTATCAGGTGGAAGGGCATATTTTGGTGTGGGAGCTGCCTGGTATGAAAGAGAGGCACGAGGATTGGGACTGCCTTTTCCGAAAATTCAGCACCGATTTGAAATGTTAGAAGAAACCTTGCAAATAGCAAAGCAAATGTTCTCAGGAAAACGAGACCCATACAATGGAAAACATCATCAATTAGCTGAACCAATAAACAGTCCGCAGCCGCTCTCAAAACCACATCCTAAGATATTGATAGGAGGAATGGGTGAGAAAAAGACTCTACGGCTCGTAGCTCTATATGCTGATGCATGCAATTTATTCGCTTATGCGGGTCTTGATGCAATCAATCACAAACTTAAGGTCTTGAAAAAGCATTGTGAAACCATTGGAAGACCATACGATGAAATAGAACGCACCGCATTGAGTACAGTGGATTTGTCTGCGGGAAATATGTCAACTAAGGACGTTATAGGAATGTGCAAAGGACTGGCAAATGAGAGTATTGAACATGTTATTCTCAACATGCCAAATGTACATGAGATAACCCCACTCGAGAAGTTTGGAGAAGAAATCATTCCCGCTGTCGCAGACTTTTGAGATCATAAAAGGTGAGAGAATCTTTCACATGGATTTTAACTCAGCTGAGTGAAGACACTTTAGACTGGATTTGAGGAAGTCGGCAAAGTGGCAAGCAGTATGGATGAAAGTTTGTTACATTCATTTCATTTCTCTTGAAGTCCGAATCCACTTTCCATAAGTTCCAAGAGTTTGGCGACGAATCGTGTAGCAGGAGCACCATAAGAAACCTCCTCATCAAACATCACAGTTAGATTGAGGAATTCGCCGATATTATCTTGATTCATTGGGTTTCTTGGTTTCTTAGAGATGCCACCTAATGCAAACACAACTGGGTGTAAACCAACAGGAATCGCCCAGCCTCCACCTTTTCCGAACATTCCTATAGCTGTTACCCCAATTGTACCCATCATTTTTTTCCTCAAGAATGGATCTGATCTGAATTTTCGCCAGAAGAGTTTTCTAAATGGGCCCGGGAGACGACGAAGGCTACTATCTGAGGAAGATTTCCTTTTTCCAGAAACAATGCTATCACCAGAGTCAGCCTTTTGAGCTTGGCGAATCTCATCATGAATTTGTCTGAAACTCTTTTCACTTGCCTTCCGGACACAATATTGAGTTGGAATCTTCCCCGCTTTCGTTTCTTTTTCAACAATCATTCCAACATCAACATCATCGAATATGACAAGCTTCTTTTTCCCTTTTCTGAGAGCTTGAACCTCTATATGTTCGCTGACTGCTTGACTAACACATTTTATCACCCAAGCTGTGAAAGACATCTTCTCCCCTGTTCTTTCTTCTATCTCAGAAATAAACGTCCGAGCTTGTGTTACATCAACTTCTACTAATCCGTAGATACGATGTTTTGGTGCTAAGTTGTTAAGTAACTCTATGGGCAACGTGAATCTGTGTGTTATTTCCCTAAATGAAATGTCATTCCTTTCTTTAGCTGCTTCATCTAATTCTTGACTTCTTAAATTCATGAAGAACAATCCTCTCAGTTGAAACCAAATTAATGCATGATATCATCAGACACTTTTTTCGCAGGTTCGAGGTCATTGGTGAAGGGGATATTAAAATATGTCATCGTACTCTAATGGAAACAAAAAACGTTGGCTATATTCAATGACAGAAGATAGTATGATTTCAGGTTTTGTCAAACCACAGTTCGAATCTGTTAAAGACGTTTTTATCGAAAACTTCGAACAACGGAATGAGTTGGGTGCAGCATGTTGTATCTATTACAAAGGAGAGAAAGTGGTTGACCTGTGGGGTGGAATCAAGAATGAAGGCACTGGGGAACCTTGGGAAGAGGACACTATGGTACTTGTTTGGTCAACAACAAAGGGGCTATCAGCTCTCGCAATGGCTCTTGCAAACTCTCAAGGATTGTTTGAATATGACGAACCAGTTTCGAAATATTGGCCAGAATTTGCTCAGAATGGGAAAGAAAGAATCACTGTCAGACAACTTATGGCGCATCAAGCTGGTTTGTACGCTTTTGATGAACTAGGTGATAGGGATATCATTGCAGACCTGGATCGTCTTGCTGTAGTATTAGCTGAGCAGAAACCTGCTTATGAACCAGGAACACAACACACGTACCATGCGTTGACACTAGGTTTCTACCAGAGCGAACTCCTCCGAAGGGTTGATCCAAAGGGGCGTAGCTTAGGGCAATACTTCCGTGATGAGATTGCTACTCCTTTAGGTATCGACTTCTACATTGGTTTACCAGAAGATATTCCAAACTCAAGACTCTCTCCGCTTAGAGAAGTCAAATTTTCTTTTTCAGCCATGAAGTCTGCAGGTCTAGGAATGATTCTTGCCGCAATGAATCCCCGATCTGCACTCAGACGAGCTTTGGTTGGGACAGAGTTTTGCTTGGATGAAGATCACATCTATACTCGAAATTATGAAGTTCCATCTGGGGGAGGTGTAGGCACAGCTCGGGCAATCGCTTGTGCTTACAGTGTTTTTGCAACTGGTGGAAAAGAACTTGGAATTCGTGAAGAAACGCTTCAACAACTAATGGCTCCAGCTATTCCTCCCACACGTGGTTTCAAAGATGGAGCCTTTAAGATGAATACAAGTTATTCACTTGGATTTGCTAGAGGTCTTCCAGAGAGCCCATTTGGATCTCCTAGCTCTTTTGGGATGCCGGGCACAGGTGGATCGTTTGGATATGCGGACCCTGAAGTCGGGGTAGGTTACGGATATGTACTCAATGGACTTGGAACTTCATTTCCACACGATCCACGAGATATCGCTTTGCGTACTGCTTTCTACGAATCCATTGGCAAGTCAGATTTGCTAAGTAGCAAAAGGGTGTAGGAACGACAATAATCACCTTTCAGCAAATGTATAAAAGTATTGAAACTTGCCCAACCATATGTCACCTACTCGCGCGGAAGAAGCAAAGAAGATAATGGATGAACAGAGAGGTTCTTGTTCACAAGCGATATTCGCTACCTATGGTGTACACCTCAGTTCTGGAAAACTTGACTATAATACTTGCATGAATATAGCATCTGGGTTTGGTGGGGGTATAGCCAGTAATGGAAATGTATGTGGAGCTCTGACTGGTGCAATCATGGCTCTAGGACTGAAGTACGGAGGGTCAAGGATGGAGGAGAAAGTCTTTCAAGCCGCAAACACGCTTCTCGAAAATTTCACCAAGCTTCATGGTTCGACGCTTTGCAGAGAATTAATCAAATATGACTTAGCCGCTGCTGAAGATGTGAGAGAAGCCTTCGAAAAGGGTGCATTTGACAACTGTCCAAAATATGTGGAAGATGTGGCTGAGATTCTTGAAACACTAATCTAGTTTGTTTGATATTTGATTTTCTAAACAACTGCCTCCAGATCAGCACTAAAGTCCCAATGTGTTCTGACTGCGAATTGCTTAACGGCGTGCATCAGTTTTTTAACCTCAGGAATAGACATGTAGCGGAGGTTCTCTAATGGAGAGAGTAAATGAGAAGTATGGTTGGGTAGTGTACCTAGCTCTGAGTCTGTTGTGGTTGGTGGTTGGTCTGTACCAGATCTTCCTTCCCCGCGAACTGGCCGTAGATGATGTTCAGCTTATCTTGAACTTGCCACTGGGTGATCTCGAGGCATCGAGTCCGCTGGCCATGGACTTTGCGTTCTGGCTATATGGGAGTCTGGGTCTCCTGAAGGTCAGTTGGTCCTTCTTTGTCTTAGCGATAACCCTAACGGGCTTCAAGAAAGGAGAAAAGTGGGCATGGTATACTCTGTGGTCAGTACCTGCTCTCTTGGTGAGTACTGGACTTTTCAACACTATCTACATTGGTGATGTTTCCCAGATGTTGCAATGGGTACCGATTCTAAGCCTATCGCTATTGGGACTCCTCCTTCCGTATAGGAAGTTCTTCCCCAAACAACCACGCGTGTGAGCTGAAAGAAAACACCTCGGACTGCAGTTAGGGACATCAGCGAAGGTCGCTTGTATACTTCCGGATACGCTTCTGTTACCGTTAAAGTAGCAGAATGACAAAAGCTTTAACACGGAACTGGGTCTGCCACTTACATTCTCAGGCGAACCAGATATGAGTCCAGAATATCCTTCGACTAAGCATTTTATGAAAGGGCTAGACCTTAGCCAGATCTTCTACGAGGAAGCTGTTAAACCCCTCTTAGAATCAGATTTTCCTGCTCTTACATACTCAGTAGGTCATCTAGGAGCTGGATCAGATGTACTGGGTTTTGACACGGAGCAGTCTATGGACCACGATTGGGGACCGAAGCTGTTAATCTTTCTTGGAGAGAAGGACCATGAGAAATACCACGAATCTCTAGACACTTTTCTCGGTCACAATTTGCCTACTGAAATTCGTAGCTTACCAGTAAACTTTGGATACCATGATGATGGTACTATTGTTATGCAACTGTCAGGCGAAAGACCACTCAATCATGGAGTCAAGATTGTTACGATCAGCGATTACTTTGAGAGATATCTTACTGTAAATCCACTTGAGAAGATGAATCCGATAGATTGGGTAGTGCTTCCTGAACAACGATTACGAAGTATTACAAGTGGTCGAATATTCCATGATGGGCTTGGGAAGCTACAACCCATTATGGAGAAACTGTCTTACTATCCTAATGATGTGTGGCTGTACCTCTTGTCGACCCAATGGCGGCGCATTGCTCAAGACGAAGCCTTCATGGGACGTTGCGGACAGGTAGGAGACGAGTTAGGCTCTCGTGTTGTGGGTTCAAGACTGGTTTACGACATAATGAAGCTCTGTTTCTTGATGGAGAAGCAGTATGCCCCATATATCAAATGGTTCGGAACAGCTTTTTCGATGCTCAAGAGCGCAGGTACTTTGACAACAATCCTCAAGCGAGTGTTTGAAGCAACTTCATGGGAAAATCGACAAGAACACCTTGTGAGAGCATATGAGATAGTGGCGGGTATGCATAATGACCTCGACATTACCGAACCGATGAGAACCAATGTGTTAAACTTTCACAACCGACCGTTCCGGGTCATTGGAGCGGATGATTTCGCTGAAGCAATCTACGCATCAATCCAAGATGAGGAAGTCTTGTCGCTTTCGAAGTTTCTCGGGGGTGTAGATCAGTTTGTCAACTCTACTGATGTACTATCCAAACCGGAACGATATCCTAAACTACGGAGTATGTTCGATTCATTATCATTAGAGTATAGAATGTAAGAGCCTTCTTCAGTTCCTCTTTCTTTTCTTACTCCAGAATTGTGCAATTCATGCATCTATAGCCGCTCACCAAAGTTTTCAAATATCCTCCTCCTCAGCTTTATGACGAAATGAAACGAGTGCTTGTCTTAGGCAATTCTGGTTCAGGAAAGTCGAGCTTCGCAAAAAAACTAGCTGATAAGTTGGGAATTCCATGTATCCACCTCGACTCCTACTACTGGAGACCAAACTGGGTTCCTACTCCGGAAGAGGAATGGCCTTCCATAGTTCGTCGACTCATTGATGAGGACGAATGGGTGATGGATGGAAACTACTCGACTACACTAGAGGAGAGAATACAGCGAGCCGACACAGCAATTTATCTTCGAGTAGCGCGTCCGATTGCATTCTGGAGAGTAATAAGAAGAAGGATTGTGCACCGTGGGAAGGTCCGTGCCGAACTTGCAGAAGGCTGCTATGAGAAGATTGACTTAGATTTTCTGAAATGGATCTGGAATCATCCGAAGAGGGCGAAGACTAGAACATTTCCTATTCTAGAGAAGTACTCTAACTCAGAGAAGACTATTCTCTATTTAGACGCGAAAGAAGCACAAGAGTTTCTTGACTCTGTGATCTAGCATTCCAAGTCACTTGGTCTATTACTGCTCGGATACAGAAATCCCGCGTGAGTATAATAATACTAAACTCTTGCAAGAATCCGGAAGTGCGTTTCTCCAGCTTGTTTCTTCCTGGGACAATACAGGTGATCGTGACTCAAAAACACATGATTTCCTTTGGTGTTCGCATCAATGAATTACTGACGAACAATTGCTCGTATCATACCTACTAGATTCTCAACGAATTCATTATCGTCACCGAAATACCCTGGGAACATTATCTGATATGTCATCAAAGTCCCAATCATCCGTTCAATCACAGTTTCGTGTCCCTTGATGTCAAAGGACTTCTTTGGGAACATTTTGGACAAATCATCAATGAAATCCACAAACATTTTCCAACCCTGATTCATTGATTCAAGAGACTCGAGTGACTCAACGACATTTTCATACTTGTCAACATCTGCAAGCATCTCTATTTGAACTGCCGCAAGGAAGTGTCGATCTTTCCGTCGTAAATCTAAAACAGCTTGCAAGAGCTTACCTAATACCTCATCGAATGTTTTTCCGTGCAATAGCTCTTCAGATTTCAATAGTGACCCGCTTGTTTCGAATGCTTTCTGTTGCATCTTAGACAACAGTTCAGCAAGAATGGAAGTCTTTCCATCAGGAAAGTGGTAGTATAGAGTACCTATACTGACCTTTGAAAGATAAGCGATATCGTTTACATTGAGATTTGTGTATCCCTTTTTGCGGATTGATTTTTCGGCGATACGTAAAATCCGTTCTTTGGCTTCTGACTTTCTCATAGCAGTTGATATCTTCACGCATCATCATATAAATATTTGAATTCGAGTCGGAATCGAATTACGAAGGTTATAGAATGAAAAAACTGAGCAGACTAGAAGTTGCGAACCTTGGAAGAAAACGAATGATGAAGTTAATGCATCTAGGCGGATACATGATTGAATGAGCGATTGTTTCATTGAACTGAGTGTTCTAGATAAGTTTCCAAAGTATGTACTTCTGATCTTCTATCTGAAGAAGGAATGTCTGACTTAGTTTAAATCTGGAAATGGTTTCAATCTCCCTTTCTGATGGTCCTATTCCCAACATATACCAATTTTCATAGGGCCATTCTCTCTTAAACCATTTAGGCAATTCCTCTAGCAATTTCTCATATAGATTTAGCTTTCGAGCTGTCGGTGTTATCCAAAAAGAAAAACCAGGATCATTTTCTTGTATTTGCAAATCTTCAAAGATTCTGTCATTAAAGAATGCAAACTTCAAAAATGGAATTACTGGTTTAATGTAAATGCACCCATAGCATTCCGTTTCATCGACATCAAGAATTGTAAAAGCAAATTCCTTTTTCATATCATGATCTTTCTCGTGAGCTGTTAATTCCTTGAGATTCGTTTCTTTGGGGAATCCTTCTGGTCTGAATCCGCTTTCAATTACAGCCTTATAGTCAAGTTCATTGTCGCTTGCTCTCAGTGGGCGAATCTTTACTTTTCCAAAAATCAGTTCTTCAGGAATGGATTGATTTGGCGGGAAGAATTCATTCATGTGCTGATTGCAATTTCCAAGACATATCAGCATTGCTTTCATAGCAAGAGAAATTCTGAAATAGAAATGAAGAAGGATTTTGTAAATCCTTCAAAATCATAGGTTTTTCAATTCCGTGTTCAAATACTGAACGATAATCAACTTGTGATCATACGTACCATTATATTTGAGTTCGAGTCGAAATCGAAAATCCTAAAAGGGAATAAGAGGTAATAGAATTCGAGTCGAACTCGAATTATGAAGGTAATAGAATGAGGAAACTGAGTAGACAAGAAGTTGCTGAGCTCGGACTCTATGATTTCCTTGGATATATTGATGCATTTGATTCTCCTTATATCGGAGGGCTTGCCGGAACTCGCAGGTTAATTGAGCGTTTAGATATACCAAAAGATGAGAATTTTCATGTGCTTGAGGTCGGATGCGCATCTGGATTTACTAGCTGTATGATTGCTAAAGAATATGGTTGTCAGGTGACAGGGATTGATATCTCTGAGGTCCTAATCTCAAAGGCTAAAGACAGATCCAACAGAATGGGATTGAACAATGTTCGTTTTCAGGTAGCGGATGCGACACAACTTCCGTTTGACGACAATTCATTTGATGCTGTATTCGGAGTGGCATTAGTAGCACTTATCCCAATGAAAGAAAAAGTACTGCAAGAATTGAAGAGAATCACAAAACCAGGAGGAGTAATTGGGACACTGGATCTCTTTGCAAAGACTGGAGCAGACAAAGAGATTGTAGATTCATTTAGCAGTTCTATGAAAACACTCCTCGAATATGATGTGGCAATCTTGGATATTCAAAACTGGAGAAGTATCTTTGAAAAAACAGGACTTAATGACATCAGTGTTGAAGAGAACTATCATGATGTTCTACTACTTACAAGAAAACGTTCCGGCACAATAAAAGCCACAATGAAGATGCTCTACCACATGTTGATCAATGGTGCTGTAAGAAAACGGATGATGAAGTTGATGCGTTTAAGGAAGACGGCTACTATGAAGGATGAGGAAGGATTCGAGCATTTGGGATATCTAATATTCACTGGTCGAAAAGCGTGACCATTCATAAAGACCTAGGTACCAAAGTACATCGGAATTAGTATCGATGCTTTGTTCCAATGAGTATTAGTTAAACACCAACAGGACTGGCAGAATAGAATATCCACTCAGTGCTATCGCTGTGACATTGATTAGGAGATGGATAATTCCTAATGGCCACATACTCTTTGATTTTCTATATAGGAAGATGTAACCTACTGCTATCAGTGTCTGAATGGGAACAAAAAATTCACTGATTGGGAATACGTATTGACCCTCAGGGAGGACCAATATCCAGAATACTAGATGAATCAGGCTAATGAGAGCAATATACAACAGACCACCTATTGCAATCATCACTTTCCTCTTTGGGCCCTCTTTGAAGAACTCTGCATAGGAGTCGAAAGTATAGATCCAGATGAGCTGTTCAGAAAATGCATTCAAGGGAGCCCAAATCACAAGTGTGACTATCCAACCTAGAATATTGAAGTCTGATACTCGTTGAAAAGTGATGAATTCGAATCCGACTAGAATTAGCTGAAGTATCAGTATGAACACGAAGATTGAACTTACATAGCTCGCAAACTGTTTTCGGATTTCTCCCCGTCTTATTTCATACCCAACTGCACCCCGTCTCCATCTTACGATTAGCCAACAGAACACTCCATAGTAGAGTATCAGTGGAATCAGTGCTCCAGTTGCGTTGAAAAGATATCCCGCAGCAAATGGCAATCCAATTGCAGCCAAAAGAGCTAAGATAAGGTCCAAGTATGTTGGCTGGAAATTATCTGGAACATCATGGAGGATTGTCATTTTGAGTCGAACGTTATGAAACAATTAGGCTATATCTTTTTTTGGAAAAGGTGTGGCCCGTGTTAAGAGTCCATGAAACTAATCAAAGAACTCGGCAATTCTTATCTCCCTAGGTTGATTTAAGAAACTCTAAGGTTCGCTTCCAAGCCAAACGTGCTGCTTCCTCATCATATGCATCCTCGCGATCTGGTTCAAAGAACCAATGTCCTGTGCCTTCGTAAGTATAGATGGTTACTGGACGACCTGCCTTCTTAAGCTCTTTTTCCAGCTCCTCTACATTTTCCCTTGGTTCGTAGGGATCATTCTCAGCAAAATGACCAAGATAGCTCGCCTGCGATGTACTATGGTCTACAGGTCCAGAACCATAAAACAATACCACAGATCGAATGTACTCAGGACTGGATGCTGCCAAGTCCAAGGCATAATACGCCCCCAAAGAGAAACTGACAATGGCAACATCCCGACCTGTGACTCCTGCCTTTTCACACAGATATTTGACGGCGTAAGCAATCTCATCCTTTGCTTGCAGGTAGTTTTCGTCCAGGGTGGAACCCAGTGCTTCAGCTTCAGTAATAGTGTCTGCCACCTTGCCATGATAGAGGTCTGGAGCAAAAACCAAGAATCCCTCATTAGCTAGCCTATCACAGATGTTTCTGATAGTGTCATTGAGTCCCCACCAAGCATGTAGAACCAATACAGGAGAGCCAGAATCCATCGAGGGAGTGGCAAGATAACCATCAGGTTGAGTGAGTGACATTTTACAGTCGTTGCTACTCATTTTATTTAAGCATGCTCCTTCACGAGCCAAAAATCAGAAGTCCAAAGAGAATAATTCCTTAGTTCCATACATCAAGTTGTCTTTGTGTTCATATGGAAACGTAAGACACAAAGAATATCTTATTCCTAGGTGCAAGGATTTGGCAAGGCGCTACACAATGTTTAGCATAAATGAGAAAATCAGAGCGAATAGGTCTTTGTACTGGGCAGGAATAATACAGACATTGTATGGTTTTTTCGAACTATCTGACGTTGTTGCTGCAGTTATGATAGCGATTGGCTTAATCCCAAACATCTACGGACAGTTTATTCCAGCGACCACTGAAGTTGGAAAGTTCATGGAAACAACGCCTGCAATCTTCATCGCCATTTTCTTCTTCTTTGCTAGCTTGCGAGTCTTGTCGGGCTATTGGATTCTACTAAATCGAGCAAAGGGATTCTGGATGGCTGTACTTGTTTCAGGAGTATCGCTAGTTGCAGTTTGGTTCCTTCTGCCCTTAAGTGCTCTTGATCTCTGTATCATTCTTCCAGTCCTTATTCTTCTCTTCAAAGGATACTTCCGGGATTCGCCAATTGTTCCAGATTAACAGACTCTCAATCGTTGGTTAATAGTCTGTCAAATGGCGGGGCATTAAAACTAACGCTCATCAATTTCCTCACGAGAAATCAGTTGCATTTTCCCATTCGCAACACTGAAGACTCAAAAAACGCAAATGGATTATATCAGAGCTCTTAGAAGATTGCTACTTAGAGGTGAGATAGATGAAACTTGAATTGAAATACATGAAAGCAGCTACTATTTCATGGATAATTACATCATTGTATCTATTGATTGGCATGCTTCGTGAGTTTCTAGTAGGGGGCGGCTTGGGGATATTGGGTATTTTACTTTTGACATCCTTAGCAGTGTTTCTTGTCGCATTGTTGTATTTCAGCTAGTAGGAATATGTTGAGTTGGTCAAATATGCATTCTTCTATACATAACAGAAACGACTAGCACAACCGTTAGAATCCCTGCTGAAAGAATAGCTATCGAAGGCATATCGAGAGTTGTCGCTATGTCAGTGGGGGTGGTTGTTGTGAGATCATTTGAATCTTCAGGAGAAGCTTCGATAAGCCACTTTGAAACTCTGAAGAGGAGTGGCCATTCTGAATCAGGGTCGACAAGGTTAGCACCAAATGTAGTGTCGTCTCGGTCACTATTTTCCTCGTATTCGGGATGAGGACTTGAAAGGAAGACCGTTCCGTTGCCATATTCAAAAGCGACCATACCAGCTTTGTCATTATAATCGTAAGTGGCAATAATGTGCACGGCAGTTCCCCATTGTGGAGTAAGATATTGAGAGCCATAATACATGGTTGTGAAATTCTCCGAGAGGTCGGATAGATCCGGCCCAGTTGAAGATTGGTTAACATGCATGGTTGTCATATGTATTATCGAGCCCGGCTCGTTCACTGGGCTAATGAAACCGTTGAATAAATGCAGGTATGTCACACCAAAGGTCGCACCACCACAAATTCCGAAGTAAGAACCACCTTGAGCAACGAAGTCCTTGACCTTCTGTTTACCTTCTTGACCAAGTTCGCTACTGCATATGGTTTCAGATCCACCGGGAATAACAAGAATATCATATTCATCAAGGGAATCAATGAGAATTAGAGAAGCAGTGATAGTTGAAACCGATGCGTTCATCCACTCGAACATCTTTGTAAGGGCAGTGTGACTAGAACCCATCACACCTCCTCCACTGTAGACAGCAACCTTGACTCCTGTCAAGTCATCATGTTCAACTTGTGCAGTGGATTGGACTGGCGAAAGAATCACCAGACATAGAATTGACAATGCGCATAGACCAAGGAGCTTTCGACTATGAAATCCTCTATTTCTTCGCTCCATCCGGAATCACCTAATTGGTGAAAAAACAACATTCAGGGCGTAATTTAATGGTACACATTAACGCAGGATTATGGAAAAACCGCCATGGGGATTTACAAAGGAAAAGGTTACAGTTGATTTTTATCACCGATTTCTGTACAGATAGGTCGCATTTCGCGAATAATTTCAATAATCACGAGAATGGTTGAAAATCCACGATGACAGAAACGCAAGATACTCTTAGCGAGAAAGCCTCTGCTAGTTTTGATGAACGTCTGCCCTTCAAGTCAAAACTAGCCTTTGGTCTGTCACAGGCATCCATCAACCTTCTTCAGGTCATAGCACTCAGTTCGGCAATCACTTTCTATTACAATATCAAACTCGGCCTAAGCGAGGAGTTGGCTTCACTTGCTTGGCTCCTGTTTGCCATTTGGAATGCCATCAACGACCCCTTGTTCGGAATTCTACAAGAAAGAATCGATACCGATATGGGAAGACGTATTCCAGTTCTGCGGTACGGGGCACTCTTCTATACACTCACGTTCATTATTTGCTGGTTCCCGTTTTTGGGAAACTCACAAGTGGCATTATTCTGGAACCTACTACTAGTACTCTTCTTGTTCGATACGATGTTCACAATGGTTGGATTGGTGCAAACAGCTTTGCCAGCCGAGATGTGCATAACTCAAGAGGCGAGGTCAAACCTTAGTCTGTACAACGTGATTGTTGGGTCCGTAGGCGCCTTGGTGGCGATGGTCCTTCCTTTAGTCCTTCTCACTGATGAATCAACAACTGATCTTAGTCCCCTCTTCAAGCCCGTGATGTTGTTAGTCGGAATAATAGCTGGAACAGTCCTGTTCATTTCAAGTTACGCGCTGACCGAAAACGAATATGCAAGAATTGAAGAGCCGCTTGGTTTTATTGAATCAATGGTCGCGACACTCAAGAATAGAGAGTTTCTGGCTTTCGAGGCAATGAACTTCTTTCATGAAGCGGCATTCACAATAGTGACTGGGTCTATGATTTACTTTGTGCAGTACGTGTTGAGATTGCAGGGAGTTTTAGCATCCATCCCCTTGTTTGTTGTATTCATACTCATGCTGCTGCTGAGCGTTGTTGCAGATAAAATGGTGAAACGGAGGGGTTTGAAACAAGTTTACGTCAGCGGGTTGGTAATAGCAGGTGCGGGTCTAGTGTTCCTGTTTTTCTCAGGGAGTCTGCTGATCGCAGTCATTCTGAGTCTTGTAGTGGTCGGAATAGGTTTGGCTCCTGTCACTCTGATATGGTCCCCATTACTGGCGGATGTGATCGATTATGATGAGATACGAACAGGAAAGAGGCGTGAAACGACTTACGCTGGTATGAATGCATTGATCACGAAACCGGCCATCTCTATAGCTACTGCAGTGTTTCTGCTTCTCATCAATGGATTTGGATTTGATAATGCTCAGGTGGTACAATCAGACTCAGCCATTCTTGGAATACGACTGGGCTATGCAGTCTTTCCAGCAGCTTGTTTCATTATAGGTGCAATCGCATTGTGGAGATGGTACACACTCGATGGTAAGGAATGGATAGCCAAAAAGTCCGAATTGGGCAAAATACACATGCAGAAGGAGAAGGAGTACATCGCTCGACTCCAGAGAGAGGGAAAAATATCTAAGGTGTACCAGATTCTTTATGGCAAGTCGCACGAAGATATGGAATGAGAAAACCCAAATCCACTATTCGACAACAGCAGAAGCGATTATGTCTTTGTTTTCTGGACTATTCACAATGGGACCACAACGAGTTGGCCTGCTCTACTCATCATTTCTCTGAGAACAAGACTACTGCATTTGTCATATCAAAACAGCATCTTATCGTCGATTCTTATTACGCCTTTAAGCAATCAATCCAAATACATTCCCTCTTCTGACTCTTACATATGGCTGATTCTTCGAGAGTATCTATAGGAAATCAAAAGCACAACAATTCCTACGGCTATAAGAACAAGAGCCGCAATGAAGCTACCTCTGTAGGCATCAGCATTTGATAAACCATGAGCTATTAGCAGATCTGCAATAGGTCCTGCAATAAGCGTTGCAGCAATACCCCAGCTAAGGAAAAAGGTCGCGTTGTAATAAGCGAACAACCTGCCTCTAAACTCCTCTGGTGCCAATCTGGCAACGATGGAGTAGCTCGATGATTGGATGACCACCTGTGATGAACCCATGAGAAATGACGCAAACAGGGCCAGGGCAAAACTTGGAGTCACAATGAGCCAAGATATGCCAATCATTGATAGTATGATTCCGGTCATCATAACCTTGTTGTCATCAGCTTTTGCCACAAGAGATCCGATTACAAGACCAGCTAGCATAGAGGCAATATTCCCGACATTGCTGTATAGACCAATTGCCTCTCCAGTGGCGTTGAAGCCTGTCGGGTCTGCTAGAAAAAGAGAGGTGATGATTGCTATTGAGTTTCTGCCGAAGTTAATGAAGATCAACGCAACTATGAAGATCAAATATGAAACACGTATTTTTGAAGGGATCTCAGAGAGCGAGTGCTTCTCAGATGGCTTGATGTCTTCAGTGCTCTGTATTGACTCTTCTTTGCTCAGACGTATTGAAAAATAGACGATGACGCTCGAGAAGACCATGACGAATGCCGCAATATAGAAAATGATTCCGCTACTAAATCCGATTCCACCTTCGAATAGGAATCCCCCAACAAAAGCGCCACCAATTCCGCCAAACCCTCCAATGATTGAGAGTTGTCCCATGATTCTCTTTCGCTCATCTATTACCGTCAACTCTGAGATCAATGCAGACCAACCAACATTGGACATGCTCCAAAAGACCTCAATCCCGCCAAGACAGAATATTATCACGTAACCAGCTACAATTGGCTGATTCATCCTCAGGAAGAACATGTACACGAAAACCATTAGGAAGTGTCCAAAACCAGCAAACATCTCTCCAATAACTACAAACTGATTTGGCTTTCGGTACTTGTCAAGTAGATTACCCCAGAGGAACGATTGAGTGGATGCATTCGCAATCATACCAACAGTAGCCATCAGGGTCACTTCAGTGGTTGAGAGACCGAGTGATCTGAGATAAATCGACAAGAAGGAATACACTATTGCTCTTCGAAAATAAATGAGAATCTGAAATGTGGAGAGTCCCGTAAATTCTCGCCCTTTGAGTTGGGAGTAGTTTAGCAGTTTCAAGTTGAGTCTTCAGAGTCATTGTCAATCTTAAATACCATTTTCTACTGGCTAGTGTTTCTGCAGCGCTGGAGACAATTGATAGATTCTTGATTTGAGTGGAGAGCGAGAACTCATAAACCAAAACGACTTGTAAACGAGATGAATACAATGACAACGAATCTGATTCATCATGAGGATTTACGAATATTCGCGCAACAAGTAATAGTAAAGATGGGAGCTTCAGAGGAAGACGCATACTATGTTGCCGATAACCTTGTGACATCGAATCTCCGCGGGATAGATTCCCATGGTGTTGGTAGACTGAAGAGATACGTGGATGGTATCAAAACAGGGTACATACTTCCGAAAGTATCCAGAGTTGTAAAGAGAGATAGCGCAGTCATCGCGAACATTGATGCGATGAACGGGTTAGGGCAACCAGCTGGCGTCTTCGGAATGGAGTTAGCCATTGAAAAAGCACAGAGTACAGGAGTTGGTGTTGTCACTGTATTCAACTCAAATCACTTTGGTTTCGCTGGATACTACGCAATGATGGCATTGAAACATGACTTGATTGGAATTACAATGACAAACTCAGAGCCGCTTGTTGTCCCAACTTTCAGTAGGAATGCCATGATAGGAACGAATCCCATTGCCTTTGTTGCACCAACTAACACAGAACGATCTTGGGTGATGGACCTAGCAACGAGCGTGGTGCCAAGTGGAAAGCTCGAAGTCTATGATAGAGCAGGAAAGGAGATACCCACAGGATGGGCAACCGATGAAACAGGTTCAAGTACGAACGATCCAGCACAGGTCCTGAAGAATTTGTATCGAGGTCTCGGCGAAGGTGGTATCTTTCCACTTGGGGGCGAAGGCGAAATTCATGGGGGCCACAAGGGATATGGACTTGCGACAATGGTAGAAATCCTGTGCGGCGTGATGTCAGGAGGAAATATCCTCCGCGATTTGAAATTCTACGAAAACGAGAAATACAAACACCCAGGAATAGGTCATTTCTTTATGGCTTTGGACCCATCGTATTTCATTGACATCGATTCATTCAAGGCAAAGATGGATGAGATGATTACTCGTCTGAAAGGCGCAGAGAAAGCTGAAGGGCAAGACAGGATATTTGTGCATGGCGAGAAGGAGTTCGAAGAGTGTGAACGTCGCACTGCGAATGGAATACCTCTTGATGAAAGAACTGCTGAGAGTCTATTGGGATTGTCGGAGGAGTTCTCAATTGACATTCATTTCATTGATTCAAAGTAGGTTGAGAGAACGATAATTATACAATGTTTGACGTTTGATAAATGTCAAACTTTATTAATCCATAGTGCTTTTTAGAAACATCCAAGAACTTCAGAATGTCGGAGTTTTAAGCAATGAATACTGATGATGAAATGATGGAAACCGTAGGGAGGAATTTCCTACGGAAATACTGGAAGATGAATCTTGTTTTCGTTGTACTGATTGTTGCAGCTCTAGCAGAAGCACTACTTGTCTTCCTGTGGGTACTTACGGATCTGCAGACGCTAGGTGTGATCCAAACAACACTTGGACTATTGTCAGTGGGACAGATAATCACACTCATTCTGCATCTTCTGTTCTGGGAGATAATTCTAGTGGGAATCTGGGTGATTGTTGTTGCTGCATTGGTTTATACAAAATGGTACAACAACCTACCTGACGAGGACAAGTTTCCAAAGAGAGAGCGAGGTAGACGTGATGAGGGTGACGCTTTTGGATTCCTCATTGGAATCACATGGTTGATAATCATCTGGTTTACAGACCGATGGGATGTTACCTTCAATGCATGGACAGTCAATGATTGGGTATACTCATGGTTATGGGCGGTGTTTTGGGACCTGTTGATCATTGGCATTCCCGTGTTGTTGTTCTTCATCTATTGGATAAGGAAAAAGCCCTGATTATTTAGTGAAGTACCTGTCAACAACCTCTTGAATCATCAAGGTTCAGGGGTTGTTCGACACACTTCCATTGTTCAATGGACGCTCTCTGTTTCGTTAGTCGGTGGAGTCGTATTATACCAACTAGGTCTTCAAAGATTCTATAAGCTTGGATGGAATATAGTTTCCAAATCATGTTGAAGCATTAGAGGTTGTCAAATGAATCAGGAACTGGGTCTTTCCCCCCGATCATGTGCGAGGAATGCTGGAACTTTCTTATTGATCAGACTATCATTTGGTTCAATCATCTACCTTGCTTTGAACAGCGTATTCCCGGTTCCGAGTTATGAGATGGTCGGAGCAATCTCCAATATCAAGACAAATTCGTTACTTTTCACCGGTCTTCTTGCTGCTCTGTTCTTTATGGGGCTATTCAGTTTGATCGTTGCGTTCCCTCTGAACAATGTCCTGACTTCAATCGACGAAGATGGTTCAAAACGTGCTCAAAAGGCAAGGTTGGCTGAACTCTTCTTCTTCATAGTTGGCATGGGATTATTGATATTCGAGAATCCAAACTCTATTCAGATACTGTTTGTTAGCTTTGTCTTTTATGTCATCTATATGATTCTGAATGGGTACCTAGTTTTCGTGTCAGGATACCTTAGCAAAGTCCTTGGGATTTCAATGATACTAGGCGGAATAACGGGATTTCTAACAATCACAATCACGCTCTATCAAATGCCTGGTTTAATCTGGCTATCAACAATAGGCGGCCTCTGTGTCGTGATTCCAGAAGTTGCCATGGCATTTACATTCTTAATAAAAGCACTCAGAATTGAAATCACTGACCCCAAAGAAACAATAACAATGATCTTGAAGGAATTTGGCGAAGCAACAACAGCAGAAATCATGGACCAATCGTCAAAGGTGTCTGCCGAGTGTAAAGACCGTATTCCTGAAGCCTTGGTATTCTTGGAATCTGAAGGCAAGGTCGCCAAGAAGCTATCAAAAGAGAAGAGAGGTTATGTTTGGTCACTAGTAAGCTAGAGAAAAGGTGTGAGAGAATTGTCGCATCCAGCTGTGAGGGTAGTCAAACTATGTACAGGTAAATCTTAGAATCTTCAACTGCTTTAATTGGTGACCATCCCTCAAAGAGATGAATATACGATACTATACGGGTGCCTGGATTTAACTCGCTGGTTAACTTCGCTTTCAACCGATTGTTTGTACCTATCCGCTGAAACACGGTCACCACTGTAGCTCCCGAGAGGTCTAGATCGAAGAAATTCCCCTTGACTACCTGCACTTTTTCTTGCATCCCATTTCGTTGAACATTCCATCGCGACCACATGATACGAAATGGATCCACCTCGATTCCGATGGCTTTGGCTCCGAACTCCTTAGCTGCCATTATGATGATACGTCCATCTCCTGAACCTAAATCCACTACTGTGTCATCTTGGGTAACATTAGCCAATTTTAGCATCTTTCGAACTGTTTCTCGTGGGGTTGGTGTCCATGGTGCTCCTTTTACAATTACAGGCCACAACAATGAAAGACCAAAGATGATGATGCAAATGCAAATGAATAGGAAAGTAATTCTAATTAGCATCAAGGTATCAATCAAATGAGCACCACATCTCTACTTCGATTTGTTACGGTTTCTAATGTGACATTAGAACGGAGATGGACTATTCAAATTAAACTATATCATTTCTCGGTTTTTGCGAGAGAATCTAACTTAACACGCGCATGTTGATAACATACTGGGTCATTTGGATGAGTAGGTATTCGGTGGAAATTCAACCTGCAACAATTGAAGATGCAGGCACTCTTACAGAAACTTGTAAGAGAGCATTTGAATCTGATTCAGAATTTGGAGCACCCGGGCTAGGTGGACCTCCGGGGTACGACTCAGTTGAATGGAATGCTGACAAGATCAGGAATCGCTATCTAAACTTCTACAAAATCCTCGAAGGAAAGGAAATCGTTGGCGGATTCATTGTCGGTGACAGAGGCCCAGACTACATGGTGTGTGAACGAATCTGGGTAAATCCTGACCATATGCGAAAGAGCATAGGAACGAAAACCTTCAAGCTGGTCTGGAACCTCTACCCCTCAGCGGACCTGTGGGTCTTGGGAACTCCAGAGTGGAACACGAGAACAAATCCGTTTTATCAAAGCGTAGGTTTTGTTCAGATTGGTAAAACACACGATTATTCATGGGACGGCATATACTACGAGAAGAGAATGAAAGAAGGATTCCCAAAGGCAATGTCGAGGATTGAAGAAATTCGGGACAGGCAACAGAGAGTGATTGTCGAAGGAAGAGTTGAGAGAATCGTAGGACCTCGTTCAGTAAAATCCCGCAGGACTGGGGAAGACCTAACGGTGGCTGATGTGACTCTCTCAGATGACACAGGCTCAATCAAGCTAGTCCTATGGAACAATCAGATACCTCAAGTGAAGATTGACACAAGCATTCGGATTGAAGAAGGGCATGTAAAGACCTATCGAGAGGAACTGCAAATGACGGTGGGGCAATGGGGAATGATAATAACTCTGACATGAGAATCTCTCACACTTTCTCACGAAACATGATTAGTAGTCGTAGTATCCTGATCCTTCCGAATAGTAGTCCATGGGTTGTTCAGATCGGCCACGACGGGATCTAATTACCACTAGGCCTACAACTGCAATCGCGATAGCGCCGCCGCCAGCAATGACAAGCCTGAGATCAATATCACCTCCAAATAGAGGAGGCGGTGTACTAGGTTCCTCCAAGGATAGTAAATTGATTTCAGCTACAATTTCATTATTCTCATCGTACTGCCATTGCTGAACCAAAACTCCATTGTCAATATCAACCCAGACAATCGGTCCTCCTTGATAATAGTCCCAATCATCTGGATTGCCAAAATCAGTATAAAGTCCCTCAAAGACGTAGGTATCAAGAACATAACATTCATACCCTCCGACCTCTTCTGTATAGATGTTAGTGTCATCTTCCATCAAGAGGAATGTGTATTCATGGTAATCCACTGATTCTACGTAGATGCCATCTTCATAGTAGACCTCTGTATATGTTTCCTCGAATAGTGTTTCATTGTCAGTTATCGTGTGGTAATATCCATATTCATACATTGTTGTGACTGTGACTTGCTGATACCCTTCCAAGTGAAAGGAATATGTTGTTTCTGACTTGACCAATTTACCATTGATATTCGTATAGCTGTATTGATCTATAATATCGATATATCCCGAGTCTTGTGACTGTAGCCGATAGTCTGGTCGATGCATGATATAGTGCGTATTGTATGTGTCAAAAAACGTCTGTAGTGATTCGTTGGAGTATGTCTCATAGAGAGTAAACTCACCTTCAAGTTCTATCCCTTCAAGGGTGAGATTATAGCTATACTTGCCCATGAATCCTCTTCCTTGAGCACTCACTGGTGTAACAAAAAGAAGTGAGAAACACAGTATGCCAATTAACAATGAGGTTAGTGTAGGTAGTAGGATTCGATATCTTAAACTGAACAACATGGCCTCATTCCTCCACATTTCCATAAACATCACCCCCATAAAAAAAGTCTGGTGGAAGTATTCCGTTGATTATTGACTCATGAGTTCTTCTTTTTGGATGAGGAAACAAGAAACTGACTTTGACGTCAAGCAAGAAGAGTTCATCAATTTCTCATGAGTTTGGGGCTGATCGCAATTTCATTTTCCATAGTGAATGGAGGACCTTATCTGGAAACCAATTAGAGGTGGGACCTTCCGAAGCACACCATGGAGAAGAGATGGTTGAAGTTGTTAATGAAGTTCACTTATTCATAACTCAAGTGAGATGGAAGAAATGGCTTCCTTTTGCTCTGATGTCAGTTGTATCCTCATAGCCTTAGCGTTTTGTTCTGCTTGATAGGTCTTGCTAGCCCCTGGTATTGCCACAATTGTGTCCCCATGATATGTTGTCGTCCAAGACAACGCAATCTGCGCGGCTTTAGCCTCATGTTCGCATGCTATGGATTCCAACGTTTCAATTAAGGCATGTGTCTTCTCTAACTGTCTGCTAAGACGAGACCTTCTAAGTCTGGGCATATAGTGAAGAAGCGTTGGACTGTGGTGGAGATTTCCCGTAAGCACCCCTTGTCCTAAGGGAGTGTAAGCAATGATGGTGACTCCTAAGTCCTTTGCAGCTTCCAAGACACCATTAGTTTCAATGTTTCGATGGAGAAGAGAGAATTGCATCTGGTTGGCCGCGAGGGGAATACCCCATTCCTCAAGAGCCTCGTGAGCCTTTATCATCCGACTCTTTGAAAAATTGCTGACGCCTATTGCCCGAATTAATCCAGATTCAAATAAATTTGCCATCTCTTTCATTTGAGTCTTTACAGATGAAACTGAGTAAGGCATATGGATAATGTAGAGACCAATTGGATATGGTGCTAACCGTTCGATGCTTTTCCTCGCCGATTTCCTCATTGATTTGGCTCGTTTAAGTATGGGAAACCATTTTGTGGAAATGACTACATCTTCAGGTTTCACACCTGCAGCTTTCAGCCCCTTTGCAACTGATATCTCTGAATAACCAGAGCCGTATAACTCAGCAGTGTCAATCCAGTTCGTTCCGTTTTCTATAGCGGTGCAGATGACCTCATCTTGAGTATCTGGCGGAACAGGTGCCAATAGATACTTTATCATCCCTTTTCCACCGGAAAACTCCATGGCTCCAAGACCAATAGGGGTTATTCTTATGTCAGTTTTTCCTAGAGAACGTTTCTGAATAGCCTGGATCATATTATCATCCCTTCATCTTACAAAGAGAGTGGAATAAACTTTGACTCAGGTGCAAAACGAACTAGATTTCCATTTTGTGCAAAGGGAGTATGCTACCACAAAAAAAGTACATTAGAAATCTCACTAGTTCTGACTCGGTTGAACGAGAGTTACGATGGCGCCTTCCAACGATGTAGACTCGTGGTTCTCTGTATGCGCTTTGAGGAGAACTGTCAGAGTCATAAACAAGTAGAGAAATAACGATGATATGTAACTGAAATTTCGTGGTCTGCATGAAACCGAAAATCGTCATCGTTCCTCACACTCACTGGGACCGAGAATGGTACCTGCCTTTTCAGAGGTTTAGAATGAAACTAGTACATCTTATCGATGAACTCCTAGAGATTCTGGACCATCATAAGTATACATTCATGCTTGATGGGCAGACGATTCTAATTGAGGACTATCTTGAGATACACCCGGAGAAGAAGGATGAGTTTTTGAAGAGAATTCGAGAGGGAAAAATAGTCGTAGGACCTTGGTACCTTCTTCCAGACGAATGGTTGGTTGGTGGGGAGAGTCTAATCCGAAATCTTGAGTATAGTCAGTCGCTAGCAAAGAGGATGAAGATACCCCTCATGGATCTAGCCTATCTTCCAGATCAGTTTGGTCATTCATCAGGAATCCCTCAACTTCTTCATGATCTCACAAGTTTACGAACTACTGTTCTTTGGCGAGGAGTGCCATCCAAGATGACAACTGTCCCATTCGCATGGACCTCCCACTCATCGTCAAATGCTGTAATTCGTGGAATATATCTCCCCAGCGGCTATGGTAACTTTGCCATTCTTCCCGATGACTACGAGGCGTTTGTCAACCTTGTTAGTGACAATGTCACAGAGCTTGAACAATTCTCTCCAGTTCCAGTCTATCTATTGATGAACGGTTCGGATCACAGATACCCACAAGCCTACGCAATTGACTACGTGAATAAAATGAGAACGGAGGGGCACGACATTTCCATTGGATCTCTTCGCGAGTATGCAGACTTGTTGGATCAGAGAATGACAGAAGCAAACCATGTCCCTACACAATATGTAGGAGAGTTTCGTTCACCTGCAAGAGCTCCCCTCCTCCAAGACACCTATTCCGCACGAATGTGGATCAAGATTTGGAACCAACGAGTTGAGGACAGTTTGACAATGAGAGTAGAGCCTATGAGCTCATACCTGTGGTTCCATTTAGGCAGACCGTATCCGTATGGTTTCATGGAAACAGCTTGGAAGTGGCTTTTGAAGAACCAACCGCATGACTCAATCTGTGGCTGTTCAGTTGACCAAACACATAATGAGATGAAGTCCAGATTCTCTTGGGCAGAGTCTATTGGCGAGAGCGTGATTGATGACACTTGTGGAGCCATTCAGAAAGCAGCTGTTCCATCCGACACATCAAGCCTTCTCGTCTTTAATTCTTCAGGCAGTGTGGCCAGTCCTGTCTATTTCGAGTTTTCTTATCCCAAAGAAAAGAAAGTCAAAGGAATTCAAGGTCCTGATGGTATTGTCTATGATGTTCAGCCTCTAACCTCGCGACAGGATATCTTCATGGAAACCACAGTTGGACTTACAATGGCAAAGATGGGGATGCGGCTTCTTCCAGGAAGGAAACTAATGGACTTCTATATCAACGGCGTGGAGTATTTCGAGGGGGATGAGCCAGGTCTCCTTGAACTGAGATTCATCTCTGACAGACATCCGGTCGGAGATTTCGATATTGAGGAATTCAAGCGTGAAGCAAGAAGTATGATTGAAAGTAAGCGGTTCAAGAAAGTCCATTTGGTTGCTGCTCGTCCCACTCAGAGTGTTTACGCATCTATGGTCCCATTGCAACCATGGTCATTTACTCAGCTTATTCCTATCCCTGAAACCCCTAGCACCAAAGAGGAGTTAGAATGGACTGCAGAAGGCAACAAGGTTGAGAACAAGTTCTACTCCGTTTCATTCAACAGGGATGGTTCTCTGAATCTTTTAGACAAGGAAACGGAAACTGTGTATAGTAGGGTCCATGTGTTCGAAGATATGGGTGATAGAGGAGACGAGTATACGTTTGGTAGAGTGGAGCCAGAGAAAGAAAAGGTAAAGAGTATTAAAAGAACCCTAATCACAACCGGACCGATCTTTGCTGAGATACATCAGACCATGCTGCTTGAAGTGTTTGAGAGCATCGATGTAAAGCGGGAGAAGAGAGTTGGAGCTACAACAATTCCAGTTGAATCCACATTCAGATTTTACCGCGACAGTCCAAGGATAGAAGTAACAACGAGGATAGTCAATAAAGCGAAAGATCATAGATTGAGGGTTTGCTTTGAACTCCCCTTTGTGTCCGAGGAAACCATCACCTCGACTCACTTCGGATGTATTCTTCGAAACGGTTCTGCGGAAACAATCCCGCTTGAGAATGAACTTGAGAGAACAAAATCCACTTTTCCTGAAAAGCCCTCTGGAATACAACCACAGAAGCAGTTCATTCGTGTTGAGAGTGACACAGGAGAAGACGCCATTACGATATTGAACAGAGGCCTTCCGGAAGTCGAACTTATTGAGGGGAATCGAGTGGCGGTAACTCTCATAAGATCCATTGGATGGTTGTCAAGATCCGACAATCCAGCAAGACCTATCCATGCAGGACCTTCAGAAGAAACGCCAGGAGCTCAAGAATTTAACTCTGAATACGAGTTCAACTATGCCTTTTTGGCTCATACGAAAGACGTACCAATCCATGAGAGCGCAGAACATGCTGACACTTTCTCGGACAAACCGATGGTGATTTCTTTCAATGAAGCAGAGCCACCAAACGCACTAACAGAGTCAATCATTCGACTCGATAACCCATATGTGAGAATATCATCCCTAAGAGTCAAAGATGAGGCCCTTCTTATGACACTATACAACATAAACAACTCAGAAACCTCGGTACTCGTTGATATATCTGAGAGAATCGATAAGGCATCTGAGGTTCGACTTGACGGATCAGAAAAGGAGGAGATCCGGATCACGGACCATACACTGAAGCTAGTCTTCAAACCGCGAGAGATTAAAATGTGCAAGCTTGAAACGAACTGAGACAAATCCAAAACTAGTGATTTCCTTCAACATCAGATTTGGTCCAGTTTGGTTCGGGAGCCTCCAGAAACACCCACATGACAAAGCCTCGTTTGTTTCGAGATAGAGCAGGGATGAAACTTGGACTAAAACCATGTTCAACTGTGAACTTCTGTTCCCATGCTTGTATCAAATCGCCGAATGGAAAAGTATCATCATTGATCATCTCTCGTCCTTGGGCTTCATCTATACCAAGATTCAATAAAATCCAACGACGCCACTTCTCAGGAGTTTGGGGATACTTTATTCGACTATTCAAATCATAGGGAGTCATAATCTAATGCAGTTGATTTCATGATATGAAACCTTCCTTTGAAATTTCAAGAAGTCAATGATCTGGAGGGGCAATCTTTTTGGAATTCCAGAAGTAAAAAGCCATAGCAACAGCCAATATGAAAAGACTTACATCTACGACAGAAATCCATCGACTACTAATCATAGAACCATTTGGAGAGGTTGGATCATGTGGGGAGGCAGATCGTCTTGTTGTAGTAGGTGTGGAGAACGACCTATCCAAACACCAACTCGAAAGTCCTTCATCGTCTCATAAATCCATTTGTTCTGGATTACGAAAGATAATAATGAAGGTTAGATTTCGGTTTGTCCTGCAATGACCGCTAATCCCCCCTATCTGGACGAAAAAACCGAGATTGAGAACAGAGTAAGTGATTTATTATCCAGACTTACACTGAAAGAGAAGTTCATGCTTCTCACCAGTCATGGAAGATTACGACTGTATACGACCAAACCAATCAAGAGGTTGAGGATACCCTCATTAAAAATGACCGATGGACCTCTGGGTGTGGCAATGCATTCAAGCGGTTTCAAGAAGAATTCTAGATTTCCTGCTACCGTGTCACTGGCAGCGACGTGGAATAGATCTCTTATGCATGATATTGGAATAGCTATGGCGAAGGAGGTGAGAGCAGTCGGAAGACATATTCTCCTCGCGCCAGGCATAAACATATGCAGAACACCTCTGAATGGGAGAACGTTCGAGTATTTCAGCGAGGACCCCTACCTGACCAAGGAGTTGGCAATCGTCCTCGTAAAGGGCATCCAGAGCCAACGGGTTGCAGCCTGCCTCAAGCATTACGCAGCTAATAATCAAGAAACAGATCGGAGAATTTGCAGTTCTGAAGTAGACGAACGTACGCTGAATGAAATCTATCTTCGTGCGTTCAAGGGAGTTGTCGAGAATGCAGACCCATGGGCAGTCATGACCTGCTATAACATGGTCAATAGTGTCTACGGTTGTGAGAACAAGTATCTCCTTCAAGATACATTACTGGACAAGTGGAACTACGATGGGGTTGTTGTGACGGATTGGTTTGCCTCAAGGGGCGTCGCAACGACAGAAGGGTGTATGAACGCAGGACTAACCCTGGAAATGCCTTGGCCTAGTAAGTATAAGCAGAAAGCACTACGAAAGGCTTACGATGAGCACAAATTCTCGGAAGATACTCTAAATGACCGGGTAGAGAGAAACCTTCGTGTGATGATGCTGACTGGGCTATTTGATAGCCCTGAAAACCTGCCAACAGGCCAACGAAATACTTTGGAACATCAGAAACTCGTCAGTCGTGCAGCTGAGGAGGGAATGGTGTTGTTGAAGAACAAAGACAACTTACTTCCTCTTGACATTAATAGCCTCAAGAGAATAAGCCTGCATGGTCCAAATCTACGCAAGAGATTCGGCAGGCTACTCAGTGGCGGCTCGTCAGCAGTAAGTCCGCCTTATGAAGTGACTCCACTTGAAGGTATTTCCGAAAAAGTTGATGGCAGGATAGAGCTAGCAATAAATGACAGATTGAAACAGGTTTTTTCTGATGTCGCTATTGTATTCGCGGGGTTGAATCATGGAAAAGGAGGAGACACCGAATCCAAGGATAGGAGCTCTTTAGACCTCGACAAAAAGCAGGTCGAGGAAATCAAAAGAGTTGCAAATGAACATCAGAATACGGTTGTGTGTGTGATTGCAGGGAGCCCAATTGCCATGGATGAGTGGATTGATGAGGTGGAAGCAGTTCTCATTTGCTGGTATGGCGGAATGGAAGCAGGCCATGCGATTGCCAATATCCTCTTTGGAGATGTGAACCCTTCAGGAAAACTTCCTTTGACATTTCCACGAAGGTTGGAAGACTCTCCTGCTCATAGCACTGGTGAAAGAAGAAACTATCCGGGTGATGAGGAGAAGAGAGTCTATTATGATGAGGGTGTTTTTGTGGGATACCGTTGGTTCGACCAAAAGAAGATTGAACCACTCTTTCCATTTGGATTCGGGCTCTCTTACACACAATTCGAGTTCAGTTCTATCAATGTGAACAGACAGCGGATATCAAAGGAAAAAGATGCAATACTTCTTGGAGTTGATGTGACCAACGTAGGAGAACGGGCAGGGTCTGAGGTCATTCAAATCTATTCCAGGGATATGAAGGCATCTGTCAAGCGACCACCACGAGAGTTGGCGGGTTTTGAAAAAATCCACCTAGGACCGGAGGAAACGAAGACAGCAGCCATCACGGTGAAAGCTCAGGACCTTGCATTCTTTGATCCTAAGAAACATGATTGGAGTATAGAACCTGGAGATTTCAAACTGTTCGTAGGCAGGTCATCAAGAGACCTACTTGGAGATGTTGATATCTCATACGGATAGAATTGTATAAGGAGATAATATAAGTGGCCAAAACCCTGCTTGAGTGAAGGCTGCTTCTATGGGTAGGATAACAGCATTCTTTGGTCTTGAAGATGCAAGACCAGCTGTAGTCAGGCTGGCTTCCAAGTATGCATCACTCTCGATCCTGATGCAAGCTACCCTTACGATATCTTCTACGTTCTATCTCATCTTTGTGGCGACAGCAATTGGCGATGGAAACTTCATCACTGGGATGACATTCATTGGTATTCTTGTTGTATTTGAGATGGCAGTCCAGACTCTCTTCGACTACCCGACAGGTGTGATAGGAGATTGGATCGGTCAACACTATATCTTGGCGACATCGTTTTTCACATATGCTTTAGCCTTCTACCTTGTTTCTCTCGTCACATATCAAAGCCCCTTCATCAACCTGATTATTATCTATTCACTGATGGGTTTCGCCGGTTCACAGCAGAGCGGAGCCCTAGGTAGCTGGTTTGACAACAACTGGCGTGTTGCTATGGTCGAGGACGAGGGACGCAAGCAATATGGTGTGTTTATAGGAAAAATGGAAATGCTGTCATGGCTAACCAATGTTCTATTTCTGATTCCAGGCAGTATTCTTGCAGCAATCTTCAGACGAGCATGGGTGTTTCAACTTCAAGCAGTCCTTTGCGCAGTAATAGCAGTCCTTGCGGCTATACTTGTACGGAATCTTCCTGAAACTGAGGAGAATAGGCAGACTAGACCTACATTAGATGAGTATTTCTCCCTTCTCAGAGAGGGAATACAATATTTGTTCAGTAGCAGGTATGTCACGTATTTACTCCTCGGCTCGATGCTGATGAATAGCTGTCTTTCTGTCTGGGCCAACCTGATTCTCTTTCCGATGTACTATAGCTATATGTTGACTGATGTTGCAGTGGCAAGTTTTCGAACACTCGTGATGATTCCTTTGGTCGTGTATTCGGAGCGATCTGGCGTCTGGGCCAAGAGATTCAAGCCTGAAAATTGGATCTCAAGATTTCGTTTCATCGGAACAGGAGGGGCTGTATTCTTCTGGATTTTTGCCACCATAATGCTGGTATTCCCAGTCCCCCCTCCCAACTCTCCGATGATTGAGTATTTTCTCCCTGGAACTGATATCCTACTGCTTAGTGTTCCAGTCGATTCACTGCTTCCTGTGTTAATGATGATCATAGTATTCTACACATTGGGGATATTCTTTCAGATTGCCAATGTTCTTACATCACGGGTATTTGTTGATGCAATCCCCAATCGAGTTCGCAATGGAGTCTACTCGCTCTTCCCAACGGTCGTTTTGCTTCTCAGTATCCCACAGATTGCCGCTTTTGGCTGGTTGATATCGGTAGCGCCTATCTCATTGACCCTTCTACTCACAGGTTTGATCTCAACTGTAGGCGTGATTATGATCCGCCTCGCTTTTCAACAACCAAGACCGGGGGAAGAACCCATTGATGAGATACTAATCTAACGAACAAGTATCAATCATTACTCATGAAAGCAGTCGCCTGTCGATAGCGAGTGTCTTTCACATAGTCGTACGATGCAATCTTCTTTGGAGTCACAATAACTGTGACCCATTTTGTTAGTTTGAAGAGACCGTCACGATAGTCGACTGCTCGCTGACTACTCATTCGACGATTGAAGACTTTCAAAGCGGTTTCCTCAATACCTTCATCGGTGAGTGTCGCCTCTCCATAGATTATCACTCCACGGGTCGGAGGGCCTTCATCATCAACAAGAACTGTCACTCGATTGTCACGTTGAATGTTCTTTGCCTTCACACTATTATAGGGAGTACCAAAGAACAGTTGCCCGCCCTCGTAATAGTACCATACTGGAGTAGCATGAATGGTTCCATCTTTGTTATGTGTGCAAACTCGTGCAACAGTCATGTAGTTCAAAAATTCAAGTACTTCATCCGGTGAAAGAGAGGGAGATTGAGTATATGACACGGTTCTCACACACATTGTGTTTTGAAGGGTGCATTCCTCATCAACACCGTGGAGTATATGCGTTTTGGATTTGAAGAGTTAAGGTTACAGTTCCCGTTCTAGGTTAACAAGTCTACAATTCAAATTGAAACCAGCTTTCTCATACAAGCGTATCGCACTTGTGTTGGCGGCAGGAGTCCCAACTGCGGCAAATTTGCAGCCGTAGTCCTTCAGAGTGTGTAGAGTCATTTCAATGAGATGTAGTGCAATCCCTCGCCTTCGATAGTCAGGCAGTACTGCCATGGGTCCAAGAACACCTGTTAGTGGTTTGTACTTTGATTCCACTATGAATGCACCAAGATAACCGGCTGAAACACCATCAACAACAGCAACTTTCCTGAGTTCATCAGGAGATTCACCATAGAAACCGTCTGCCATCCTCTGAAGCAGTGCAGTTGCTTGGATGTGTTCGGTTACTGTCTTGTCAAATCCATGTATCTTCCTTTCTTCTGGAGTTGAGGTGAATGACTTTACAACGATGCTTGCTAAGTCTTCAAAGGTGTAGTTGTCACCCGTTTCAACCTGAATTTCGGAAGTGCGTACAGAACTGTGAGGAATACTGCTCAATGGCATTACTAGATCGACCGAGTCTTGCAGTCTTTTCTTAAAACCTGCATTCGAATACAAATCTAAGTGATTGGCAACTAATTCAGGGGAGTCAACTGGATACTTAGAGTGAGAGCTTACTCTCTTGACACCTAATGAAGCCAGAGCATCAATTGCGTATTCGAGTAAAACCTTCGCCACGTTTGTCTTCCTAAAAGCAGGAAGTGCAGCAGGCTCCCATCTTCGTATACGTGCCATGAGATTGTTGTGACGGAGACCAAGAATGCCTACCACATCAACAGGAGTATCCGCGTAGGCGAAGAAAAACATATTCTCGCGATTCTCGAAATCTGATCGCATTTCCTCGAGTTCCTCATTCTTGTTGAAATCGAAAGCGGGATTCTCCTGATACCAGTAGTAATGTTCCATCGCCATGTTCCATGCCTGAGAGTAGACGGACCAATCACTAGCTGGCTCTATGACTACTTTACGATCCTTTTCCATGCTAACTCCAATGTGGGTTGCTGCGATGACAAATAGATATTGTGCACCCCAAAGGACATGCTTATTTCGTACTCATCGCAAATTTGAGATGGCTCAAAATGAGAATCAAGGCAGTTTTTCGCGATGCAGAGATTTTGAAAATGGAAGAGGGATCAAAGGAGAGAGTTATGGCTGTTGCACAGAAGAACCTAGACCGGGTTGTGAACCTGCCAAAACTCCTCAAGGTGATGGGTCTTGAGTTTGATAAGCGATGCCTCATGCTTGATGTATTGAAGGACTCGAAGTTTCATATATGGCTGCTCAACGATTCGGAGCAACATCTGATTTACATGAATGAGGAAAAGGAAGCCACTCCCGGTGGGTACATGTGGCAATAGAATAACTCTAAGTATGAGGGACCAGTTCTTTACATCTCCGATCCAGACACATCGCACAAGCATCATCGCAGTTAGGCTGAGTTCCGTGTCTAGTGTGTTGCGCCATACAAACCAGTTCCGCAAGTTCACTTCGTAGCTCAGGAATCCCAGTTCCAGTAATATTAGAAACGTAGGTCTGTTCTACACATCCACGATAGTCAGGAATCGTGTTTTCGATATTAGATCTAACAAAACCAACTGCTTGCTGCACTTGCTCTGGTTTTACATCAAAAGGAGTAATGTCAAGGTGAGTTCCAACAAGAACAACGTTTGTGAAGTTCTTGATTAGGTCATTCATGATTGCTGTTTCCAGCCAAGACTCTAGAACCGCAAGAGTGCGGAATTCGCTGAGCTTGTAAACAAGCAACACAACTGAGATGTTCTGCATATTGGGCATGAAGGAATAGGTTTCCATTATCTTCTCAAAAGTTCCCAGCTCTTCGGCTTGATCGACGCTTCTTTGCCCTGGCGGAACATACATCTGGAGCAGAATGGCTTCGTCAGAGGTCGTGCATTTACAGTTCACAAACTCGAACTCCATGTTGACTGTCTTTTTGAGACCATCAATGCATTCGATTCTAGTTGTTCCATCAGTGAATTCAGCCATAGCTTTTGAGAGAGCGGTCTTTCCAACACCACCATCCCCTATGGGGAATATTGAACCGGTGACAGTCATGCTATAACCTCTAGACTGGACGAGACTCTCCATGCGACCGGTATTTGTATGCATCATCAAGCTTTACCGGTATTTCACGCAGTCCGTCTTTGCATACATGGCGGGGATAAACAACCACCATCTTTAGTCCCATGCCAGCTTGAACATCAATACCTCGTTCAATGCTATCAGCATGCGAACTGACAACATCAGCAAGACCGAACCTGAGATTCTCTTCACAGATGTTACACCTTATGCTATACGCCTTCGCACGAAATTGCTCCAAAGGAGGAGCATTCCCAACATACTTGGCAAACATCTCCCTCGCTTCCTCATCCGTCAGGGGTTTACCAGCAACGTTTCTCCAGAGTCCGAGACTGATAACTGATACTAGAACTACATAGATAGCCCCGCCAAAATAGACGAAGGAAACCATCAAATCAAGAGATACCGGAAGAACGACATATCCCAAGAATGTTAGGAGTTGAAACAGATACATCATCAAGAAGAAACAGATGAAAGCAACTAGAATCCAGTATCTTCCTTGCAGTCCAAGTGGCCGCAAAACGCCAACTGTCTTCAGCGTAAGAATCAGTCCATAGACAATGCCAATGATACCTGCGAGGGTGATGACTACCTCAGGCGAAAACACTAGCTGCATGAATTCTTCCAGAAATTGTCGTATTATTAAGATTCCTCGTGTAACTTAGAACTGTGCTTTTGTTACATGATGCAAAAAGCCACAATTCTACCAGCAAGTTGACTTGCTAATTGTAATTTGATAATCGCTTTTGGTAATCATCTGGGACAGAAATACCATGACCTAAAGCACTCTGAAGCAACTCAACGATATCACCCTGCAACCGGACTCTGTCATCTGCCAGATCTGATAATAGAACCTCTGGAGTTTCAACGTTTTCTTCGATTTTCGAAACAACATCAAGCTGTTCAAACAAAGTGTCTAGTAGAGAAAAGAAGACTAGTTCACTCTCGGGGTTATCATCAAGTTCCGATTTGATTTGGTCTTCCAGAATTAGTAAAACGTAACGGATTCCATCAAATGCATGAAGCTGATCACCATATAGTTTGGCATGTTTTCTTCCAAGAGTCAAGGCTTCATCAGCTCTGCCCTCTGACAGTAGCAATCGGCAGAGGTCTTCAAATGCGCAATGACCCGGAGGATTGTTGTTGAGGAAATCCCGATACAGCTTCTCAGCTTCTTCAGTTCTAAGGGATTGGTCCAACAGCCTGCCAAGTCCGCACACAGCATCTTCAGAGGAGGAGTCTCTCGATATGACAAACCGGAAGGTAGTTTCAGCCTCAGAATCTCTGCATAGTCGCGACTGTATGTATGCAAGTTTTGTAAGAAGCTCAAGATTCTCTGAATCATGCTCTAATTGCTTCTTGACGAGAACTTCAGCCTCAAGGTCACGGTCACTTTCACAGAGACTATTTGCCTCGTCAAGTACATCTTCAGATTTCTTCTTCAAGCACGTGACCTTCTTCGCCGAATATATGATATAGGCAATATTTGCAGAGTCCTTTTTAAAGAGAATCTCCAAGACGCAATTGGGTAGTGAAGATGCTAAAAGTATACAACACAAGGACCCGGTCGAAGGAAGAGTTTGTGCCAATTGAAGGAAACACGGTCCGTATGTATGTCTGTGGTCCTACTGTGTACGATTATCCCCATATCGGAAATGCAAGGTCATTTGCTGTCTTTGATAGCATTCGAAGATACCTTGAGTACAGAGGTTACCGAGTCACGTACATAACCAACTTCACTGACATCGATGACAAGATGATCAATCGTGCTAATGAGGAAGGGATTGAGGTGTCTGAACTTGCGGCGAAGTTCATCAGTGAGTATCGCAAAATCGAGAAACAACTCAATCTGAAACCTGCTACAGTGAATCCTCGTGCAACAGAACATATCGATGACATAGTCGAAATGGTTGATCTCATCATCAAGAATGGATATGGCTATGATGTGCATGGCGATGTCTACTTCAGTGTTCCAGCGTTTGATGCCTACGGAAGCCTCTCACGAATCCCGATGGATGAACTCACATCTGGTGCAAGGGTCGAGGTGGATGAGAACAAAAAAGACCCACGCGATTTTGCATTGTGGAAAGCTGAAAAGCCTGGTGAGCCTTCATGGGATAGTCCATGGGGCAAAGGACGCCCTGGTTGGCATGCTGAATGTTCAGTCATGGGCAGGCATTATCTGGGGCTACCGTTCGATATTCATGGTGGGGGGCAGGACCTGATATTCCCACATCATGAGAATGAGATAGCTCAATCAGCAGCAGCTTATGGGATAGAAGTTCCTGTCAAGTATTGGTTCCACAATGGCTTTCTGACAATGGATAGTGAGAAGATGTCAAAATCCGAAGGTAACTTCTCAACAGCTCGTGAGGTGCTTGACAACTACGACCATCAGGCAGTTCGCCTATATCTGGTCACTGGACAATACAGACAACCTCTCGATTATAACGCAAAAGCTGTGACTCAGGCAATCCAGTCCCTTGAGCGCATCAAGAACGCTGCTGATTCTATCAGAGGCAGAATCTCAATCCTGGAAAGAATTGGCAGTCGCGAATCAGAGGATGATAAGAAGCTCGCAGAAGCAGCGAAAAAAGTGCGTGAGGGATTTGAGCGAGAAATGGATGACGATTTCAATACTCCAGGAGCCCTCGCAGAAATCTTCGCCTTTGTCAGAGAGATCAACACACTCGTTGGTGATGTCGGAGGAGCAGCAGTGCTTCGAGAAGCCCTTGCAGTACTAACTGAATTGGTGGGAATTCTAGGAGTCAATCTCACGGATGCTAGCGCAACAGATGAAGGAGCTGCACTCACATCTGACACTCTAAAAGGAGTGATCGAGTTTCTCCTTGAGCTTCGGGAAGAAGCCAGAAAGTCAAAGGACTTTGGGAAAGCGGATCAAATACGAGACCGCCTTAAGCAGATTGGTGTTGAGGTCAGCGACACTAAAGATGGACCAACGTGGAAACTGAGTTAGCCAGACCAAACCACGGAAAAAAATATGCGAAACTGGAGGGTATTCCCTCCAGTACTAAACCTCATAGAATCAGTTGATTTGATTCTTGACATTAATCAACAGACCGGGATCATCAAGGACATAGACTCTTGGATTAGGATGCTCTTTCAAGAACCTGCTTACAAGACCTCGTAGAGTCTTTTGAACCTCGGTCGAGTCTGTTACCTTGCATCCTTCCATTCGGTAGACGGTCTTTATCTCCTCAGGATCCAAGCCACTAATGAGTTTGATATTGCCCTCTGCAACATCCAAGAGGATTCGGAAGAGATCAACTGGTTTTTGGTTTCCAATTTTGAAGGTCTGTTCTGAACCATATTCTTCGATGACATATCGAAGTGCATCACGAACCTCCAAGTCTTTGACCGCATGTATCGATTCCTCATATCCCGCGCTTCCAATTCCATCTTCACATGGAGCAAGAAGGACTATCCATCCCTTTCGGTCATGTCGAATTGCATTCCAAGCCGCGTGAATTCCCTTTCCTGCTTGATAGAGATTTATTCCTAGCTCGCCAACAGATACAAAGACAATATCTCCAGGTTCATCAACATCGACCACTCTGAGTCTTCTCAAAGGAGAAGACGCTGCGTTGTGGCATTCGATTATGTCCCCCGCTTGTAAATAGACTATCTCACCATGATGTACAATCGTATCTATACAAAATATCGGTATTTTCTTCTTCATTACGGTAGTAATCTCAATCATATCTTCGATTACTGGATTGCCGTTGCAGTTTCCCAATCGGCAGCCATCAACGAATCCTTTCTTAATATCAAACATCCTTGGGTGATTAACCCGAATGGTCTCTCGACCAGCCACTCCTGGACAAAACAACTTCACAGTACCGGCTTGACCAGCAAAATAATGATACTCACTGTCGCTTAAAGGAATCAGCATGCTCGAGTCTAAGACGTTTTGGTCGATGAGGATGGGAGTCCCCCTTGAGGTCTTTCCTACGTTTGTATTTCCCTTATCACAGTCATGACTTAGAACATTCTCCCCCCAATCCTTGAATATCTCTGGACCTAGGATTCTTGTTTCTACATCTTTGAGAGTCGATGGGGTGTGAGAACCATTTGAAATCATAATCCAGATGTCCGCCTTACGGACTCCAAGACCAATGAGACGGTCTGCAACAAGGGGAAGAAGAACCTTTGTGTGAATATTTGGACGCGTCTTATCGTCAACCATGAAGAGGATTCTCTTACCTTCTTCATAGTGGGTCTTAACAAACTCATCGAAAGGAGTGGAACCAAGCGGCGATCTGAGCACATCATCGAGTTTTTTCTTGATGTCAGTGAAATCAGGAGTGTATTCATCTACTTGAAGAACTGTAACATCTTCAACACTCTTTGGAATGAATTCATCAATTGCGTCGCTGCCATAGTTCAACGGTGTATTGTAATAGGACATGTGATGCACCATTTGCTCAGAGGTCAATAAGATATGTAATGATTGCGGTTTGTCCGTTTGGGAATACTTATTAGACGGGCCTAACTTTTTTAGGCTTGTCTAAGTTTCTTAGTCTGGTCTAAGAATTATCTACTGGCATCTGTCACATGCCGGTCCGACTGTCAAAGGAGCCTTGACGATGGACGAGAAAGGGACTCACACCGAATCCAAGAACCACACCCGATTGATTTCTGTAAGCCCTGGAAAGACATGTAGGCTCGTTGGAATTTCTAACTCAGGTAGGGGAGCGCGCGGTAGGCACAGGCGACACGAGCATCCTGAGCGAAGGCATATGTTTGGTAGATTCTTCAAGCATCGTGGTCAATGGGATGAAAGGAAGAAGCAATGGCGCAAAAGAGGCGAACGGGAGATAGTAAAACGTCTGTTGGATCTCGGATTGACAAAGGGGTGCACATTCAAGGTCATTCATGGACAAGGCGCAGGACCTGTTCTTGTCGAAGTAAGAGGAACTAGAATTGCACTTGGACACGGACTCGCCTCAAAAGTCCTCGTCGAGGTCTTGGAGGATACAGCATGAAAATCACAGTCGCGCTCATTGGCAATCCCAACGTAGGCAAGTCTGTAGTTTTCAACAGCTTGACTGGATTGAGACAGCACACTGGTAATTGGCCCGGAAAGACTGTGGAAATGAAACAAGGTTACTTCAAACACCATGGTGTGGAATTCGAGGTCGTCGACCTGCCAGGAGTCTACAGTCTGAGCGCAGTTTCTGAAGATGAAAAAATTGCACGTGCATATATTGTTGATCATCGTCCAGACGTGGTCGTGGATATAGTAAACGCCTCGCAATTGGAAAGAAATCTCTACCTCACTCTTCTTCTCATTGAACTACAAGTCAACTTGGTCATAGCACTCAATATGTACGATCTTGTCAAAGCGCGTGGAGACCAGATTGATATTGAGGGCCTTTCGAAACGTTTGGGTGCACAGATAGTCGCAACAACCGCTACTCGTAAGGAAGGAATTGAAGACCTAAAAGACGCAATCCTTGCCGCGATACCTCAGCACTACTGGGACCATGCGGAAGACCGCAGAATTGTTCCTATGCACACTGCAGGAGGCGTTGATGGTGGAGACCATCTTCACTATCACCCAAGATTTCATCATCATGGCGAGTTTGAGAGGTTAAATCCACCAGCAATAAAGTACAGTCCAAGAATAGAGTTGAAGCTCAAGCAACTAGTTTCGATACTCCAAACGGATAAAGATCTTCTTGACAGATATCCTCCAAGATGGCTAGCCCTCAAAGTCTTGGAACGGGATCCAGAGATACTTCGCTTATTTGACAATTCAGAATTGAGAGCGCGGCTCTTGGAGGTGACATTATGAAGCCACCCAATGAGCTGGACACAGAACTGGATGTTGCTGAAGAGGAAGAAGAGTCCATAGACCCTCAGATCATCCTGGCCGATGAGAGATACGAAGTGATTGGTCAGATTCTTTGCGAAACATACCAGCCAGGCAAAGGGAAATGGATTCTTAGCGATATGCTTGACCGAGTCCTACTTCACCGCTACCTCGGATTACCAATATTCTTAGTCATCATGTGGGCTATGTTCCATTTCACATTTGAGCTATCGCTAGTTTTCATGCAGATGATCACTCAGTTCTTTGTATGGGTCGGAACCTTAACCTCCCAGATTCCAAACCCCCTAGTTGCTTCCCTGTTGACCAACGGGATACTTGGAGGGGTGGGATTCATCCTCACTTTCGTTCCACCAATATTCTTTCTATACCTAGCAATATCGGTCCTCGAGGATACAGGATATCTCTCCAGAGCAGCGTTTGTCATGGACCGATTTATGATGAAAATGGGGCTTCATGGTAGGTCCTTCATTCCATTACTCCTGGGTTTTGGCTGCAGTGTGGCTGCAGTAATGGCCAGTAGGACCGTTGATGGAAAGTCAAATAGACTTGCAACGATTCTAGTTAGTCCTCTTATGTCATGTGCTGGGAGACTCCCAATCTACATTCTAATCGCCGGTGTCTTCTTTCCAGCCTATGCCGGGACTGTGGTTTTTCTCATGTACATGCTGGGGATTGTTATGGCAATCATTGTTGCCATTATCTTCAAGAAGACAATCCTGAGAGAGGAATCTTCTTCGATGCTCATGGAGCTCTCCCAGTATCAGATACCTACTGCCCATGGCTCATTTAGACACATGTGGGACAGAGGAGTCTTGTTCATACGCACAGCAGGAACCTACCTCTTAGCTGGCAGTGTAGTAATGTGGGGACTATCTGCATTTGGGCCAACTGGATTCGGAGTACCAGTTGACGATTCATTTGCAGCAATGCTCGGACGCGTCGTTGCACCAGTGTTTCTGCCACTTGGATTTAGCTGGCAAATTGTGATGGGATTGATTTTCGGATTCTTGGCGAAAGAGGCAGTAATTCAAACGTTGGCTATTGTGTATTCAGTTGGAGGGATATCCCTTCAAACCGCGCTCATTTCAAGTGTTAGTCCATTGACTGCTGTCGCTTTGATGGTCTTTGTCTTGCTATACATCCCTTGTCTTGCAACAGTAGGCGCAATTAGGAAAGAAACAGGCTCATGGAGATGGACTAGCTTTTCAGTAGTCTATCAACTTATTCTTGGATACACCATTGCTCTCCTGGTTGTCATTATAGGAGGTCTGTTCTTTGTTTAGACCAGAATTAGCCGTTCCCAAAGAGAGCAGGCTGCCAGCCATCCTAACCTTACTAATTGGGCTTGCTTATCTTATCGTTGGAGGCTTCGAAGTTCTCTCGAGCCTGCATTTGATACCTCCAATTGTAGGATTCACGGACCTCCTGGGAGGTATTCTACTCATGATAATTTCAAGTGTCTTCTTAACAGGAGTAAAACCGCTACTGAAGAACGATCAAGAGGGGTATGCCTTCGTCGCTGTCGGATATATATTGGCTGCACTCTTGTTTGGACTACAAATACTGGTGATCTTGACGAATGCTCTCGGATGGTTCCTCCATTTCGAGAACTGGGTCTCTTGGAATATATGGACTGACTTTACGCCTTCGCTCTGGATGTTTATCATCTTGATGACAGGAACAGGGTCCGTATGGGCTATTGGAAACATGAGAGACAAGATCATGGGTGTGAAAAAGGAGGACTCTCAATGATGATCAGGAAAATCCTGAAGATAATAATATCTAGAGGAATGCTTGACAAAAATCAAATTGCGCGCGAAGTGGGGATTCAAGTTGAAACTCTGGATGATATCATTCGACTGCTTGTGGAAAGAGGCTATCTCCGGAGGGAAATAAATGGATGTGAAATGGCATCTTCCTGTTCTGGATGCCACAATGCTTCAGGTTGCAACATGGTGACTCAGACAGGGCAAGTACTCTATGTAACAGAGAAAGGCAAAACATACGCTTCGAAAAATGGAGGTGAAGATGAGTGAACTCACCAGAAACTGATGAAATTGAACTCACAAAAGCTCTTGAAATGTATGTCAAGGTGGCCTATGAGCTGGAAGAAGAGTTTGGAACTGCAACGGTTTCAGACATGGCTGAACGTCTTGGGGTCAAAGCTCCAAGTGTTACAGCAGCTCTTCAGAAATTGGACACAATTGGCATGGTCAAATATCGACGCTATCAAAACGTTAAGCTCACGAAGCTGGGAAAAACTGTTGCGAAAAAACTTCTCAACCGAAATAAAACACTGATGGACTTTCTTCTCATGATAGGGGTGGACAAAGAGATAGCAACAACTGATGCGTGTGAGATTGAGCATGTGGTGAATCCGCAAACAGTAGAGAAGCTTACTGAGTATTTAGAAAAACTTTCAAAGAATTGAAGATTCGATGTAGTCAAATGTTAAATGGGAATAGATTGTATATCTGAAATATAGTACGCTATTGATATCCAAGGTCCCTAGGAATCGTGGGAGGCGACGCCTGTGAGTTCGCGACAAGAAGTGTATAGAATTCTTATAGCTGGTGATGAGGAGCTTGGATTCAGTTTCTGTGCAAAATCACTGGATAGAGATCTCATTGACCCAAGAACTGTAGCAAGAGAGTCATTAGAATCAGAATGGCCGAAGGATGAATGGACCAAACACATTACTGTTTCTCATTATGGGCTGATTGCTACTCTTGAACTTGACCTAGAGCTGCATGGACCCTGGGTTTGGGAACTATATGAAACATTGGAACCTCGAGATTATTTCAGAAGATTTGCAGGACTGGTGCTGTGTGCAAATCCTATGCGCGAAACTTTACCTTCAGAGCTATCGAATCTAATGGAAATGATTAATCTTCATGTCGGACAGCCCTTGCCCACAGCTATGGTGGTTGACCGTTCTAAGAAGCTTCTGAAGGGACAAACAGAAGCTCTTCGCAATATTGCCGAAACCCTCAATGTACCAATTTTTTTCATACATCTAAAGACGGGAGAAAACATTGACAAGGCGCTCAAGAATGTGGCGACTCGCATTTTTGTAAAGGAACACTTCGTTCAGAGTGAGTGAGAAGAACTCTTCTATGAAACTAACCACCCCATTCTGTTGGTAATCCATCAATGGTTCCGCGAATTCGTCTACGCAGAGCAAAGCCGATTAAACCCAGGATTGGGACACCAGCCACGACCGGAGTTGTTCCAGCATCAAGAGGTATTTTGAGGGGAACTTGTGTTGACATGAACTGAAGCTCACTCTCAGCCATCATCGTTATTGGAAGACCGAGAATCCTTACTCTGATGGTGTATTGTCCTTCCATCTCCAATACGGTGTGTAACATCAAATCAACATTGGCACCAATACTACTTGTCTTGTTCAGCAGTAAACTACCCTGCGGGTCATACAAGGCAATAGTCAAAGTCCCAGTCCAATCGGTATTCACACCTTGGATTGTACTAAACAACTTCAGTGTACAGTTAGAATTCACATATGGCTCTGTTTGCAGATCAAGAGCGAAGCTTACCAAAGGTCTTACTTTCAGGTGTAAGTCTACTGCACATGGGGCTAATGATTCAGTCCCCGCATAGTAGATTCTGACTACATACTCTCCTGCGAGTAATCCATCCAGTGTAGTGGATGCTATGCCCCTACTGTTTGTGACTACTATGCGTTCTAATACCACATCTTGTTTCAGAATGACAATTATCGAAACATCGGTCCCGCCAAGAGTCGACAAACTACTGGTAAGTGCCGCCTCAATCTGTACTGGGACTCCATAGTCCACAGGTTCTAAGGCATCTGTTGTAAACGTTGTCGGCCGTCGAGTGAGAATGGCCAACTCCCAAACTGTAGGCAAACGCCATTCATCCCCAATGTATCTCACAACAAGGGTGTAGTTTCCCGTCCATGATGGTGTCCATGAGATTGTGGCAAGCCCATCAACCAATCCCACCGGTGTCATGTCGCCTAGGATTCCATAAATCTCGGTCCCATCAGGACGGTACAGACTAACCCAAAGAGTCATATCAGCCATGGTGTCATTCAGAGAGTCCGCAAGCCGGAATGTGACACTATGTTTCTGATTGATGATGCCAGATAGAATAGCTGTGACAGACTCAATCTTGCTTTGCGTGGTGACTTTGAGTGGGATTATCAAGACTGATCCTGTTCGGGAAGTCGATTCTATGATTGTTATGTTCAGTGTATAGTCTCCAACCTCAAGACCATAGAGACTGAGGTTCATTTCATCTTCAACAAACCATGATACTATGTCTACAAGACCACTGGAATTCGTCAGTGTGATTTCCACATTCAACTTTGCAGTGTCGAGTGTTGTCCCAAGCTCATCTATTACACAGACTGTAAGATTATCCTCGCTCGCTCTATCTATCGACGCCGGTCCGTCAAGCACAATGGTGCTAGTTCCTTTCACTGATATTTCCAATGCAGCATTAGATGAGTGATAGTGGTCAGATCCAGCAAAGGAAAAGATGACAGTGTAATTTCCTCCCCGCAAGAGTAGTATTACAACTACCTCTGGCTCTACACCCGGTTGAATGAAACTGCCACTCACCACTAGTCCCTGTAGGTTGTGGTGTGCTTCCCATTGGATTGTCCTTCCTTCAAGTGGAGTACCTCCTGAGTCTACAAGCAACACTGTAACATTCAGCGGCACTAGACCAGCGATTATGTCCGCATCATTCTGAAGTTCAAGGATGACCGATGTTCCGTAGGTGGAGTGCGCCACCATAGAGTCACTGTCTGGAAGATAGGTCGCAAGCCCAAAGAAGTCAGCTCGGACTGTCCAGTAACCTTGTTCATCTATCACGATATTCCATGATATGTATCCAGACTCATTGGTCACCTGACTGACTGATCCAAGGTTGCGAGCTCCATCCACAGACAAATTAACACTCATCCCTACCAACGGATTGCCATAGACATTGTCCAGTCGAGCTGCAACAGTCAGTGTGTCGCCCACCTCAATGTTTGCATTCTCGATGCTCAGTATGAGAGTTGTTGGGCAGTAGACTGTATGGGTGTCAGGTCCAGTCTCAGTGAAACCATGTACAGATGTTGCTCCTGTGGAAGACACGCCTACCCGGTACGCGCCCCACTGGGTAGGAGTGAACTCTACATGTGCATAGCCATCAATTGTATCGCGGTTCAACGAGAAGAGTAGATTGAGGTAGATATCATAGACATAGATTCTCACGCGCAGTCCATCAATAGCAAGACCTAGATCATCTGTGACCGACACTGTGACGCTAGTCTGCTGCCCGACACATGGCGGCTCGGGAGATAGATCAGTCACCACATGAGCATAAGTCATGACTGTGAGGTCAATTTGTCTGTCCCCACCTAGCATGAACTGGTCCTCTGCAGGGGCTGCAGTGACTATAAGCAGCCCATGCGCATCATCAGCAAGATAAACTACACTGGCTATCCCTGATCCATCAGTGAGAATGTGTTCTGTCCAAATAGGTACGAGATCCATGCCTAGCACTTGGAAAACAATGTCTACTCCGGATACCACCGAAGTGGATGAGAGGGTGTAAGTCAGAGTGACAGAACCAAACAGGTCTATCTGAGAAGTATTCAGTCCCAGTATCCCATTCACGACTTCCATGACTGACATAGAGGATTCAGTGGAGTTACCCTGATAGTAGGTGTCCGCAACATGCGTCAGTGAAATCATTGCAAGTCCACGATTTACTGGGCTCCAATAAATAGCAACGAGACCGTTCACAGAACTGACTTGTGTCTGGAGAATAGTGTTTCCATCCATTTCGATGAGAAATGAAAGCAGCTTCCCTCCAATGTAATGCCCAAAATTGTCTTGGATCCCGACTAGGAATTCTGCAGAATCTCCGACATTGACGGTAGGACCATGGGTGAGTATCATTGTGGGAGTGACGACGACTCGCTGTATCACTGAGTCACTGACAGATGCGTTCAAACCAAAGCCCGTATAGAGTGCTCTCACCCAGAAATCTCCAATGAGGACGAACTGGTGAGATGTCGAACATGTGCCATCTAGACCAGTATAGACTATAGTGGAACTTATCTCAGTCCCATTGTACCATGAAACATCTATCTCCACTGGCGTTCCTCTTAGTGGTGCGCCTGTCCAGTCCAACACAAGCGCATTAATGCCCAGTGTTGTTCCCTGACTCACTGGTTGTCCAGGGAGGCTGAGAAGTAGAGTGGTTCTACCTAGAGCCAACGTCTGTGACTGATTGTTGATTCCAAGTAGCCATCCCTGTGCGGGGACAGACACTATTACTATGAGGTTTCCTGGCGAGTCGATGCTCAGCACAAAGTCAACCAAACCTTCCCCTGTTGTAGTATTCATCGAATCAAGAATTGTGATTCCATCCAGTGTAACAAGAGTGTTTATAGAAGCACCTGAGATAGCCTGGGAGTTGGAATCCTCAATTGAGACCGTTAGTGTTGTTGAGCCTGGGGCAATTGGATCTTGTCCCATCTGGATTAGGACAGTTGGTTTCTCGTATACATCCACAGTCCCATTGGAGTCACTCGCCACGAGGACTCCATTCCTCTCGAAATGAAGATTGAAGGTGTACTGACCTCTGCTGATTGGAGTCCAGCTGAAGTAACTAAGACCATCAACAGACATCATCGTATCTGTGTGAATGATGCTCATCCCCTCATCCCAGATGGTAAGGATGACCGCCTGTCCTGCGATGGCTGATCCATTGGACTTCAAAAGAAGTGAAAAGGGAATCAAGCTCTCATTCCCGACTCCTCCAACCAGTGTAGAAGTTGATGAGATTTGAGTATCAACTGGTTGTGCGATGGATACCGTCTGCCAGACTACGAGATTGTCGAAACCACTCTTGTGCATAGTGACGATGAGGTTGTAGGGGCCAGCACCCAAATCATCGGTTGGTAGTGAGAAGTCATAAGGGCTTTCAGCAGTGGAGGCCAAGTCATTGAACCAAGAGCCATTAGACAAACGGATGTTAATATCAGTGGCTCCTACTAATCCTCCTCCAGACAAAGTCCATGACACAGTTCCAGAGATGAGGTCGCCCCTGACAACATTCGGAGTTTGCAGTATGAGATCACCTTCTATAGAACCGTGCACATCAATCGAACCCCCATCAAAAGCCCGTATGGCACCCAGATCCCAGACCATAACGGAAACATCCTGAATCCCTATTGCATTCACATCTGACAGAATAACAATGGACAACATATCTGAATTTGCAATGTCTTCGAACAGGATCCATGAGTCAAAGGCTCGAACATAAACAGAGTGTGTTGTTCGTTCCGAGTTGATTGAAACAGCGATATCTAGTGAGTCCCCGAGCTGCGCAGTGGAGGGTATCGAGATGGTGAGAGAGCAACCTTCTACCGGGACCATTTGAGGCCGAAGACCAAGAACGGACACCATGTCCAGTACTCCTGCTGTGTAGACGGGTTGCCAAATGGTTGACGAGTTGAACCAACCTTCTGTAAAATGAGTTCCAAGTGCTCCAAGGACCGAGCTCCGATTAACTGCATGCAAGCCTACAGGAAATGTGGTATTCAAGAGAGCAAGTGTCTTGATATCCCAGCTAAGGGCCCAAAGATCAGTATACTGCAAACGTGAGTTGATTGCGTTGGCAATCTCATTTGCCATAACAGGCGTAACGAGATCAAGTCTCAAAGCTGCACGGGTGCACAAGAAATCTATGGCGGATTGTACTCCTGCAAAAGGTGCAAGGTCCCAACCTGCCGCGTTCCATCTTCCTGAGGAGTAGAGAGAGAGTACCGAAGACTCCAACGCAGACCGATACCACATCGTATCAAGCTCATCTAACTGGTATAATGCTTCCACCGCTGCCACTGTGTATTGCATGTGTTGTGTGCCCATGACAGAGGGACGATACTGACCTCCAGTGTCCTGTCTGAGTGAAAGATATAGGGTGATATATGAAACCTGACTCGGGGAGAGAACTATCTCATTATCGCCTGCAAGACAGGATCCAAAGTACTGTGCCCACACACCAGTGAGATAATACTGTTGATTATCATACTCGGGAGCACCCAGAACTGTGAGGTTTGATTGACCGGGATATTGAGTCAATGCGGTTCCTGTGAATCTACTAAGATAGTCGTCCAGTAAATAGTAATCCGGTTTACCAGAATGAGCCAAACGATTTACCTCGGCTAACCAATAGGACCACATGAGTGAAGGTATTTCTTCCATAGCCTCAAAACCAGCATGACTCTGGATTCCGTTAATGTAAGCGAGGACTCCACTTGCCAATGGACTTGTTGTTTCTCCTAGCTCTTTCAGACTCGTAGCTACTTCGGTTGCAGCCCAGGTTTTACCGACAATGTCTTGTGAGGATTCACCCATGCCGAAACCTCCAGAGGGTAGTTGATTTGCAGTGAGCCAGTTCAGCCCTCCAGTTTTGTTTGATGCTGTTAGAGTCCCTAGGATTGACATGGTCGTAAGGGCAGAGGAAGTCCCTCTAGTGACATACATGTCAGCACTGACTGTATCTCTAAAAGAACCATCGCCGTTAGATGTGTCCTGAATCCACTCGGTTAGCTTAAGTGGATCAGTGTGGGCTTTCCCCAACATCCAGAGAGATTGAACATATTGAGAAGAATAGATGTTTCGTGCCTCTCCAGTTGTAGGATTTTTGGCTACTCCCCCCCAGTTATCAGGCGTTCCTGTACTTCCATCCACGACGCAAGACCTGAGCCAAGACTCCAGGGAGACCCTATTGATTTGATTGAGGCCTCCGCTCTCATAAAGGGATTCGGTCACGTGATAGGTCACTGTCATATGATTTGAAAATCCACCTTCAGAATCTTGCTGTGAACTTAGCCAAGCAGAGAGCTTGGTAACACTGAACTGTGATTCCAGACTCATCACTGAGGTGAGCCAGAGACCCATTGCAGTGGAGTCCTCAGAAATTACTCCGTCGTAGATTGACTCGGTAAAACCGGCCTCTGATCCTGAATCCACATAGAGGTTCTGGAGAACAGACTGAACGAGTAATTGATTGTCATACTGCCAACCGCTAAAAGTTCCAGTATCCAGCAAGTCGCGGACTGCGTGTACTGCCAGATATGTGCTTGATATGCTCGGAGTATGAGAATAGTGCAGCCCTCCAGCCAGCGTCAGTCCCTGCTTAGACTGTTTTGCCTGCAAGAGACTTGCAAGAGAGGTTTCTCGCAATGCGGTACAGTATGCAAGTGTGTTCACAAGGAGACCCTTCCCATCCCCTGTCCACTGAGCAGGGTCTTCTGGGCCAAATAGGAACACATCGAGAGGCCAAGAATCATAACGCAATGGAGAGAGAGCTGCGGGTGTGGTGGTTCCCGTGAGATCTATCAACCGAGACCGTTCAGCCTGCACTTCATCCACGGGCAGATTCAAGCCGCTCTCCATGGTGAGGAGCGAACCAGGGGTGAGGCTTATCGGTTGAGAGAGGAAGACTGCTTCTTCGTACTCGGGTGTAGTCTGCAGATGAGTACTAAGGCTTGCAGTCGATTCGGGTGGACTGGTCTGTCTTAGTCTATAAATGAGCCATGCGGCTCGACCGACCAATATAGTGGGAAGGTCCAGTCGGACCAGAAGAGTGATGAACTCATCGCTCACTGCGGCTCCATCGTTGGACCCGCAACTGGCATCTACTATGAGAGCTTGTGCCTCATCGAGAAGAGAGGAGTTAGCCAGGATCTCGCTTACATTGTACTTTGCATGTGGAACATTATTATCACTGAGCAACGATGAGAGAGAAGAACCTCGTGGAACAATAGATGCTCCAGTGAGTTCAATGATGATATACAAACCCAGAGAAGTCGGAGTTCCCGCACTTGAAGAAGGCATCATTGGTTTATTCAAAGTGACATCGTCATTCGTCACATCTGACACCCCAGAGATTGCCGGACTGCACATGACCCAGATCATGATAATGATAACAAACAATCCTTTGGTCCTCAGCTCAAATCCCTCCAGTGGTTTTTACGGGATGTAAGGAGCATCTTCGATGTCACGTTCGAGTCCAATGGTTCATAGACCAATTCCTCAGCAGGGTGCTCAGGCTCGGACTTAATATGAGTAGAGAGGGATAGATGACTCTGAGAAGAGAGATTGGATTTGAGGGTGGGAGAAAGAAGAGCCACGCAATCTATCCGAGCCTGAACCTGATTCTCCTTTTCACTATTATACAAATTCATGCACCTCCACCCGCATACATAGTATAGTAAATGAAACCAAGAATCATAATGAATCCAATGAACTCAATAGCGCCGCTTCGAGGCTTATTCTTCAAGGCAGCCACTACAAGAGAGAGGTCTCCGGACCGCAAGGAGCAGTTGAAAAGAATCCCGAGAGCCACCCACCAGAATACGAAAATCCAGAGTGGTTCCACATAGATCATTACGGGTAAGACTATCAAAGCAAATGCTGCAAAGACTGCAGCCACAACGTTCAGAAACAGGACAATGAGTACAATGCCTACTCTAGGTGGTCTGTCGACCTTGAGGAATACATTGATCTCGCCATAGGTTGATGAACTTCCAACATCTTCGACATCAACCCTGAATCCCTTGGCAATAAGAAATCGTATCCCCATATAAGCGAGGGTTCCCGGAAGGAAGACAATAGTAAGAAACGTCATGAGCTTGTTTCTTGTCCAGTCCTCGAACTCGCGTTTCTGCCCAGACAACAACAGTAGGCCTCTCAGGATTGTGGCTCCAATGATTACATAGGGAGTCACACTGAATGAGAAGAACAGATTGGCAAGCATCAACGTTCCAATGTCAGATTGCACTCTTCGAGATCCTTCCTCCCATTATGACTGTTGCCTATTCCATCGTGGCAGTTTGAGTCTTTCATGGTAGGTATGTAAATGCACAGAGTATTCCTAAGCTTTCAGGACAGGCTATTTGAAGAACGATAAATAAGAAAGTAGGAAAATCTAAACAATAATATTCTCCCGTCTTTTTTAGAAGTTTTTGATTTCTATTTTTCGCGAATAAAGCACCCATATCGCTTATCTACTATAGGCTTGGGTCCAAAAGTGCAACAAAGACGTGCTCCTTTGGCTCAATTCTTCTTTGGATATGAATACAGGTTCGCAAACCTTCGATGTGTCTATAGGTAACCAAACGTCACTCTTCATTACACAAAGCTTTCCAGTGTTGTCTGTGTGTTACCAAACATTTTCCATATATGCACCAGCTCACGGGTTTTGGCTTCTGCCCTATCCTTCCCCATTGCAGGTTGGAGAAGTCTGACAAGTCTCGGAGTTATGAGCGGCTTTAAGGTTAGGTCCACGCCCTTTGCACTCATAAATGAGGCTTCGTCAAAAACCTCTCTGGCCTCGATGTAGTCCTCTCTTTCAGACAGTTTCAGACCTCTTGCTTTCAGCAAATATCTCAGACCGCCATATCGTTTCAATTCAATTGCACCTTTCCGTGGTCCGAGACCCTTGATGCCTTTCTTATGAAAGTCACATCCGCAAACTATTGCTAGGTCTCGAAGCAGTTCAAGATCAAGGTCCAAAACTCGCTCCAGCTCACTAAGGGTTGTGTACTCCATGGTCCCCTTGGACAACTGAAGACTCTTGATGACGTGAGGACTGCCGAATAACAGGGCATCAGCGTCATTGGAAACCACAGAACCTACTAGACCCTCTCGACACAGGACTGCACCAAACATCTCTGCCTCGGATGGCGATGTAATTGCGGGTATCCCTGCTGCACGACAAAGGTCTTTGACGTGATTGACTGCGAAGTACATCCTAACAGCAGGACTCTCTCTTAGTGACTCTACAATCTTAATGTCGTGTGTGTCCTGCTTGATGAGAAACCGTTCATATAGCATGTGAGCTGTAGTTATGAGTTCAGGATTCGGTTTACGTTTCAGGGATTCAGGCGGTCCATCGAAAAATAGCGCTGGAAGAATATGGCGTTTAAGCGCTTGACGAATCAGTCCAAAGGTTATGTGAATATGTGCCATGGGTATCTTGTTCGATGAGATCGGTCGAATGGTGGACAACCTGCGCATCAAATAGTTGGGAGCATCGACTGCAATTTTGGGAGTGAACAGCTCTGAAACATTGGCCCACTTCCATGGCACCAGGTTCTGCCAGTTTTTCACTCCCATTCCAATCAACCCGTTCCTTTGAGAGTCCTCGCTCCCTTGAGTCCCAGCCGCACCACCACTGGATCTGGTAGTGGATGAACAGGACTTCGTTCCACTTGTACTCTGAGACCATCAGCTGCCATATTCATGCTTGCTATATGGACTGTTGTGTCCACGCCATGAGCAATCACATTCCCGCCAACTGGCTTCAGAGCGCCAGTGTCCCAGTCCCTGCTTGAGTGATCAGTCAAGGCAACATGAAGATCATTGTCATTCACTAGTATACGAAGAATCTCCAATGTGTGCTGAAGCGCACGCTGCCTACCCTTAGATCCGATTCTACCACTCAGGTTAAGGATGCCTGTGAGACTATCCACTGCGACTACTCGAACGTCCCTCATGCAGCCTATCCCCTGTGCTAGTTCCTGCAGGTCCGAAAGCTCAAGCACCTGTCCCACTATCACATTTCTCAGCAGCTCAGCTTCCTTTCCAAGCAAGGCACGGGTGAGAGGTGAGCTAAAGTTATTCCCAGAATCGATGAATACACTCCGTCCTCCATTGAGAACACCACCAACAACAATTGCATGAGCTACAGTGGTCAGAGGTTTTCTCTCTGAGCTATGTATCAGACTGATTTGGTTTGGTAGTATCACTTGTCCCAGAGTCTCATCCAATGGTCGTGGTCGTAACCGAACCAGTGATTCCTCATGAACTGGTATGTTATCAAGCGGTAGACTCTCCGGCAACCTCTACACCTCCCATCGATAATTGCGCAATATCACGACCAAGTAGAACGTGAGCCTCTCGACCATGTGGTAGCTGTTCGAGGTCGAATCCCGGTGCGGTATCACTTTTGATGACTACTCGTAACCCCGTTCTGTTTGGAAACACGGTGATACGATTAGGCCACATCTCAATAAGTTTCTTCACGGTGCTTTCCTCAACAGCCACCTTATACTCATTCAATGTCATGCCTATATCATCCTCCATTAGTGGAAGACTGAGTATCGCATTGGTCATGAAAAGTGAGAGAACCTGCAAGCTTTCAGCTCCCTTCTCAGCTAGTGCTTGCTGGACTTGTTTCAAGACCTTCTCTTCTCCTTCAGTTCGTACAATCAAGATGTCGCATTCTTCGTATCTTGTGATTGACACCGGAAGGAGTGGTCGTTCACGAAGAAGATCTAGGACTACTGCCCTCATACTATTCGGAAGGATTATTGCCTTCATGTTGAGCTTGTCAATGGACGTCCAAAATCTGCTATGTGAAACTGAACTCCGTCCTAGTATTGGAATCGAATGTCCAAAGGACGCCATTGGCTCCAGAAGGGCAGAAAATCGCTCCGTGATGCTACCAGGCTCTTTTATTCTGCTACAACCGATAATAGTTCCACCCATTGCGAGAAAAGCAGCAATCAATCCAAATGGTAATACAACAAAGAGCATCACGACTCCTGTATAGACGATGCAAGCCCATGAAACCACATTGAGTAAAAGGGACAGTGGTTCCTTGGTTTCCCTGCGGGCGATAAAGAGCATAATGATGGTTCCTCCCCAAACAATGACAAGAGGCTGAATATTTCCTAGCCGCCATGCTAGGACCACAGAAGCAACAGAACTCAGTAGCTGCCCACCCAGAAAAAGAGCAACCGCTCCCGCCAGAGCATATACCATTAAGCGGAAAATTGACTTTCCGAACATTCGCTTCTCCTCCATTCTTGAGTTGGTACTGATAGTCGGACAACTCCTTTGATATCGATCATCATTCTTGCCAATGGGTTCCCATCAATCAACAATCTGGAGTCCCTCTCCAGGCTTCTCACTACCCGAATGTCCACTGGTTTCCAAATCAGAATTGATTCGTGCATCACTGGTGTAACTCGTTCTTCCAGACTGCGAACTTCACTCACAAGGACAACCTTTACTCCTCGCTCCGTTAGAGCAACCAATGATGGTAGAGCATTCTCGATCAAATCCCGACCCCACATTATCTCTTCGCGTCGAGTCATGTCAAGCACCCGTGTTATGGGGTCTACTACAATTAACGATGTGTCATCTGGAAGCATCTCACAGACTGAGAGTATGCCCTCTTGTACCTCTTTATGTCCATTGAAAATGTTCACAGTGATTTTGCTGCTGTTTTTTGTATTGGATTTCAAAGCTCTCACAAAGGAGCGTTTTCCATCAGCACAGATCCATCTCACAATACCGTCTCTTGCAGCTTCTGCAGCAAGGGAGCAGGCTAGTAGGGTCTTCCCAGATCCAGCCTCACCCCAGATATGGAAAAGGTCGCCCATCCTCAACAAAACTTTAGCCCCCAGTACTACCACGCTCCTTCTTTCGGGTGGGAAAGTGAGTCCGTGATGATGAGCTTGTCACACTGTGACGCTGGAGTTTGCTTCGTTTAACAACCTGCTCACTGGTCTCATCCTCTGCAGCAAGGAGAACTTGGACCGACTCCGCTGGTTCTTCATCGACTGTCTTGGCAACGACCATAGGTGGGTCTGCAAACTCCTTTCTCGTCCGATCTGGTTCTTTTATGACCCTATCATTTGCTCCAGGGACTTCCTCTGTGTTTCCCATCACCTGCAAAAAACTGTCGAGTTCATCTTCACTCTCTGCACTAGCCGGAGCCATTTCCTCTCTTACAGGAGGTTCCTCCGGTTCAGCAAGATCCTTGTCAATCTCCATGACAATCTTTTTACTGGCATGAAGGTTGAGGATATCATCAATCCTGTTTTTCACTTCGGGACTCAGAGCACCAACATCAAAGAGAGCGTTGTTAAGAACTCCAAGGTGTCCGATAATCTCATGTTCCTTCAAAGGTGTGCTGCTATGTCCGGTAAGGCCAACATACGCTAGACCGAGAGCTTCTTCCTCACCCTCCCCGAATTCTAACCCGATGTTCTTGAATAAGCTCAAGAATTTTTCAAGACCAGGATCACCAGAGAGATTAGGCATTTCGACAGTGCTAGTAGGAGTAAGCCTTACGCATTCATCTAATATTGTAAACAGGGAGCCCACTGATTTGTTGAAATCGCCAGTTTCTATAGATTCGGCAGCACTATCCATCAGCGGGGTCACTATGAAGTTTAGTGTGCCAACGAGTTCAAGTCGGTTAGCATTCTCCATTATTGAAGATGTGACCCGGTTAGAATCTCCAACCTCAGACAAAGCAGAAACCTCTTCATTTAGAGCACTACGAAAGCTGCCTATTGCAGTGTTTGCTCCCTGGAGCATCCATGAACCAAGCAGAAATGATATGCAGAAAACGACAAGCGGGAAGATTAGTGTTCCATTATTCAATAACGCGCCTGCAATGCCGAACCCAGCCATCACCCCCATGACAATACAGAGTATACCGAGCCAAGACCTCCTCAGACCTGTTTCTAAATCATCCCACTTAGTGGAGCTCACATTCTTCTGAACATCATGCAAGTGAGATCGAGAGTCACTACTTAGCAGGAGTCCAAGTTCATTATCAGGTAAGATACGGGATGAATCAGTAAGCCACGATAAGTCTCTACGAGAGCTGCCCTCCTTGTATACAGCGTAGATAGTACGAGTTTCATGAATTAGGGATGATGATTTCGAATCAATGGACCTCATAACAGAGAACTCCACTCGCCCAAATGACGATAGGAGAGACCTCGCCTCGAACGCGTCCAGTAGTCCTACATCTTTGAGGATGCTCTTCAAGGACCCATTGACACTTTCGAGTATTGCGGCTTGCATAGCCAGAGTGGAGCGACCAAACCTGGCCTTCTTCAGGTCAAGTACATAAGCAACATCTACATAGACGCCCCTGGTTCCTGGAATGCCAACCAGTCGCACTCCCAAGACCAACCCATTGGGATATTCTGCTGTTCTATGACCCGCTCCTTCTAGCACTCGAACAACGTCCGTGGTGGCCCGCTCCAAACTTGTGCCAATGGACGACTCACTCTCTTCTTCCTCAGTGATTTTTTCATCATCAACTGCTGTCATTAACATTCCTCCCTAATCGCTCTTCTATTCCCCCAAGGAGCCCACTGCTCAGTTCCACGAGTCTTGAGAGACCCCCTAATCCTGCAAGCACAACAATGCTGGCTAGCAACCATCGTGACCTCTCCAGTAGACTATATGCATCCCCCACTGGAATACCAACGTTCTCTGAAATGTCTCTTATGGACATAGAAGTGGTAGCGGCGGCACCAATCAGGTTTTCAAACGACTCATCAAGCTCGGAAACAGACTCCATCGACACAAGATGCCTTACGAGAGAGAGAAGCGAAACAGCATCCTCTGTGAATGGCATCATGGCCATTAGCTCTCGTATCGTCCTCATGCGGAGATACAGCCTATTCACTGTCCTTCCGAGTCTTGTGATCTTGAAAGCGCCTTCCTTGCTTCCCTCAATGAGCCCCAATCGTGATAATGCACCTGTGGGACTAGACTCTTCCATGGCGATGGGCACGATGTAGTTCGCTAGAGGTCGTATCTTTTCATTGCGTGATGCCTTGAGTCCGAGAGAAACCAGATGCATACAAAGGATACCAGTTTCATCCAATGGATTACCACATGAACAACTTGCACCTTCTACAGTGCCACTGGTCTGGAGTCGGGTGGAGAACCGACAGGTGAAGCTCCCACCTTGAAAACCTGAAACTATTCCTCCGAGGACATCCTCGCTGGTTTCCCTGATGCTGACGGAGCCTAGTGCGTCTTTTCTTGCAGCCTGAACTGTGTCAGGCAGGGCATGTTTCTCAATAACCGATTCCGCTGAGATCTCTCCGAGATGTAGGGGCCTCATGGGACTTCTAACATCTCTCACCGCGCAGAACACGAGATAAGACTCGCTCATTATGTCCTCCATCTGTTTCACTGTGCTCTCATTCATGGTGTCAAGAAGGACAAGAATTTGCTCGGTAAGCGATGCCGCTGAACCGAGCCTACTCCTCACTCTTTCATATCGAGGAATCAGGGTTTCACCAACCTCATCAAAGTATCTGCGCTTCACAAGCTCGCACTCACCTCTACTACTAGTGAGGATGACACCAAAGCCCATAACATCATGTCCAGGTCTCCCCGCACGTCCAAGCATTTGATGGACTGTGTTAGCAGAGAGCATCTCTCTATGATCCTCCGGCGAACGACAACTGGTGAGCACAACGGTACGAGCTGGGAGATCCATTCCTGCAGCTAGGGTAGATGTTGCACAGATTACACGTAACATGCCTTTTCTGAACAAGCGCTCCACCAAAGCTCTGACACTCGAGCTGAGTCCAGCATGGTGGAATCCTACGCCATTATGCAAGACTTTCCGTAGGGGCGCCGGAACTGTCATGAAGGATGTTTCTACAGAGTTAATTTCATCGTCCAGGGCTTTTCGCTCAATGGAACCAAGTTGCCTAATCACATTTTCAGACAATCGTTCAGCCTCAAGTTCAGCAAACCTTCGGGTTCTGTGAAAGGTGATGACTTGACCGTTTGCCTGCACTACCGTCATCACTGTTTTTTGGACTGCTCGGGCCTTATCGGGTGTGTGGACTACCTTACAGACAAGCGGAACAGGACGCTCATCAGATGCAACAAGTCCGCAACCAAGCCATTCCGCTAGTTCATCTGGGTCCTTAACTGTGGCTGAGAGTGCTACTATCTGCAGGTCGTCAATGCTTCGTTTCAAACGAAGGATAGTGCTTTCTAGTCTTGCTCCTCGTGTCGAGTCCGAAAGGTTTTGGACCTCATCTATGACCACTGTTCCGACCTCTGGAAGCCACTCCACCTGGTGTCTCAACAGAGAGTCTGCTCGTTCATAGGTGGTCACAATGATGTCGTATTCTGCCATATCCTCTCCTGAAAGATGCAGGTCACCGGTAGTCACTCCAATTCTGATGGCATTTTCTTGGTACCGCTCTCTCAGAACTCGTGTTATCTGATATGCCAGAGCTCTTAGGGGTACCAAAAACAAGCCTCTTCGACCATTGAAAATCGATCTAAGCAGGCCCATCTCCCCCACCAATGTTTTTCCCGATCCTGTTGGAGCACTCACCAATATACTGGCCCCATCAAGAAGACCCTTGTCAATTGCCTCAGTCTGAACACCCCTTGGTGTGACACCAACTTGCTCTAGCATCCGAGTGACACTTGCAGGGATATCAGTGACAGACATCATACCTCGGACCCAACCTCCTCTGATTGACGCAGAGCCATGCTACCCTTCATGGTTATCCGATAATTCTTGTAGGAAACTCCTGCATGGGACTCGCTACCACGAAGAATCAGACTCGCATTCTCCAACCGTGCAAGAATAGCCTCGATGTCAACCTCCGTATGGCCCTTTGCGTTGAGAAAACGTCTGACAGACTCCTCAGTGAGAGGCTCGTAGCGGGTAAGGAGCTTAAGAATCTCTTTCACAGATGCTCTGTCTCGTCCTCCAACCACAGCAAGTAGTGTTTTTGGTTTCCCTGCTTCGGGCCCGTCATCCGTTTTAGTTAGACTAGGCCTCGGAAGCATGTCAACTCCCTCATTGGATAGTGTTCTAAGCCCTGGTTCAGGTGCAATCTTGAATGGCATACAAGTCTTTGCCTGTTCGTGCGACATGAGAGCATAGCCTCGCTCCATTACTCTCAGGAACGAACCTTCTCGCGATGATTGACGCGCCTTGCTATGAATTCCTGTCCCAACAACATCTAATGACAAGAGGTCAGATACATAAGCAATATCAGCGGACTCCCGCAACCTTAGAGCGATACATGAACCAAAGGCGTCCGCCGCATCCCACATTAAGGCTGATGGGTTGTTTACACTGAGTATAAGAGGTCCTCTCTTGAGGAGCCTCCGAACGATTCTCTCAGCCATTACCCCCCGTTTGGTATACCTGAAAGTGCTTTTATTTGTGACAAGATGTTCAGGCATATCAATGACAGTGACCAAATCAGATTCTTTTGCAAGTCCTGACAATTTGAGGCTCATAAGATCCAGTGCAAACATATCGAGATCAAGAGCTCCAATCGCGAGGTTCACAACTACAAGCTCATGAGAGGCGATCCTACTAAGAGAAATCGTCTGAGTACCATAGAATGCTTTTGCTCCTGACCCCTGATAGAGCCTCTTGATGGCATCGAGCGCAAGTGCTGAAGACTTGGATAATCTAACATTCTGTGGAGGGACTGCACCCTCCTGAAGGGATTCATGCTCAGGATCAATAACTACATCGGCGAGTGTTCCATTCCCGAGAGCAACCACTCTGCTCAATGCAACCTCAAAGTCAGCGGCTGGGCTGAGATTAGTCCCAGCAAGAGTTTCCAATAGCAGTAGCAACTCCGAAACATACTGTGTTCTGGGAATTCCCTCAGAGTCCACAGGATTCAGTACAAAGTCCTTCCCGAGACTAACGGCGAGACCGCTGGAGCTGACACCAGCCAGACTTTGGCAATCATCGTTTATTGTGAGCACTAGAACCTTCTTTCCCTTGGCTAAAATCTGGTCAATAAGAACACTGAGAACTTGCTTTCGATCCCGCCAATCTCCTCCGCATAATAAGAGACCACGTTCAAGGTCAGAATGCATCAACCCCACTGAGGGACCTGTCTTTAGGGTTTCGGGATTCACAACAACGCCCAGAGGGTAGTCATCAGACCTGCTTCTTATTGGCGCAATGAACTCCCCCGGAACGTTACTTCCCACCTCAGGACCTAGTTCGCTTGGCAGTTGTACTAGCCACTCTGCCAACTCCTTTCCTGTGGCAAAGAAAGTGGGCGAACTGCTACAGAGGTCCCACTCTTCAAGTCTTTGGCCAAGGTCTTTCTCCTTCAACCTCCTAAAGCCGCTGTCAGGAACACTCCCTTTCACTTGCCCCTCAACTAGTCGGACGTCAGATTCCGTATGAGAATGTCCAACAAAATACAGCTGTGAACGCCAGAGCCCCCCCCGTGCATGAAAGTAGGTCTTCCTCTGTGATGAGGAAATATGATTGAGATATCTCTCGATTATGGAAGTGACAACACCATCTCTTGCAACCTGTTTTGAGTCAGATGGAAACAGATCTGCAACCATCAAGAAACCATGTGAACTGTCTAGACCTCGAAGAAGTTTGCTTAGATTTCCTTGTAGGATTGGCCGAGCTTTCTTCATGTTGAGTGCAATGAGATGGCTTTCCTTTCCAAGACCCCTACAATGTAGCGATTTTTTCTCTTCACTGTAACTCACATCTGGGTCGGGTACCCTATACCAACTAGTATCATCGAGCGACCGAGTTTCAAGGTAGTTTTGAATCAAGGGCAGAACAAGCATCAGCATTAGGATTATTCCAGTAATGAATATCGTGACATAAGGCAGCTGAATCACTGTAATCATAATAACCAATGAGAGTCCAAGAGCATAATCCCATGGAAGCTTGACTGACCTGTCATCCCATCGTATCTCTGTGTCTGTCGTTATGGTCATGCCAGACGCCTCAAGCTGGTCCATAGGATCCTGCGCAGGCTCTGAGCCCATGATGTTCCCTCGTTTCTTAGTCAACTAGGTCCTTCCCCCTTGTCTTGCCAAGACTTTCAACATCATCTTAATGCGAATCAGCATTTTCTGATCTGAAGAGTTCACCACTAGTGAATCGTTCATAATGACCAGCTCAGGATGCTCATGCTTCGAAGGATGCCCGAGTACCATTAGAACTGGCTCCTTGGATACAGTTGTCCAAGTGTATCCATGGCCCCGTTTCAGGAAGTCCATCACCGCGTCAGCCTCCACACCTGATGGAATGTTTAGTGATACATCCTCACCCACTGACAACGCCTCCTGTGTTCACCAGTTGCATCTCGTAGAGTCCTGCACGCTCCACAGGTGTATGAGGATAGGATGAACGCATGGCACTCTCTAACGTTGTCACATCATCAAACACCTTCTCAGCCAACATCCTGATTATGCGTGCCCCATTCCAAAATCGGAGAGACCGTCTGACAACCTGCATACCAACCAGCGTTGAGTTGTCATCCAAAGGGCGACACACGAAGAACCGAACCTCACATTGACTCTCTTTCTTGAACTGCTCACTCATAGCTCTCAGTACCTGTTTGGCTGCGTGCGAAACATCAATCCCCAAGGGTACGCTAGCCAGTAAGCAACCTGCTTGAACCTCTACAGTCCAATTGCGACGAATGGCCATGGTGCCGGTTGCCTCATCCCAGAATACAACGACGGGTCGTTTCCATAAAACGAAGAGAGCGATTACTAGAGACGCTAAACCAATCCCAACCAAGGTCTCGAAAGCAAATCTTCCTTTGGGGTCCATGATGATTCTAGTTGACCATGCCGCCAGAACAGCAGCTGGAACAGTCCATTTCACCCACTCATAATCCTGGTAATTCCTCATTCATCACACCCTCCTCACAAACATCCCGATGGCGTCTCGCAGCTCATCCTCTCCTCTGTATGGCCAGAGATCTGCGGCTGTGTCCTCTCCGAATACGTCAATGTGTTTCAAGAACCGCTTGTCTAATAGCACAACTATGCCTTGATCCTCCGGTGACCTCCTGAGTCTTCCTGCCATTTGTGCAACTTTTCGTATTGATGGTACAACCACAGCATAATAGTACCCTGAGCCAGCTCCGTATCTTCGATCATAGAAGTCCTGCAACGCTTTTTGATGACTTGTCGGAGGACTGAATGGTATCCCCACACCAATAATGAGGTCCACCATGCTAGACCCCGCCTCCACCAAGTCTACTCCTTCGCTCACCTTTCCACCATAAACACAGAACAAGGCATGGGGCTGCGAGGCGAGAGCTTCCTTCACATCATCAATTCTACTGCGTCTATCCTCAATAAGACGCTCTCGAAATCCTGCGTTTACTCCAAAACTCAAGACATCTCGCATGATTGCATAGCTCGGGAAAGCAATCATGGCGCTCTTGTTGGCGGGAACTGCCTCGAGTACGGTTTCGATCCTCTCACTCAAAGTACGCCAAAGGTCAGGTCCTCTGGACTTGTAGCTTGTTGATACTTCTCTGTCCACTAGAATGAGCCTTGTTCCTCGTGGATAGGGACTGGAAAGTTCCTCACCTTTTGCACTACCAATTCCAAGTATTCGTTTGTAGTGAGAGAGTGGTCTCAGAGTTCCAGACATAAGGAGCGAGGAGCGTGCCATCCTGAGTATCGGAGCAATTAGTCCAGCAGCATTCAGTGGACGAATCTTCAGGATAACGCGCATGATGTCTTGGTGCTCCTCCCAGCCGGTTGACTTCTCAATGGTGACCAACCAGTCATCACTCTCGGTAGCTTTTCTTCCAGCATAGAGGAAAGACACTAGTCGATCCACTGGTGTGTCAACAGGGACAGTCTCATCCGCACCTTCAAGCAGAGTACTATACTCGATGAGCTGTTCCAAATCGCCTTGTGCAGCAAAACGCGGATAAGCGTCCCACTTGTCAAGACATCGTTCGTCCTTCAATGTGTCGAGATTCACCGAAACGGTCTCCCAAAGAAAATCGACTGTTTCCTCCAACCAACGCACACCAGTTTCTTTGACGATGTCGCGCTTGTGCTCTCTGAGCCATAGCAAGTCAGCCCCACGCAGCTCCGCAGCCTCAGCCTCTAGAACATGAGATGAGAGGTTATGAGCCTCATCCACAAGGATGTCAATCTCGTACAAGCCAATTCCTAGCGATGAAAGAAGGGCCATTTGGACACGGCTTCTAAACAGGTAGTCATAGGGACCAACAATGACTCTACTTTTCTTAGCGCACCATCTAAGCACCTCGTAGGGACACATACCATTGTCACGGCCAACATCCTCAGCTACCGACTGACTCACGACATTGTCTTTGAGGAGCTCATCTATAGTTTCTAGGAATGCCTGACGAGGTTGATGTCGTCCATCAGCATTTCTTCTGTAGCAATTCCAATAATAGGTGCAGTTGCCCGTTTTGACAAGGGCTGCGCACTCACGCATGAAACCCAACGAAGAAATATGCCTCATCTGACCCTTCATGGGACACACGTGTTTCCTAGAAACCATGCTGGTAGCTGTAAGCAGTGTATCCTGGGTGTAGATGCGTAATTGTGTGAGTTCTTCCTCGAACACCTTTGATTGCGAGTGAGTTCGGGTAAGCACGAGTAATCGTGACTCAGGATCATTCACACGTGCAGCCAAGTAACCGGACAGAGCCGCAATGGTCTTTCCGATTCCGCAGTCGGCAGAGAGTAGACCCACCGTTCCCTCAGAGAATACTTCCTCTGCATATCGTAATGCGCGTTCTTGGTGCGGTCGTGGCTCATAGGGGAACCAGTCCATTGGGTCAGGTAGAGTTGCCATCCTTATTCCCCCAGGTACAGACAGTTCTCGGCATTATGTATTCTGAACTTTAGAGAAAAGTAGGAGCGAAGCAACAGATGGAATGTCTTTGCCGCTGCTGGCGAGTTGAAACCGTTCTTTTTGCCCACCATGCTTTCCAGTATCTGAGGGCTGAAACCTCTTCTGCGAGCTTGTCTCCAGAAGGTTCTCTCCACCTCCTCTACTGTGGCTTTATAGAAGTCAAGTGTCTGCTTCACTACTCGTTGGAGATACTGCACAGCCTCCTTGGCCCTATGAGGGATCTCTGATACCTTCGTTTCAGTGGGGAGATAGACCGCCATACCTTCCCTGCTTTCAAGGTACACCTCCGAAGGTACACCTCTGGTACCACGTAGAACCTCAAGATGAGACAGAAGTCGCGGCAGCTGCGAGAGGGTAGGTCTTGCTCTATCTCGCCAATCCACCGTCGTGACCACATATAATTCTGGGTCAGGTTCGTGGTAAGCAACTGGAACGGTGGTCAGTCTGTGGGATGTATCACGCATTAAGAGGTTGGTCATGTTTATGACAGATGCATGGGATTGATACGCAGGAGGCAGAACCACTGCCATCAGTATTCGTCCCCCACTGCTTTCAGAATCCCATCCATGTTCACAATTAAGTCCTCGTCCTCCAGCTGGTCTAAGAACCTAACAGCCTTGTCGATTTCGATGCCTGCTTCCTCGCACTCTTGAAGGACCCTATCACGACTCACTCCTGTTCCACGATTCAAGTCACTGAGGTCAGACACTATATTCAGCACGCGCTTCTTGACACCAAGACCATGTCTCGACTTGGACCTATGCGTAGTTGGTTTCCTCCAGACAATCCTCTGTATCTCTAGAAGAGCTCCCTCAACTGAATCGACATACTTCCAATCAGGACTAGGCTCGATTCTTCTGGAACAGAGATTGCACTTTGATTCCTCATCCTCACTGTACACAGTAGCGTATCCGGTATAGCCGCAATGAGGACACATGAAGATTCTGTACATCTGTTCCTTTGAGGTCACTCCTCTTGCTCCTCCTCCTCAGTCTTCTTTCCCTTCTTCTGTTTCTTCTCGTCCTCGTCATCATCCGGCGAACCTAGAGACCCAAGTTTCTCAGAGATCATCTTTTCGGCGTTTTTCTTCTCTGTTGCATCGTTGTATAGACCGCCCCAGCCAATATGTACCTCAACATCAAACTCCGGAACTCCCGAGTTGTCCTTGAGTGAAATCTTCCGCTTCTTCTGCGCTCCGACCCTTGTGAAGAACCGATAGTCAGATGCGTGACTCAGAACATGACCACCAACAGGTGCAGATGGGTTTCCAGACCCATAGGTAGAGATTTGAGTCGTCACCTGATTTGTATACACAAAGATGGCATCGGTTGCAAGACCAAGACGACGCATCCAGTTCATCAGGGAGTTGATACTATACTGACGAGATGCCAAAGTACCGATGCCAGTGTACTCCTGCCGAAACAGACCGGTAAAGGAGTCTATCACCAGCATGCTGTACTCGCCTTCAGCCAGCATGAGTTGAATCTGCTCGGCATACTCCTCCATCTGACTGCTGAGCGCAATAGTTGCCACACTAATGTTACCAAGCACAACCTCTGGATCCAAGCCCCACCGTATCGCATTTGCACGGATATGCTTGGTTTTGAAAGATGACTCCGTGTCCAACCACAAGATCCTTCCTTCTAAGCCGCCTTGTTCAAGGGGCAACTGGCACCTCACTGCAAGATGGTGACAGAGGAAAGTCTTCCCTCCTCGCGCATTACCGTATATCTCAACTATTGATCCTGCTTCCAAACCGCCGAAAAGCTTGCTATCCAAGCTTTCAATACCGAACTTCAGACGCGGGACCTCTGCTTGTTGCTTCTCCAGTTCAATTCCTGACTTGAACCCAAATTTCCCAGTGACATCTCGTGCGTTTCGTATGATCTTCGCAACGGTTGCTTCACCCAACTTGGTGCGAGTCTGAAGGTCAATAGGATTCTGAACACTGAGTATTTCAGCGGTCGTGACGAAAGCTTCTTTGAGCCGCTTCGCCGCTGCGGGGCCGACACCTGGAACTGCCTCCACATCGGTCAACTGCCAATCATCTCCTCGATTGGCCCCCTCAAAGGCACGAGTTTCTTGAAGGAGTCAAGCTCCCTACGAGGAATCAAGACTTCCTTTCCATTTCGATAGAGGTCCATTCCTGGAAACAGCGAAACCACAGCTTGCTGTCGTATTGGCGGTAATGAGAAGCTAAGTCCTTGAGAAGTCATTTCTCCCACGACACTTACATAACCCCCTAAGGTCTCATACAATGACCCGTCTTTGGGAGTCGTCCCAGGTTCAGCTGGTGGGACCTCCAGCATGAATTTGAAGAGGTCCTCTAGTGACTCGAAGAAATCCCTCCAGTCGGGTCTTGCTTCTCGATGAAATACCTCGTTGATTCCCGCCTTAGCTCCAGCGATCCAAGCTGGATCAGGTAGTTCATCTATACTATTTGTACTACTTTGCAGATATTCCTGAATGTACATCGCATCACCTCTTTTGATTGAACTTCCTCCGTAGAGGCATTGGCATGTTTCGTGCTATTCCTAGATGCCCACTATCTCGATTGATGTCGGACTCGAATGCCTCTGTAAGTTTCAATGACATTCATACTCACCTGTCAAAAGATGAGACATCAAATAATATTCAAACTTCCGAGAGTTGACAATAAATGACATAAGAGCCACCTGTCGGAAAAAAAGCTCTAATAATATGTCCGATGCAAAAATATGAGTTATTATCATTTATATTTTGATTTTAGATGTTATAATTGCTCTATTGAGTATGCCTTAGGTCCAAAAATGCAATATATTCTATCTTGTAGCTGCGAATCTGAAGAGTCAGTCCCCATTGCCCCTGCACGTTTCGGCGCCTGATGGAGTAGTTCTCACATATTATTGCGATGCAGAACTCACCCCTAAGCATGCTTTTGGCATATCCACTCAGGAGATTGTATCTTGTAGCATGAAACTGACCAGTCTTTTCAGTTGTCTATGTAGGCACGTTTGAAACGAGTGTGATCAAAATCACAATGCAGTGTTCATTGGATTGCATTTTTCGACCAAAAGCCATGCTGAAAAATGTGTCAAAATTCGATTTTTGGTGTTTAGAGCGTTTAAAGCAGATATTTCTCTATCGGAAGCATCGATACAGCTCATATCAAATGTAACACGGCCCATAGATGAGAGGCAAGTTCTACCGACCACTTATGATATTCCGTTTCTACCAACTCCTGTAGTATCGGGAAGTTCTCTTCCCTAAAACCTACGGAGGCAAAGAACAGATGTCAATCATAAGCAGGCTTGTTCCTTTGCTGGCTAAGAGGAAAGCAAGACTGATTCAAGAAATAATGGATAATCCCATCGAGCTGACTGAAGCTAAGCTGCATTCGATTCTCGAGCGCCACGCACAGACAGCTTATGGGAAGGCCAACAACTTTGGAGGAATTCGAACACCAGAGCATTTTGCCGAGGGAGTTCCACTCTCTGATTATGTATCCATGAAACCTTATTGGAATCGAATATACGAGAACCCGCAACTTCCAATCATTACAGCTGATCCAGTGATATGGTATGTGCAGAGCAGTGGCTCTACCGGGAAACCAAAGGCCCTACCCATAAGCAAGGCAGGATTGAAAGACTATACAGCTGGAAGCATGTTGTTCCTGATGTCATTCATCAATGCCAAGGAGGGTAACAACAAAGTCTTCGATGGAACCATGCTCACCTTCGCGGCACCAGCACGGATAGGTGAGATCAACGGAGTACCCCTTGGATACATGACAGGCATCTCTCGTGAGATGATTGCGAACGCTCTGCTCAAGAGAATCGTGAAGCCTGGAGTTGAGATCTTTAACATGACAGAGATGTGTGAGAAGCTCTGGAGCTATGCCAAGTATGCGGTCACAGAGAACATAACCTCTCTCGGGGGAATTACCACACTTGTGTTTGCATTCATCAGGAGAATGCAGCATGAGTACGGACCTAGTCTCCTAGATGAGTTCCGAGGGACCAAGTATGAGGCTCGTATCAGGGAAGCCTTAGGCGATGATGGCACTTTGGACCTGAATGTCCTTTGGCCCAATCTCATCATGGTGGGAGCCACCGGCGTTGATGCCGACCCGTACAAGCCATGGCTGAAAAGGACGCTTCCAAACGCGACGCTCTGGGACAATTTCGCAGGATCTGAGGGACTATATGGCACAACCCTGTTGAAACACACTGACAATGGCATTCAGTTATTGCCAAACATCAACTACTTCGAATTCATTCCTGAGTCGCAGATAGATAAGGAAAACCCAACTATCATTCCGCTATCGGAGGTGAAGAAGAACCATAGGTATGAGCTCATCCTCACCAATATGATGGGGTATACTAGATATAGGATTGGAGACATGGTGACCTTCATCGACACCGATCCCTACTCAGTCCATCGCATAGGACGTAAAGGCAAGTCTGTCAACCTTACGGGCGAGAAGCTGTCCGATGCGCATGTCACGGAAGGTGTTGCTTATGCAACAAAACAAACCGGTGCTGAAATTCTGGACTACACCGTCTATGGCAGTATTGAGTCAGGGCAGGCAAACTACGTGATAGCTGCCATGTTCAATAATGAGGTAGATTCGATTGAGTTTGCTCGAGCATTTGACGAATGTGTTGGTAGAAACAATGGAGAATTCAAGTATGTCCAGGAGTTTGGTTCACTAGGACCCACTATTGTTAGGAGAATGGAGAAATCATATACAGAGAGTCTGATTGAACACAGTCATATCCAAGCGAAGTCGAGACCCTTAGCAACAGAGGAGGAAGGAGTTGCTAGCGGAAGTTTCTAGGAGGTAGCAAAATGGAAACGAGCTCAAAGGACAGACTACGACAAATGGCTGGAGTCCTACTCATCATTTCCGCGATCACTCACACCCTTCAGGTCTTTGTTTATGGAGGTGTAAGTGGAAATGTAGCTGCAGCTCTTTATGGCGTGATGTATCTGGTTCTTGGAGCTAGCGTCATCAAATATCCGGAGAGGAATCTGTTACTTCTCATGTGTATCATCATACCAGGAATAGGAGGGACCGGAGGAGTCATCAGGTTCCTGTTCATGCATACACATGAGGCGAACTACTTCATTGTTCTGCATGTGATAATAGACATGGTGGTTGTCCCAACATGTGTATACCTCTACAAAGACCGAGATGCAAGTCAACCAAATTCCATGAAGGTGGAAGAAGAATTGGTTGCTACGGTTCAATAATTGTGCAAACGCAAAACTAGCGGGAGTCTTTATTGCCGTGGACTCCTTGCTAGGTCTGCGCCTTATATAGAATCCAAAGCGGTTACAATCTTTTTCTGATCCCCCCCAATGGCAACAGCTCGGACAATTCCCCATCACCAAGCTCAAACTACCTACTTGATTAAGGCACGAATTCTAGGTCGCTCTTTCGTTAGGCTAATTGATTCACTTTCGCACATGAACCACTGGCGAGTCCACAGCAAAAGCGGTGTGTCCAAAAATCGAGTGAACCTTCCAAAAATCCGCCGCTTTGTTGCTGCCCGACCCTTTCGCAATGCTTATATCAAAAAGTTGGTATGGCATAACCACGCGTCACAAAGATTCCCTTAGTTGAAACTAGGAATCTGACGAAGCGAAAGACTTTTAAGGCACATTTGAGTATATAAGGTTAGCGGAATCAAATCGGGGATTGAACGTATTCTGAAAGCACTTCTGCGCCACGAAGCATGAATGACTGTTAGAGTATTGTAGACCCGAGAAGGATTGCGTCCTACGAAATGGAGAGAGGTTGGACAATGTCAAGGACAGACCGGAAAAATCCCGAACGATCAAAGCCAACGCAGTTCACATGTCCTGAGTGTGGAGGCACTGAAGTTGTCCAAGACTTGGAAAAAGGTGAACGCATCTGCGCCACCTGCGGACTTGTTGTCAGCGATCATCGTATTGACACAGGTCCTGAATGGAGAGCTTTCACTAGCGATGAAAAGGATGCACGGTCCCGAGCTGGAGCACCAACCAACTATTCAATCCATGACAAAGGACTCTCAACGATGATTGACTGGAGAGACCACGACTCTCAAGGAAAACGGTTTACAGCCAAGAAGCGTTCCGAAATCTACCGTCTTAGGAAGTGGCAGATCCGCACACGAGTCCATAGCTCTGTTGACAGAAATCTTGCTCAGGCAATGTCCGAGCTTGACAGGTTGTCATCACAGTTGGGGCTCACAAAAAGCATCAAGGAACTGGCAGCTCTCTTGTATAGAAAACTAATCGTGAGAAGGCTTGCCCGAAGCAGGTCCATCGACGCGATGGTAGGAGCGGCGATATATGCTGCTTGTAGACTGAGAAAAGCGCCACGTTCCCTAGAAGAGATAGCTCGGCACTCCAGAGTGAGTCGCAAGAAGATTGGGCAGCACTACAGACTCCTGGTGGAGAAACTGAAGTTGAGAATGCCAATCTCAGACCCGGCAAACTATGTACCGCGATTCATAACACAGCTCAACCTGCCGGGAAAAGTCCAACAGAAAGTGCTCGAGATACTCGAGATGGCTAAACAAAATCGAACACTGGTCACCGGGCGAGATCCGCGAGGGCTCGCAGCCGCCGCCATATACATAGCATCGATCCTGATGGATCATCGAGTGACACAACGCGACATTGCCATGGCTGCTGGTGTTACAGAAGTGACAGTGAGGAACCGATACAAAGAGCTGGTACAGAAGCTCAACATTACAATGGCACCATGAATGAAATTTGAGGAAGAAAATGTATCTAAAACGCACGCGAGGGATCTGGGCCCTCAGATACCCAGTTACTATTGGAGGGAACAAGTACACAAATGGCAACATCTAAAGTAGATGAAACAAGCAGAGAAGAAACAATTGTAGAAACTCCTGTATTCACGTGCCCCGAGTGTGGAGGCACTGAAGTTGTCAGGGATAACGAGAAGGGGGAAGTAATTTGCACTACCTGCGGTCTGGTATTGAGTGACCACCGTATCGATACAGGACCAGAGTGGAGAGCATTCACATCAGATGAGCGCGACGGTCGGGCACGAACTGGAGCTCCGGCTAGCTACGCACTGCATGACAAAGGTCTCTCGACTATGATTGACTGGCGAGATCGCGATTCGAAAGGCGCTGCCTTCAGTGCTAAACAGCGAGCACAAATATATCGCCTTAGAAAATGGCAGATCAGGACAAGAGTTCACTCCTCTCTTGACCGAAATCTGGCACAAGCAATGACAGAGATCGACAGGCTATCATCTCAATTAGGACTCTCTCAAGGACTGCGAGAGCACGCTGCACGCATGTATAGAAAACTAATAGCTGGTAGGCTTTGGCGAAGTCGGTCTATCGACGCAACAGCTGCCGCAGCTGTATACGCTGCATGTAGACATAGAGGTTCGCCGAGGTCCATTGAAGAGATAGCTGAACACAGTAGAGAGTCAAAGAAGAAAATCTCCGCGCATTACCGGATGTTGGTGACCAAACTCAAGATACGGATGCCCATCTCATCACCAGAGAATTATGTACCACGATTCATCTCAGATCTGGGTCTCCCAAGCGAGGTCCAGAAGACAACCATGGAGATTCTCAAAGCAGCAAGAAAAATCAGGGGTCTTGTTACAGGCCGCGACCCACGAGGCTTGGCAGCGGCAGCGATTTACATCGCTTCAATTATCTCTGATTGCAGGGTCACGCAACGTGATATCTCACGCGTAAGCGGCGTCACCGAAGTGACCATCAGGAACCGTTACAAGGAGTTGGTGAGCAAGATTGGGCTCACAATGGCTCCTTACGCATAAGTTTAACCCGGCTGCAGGTAACTGCAGCCACATCCTCTTTTTCAAAGAGTAGCACTTGTCATAGTGCGAAACAAGAAAACGACAACAGTGGTTGAACCTGAGTAAGTTCAACCTAGATTTAGTGGCGGAAGATTAACATAGCTCGGACATGATTAGAAATTGATTTACAGAAAAAGGGGCATGGTCATGAAGGAAGATCATGAAGGAGCTATTGAGTGGCTCAACCGAGGATTAGAACTTTTACAAAAAGGGAATGAAACAGCAGCTGAAGCCGCGCTTCGAACGGCCTTGGACATTAATCCGAAGTTACACGATGCATGGTACAATTTGGGATGCATCCTTCGCGAAGATGGTCGTTTAGTAGAGGCTGAAGAAGCATTTCGAGAGGCTATCTCTTTAGAACCAGATAGAGCTGATGCCTGGACAAGATTAGGTCGAGTCCTCCTTGACAAAGGCAATGAGGATGCAGCAATCGATATGACTCGAAGAGCAGTCACCATAGACCCGGACTATGTTGCGGGCTGGATGCAGCTATCCAAGATCTACAAAAGCAACAACAAGACAACTCAATCAAAGAAATCGATTCAGCAGGCAATTAAGGCACAACCAGACAGGGCAGAAAAATGGGTTGAGATAGGTAGAAGTCTGCTTGAGATGGAACACACGGAAGAGGCCGAGGAATCTTTTAAGAAAGCTCTTGAAAGAGATCAGAAATCTGCTAAAGCGTGGTCAGACTATGCTGTGTTAATGGCGAAGACCGATAGAGTTGATCAAGCTCTAAAAGCCCTGCAGCAATCAATTGACATAGAACCAGAGAGTTCTGAAACACAATATCGACTCGGTTGTGTCCTCGTTCGGCTTGGAAGACTCAAAGAGGCCAGCGATGTCTTCAGGGAGTCTATAAAGTATAATCCACAGAGTGCCAAAGCATGGTGCAATCTTGGTGCAGTATTAATCAAGCTTGATGACTTTGAACAAGGCGAACATGCAATTCGGAGAGCAATCGAGCTTCAACCGACCTATGAGCTTGCTTGGAGTAATCTTGGGAAACTGTTAATGACGCGGGGCCCGCTTGAGGAGGCGGAGGTCGCTCTGAGAAAGAAGACAGAGGTTCTACCCAAGTCATCTCAAACCTGGGATGCTTTAGCTAGTGTGCTAGAGAAGCTGGGAAAAAAGGATGAAGCCATAGAAATCATGCAAGAGTCAATCAAGAGGAATCCCGATGACTCGGAGGCCTTGATTCATCTCGGTTCACTTCTTATAGAATCAGGAAAGCATAAGGAGGCTCGTGAAATCTTCGCTCGAGCTACAAGTATTGATGAGAATTCCTCCAGAGCATGGATAAACCTGGCCAATACTGCTCAGGAACTTGGAGATATTGGTGATGCATATAATGCTGCAAGAAAAGCTGTGATGCTGAGTCCGAAAAATCCCAACGCGTGGAGCCAACTTGGAGATGTATTGATGGCAATGGAGTCATTGAAGGAGGCAGAAGAGGCATTCATGACAGCTGTGGCTCAGAAAGAAGATTTCTCGAAAGCCTGGAGTGGACTAGCGGACGTCTATATCCTGATGAAAAAAGATGATCAAGCAGAAGACGCACTTTTGATGGCAATAAAGCATGACCGAGAGAATGCCAAGGCTAGGGAATCTCTGAAAACAGTTCTTGAACGTCGAGGCAGATAGTTTCAATTAACAAAGAATCAGCGAAAGACAGTTTTCTCTGCCTGACGCCCATTCACGGTACGTCCAAAGGTCTTAGATCTCGCGTCGTGCCTGTCCTTGTCTGCGTCCTGCAGCCGCCTGCTTTGCAAGTGCGACAGCTCGGGGTCCATCTTCTGGTCTCAGTTCGATGAACTTGGCATATGCAGCTTCAGACTCTGTTTTCTTCCCCAAAGCATACAACAAAGAGCCCAAGTTGAACCACGCCACGGAATGATTAGGGTTAATCCGAGTAACCTCCTGCCAAGCCTTAACAGCGTCATTAGGTCTTTGCAGCACAAGATAGACACTGCTCAAGTTGACCCATGTATATTCATCTCGAGAATCAATCTCAACACTTCTTTCAAGGGCTTTTGCAGCCTCATCTATTCGTTTCAAGTATAGAAGAAGTGAGCCATACTCACCCCAGATCTTTGAAGAGTTCTTATCAAGTTCGAGCGCTCGTTTGATAACAAGCTCTGCGTCCTTGTGCCAACCCATCCGATATAGCGATGGCGCAAGAGCACTCCAGCAGCGAGCACAGCTTGGCTCGATGTTAATAGATTCCAATAGAGTTTCGAGTGCCTTTCCAAACTGATTGTTTGCTTCGAATCCCTGAGCTTGATTATAATTATCTCTGACTCCGGTCGGGATTGGTTGTGGAATGGATGTACTCTCTGTATCAGATGATGAAACTGGTACCTCCAAAAGCGCTCGAATCTTCTCGACAAATCCGTAACCAGGCATTTCATGTTCCTGAATATTTCGAATTACTTCTTCTCTGCTGTTATCCCTCATATGGTGACCCACCTTTCTCCTATGGGAGTAACTCCAAATTTCTTAGAAAACTAGCATCCTAATATGTGTGACGAAACTCAACAAGAGAACTTATGTAGGGATAGAGTGGCTTGATTACTATCCAGCTAGTATGGGCAGGAGAAGTGGGATATGGATGTACTTCAGATTATTATTGTGGCCATCATAGTCGTCACAATGGGCGGATGGGCCTGTGATTGGGTTTTTTCGGGGATGGTGAATCCAATCTTAGATGAGGAACCTATTGATCCGGAACAGAAGAAGATAGAGGAAGACCTTGCTCGATTCCGGGAAAGAAAGAAACAGGAGAGGAATTGATTTCTCTGGCCTTAAATTGCATCGGTCTGCACCTATGCCCATCTATCCTAAATAGGAGACCATCTATATGGTGCAAACAACAGTTCAGGAGCATCCCTCATCTGTGAAAGATGAACACTCCTTTTGGTCCTCACTGAGTCTACTAACCGTTAGTGGAATCATGCTGACAATCGGAATAGTATGGCGTGTGGTTGACCAGTTTGTCCTTGGTCTTGGTGATACTTGGATCAACATAATGCCTTCCAAGCTGTTTCCTTTCTTGATCATTATTGGATTCTTTTGGAGATATCGAAGGCCAGAAATAGAAACTGCCTTGGGTCTCTCGCGGAACCAAATGCGAGTTCAACTAGCGGTTGGACTTGTTATGGGTCTACTAATCTCTGGACTGATTGATATCGGAAGTACTGTTGTTTATGGTCTTCTTCTTGATCCATCCTACCCTCTCGAGCTTCACATTCTCAACCCACAGCTTCTCGGGTATACGCTTCTCTTTTTCTTGACGAATGCATTCCTAGAAGAGACCCTCTTCAGAGGATTGTTACAGAATGGACTCAAGACTCGATTCTCAGCTAATGTGGCAATTGTACTTTCTGCAATTGCATTTGGTTTCTGGCATGCGGGATGGCCACTACTAAATGGTGGTCCGAATGTTGCTAGAGAAGTTTCCATGATGGTCTTTTTCACGACTATCTTAGGTCTCCTTTTTGGTGTCTATTATGAGCGATTCAGTTCTGGTCGATCACTAACAGGGGTGATTGTAGCTCACACAATCTTCAATTTCGTCAATGAAAACTTCAAGATTGGACCGGAGCCCTCAATGCAGGGACCGGACATGGCGTTCCTTACACCAGGCTTACTCGGTGTTACTCTTGTCATGTTCTTGTTGGTGTTCTCGACACTATTTCTTGTTTTTACACGATACAAGATAGAACAGGTATCTTCCCTATGGAATCGAATTACGAAGAGGACTAGGGACTTACAAAATTGTCCTGCTTGAACCGAATATGCTCAGAATAACAATTGAGTTAAGGAATGATAATGATGCAAACAGGTACAGAGTTAGTAATCCTCTCTAGTCTAGCGACAATTGCATTATCAGGGACAATAGGGGTATACCTGCTACGTCTTTGGTGGGGTCAACCAACTAGATTGATGACAGACCTTCCGTTGGTATTTGCAATAACCACTATGGCGCAAGCAGTGCAAATATCCATTGGACAGGCGCCCAACTATGGGCTGATCGAACAGTCGATGGGACTTTTCAGATTGCGTGCAATCGTTATCTGTTTCTCCATTGTCCCCATATTCGGTGCGTTACTGCAAATATGGGCGCCAAGAATTCAGAAACATCACAACCGACTAGTTTTCTTGGTATTGGCCATTTGGGTGGCTACTGTTCTTCTTGGACCAACAGAGGAATTCATTATGATAATGGTCATCCCTTGGATTCTAGTGTTTGGAATTTTAATGCTAATCACCTTTGTAATCACGTGGAAAACTAGTAGATTGAATGAAGTACGAAGTGATCTCATGATTGTTTCGATCATTTTCGGAATGGCGAGTCAAGCGCTTCGAGTGCCACTTTTGGGATCTGGTTTATTCTATGTTCCAGATGTGCTCTTCATGCTGTCCATGCTGTTCATAGCCATCGCCTTCAGTAATCCCTGGTATAGGAGAGAGAATAGGGGAATACAAGAACCAAGCTCGCAGACTGAGATTGCAATGGCGTTGGACTATTAGAAGAAATGAAATGGCAAAAACCTCTAACCTAATTCTTTGAAGAAAGAACGGCGTCATCCCAAAACGGTTTTCAAATCCTTGAGAGAACAAAGTAGAGCGCGGTGCAAGTTTCAGTATGTCCTGATTGATGTGGTAAGAACGATACTCTCGGAGTCCTGCTTTGTACTGGCAAGATCATAGGCTACTATGACAAACTCAATGATTGAAACGATAATGACCACTAATGACAGAATCAGCATAACCTGCATATGAGCAGTGAAGGCACCACCATAAAGGATTGGATCTAATGTATTGATAGCAACTGCTAGTGAAATGACGCACATGAAAAGAGCGAAGACTCTGACCCTCAGTGTGTCTTTGCCACTTTGCCAAATCAGAAGAGAGTCCACGACTCCAAGCGATAGTGGAACTAAGACTATCATTGCTCTCTTCACTGCTGCAATAGACTATCTGAACTCCAGCCACAAGAAAGTATGACAAAGCTCGGAGAGTATTAACAGCCCTTATACCCTTGGCAGTTGCGCTTCGCTCATTCTCCCCTTCACACACGTTCGTTCATAAAAGCATGGGAGTTTCAGGATATATATCTAGAGTTTTACATGGAACGAGTCGGTTTCATTGCAGGAATGGAACTAAGGCATTGATAAATGTATTAAAAGAGACCTTATTTCAGGAAAATAAATAATAAAAACTTGCAAAATCTCTAGGGATGGTTTTTGAATCTTTCTTCATCTCGAAAAAGAGTTATGGACCCTCATACAATCAATGCACAAGTTTCGTATAGGTTTGTGCGTACGATATTCCTACACGGTGTAGTACTATGCTTACGCAACTCGAGACTCAACTGATTGCGGCTCACAAAGAAGCAAAGGGAATGGGCATGGTAGATGTCACCCTACCGATTCAAGTGATGTTCAGTAACACCGACAGGACCATCCTCAAGGCAAGACTAAGATACCATGGGTCAGACAGGGATGCAAGTCTGATCATGATTGTTGGACTGAGAAGTGAAATTCTTTCCCCATTTCAACGGTTTGAAACTGATAGAAAAGGGAGATACCTTCCTTGTGACATTCTGGGTATTGTTCCAGGAATGGCTTTGATGGTCACATCAATCAATACAGGACTAGCACTTACAGCAATAGCCAAAGATGACGCCACAAGACTCGTTCTTGTTTTCGAGGGAGTTTCACAGAGAAAAGGTGGCAGCATGAAAGCTCTATCTGCATCGATTCAAAATTTCTTCAAACGCTGGGATGAGTGGATTGATGTTCTCCTTGGAATCATTCAAAGAGACCCCTTAGTAGCAGAATGGTCAATTGATTGGAGAGAATACCTTGCCGGTGAGTCGGGTTTTACATTGATGAATTGGTTCAAGCCCATGTCATTCTCAGAACGCGAATTGGCATTGCAGAGAGTTGTAGCAGCTTCAAAGGCGTTACTAACTTCAGTACTAAATGCACAGCAGCTGAGAGACCCCATGATACTTGGTCTAAAGGAGTGGTTGGTTGACCTTCAACCTTTACCGGAGGTCCTTAGAAGTGTTCAAATCAGCGAGGAGGTGGAAATCTAGGTGCAGGTTGATGATTTTATTCGAAGTGCGCCCCGAGTACCATTAAGCATGCCTCAGGTTGCTTGGCTTGCAGGCGCAGCTGCAGGACTGAAGATAGCACCTAACAGAAGCCCTAGCTGGTTATGGGAAGACTTCTTTGATGACATCTATCAGATGATTCGAGTCGCGGGCGATGTTGAAGCAGCAGAACCTGGAACATCACCCAAATATGGAGATGGTCAGATTGGTTCAGCGTATGATACTCTGGGTGGGTATGTCAGTGTGACTGGCGAAGTCACTCCAGAGGGACTCTATTTTCGGGTACCGTTGTCCCGCCAAGAAGATGTCCTCAACCTCTTGAAAGGGCTCACACTGATGCGGTCTCATGGGGAGATTGTCATCCCAATCTTCGACCTACCAGCCTTCTTGAGGATGGTCCCCCTAGAAGGACCGGTTTCCGAATGGCTAGAAGAAGAAGAAATACCATAGCGAAAGTGAAGGCGCTATAAGATTTGACCCCCGTTAGAACAATGAGATTGTTCATTTAAGAGACCCATGGGTCAAGAAACTCATTGTCTTTGTAGATTCTCTGGAAAGCAGTCATCATATAGCTCTTATAATATCGAAGTCGTGCCGTGAATGCTTCTGATGTAATTCTGTCTTTTTTGGAGCCTTGTGTCAGGATTGTCCTAATCTTTGCTCCAACAAGATCCGTCTTGAACTGAGGCAGCCTGATTAAAGCAACTAGGTCGGTTCCTTCATTTGTGTAGGCGCGAACATAGGGAATTCGATTTGTGGCCCAGTCCAAGAAAAAGTCCCTTAGCTGTTTGTCTCGGAATTTCGCACCTACAATCATACCCTCTGGTATTCCGCAGAACTCTAACGCAGGTGTGTAAAGTAGTCGAAGGACCTTCATTTCAAGCAAACGTCGAAGATACCGTCGTGCAGTCTGCAGTGGAAAACCTAGCTGGCTCAACATCCACATTCTTGATCCCTTTAGTCCTTGAAATGCCAATAGTGGACCTAGAAGATCCACCTCTCTATTGGTAAGATGGGTTTGTCGGCGTTTTTGCTGTGTTTCTCGCTTTAGCCATCCCTTGCTTCGACGCCTTGTTGCACTGTCCTCATCCCAATTGGGCTCAGTCCATTGTTGCGTATCTGCGTTGAAAAGATCCATTCTTAATGAGACGAGTTCAGAATTGGCAGTTAATTGAGTCGAACCCATGGGCAAATCTTCAGAAGGACCCAAGCTTTCTTGAGGCTCGATATGGATTGTACATCCTTCAAAGTTGGATTCAGAGAGCGCGAGTCTCTTAAGAAGCGATTCAGTGACGAGCTTTTGCCTCTGCCTCTCCGTGAAAATGAATCGATATTTCAATCCTAGCAAACTCATCGTGGGAATGTATCGCTCAGTAAGGACCAGTCCCAATCTCTGAAGAATATAGTGAGACATACGCCTTTTGGTACCAGTCACCTTCTCGACGTCAGCCGCTGTTGGCCGATTTGCCATTTCGACATTAGACAAGTATTGACACATTTTGACGAGGGGCTCAGACTCCAGGATGTTAATATTGCCACGGAACATCTTCAGCATCTGTTCATGTGTCGTGGCTGTCGGACCATCAGGTCTCAAAGCATGCACATTCCATTGAGTCAAGCTCACGGGTTGAAGATCTGGCTTTTTTCGAACTTCAATCTCCTTCAAGACTTTTGACGCGAGTTGGTGACGTGTTTCAGAAATAACATGCCTAGTCGATTCTCGATTATCACTTAGTTTCTTTAACCACCCTGCTATGATTTCATCTGCAAGAGGATCTTGTTGCACAATTCCCGTTCCTATCGTTTTATCCTGGATGAGCATTTCTTTGAGTGATGTCTTAATCTCCTGTATTTCATCAATGGCATGTTCAATATCACAATCTGATATCAGCAGGTTGTGAATCTTATGAAGGCAATCAACTCTCCATTCCTCAACCTTGATGGTCCACAGAGGAACTAGCCATGCAGTTTCTTCTCCAATTAACCGAGAAACATAATGCAATGTGAAAAGAGCGGCAGATAGAGAATCAAGTCCTTCAGGAACTAAAGGCCATTCAAGATCACTTGGCACATCATCAAGAACGAATCTAGCGAAAGCGTAAGAGAAGACATCTTTCTCCATACTATTCAGGTTTGAAGGAAAAAGCGAAGAAACTTGCTTGCGTAAAGTCGAGCCAAATGGTTTCATGGGTCCAAGAGTATAGGGAACACGATCATACCCGAGAGTTCTTATGAGCGAGGCTTGGCTGCTGGTGGAATCGGGAAGTTTTCGCAGATTGAAAACTTCTTCAAAACGATCTTCATCCAATATCGCGTTTTCCACATCCCAAGCAGATGAATCAGCAATGAGGTGTCGAAGGATACTGAGGTCTTCAACCATTCGTCCTTTCCGTAACCAATCTACTGTGACTCTAGCTCTGTTTGCCATCTTAACCACTTATGAATTTGGCTCAACTTATCAATATAGGATACAAAGCTTAGGAGCTTATTAGCATAGAGCAACACAATAGTCTATGAGGCAAAATCAGTTAATCTTGGAATATTCGTCTCCAGTACCAGATTATTCTGCACCATCCCTTCAGGAAACACTAACTGAGAGCTTATGGGATACAGCAAAGGATGAGTCTCTACACATCTTATTGCGAGAGCCAGCTCTTCTTGAGTTGGCAAGGAGGCGAGAGCCAGGAATTCTTGCCTATTGCGACAGACTTCTGTTCGCTGATGATCAGGAGCAGTGGTTCTCCGCATTGAAGGTGCTGGAAACACTGAATACATACGATGCAGCTCAAAGACTACTTGTCATATGCGGCTGCTCAGGGACTGAGGATAGAAAAATCGTTATGAATGCCATTGCGCGAGTGCTGACCACCGCTCATCAAGAGGGTTTTAGAAGAGTTCTACGATCAATGATCACGCCTGGTGTACTTGATGTGACCGGGTGGTCACCAACAGCCCTCCGCGTGCTTAAGTCGGTATGCATCGAGCAGAGAATAGAAGTGGAAACATCTATTCACTCGCTTGCTCAATCATTCAAGCAGGACGAATCCAAGTTGGCAGACACTACGGCCACGAATTTCAAGGTGCAAAGTAGAAAAAGAAGGCACTGATAATTCGCCCCCCCTCATTGCAAATTCAATTGTCAACGCACAAAGAGCGCTAGTACTTCTGGATATTCACTGAGTGTTCAAGCGGCGATAACGCAAAATCTGTCTGTAACGCTCATTAATACCGCAATGAATTACGAACTACAACTCACTCTTCGGTGGAAGACGAACTTGACTGAGAAGACCTGAAACATCATCATCCCAGGATCCATCATTCATTAAAAGGCGAGAATAGAGGTTGTTCCTATATCCAGCATATGCAGAGATTTGAAAAGCACGAAGAGAGATATCGGTTTCATCTGCAGCTTCTGTGATTGTCGAAGCAAAACTGAAGAAATCGTCATCCGGAATCCTTGAAACAATGACACTTGAATGTCCAGCATTTGTAATTCTAACTTGAGTGCTGGGAGCATGCTTAAGAAAGGCCCGAGAGATCGAATAGACATTCTGAGGCGGACCATCAACCATTAGGCACAAAGACCGTAAATTGGCCATAATAAGAAAGTATTGAAGTGAAAAAACACCATTTGCAGCCATAGTTTCTAACTCTTGCTTTATTATTGAATTATCAATGTCGTAGTAGTTGGCATAGAGGTTGCTTTCCAAATTACTAAGATACATCCCCCATGAGATCAAGTCTAATACTCTGGCTTGTTGCGTGGAAAGATGATAGTAATGTTCTTTTTTGCTGCAATGAAACTCGTTTTCCAATTGCTTCAGGCTCTTTCTCCCATGCACGGAATTTGCGAGAAGAGCTGTATTTAGCCTCCACCTCCGTTTTTCAATATTGAACAAATTTGCATTAAGTGTACTAAACTCCCAATCCACTTTGTGAAAATTCGGAATCACTCGACATGTCTGTTCGTAAGCTGAAGGTGGCATCACTAGAACTTGAATATAGTATGGTTTTTCCATTGCATACCCCAAACGAGCTGACCACTCAAGGTGTTTGTGCGGCCACCTATGGGCAGCTCCGATATAAACAACAGGAATCAGACCCAAGACTGTCTTGTGAACGTGGCCTCTCATGAAAAGACCATGATTCACTAGAGCAAATCGATCACTCCATGCTATCCTGCTTTTTTTCGCATCCTCTTTCGAAATAGGAAGTTTCGTAGATATTTCCCCATTTGCTTGAAGATCCATTGCATATTTCACAACACGATAAGTCCAATCAGGAAACATTTCCGCAAGTTTGAATTCAACAAGGGACCACGGATCAGATTCAACGACTTCAGATTGCGGCCTCTTTGCAAGTTCCAATTGGCCTTTATCAGCCAGATGCATGACTCTCACATATTTTGGAGGCTCAATATCATCAAGCAAGCATTGCAGGTGCCTTCTTGCAAGCTGTTGAAACACTCCAACAGATCTATACTTCTTCGCGAAGTCAATAGGGTCTTCATCCGGAATCTTAGCTGATTCAAGCCAAGCCAAAAAAGCAAGTACTTGTTTTCTTATATCAGGTGAAAAGGAACGTGGGACTAATTGGTCCAGTGTATCGCCCATTGTCTCTCCTATAACCAGATTAGGTACTGTCACGCCAGTTAGTAGTTTGGAAAGCGTAGACCAGGAGGGAGATTTCTCCTTTAGGAGGTCGAAAACAGGTTCCTCAATAGAATCACTATAAAGAATATTCTCAAGCACCGTCAGGTCACGATTCATCAGCAATATAGCTGACTCATAAGATTGGACAATTCCAAGAAAGTAGAGTTCATTCGATATCGTATTGGCTATGGATAGAAGTTTCCTATCTTTGTCAATGAGATTCTGAATCGTGAAAACTGATTCATAACCACTTTCTACGACATGCGGCAACCACCCGCCAGTGCTAGGGGGATACATTTCGAAACTACTTGACTCATCAGGATCATAATTCAGGACGACAGAAACTTCAGGCGTGACAACAAACAACTGCTTTGAATCCATGCAGTCATAAAAGTCCAACTGCGAACTTTCAGAAAAACTGAAAGCCATATATTCTGATTCTTGAATTTCATCGCGGTTGTCCATCTTAATGTAAGGACCATCCTTACGGTAGTGCAATATAGCTCGTTTGACTTCACCAGACTTTCTATAAAGTTTGACAGATAGTTCATTTGGTTTTGTGTCAGCTGCTCTTGCCATCAATATGAAGCTGGTTAACAGTCTTATTTATCCTGCTACAAAATAGCCAATACGGATTGAATTGAAGAAAGGCACAACCAGAATCGCAGTCTAAAGCTTCATTACGATACAAGCTTAATCTTGAGTTCTAAAATGGGGATAAGAAATTCAGTGACTGACAGAGCAGTCACTGATCCCTGAATAGTTAAAGGAATTTAACTATAGTTTACCAAGGCTCGATTGGGGGCATAGCTGGCCCACAACAGTCTGTGTAGGACTCAAATTGAGATCTGGGAGATTTATGTATTTCATCGAACTGATTGACTTTTTCATTCTTCATGGTTGTTCGGAATATAATGTCGAACAGCCGCGAGAAATCAAACGCAAAGATACAAGCTAATTGGACAACAAAAAGAGACAGTCTTCTGCATGAGGATGGCTTGAATCCCTCATCAATTCTGATGTCTTTATTAAGGAATGGCTTGAACAGGAGATAATATATCATATGCAATAATGTTTCACATGTATCGAGCTACCTGTTCAACAGTAAGTAATATACCAATCAGGGATTGGGATCTTTTGACCTAATTAGTGGTGCTTATCAATCCCGTGATGGATTAGATTGTATCTTCAACTGACGGGGCGAGTCTTCATGAGTGAGTGTTTGTATAACATCATCGCAGCATTGAAGGAAAGTCCACTATCTACGTGTCCCATCTAATCCTCCTAACATTTAGAAGTCATCTTCGGTTCTTGAGCCAAATGCTCAACAATGTCAACCTAGTTTGAATGACAATAATTCAAATACCGCCTTTCATATAGCGCTTTCAATAGGGTGGCGAGAAAGCATGGTCCGGATTGCGCATATATCAGACTCACATCTTGGCTGTTCGATGTTCCAACTTGTAGAAAGGAAAGAAGATGCACGGAGATGCTTTGAGAAAGCAGTTGACATGGCTGTTCGGAAGTCGCCGGACTTGATTATTCATACCGGAGACTTGTTTCACGATTCCCTACCTCAGAACGACGACCTGAATTTTGTGATCAGACTGTTCAAGAAACTGAAAGGTAAAGTCGACCTATTTGTACTACAGGGCAATCATGACCATCCATACGGATACCGGTATAGCCTTAGTCCACTGATTGGTTTAGAAACCATGGGTCTAATCATATCCACTGGAGAAAAAGCCTATCGCGGAGTCAAGGTGACATACGATGGAAGACCAGTAGAGATCCATCTTCTATCTTGGGCTTCTGAGAGATTCCTAGAGAGTGTGTTGCATAAAGTTCAGCCAAAAGAGGACATTGCGCTCTTCTTTGCACATGACCTTCCCAATAAAGACAACCTCCCCGTATCCTTCGATTACTTTGGTTGCGGCCATAAACACACATTCAATCTTGATGAAGAGAATAATGTAGGAAGGCCCGGATCGACATGCTATGTTAGATGGGAAACTGAACATAAAGGTTCCAAGAAACTCATTGTTGTCGATGTAGACTCCTCTGGTTGCGAATATGAAACTCAGAGTCTCAATGATGTGAGAGGTTTCAAGTTCGTTCCTCCAGTAAACATCAGCCAGATGGGTCCAGAGCAAGCAGACAGGGCAATCAAAGATAGTATAGACAAACTTGCGCCTAAGGAGAAATCAATCATAATTCTCCAAGTTAATGGGATAGTTGACCCTGAAACCGAGAGGAAAATGGATAGGACCAAAGTTCTGCAGTACGGTGAGAAGAAGCACAATCCACTATTCTTGCATATAGCTGCGAATTGGCGTTGCAGCGTCCCTAAAGAGATTAAACTCTCACAACCCTTGGATGTTGAAGCATCAGTAGAAGAGTATATGGACTTCACAAAGGATGAGATGGGAACCCGTGTAAAAGCAATGATGCACAAGATGTTGGGAGGGTGAAAGTAGTGATTCGAAAACTCAGAATGACTGATTTCAAGGTATTCCAAGATCAAGAATTCGATTTCAGCCCGGGTACAACCGCGATAGTAGGACCAAACGGATCAGGTAAGACTACAATCCTTGAAGCTATCGAATTCGCTCTCTTCAGAAGCGTTACGAGAAAGGAAAAGTCTGTGAAACGTCTAGAGGAGCTTATCCGCCACTCAAGAAAGAAAGCCAAGATTCAGCTAGAGTTCATTGCTCCCCTTAATAGAAGAGAATACCGTGTTATTCGTACAATTCATCCTGGTGAAACGAACGCAGACTTGTTCTTAGCCAATAAGCATGAACCTGAAGTTAGCGGGCCCACGCGTGTGGACCAGGAGATTGTGAAACTACTCGGAATGACAAAGCATGCATTCTCAGCTCTCACGTATGTGAGACAAGGCGAGATTTTCAAGCTTTCGCGAGATACACCAGCAAAACGAAGATCCGGCTTATACAGCATGATGGGATTGGAGATTTACGACAAGAAAAAGAAAACCGTCGATAAAGAACTAAAGAGCATGAAAGGCGAAATGGAGTCCATTGATTTGACTAGGACTCGATTGGAGAGCATTCGTGAGCATCTTCCAAATCGTGAGGAACTTGATTCTGCAATCAGTGCGATAGATAAAGTAGAGAGAGAAGTAGGAAAAAGAGAGGAGTTCGAGCAGTTTAGAGGTGTAGTCGAAAAAGTAAGTAATTCCCTAAGCACAGTCAACGATGAGCTTTCCTCACCCAGACTATCACGCAGGCCAGTCGAGATTAAAGAGGAAACTGAAGTGGCTGAGCATTTGAAAGCCCTCTTGGACACTATTCCACATGTTGCGGAGAACCAATTGAGGCCATACATACGAACTGAAGCTCGTTCAATCTTCACAGAGATCTTTGGTGATCGATATAGCGACCTATTCATTGATGATGACTTCGAGGTTTGCCTTTTTGACCTTCAGGGGAACAAGGTTTCTTTGAAGGCAGCATCTGGAGGCGAAGATGTGTGCGTCAACTTCGCACTTCGTGTGGCTGTCAACACCGCACTGCAAAAGTATTCCACTGCGTCAAACCCGCCTGGGCTAATAATACTGGACGAACCAGGCTCCGGACTTGATCAGCAAAGACGTAGATGGTTACCAGAGGCTATCGCAGGACTAGAAGTTGTTGAGCAGGTAATAGTGGTGACTCATATGGACGAGCTGAAAGAGTCTACAAAACAGGTCATTTCTCTGACACCACAGGGAAAGGGAAGACAACCGCTTGTTGAGGTTGATTAAGCATCATCAAAGATTGATTGGCGATCTTCGACCTTTTCACCTTTGGAAATCAGACTTCGAAGCTTTAGAGCTATCTTACGATTTCCCAGCGCAATCCCGCCGACAACGACATCATCCTTAAAGACTGCTTTGAAGTATTTTCCGTTCTTGATATCAACTGATATTTTGGTCTCGTATTCAGGAGAGTCGGGATGAACATTCCCCATACTTGTGAGGTCGATTCCAACGACCTGCAGTTGATTTGATGGAGTGATTCCATCGAATTTGTCGCTACCAAATTCCATCATATTCCGAGCAGCTATTCGTGCAGTGGCAGTCGCCCAGGGTATAATCCCATACCATTCGTTATTCCACTCCGCACAGTCCCCAGCTGCAAATACACCCTTTGCAGAGGTTTGCATATGCTCATCGACACTGATGCCATGATGATAATCAATCCCCGAATTCTTAGCAATGATAGTATTGGAGCGAACCCCGGTTGCAATGACAACCAAGTCTCCCTCAATCTTATCACCCTGTTTGGAGATGATTCCAGTAGCATCCCTATCACCAGTAATGGCTTTACACTCAAACCCAAAGAGAACCTGAATTCCACGCTCCTCAATCTGCTTTGTCAGAACCTTACTACCTTCAGCGTCAAGTTGGATTGGGAGAAGATGCTTAGCGAAATCGACCACAATAGGATCGCCTCCAATCTCCTTCATTGCAGCAGCCAGTTCAATTCCAAGAATCCCCCCACCTATGACAATCTCTCTACCGGCCCCTTTCACAGCCTCCCGAATATCTAGAGCGTCATCAAGTGTCCGGATAACATGAACATTGTTCTTGTCGAGACCTTCAAAGGGAGGAATGAAAGGTCTGGAGCCAACAGCAATGAGTATTGAATCGTACTTACCATAGTCGTCACCTGTCGAGATGATTCTCAGTTTCTGGGTATCAATCTGAAAAACGGGCGTAGAGAGGTAAAGATTGACATCATTCTTCTCATACCAATCAAGATCGTATCTGATTGTTTCTTTGATTGTACGACGATTTGCGACAAGGTCAATCAGATATGGTCGGGGGTAATACGGATGTCGCTCATCAGTAAAGAGATCAATCTCAATCGACTTATCCTTGCTTCGAATCTCTCGAATGGCTGTTGTTGCTGCAACACCATTGCCGATTATAGCGAGCCTAGTCATGTCTTGTTTCTCCTCTGAGTCAGGAGAGGTTCACCCCCTTATTGAGTATGTCGCAATGTCTGTAAGTTTCAAGTGAGAACTCATACGTCACACTTTTTTAATAGCAGGTCATTCGCTCCCGTTGTGAGCGAGCGAATGTCGCAATTCAATCTTGTAAAGGCAATCCTATTTGATATGCACCAGACGATAACGGATATGACAGAAGGATTCCTGAGCTTGACCAGAAAGGTGGCTATAGAAGCAGGATTTGATCTTCTACGGCATTCCGACGATGACTTAATCCAGGCTTTTGCAGAATTTCAAGAATGGTTTGATCAGTATCAGATAGGCCAGGATGTCAACATTCACTTTGGCAATGAAGTAGAACATTGGACTGAGCCCAATAGAGTCATTTTCCGAGCCCTTGGATTTGAGGATATCCCCGTAGACACACTCATTTCTATTGAGAAAAGCTGGAGAGAGAATCTGAAGACTCAGGAAATTCTAAATGAAACTGCCAAATCAACAATGTTCGAGTTGTATAATAGAGGGTATCACATAGGCATCTGTACTCGGCGGTCATATGATCCGACTGAACGTCTAAGGAGATGGGGGCTTTTCAAAATCCTATCCTCTATACAGTGGACCTCTGTACCAGGATATGCAAAGCCTCATCCTTTTACTCTAATCCTTGCCGCTAGTGAGATTGGAGTGAATCCTCTGAAATGTGCGTATGTTGGTGATTCCTTCGAAGTAGATATTCTGGCTGCTCAACGAGCAAGTATGATACCGATACTCACAACATGGGCAAGAACTGATCAAGCGGAGAAAGCATCTGAGGATATCCACATTATTAATGAAATTTCAGAACTGCTGGATTTGTTTCCTGATAGGAATTAGTCCTAATTCTTCTCCGTGTTTGACTCGTCTGTTTCTGAAGGCAACTGACTTTTTGAACTGGTCTTGTCTTTTCGCCGAGTGACTCTCTGTATCATTCTATCTAGCCATATAAGCACGTTCTGCTTGAAGGATGATCCAAGACGAGCCGGAAGTATCATAGTACTAAGCAAAACTCGGATAGCCTTGTCTTTCATTGTTGCTTTTTCAGGATAACCAATGTATGCAAGAGGATGCTCACGTATTATATCCTCCAAGGCGACTACAAGAGCCTCTTTTGCTAACTGAGAAAGATCTAGCCCCTTGAAGACATCGCTACTGCTAAAGTCCTTCTTTTCAATGACACTCTTCCATTTGAGATACTTTGCTTTCTCAGTGATGTCAGTCAATGCATAGGCGAGTTCACTAATATATGGAACAAGAATCTTCTGAACCTCAGTCGGTGTAGGCTCGTGCGCTAATTCGTTATGCACCATTTCAATTGCACGAAACTGTTCAAGCGGAGGTGAGAACCAGAGTTCATGAAGCAAACCCTCTATCAAACGAAGAGTCTTCCTATCTCTCTCCTCAATATGGTCTGGGATTCTATCAAACACCTTTTCCATTGCTTTGTTAACAGATGTGCCACTCAAATCCCTCCAAATCCGATCCAACTTAACGACTGCTTTTGCATATCTATGGAACTTGAAATCTAGGGATTTCTCAATGTCTATTGACGTCAGGACATCGATAGACCGTACATTAAATGTAGTTGCGCCTCCAGCGATATCCCACAAGCGCTTAGTCAAAGAGGCAATAATGCCTAATGATTTTGGACATTCGATTCGAAGCGCATGGTCTCCGGGTGAAGCCACAAGGAAACAGGTCTTTAGTGCTTCATCCAGCGATGAAAAGGACGAGAGGTCTGTTGGAAAAAGGTCCATTGCACCATGTCCAGCAGTGGACCATGCAGAAAGATGGCCGGTTTTCGTGTCATGCTCAACGATAACTCGTTCCTTATCACCAAGATGGTCGAACTGCTGCGTAAAGCCTTTTGAGTAAGCCATCACGGCATATAACACATAGCGTTCCTTTGTTGGTTCAAGACCAGGCATTTTCAAAACAAGGCCCACGGCATCAAGTGGTTTCCCTTCGGAAAGCCATGCACCAGTTGCCTGATCAAACTCCCAGTGGTCACCCAACTGATAGAAAACTTCACGCAGACTCCTAAGGTCCATCGCTTCTTGAGCTTTCTTGAGAGTCTCTTGCTCCCACTGCTCATAGGCACGCAACATCTTGGCCATACTCTTTCTCTCGAGTTCAAGCCATTGCGTTTCTATCTTGAGCTTGACCTTCAACTGGGATTCCTCGCAGGAAATATTCTTAGTGCTTTCTTAGCAATTGTGGTTCAAAACTGGATTACTAGTGAGACCACTTATGGATATCGAATAAGTGAAGATAAAGGGCGCTACATAAACTGAGCTGCCACCTCCGAAACAACGGCAGCAGTAGTCTTCGAGGAATCAGTGATTTGTGAAGGCTCAGTTACGTAGGATGAACGATTACACACCGAAAAAGATGACAACTGATTGTATACTCCTAAAACTGATTGAGCTGGGGTATCTATCATTTCTAGGTTCCAACCATTAATGGAGAGAATATTGGAGTTGAGCAAACGCTCTCGTAGTGATGACAGGACTTCAGTTCTTGCTGACACAGAGATCCTTTCTGATTCATTCGATGGAAATCCAAGATGATAAATTAGAGTCGTTTCCGCGTCAACATTAACCGCAACGCCAAAATCAACCAGGATAAGTTTTCCGCGTCGCTTAAGCAGTTCTGCAAAGAATTTGGGTTCAACCGAACCAAGGACAGTATCAATCCCTTTTAATCGAGTATCAACATAGTATTCGAGATGAGACAGATCATCCTCGAAACCGAAATTGCGCTTGGTTCTATAGCCACTTAGATAACTCATGAGAGCCGCTATGAGGAAAACGAGTGCTCCAACAATGCAAAGAGGATAAGAACTAAGTTTCAGGAAGTACATTGTTGAGGAGAGAGCGGCCCATACGAAAATCCCAAACCAAGCAAGATCACTCAAGTCATCGAGCGTCCCTTTGTCATATTTGCTAATCTGAAGGTCCATTTTTTCGAAAACAAGAGAGATATCGCCGAGATTGAGCTCCGCTTTGTGGAGAGAATGGTCGTGATTGAGTTGTGCCGGATCAATAAAGCGGAGACTCTCACGAGTAGACACTCCTAAATCATAGTAAGCGCGGGTGGCTGGAATACCGAAGGCAATTTGAGATCCGAACAACAGAAGACCAGACAAGACTCCCGGAGTTGTAGAGCAAACCAACATCAGAAATAGACTATACACGAATCCGATAAGCAGACTGAAAGAAAGAATCAAGAGATGATTTCTTCTGACACTATAGATATCAATTAGGACCAGTTGCTTTGAAGAAATCTCTGCCAACAAACTCAATTTCTCTGCTCCTCGCTATTCAGAGTGATGGAGCGGTTTAAAGCCTTGATGTTTAAAGCGGCACCCTATGGTTCCTGTTTGGATTCAATCAATGAAGAAGATGTCGCCTTGGTTTTCAGCCGCTTTGATACGAATGTGCATATCGTCTTCTAAGACATAAGTTGCATCAACTACTTTCACCAGTGCTATTGCACTGTGTTGAGTTGCATGAGCCGCAAACTGACTTATTGATTCGCCAAATTCCGCGACAACAGCTTTTGCGTTTTCGAACAATTCGTCTAATGCTGCAGGGTGGTCGTAGAAGTATGACTCCAAATCATGATGAAGAACAGGGATCAGGTCCGAAGTCCATTTTCTTTGAAGATCATCCGGTTTACAGATTATTACAACCCTGCCAGAGAACTCTCCAGCTTCACTTACGGATTCGCCTCTGAGAATTGGAAAAACTGGTGCATCTTTCTCTGCATTCACAGTATAGCACACTCTTCTAGTTGAAGACCATCGTCAAACGGTTTGGAGAAGGCGAACTTTAACATTTCGGAGAGTAGTAATTTTGGAGATTTCAGCTACCTTCATCCTAATAACCAGTAGGAATCATGTTGAGTACGGTGCTTCTATGGCCGTATACGAATTCGAAAATAGGAAACCGATAATCGGTAAAACATCATATGTGAATCATTCTGCTTCAATAATCGGAAAGGTCACCATTGGTGAAGAGTGCTATATTGCTCCGGGAGCTTCAGTGAAAGGAGACTATGGCGAGATTCGGATTGGAAATGGAACAAGTATACAGGATAATGTGATTGTTCATGCTCGCCCGGGTGAATTGACCGTGATTGGTGACAATGTGACATTGGGACATGGATGCATTGTTCATAATGCTACAGTGAAGGATGAAGCTGTTATTGGAATGGGTGCCATTGTTTCCGATTATGCAGTGGTGGGCAAATGGGCAGTAGTTGGAGAAGGCGCAGTGATTAAAGCGCGGTTCGAAGTTCCTGATGAAAAGATAGCAGTTGGTGTGCCAGCCAAAATAATCGGCGACATCCAGGATCATCATCGTGAAGAGCTTTCTCGATTCAAGTCAATCTATCGCGATCTTGCGGGTAGATATCCTGTAGGACTGAAGAAGCTCAAGGACTAAGTCCAGAAAGAAGAGAAAGGAGAGGGCGAAACACCCTCTCACCAATTAAACAAGTGATACCATCCGGTCTCTGTTAAATTTACTGAAAGCTAAAGCCCATGTGACTATGAATAAGACTGACGCAATTAAAATAGTGATGATATCGGAGAACCAAATTGCGGCAGGATCAATTGCGCCTCCAGAATCCAAAGACACTAAAGGAAGGAGCATTGGGATCATAAAGATCATCACTGATGCCCCAGAAACCTGATATGCTTCGTAAACCCGTGAAACCCTTCCACTGATTAGAATCATAACCGAATTCATTGCAAGAATCACTAGTGGCCCTGCTGTGAGAAGAAGAACCAGCCCAGTGATATCGGGAAACAACATCGGTGGATAGCCTGCAATCAAAAACATGGCTATAGTCGCAATCTCTGTAATCACAATGGAACCCAAAAGCAAGACAATACTGGGTATGAATGAACTTAGAACCTTGCCAGTGAGTAACTCACGGTCGGTCAATGGCGTACATAAAAGTGGTTCAAGTGTATTTTGTTCTCGCTCTCCAACCAGTGCATTAGCCGCGATTAGTGATGCAGGGATAATAGCAACCAATCCCAACATCGGAGACATTAATGGACTTACCATTTGCATAATGACTAATAGATCTGTAGCGTTAGCAGCTGTAAATACCAACAGTCCAACAGTCCCAATAGCCATTATGGGTCCAATCGCCGCAGTAAAGATGAGTCCATACTTCACATAGCTCACTTTCATAGCCATGCTAAGATCTGTTCTGGCGACAATCATGGATTTATTCAGAGCCATTATACATCCCCCTCTTTTACAACGTCCAGATAGAGGTCTTCAAGTGTAGCTTCTTCTTCAGCAAACTCCACGATTTTAATACCAGCGAACAAGAGAGATTGCATCAAGGCAGAGTTATTGGTAGTAGGATCTTCAATAGTGACGATTATTGAGTCCACTTCTTCTTTAACCTCCTGTACAAAGTCCATCGATTTTGCTATGGAGCTTGCCTTCTCTATATCGCCCACGATTCGGATTCTGAACTCTTGTTTTGCCAAAAGCTTTTCGCGCAGTTCCTGAGTGTTGCCTTCTAAAAGAATCTTGCCTTCGTCAATAATCGCAATCCGATTACAGACTCTCTGAACTTCAGGAAGGTTGTGTGAGTTGATGAAAAATGTCTGACCGTATTGTCTTGAAAGATTAAGTATCAAGTCTCTCACACGCTTTGCAGCAATTGGATCAAGAGCTGAGGTAGGTTCATCGAGTAGAAGGACCCGGGGTCTATGAAGCATTGCTCTACACAAGGCAAGTCTTTGCCGATTACCTGTACTCAACTCGCCAGCTTTGTCATCCTTTCTATCCCATAATCCCATGAAGGTAAGTAGCTCCTCAATCCTCTCAGGTAACTCTTCTTCAGGAACACTATAGAGCTTTCCAAAATACACCAGGTTTTCATATGCTGTAAGTGAAGGATAGACGGTGTGATTACCCTCCTCAGGTAGAACCCCAGTTATCTCACGAACTCTCACTGGATCCTCAATGATGTCAAATTCACACACAACAGCTGTCCCATCTGTGGGACGTAATAATGTACTAAGTAGTCGAGTGGTCGTTGATTTGCCAGCGCCATTCGGCCCCAGAAGACCAAAGATGGTTCCCCCAGGTATATTGAGCTCCATATGATCTACAGCAACCAAATCTCCAAAATTCTTTGTGAGTCCAGAGATAACTACTTCATCCAATTGGGCAGCACCTCGGGTTTTGGAGATACTCGCTAGGATAAAAAGGTGATTGAAAAGGAACGATTGTTTTCAATGAATTGCGTCATACGCGTATCATCTTCTCGACGACCGCAGTCTGAGTTTCTTTAATCCCTGGAATCTTGTGTATCTTCTGGACAGTGATTTCATAGAGTTCCTCAAGACTGTTAGTTTCCAAAAGGACAACTACATCATAATTTCCAGTGGTCACAGCAACGTTGGTGACCTCGTCAATCTTTTTGATCGATTCTACTATCTCATCAGTTTTTCCAAGTTCAACGTCCATTAGAATATACGCGTGTATCTTGTCAGTCATTATCAATTACTCCATCTTTCAATTAACTATACTCTTTCATCACCACGAGAGTTTCAACGTCCTCAATCCCTTCAATCTTCTGGATTTTCTTTAGAATCAAGGAACGTGTCTTTGTCATGTTCCTACTCCTAACCTTAAGCATATAGTCGTGAGGCCCTGCAAGAGCAGCCGCTGATTCTACACCTTTTATTTCGAACAGCTTAGGAAGCAAATCACCGGTCAAGGGTTTCACATGAATGAGCACAAGCGATCGGACATCTGAAGCCTCCAATGCAACAACCCCTATCACAACAAGGATTATGCCAAAAATCTTCAATGACCATAAAAACACATCAGCATCAATCACACCAAATGCACCAAGAAACAGGAAGTTACCTATCAAAGTCACAGGGATTCCAAGAACAACCGAAATCGATGATAGTGAGTTTACAACAGCCATTTTCCCTCGACCTAGGGCTCGTACATACATTACTATGGAAAGGAAAGCGGTGATGGAACCTCCCACCATATATCCCAATAATGGCATGAATTGAGTCAACATCGATTGCCAAGAAGATTCGCTCATGAAGGGAAGAGCGAGAAAACTCATGACACTGTTTAGAATCAGCAATGTCCAGATTCTCATGTTCAATGAGTCAACATGAAGTCCCGGTGCGATTTCATATCGTTTTGTAAGTCTCTGATAGTAAGTCACTAGCGCCGAGGATACGTTTAGAGGAACTAGCACTATCAAAAGAGTAAGGGCATCAAAGCCACTTGGAGTTGCACCTACAAGCAAGACGCCAAACAGAATTGAGATGATTGATTGGACCTCAATAATTGTGGGTGTGTCTTTTTCTGCAAGCAGGTCGCCAATCAATAGGTAGATAATAACCAACTGACCGTAGGGAAGAACAGTGGATGCATCAGACGAGCCTGCTAGAAGATAATAGCACAAGACTGAGATACCAGCAAAGACGCCTGCTATTAGAATGTAAACCATGGGTTTCTTAGGAAGTAATCGGAGTCTATCAAAGTCTGGATCAAGACTATATCCCAAGGACCGTTTTTTCCCGTTTATCGTGCGTTTTATACTCAGGAATATGAGTACGAGGAGGGTCACAACGAAGCTTGTCCATTGAGCTAGGAATCCGTAGGAGAGATAGTCGATATTCACCGTGTTTAGGGCAACAATATCGAAGGAAACAGAGAATGTTCGTAATACCCCTGAACCCAAAGCGAGTGAATAGAAAATCGTCGATGCAGAACGACGACTAACAGGTCTCTCACTACGACTGCTCACTCATACTATCCCCCAACTCTAACCTAAACTGCGCTGCTATAATGGTATTCCGTGAATTCTATTCCTCTTCAGCTTCTTCTGCTGAATTTTCAATGATGGATTCAGGCGCTTCGGTTTTCTCTTCCTCAGCAGACTCACCGCTGGAAACTTCAGATTCTGATTCAACCTCAGTAGCGTCCTCTAGGGTTTCCTCTTCCTCTTGTTTCCGTGATCGTTTCTTTGGTCTCCTCTTCTTGTCATCGGTCACTTGTCGTTGAGCAAGAATGAATTCGTCAAAGGTGAGCCGCTTTCCTGACTGAAGTTTCTCAACTGCCTCTTCTGCGCGTTCGCGTTCTTGGGCCTTTTGATAGTCGCGCATCTCTTGCCGTTCAATATCACGTTTTTCGACCGTGACTTTCCTTAGTTTTCCCTGAATCTCCTCTATTTGCGTACGAAATTCCTTGAGCTTGGCTTCGCCCTCTTTGACTTTCTTCAACCATTCAACGAAGTTCTTGTGTGCTGTGTCAGCTGACTTCTTGTACTCCTCAAGCTGAGGACGTATCCGCACCACCTCTTGATGATGAATCTGTGACTGCTCAGAAAGCTCGATGACCTTCTCATGAGCTTCTGAAGCCTCTTCCTTGAGTTTTCTTGCAAGTCTTCGGAGCTCGCTAATTCGGTCCTGCTTTTCTTTCTCTTGGCCAATTTTAACAAGCTTGGTTTCAATCTTGGCGATTTCCTCGACAATAGCTAACTCTTCATCTCTTGTAAGCTGATCAGTCTGTTGTCGCCACTCCAGTTCTTCAACTCGACGCATCATTCTACGTTGGTCAGTTGAGGGACTTCCAACAAGGTTGCTACGCAATTCGCGAATTTCATCATAAACACTCTTCAATTGAGCATGAATAGCAGTCCTTCGCTCTTTGGCTTCCGAGATATCTTTGTTTATCGCATCACGAGCTTCGCGCTCTGCCTTTACGGATTCAATGAGCCCTCGCACTTCCTTATTGTGGTCGTCTCGAATTGTTTTGTATTCCCTCATTTTATCCCGGTCGCGTCTGAGAACCTCAAGTTCGTCCCGAGCTTGTATTTTGAGTTCCCGGAGCTTTGTCCTCAGGAATTCAACATCTTCTGGTTTGGCTTCTGCAGCTTCAGTCAAAGGTAATTCTGTCCTTAGAATTTCGTTTTGCAGGTCCTGCATAGCAGGACGGATTTCGTTCACCCAAACGGGTGTAAGATAGACCTCAATCGAAAAGAGCCTTCTTAAAAGGTTTCGCATGGAACGCCTAAATTTGACCAAACTCGTATGCAATACGCTCGGATATATCGAAATCGGTAACCTGCTGCAAGCCAGCCCAGCCTGGAGTTGCGTTGAGCTCCAAAATCCAGAGGTTTCCTTCCATATCGGGTATGATATCAACACCTACCAAGTTTCCTTTAACTGAGCTTGCAGCCTTCACTGATAGTTCACTAACATCTATGGTATTCCTTCGTGGAATGCCTCCGCAATGTATGTTGGTGGTGATCCCCTCGCCTCCCACTCTCTGCATTGTTGCAAGAACCTCATTATTAAGCACAAGTGCGCGTATATCGAATCCCGGACTTCTTACATATTCCTGAAGAAGGTAGGCACCCTTTCCAAACATCTGACTATGGAACTTCAAATAATCATAGATGTTGTCAATATCAAATTCTCGTTCAATTAATTGCACGCCGAGGCCGCCGAATCCCGTTATAGGTTTCAGAACACAAGGGTAGTGCGTCTGAACAAACCTTGCAGCATCGTCAATTGACTCAGTGATGAGTGTCCTTGGAACGGGAAGGCCTGCGGATATTAGCCGACGCATTGTTTCTGCCTTGTTTCTCATCAGAAGAATCGAAGACACAGAGTTGATTACTCTAACACCCATTTCAGTTAGTGCTGAGAGGAGACCGACGCGATTGAAGAAGGCGCCAATATCATTTGCGCCTAGGTCTAAAACAATGAGAAGGTCCAATGATGACAAATCAACTCCGTTCATGGAGATTTCGTGTTTGCTTGTAGCGCCTTTTCTCGATACCTTCCAAGGTATGACCTGAATGGCATCAATACCAAGCTTGCGAAAAGACTCCTCAAGACCCTGAGCCCGTCGAGAGAGAGGATCTGATGAAAACAAACCAACCTTTGACACATGTTTCGGACTCAAACTTATCGCTCCATGTAGGAATCAATCAATTCATACCCATAACGACTAGCTTTTATGTTCTCTTAATTCTGACGAGCTTATGAAATTGTTTTCTGGGGAAGAGCTTGAGATTATCAACAAAGAACTTCTGGGAAAGACTGGCCACTATTTGATTGCTTTTCGAAACAAGCACGGTCCTACTCTTCTCAAGAAACTCTGGATAGAGATGTTGGAATCAATGGGGACACCAGTGAAATGTCTGAGTTGGTGGTCGGGCACAGGTAACATAGGGCTTTTAGAGTGTGAAACAGAGAGCGGTCTATTTGTGTTTGGGCAATGGGTTCTTGATGAAAAGGAAGAACTACTCAATGTCATGAAGCTTGACGAGGATGAGGTAAGCAGCATCCGCGACGGTTTTGATGCTGGAACCGTGACCTCTTCTGCGATGAGGGCACTCCGAATTGGGGAGTCAGGTGGAGATAAGGAATAAATCAATCTAATCAACAGTCAGGGTCTTGGACAAATTCCTTGGTAAATCAGGATTTATACCGAGGTCGACTGAGAGATAATAGCTAAGCAACTGAAGTGGTATCACATCCAGAATTGGATTGATAAGCACATCTGATTTTGGCACCACCAAGTAATCTTGCTTGTTGACAACGTATGGCTGAAGAGATTCCTCATATTCTCCAATGATGATTGTGCGGCCATGCCTTGCCTTGACTTCATTGATATGATTAATCACCATCCAACTGTCCTCAGTTGTTGTGACAAATATGACCGGATAGTTGTCAGTGACGATACTGAGCGGGCCATGTTTGAACTCAGATGAGTACATACCTTCACAGTGGCAGTAACAGATCTCCTTGATCTTTAATGCGCCTTCGCGGGCTACGCCATCTGTAAAACCATAACCCAGACAATATAGGTCTTTGACATCAACCAACGTTCGAGCGAGTGTTCTTGCCAGAATGCCAGTTCTATCTATTGTAGTTTGAGTCAATGAAGGCAAGTCAGTCCTAAGTCGTTTGATGAAGGACTTCGCTTCTGATGGGTCAATGTGTCCATTACGTTCTCCAAGCCTTGCCGCAAGATAGGCAAAGATTATGCTTTGTGAAAAGTAGGTCTTTGTTGCGGGAACAGAAACCTCATAGCCACAAGCCATGGGGATATATGAATCAGCTTGGAACATCAGAGTACTACCAATCACATTCAGAATGCCAAGAGATTTCCCCAGATCTTTCTTTTTTATCATGTTTAAAACATTCAGGACGTCTTTCGTTTCGCCGCTTTGCGAAACCAAGATACTAAGGCATTCGTCATTCAGCGTATCGCCATACATGGACTGGAACTGACCGCCAATGGCATGAAGCATTGGAAGTCCGGCAAGTCGATTGAAAAAGTAAGCACCAACAATACTTGCATTATATGATGATCCACAAGCAACAATGTAGTGCCTTGAAGCGTTTTCAAGAAGATTGAGCCACTCCTCACTCTTGGGCCTATCTAGGAGTCCGATGACATCCTGTGCGATTTTTGGCTGCTCGTTTATCTCCTTTAGCATAAAATGGGGGTAGCCGCCTTTCTCCGCTGCTCTAGCGTCCACGTTTGATATCTGAGGACTTCTCTCGAGCTGCTTGCCATCAGCAATTCGATATACTTTCACATCATTGTGGGTGAGGACAAGCATTTCTCCGTCCGCCAGATAGACCACATTATTTGTTAAGGGCAAGACTGAAGGAAGATCACTCGAAACAATAGTAGCATCTGCTGCAACGCCAGCTACTAGAGACGAGCCCATTTTTACTGCATAGATTTCCGGTTCATCAGCTCTTCCAACAGCATAGGCATATGCTCCCTTGAGGTCTTGCGCCGAAAGTCTGACAGCTTCAAACATGTCACCTGTTTCTTCATAATACTTGTCCACTGCATGAACACAGAGCTCACCATCATTCTCGGATCTTACAACATGACCCGCTTCGATGAGTTCAGCCTTGTATTCAAAGTAGTTGTGGAGATTGCCATTATGCGCACCATAGAATACTTCTTGACAGCCAAAGTGAGGTTGTGCGTTCACCTTCGTTGGTGCGCCATAGGTTGCCCATCTCAACTGAGCGATTCCACGATCGCCTTTCATAGTAGAAAGACCAAGAAGTCTGTTTACTTCATCGATCGTACCAACATCTTTTCGAAGATCCACCTTGTTATTGCGGACAGCAGCAACTCCTACACTATCATACCCTCTGTATGTAAGCTTTCTACTGCATTTTACTAAAAGCTCACCTATATTGTCACTTTTTTCTGTGACTATCCCAGTGATGCCGCACATCGTGGCAAAGCTGAATTGTTCTTTAATTAAGAGTTGTGTACGGGAAAAAAGTGCACGAATATTGCGATAGAAAAATCAGAGGCGAAGCAATTATATCACCGATTACAGATGATTGAGAGAGAGAGAAGAGAGGACGCGGTATGGGTCGACAGAAAAGAATGGCATTGCTCTTGCATCCGTTCCGGAGGGAACTATATCAGGTGCTCTGCGAGAATCCTGGGACATACCTCCTTGAGTTAGTCGATATTCTGTCATCCCCTCTTGGAACTCTTACTTGGCACTTGCGGATTCTTGAACGCGAAGGTCTTGTGAAATCTCTCAAGTTTGCTGGAAAGAGGTTATACTATCCAAGGATGTTAAGATCCCAGGAGGCGGAGATGGCATATCTCACCATGAGAAGCGATACTGCGCAGAAGATCTTTGCTTTCGTCGTCAATAATGAAGGATGCTATCAAGAACAGATGGCTGAGAGTCTCGGGGTTCATCACGACACTGTACGTTGGCACATTTCAAGAATGGAAGAGGTTGGCCTAATCAAGGTGGTACGTGAAGGAAGGAAAAAACGGCACTATCTAGATGAATTAGGGAACCTACTAATGCGAGGAAGTCTAAATACAATTACAGAAGCATATGTGATGTTTTTAATGGAGAAGCTTGAGGACGGTTGCCTCAATCCGGAGATTCGAGAGTCAACACCGGATCATGTCACTATTCGTATTGATTGCCCGGAACGAGGAAAGGACTGTTTCATAACTATCAACCTGACTGACTGGGAGTTTCAGTTCATTGATGATGAAGAGTCTGAAACGTCGATCCATCAAGAAAAAGTAGAAGCACGAGAGAGTTAGACAGCTCCTTCAATAATCAACCGAACTTTCTCGGAAATTTCATTCGGATTAGGACCAGGACAAACAACGGCCAATAGACGCGTTTCATCGACCTTCATAATAACGAGTCTTAGTCCTGCAGTGTCAATTGATATCGAGTCAGTTACCTCCGAATAAGTCAAGCCATTCGCGAAGAGAGACCCTATCATTGCAGCCACCTCCACTTCATCCTTGAAGCCGACTGAACCAAGAGGCAATCCTTCTGCAGTCAATATTACACCTTGCGTCACTTCAGGAATCTCTTCAACGATTCTACCTAGAATTGTCTGTTTTCCAAATGCACTTGTAGAACCCATAACAAGTTCCATCCTTGTCGCAAGGGATTGAAAAGATGGAATAAAGGATTCAAGATGCAATCCCGCATCATCTGCCCTTGAAATCACGATTATCAAATGATAATGCGGCTGAACAATTGTGACAACTCTTTCGATACTTGTAGTATGGACAAGATAAGTGGGACCTGTTTTTTTCAGCAGTTGTAAGGCTGATGCGCCACCCCATACGAGCGCAGAAGAAACAGTTGCTATTACACGAGAATCAATCTCGCCACCTCTTGCTACAGCAGCAACCACAACTCCTTCCTTGGTGCATAAAATAGCACTCTTTACAGAACGATGTACCTTAAGGGTTTCTTCAAGAAGTGTAGCTACCTCTCCGAGTGTTTCTCCTGGCATAGCGTCAACCAGCAAGTTCTTTCTTGGAGTTCTGTCAGGATTCCGCATTTATAACTGATGCTCTTCAGCCTTAATACCTCAGATGCGTCTTTCGTCTCAGAGCAACAAGTTTAAATCGATGGTCCAAAGCATCGAGTTTATCGACCATGGAGGCATAATTTTGAGCTCAAGGTCAGGCGTAGTTGCATCCGTAATAATCGTGATCGTAGTGTTTTCCGCTGTTGGCGGTTACGTGTTCTTGACAAATCAATATGTTCCATCTAATATTGCGGTCGTTGTGGTCAATCCCGGTTTTGGTGACAGGAGTATGGCTGACCAGGCATATGAAGGACTCCATCTAGTGGATGTTGTTGTCAGTTATGATATCAGAGTGGCAGCAGATCTTACAGACTTACAGAGCACCATGGAGAGCATCGCACAAAGAGCAAACCACGACCTCATTCTTGTCATAGGCACGGAGGTTGGCTTAAGGGATGTAGTCATCACTGTTGCCAATGAATATCCCAATCAGAAATTTGGATTCGTTGGTGGTTTTGTCAATCTACCAAATGTGGCTTCAGCAACTTTTGCGTATAATGAAGCTTCGTTTCTTGCAGGTGCACTTGCAGCTCATCTAGCCGTCGAAAATGTCAATCGAACTGGAGTGGTTGGTATAATTGGTTCAGTAGCCGCAGATTCCACAGTAGCGGAGATGATTAGTGGATTTCTCGATGGGATTGATTATGCAAACCAAACCCTAGGAGAGGTTAAGCTTCTTCCAACTGAATATGTAAACTCATACAACGATTCAGAAACAGCAAGGACACTTGCACAGAATATGTGGAACCCTGAGATCGGTAATGCATCCGTCATCTTTGCTCCTGTACGCGCTAGTATCATGGGAATTCGAGCAGCGATGGAATATGCCAATCTGACATGGTTCTGTAATACAACGAATCGCGAACCTTTTGTGATTGGAGCAGAGGCAGATCAGAGATACTTAGGTAATCCAGATATTGAGGTTTTAAATGGTCCATCATGGTTGGTGACTAGTATTGTACCTCGCTCAGATTTGGCAGTTTATCGTATGATTAACGCGACCCTCTGGGGTGACTTTTTGGGAGACAGGAATTATGCAAGTGTTCCTCTAGGTGAAAACGCCAATGAAGGTGGCAATTTAGCAAATGATGGAATAGGTCTTGCAGATCTACTGGAATTCCAGAATCCATTTTGGGTCACTAATACAATGGTCAATATGACTAGGGACTACCGTCTAATGATAATAAACGGTTCAATTACTCTGCCTTAGTTAAACGGTTATGTTGGGGGCGAAAAACCCCCATCTGTTCTCTTTTTTCAAATATCAAACTCACGAGGGATCGAGTGTGGAAATTTCCGAAGAAATAATTGCATTGGCAAAGATAGGCGAAACTCTGAAACGAATTGTGAGAAGTGGGTGGACGATTGCTGGTCTTCAGAATTTAAGACTAGAGTCTGTTGGAGACCACTCGTTTGGCACTATCTTAATCTCCTTGTTAATCTCCAAAACGCTCCTTGATGAAGGAGAACAGGTTGACCTTGATAGAGTTGTAGCGTTGGCTGCAGTTCATGACATTCCTGAATCGGTAACATCTGACATTCCAAGAATCGCAGGTGAATACGGAGGTAATTTGCTTCGAGAGAGCAAGCGCAAGACTGAGAAGAAAGTGATTAAGCAGATTTCGAAGGAGTGCAAGAGCTTTGAGGAGTGGTTGAGGAGCCTATGGGAATCTTTTGAGAATGAGATGAGTCTTGAGGTGCGCATCGTATTAGGGTCAGATATTATCGATATGCTTGTTCACGCAAATGCGCTAGAAGTGTCAGGAGTCTCCCCAGCCATATTGGATCGGTTCTTTGTTAATAGTCATCTATCGGTCAGGAAACTTGAGCTGAAAATCATTGAGAAAATCTTCTGGTATCTTTATGGTGAACATACTAGAAGTGCTGAGAAACTTGGGATTGAATTAGTACCAATAGGTGAGAAATAGGTCAAGCGCGGTCTTTCACTGTCTTAATGAAGTCGCGATGCAATCCTGCAGCAATGGTTCTAGCAACTCTTACTGGTTCAGGAACTCGTCCATCAACGGTCATTTTGTTGAGCAGGTTTCTTGCCTTGGGAATACTCATTCCCGCAACAGAGAGATACAGAGAGTAGCCAGTCTTTAACAGAATAGACTTTCTAGCACCGGTTCTCTCAAGAATAGCAAGTCGAGACTCCCAATCCGAGGGGAAGTACTCTTTCAAGTATTTTTCAATGCCATCTGAGGGATGATAGGAGATGCAAATGACAGGAGTGTCTGTACGTTCATAGAGCGCATTAATGTCGACTATATTAAACCAAGAGATTACTGATCCTCCAAGCATCCATGCCCGAATATCCTTTCGATTGAGATGAGTGAACATTGATACCAGCTCATCAGTTGAGTCATGACCACCGATAGAGGGAGTGCAAACGCTAAAGCCATCAATTCGCGAATCCCCTCTCATAACTACTCCAGCTAGAATGCTATATGATTGAGTCTTCTCGAAGCTTTCAGCAACTCCAAGTACGCGAACTCCTTTCTTCCAACTACTTGTTGTTTCTACTGGAATTTCCATGTCTAATTTGTATGGTGAACTCATTGTATGAACCTGCCGTCTGCTGAATTACATTTCAAAGAGTTTCCTTGATGTATTTGACTGAGCTCTTAGATTTCACTAATCATGCAAACTTTATTAATGCGCATTTCCAATTGTCATTTATCTGACTAGAGAGAGAGAAAGAGTGGCTGCCATGTTTGATCCAAGCTTTGAAGAGCTACAGGGAAAACTAAGGCAGATTATGGAAGAAGCCACAACCCTCGCAGCAGGAATTAGGGCATGGATGCTTTTATCTAAGGAAGGTCTTCCCATATCATCGGCAGTTCCCCAAGGACTAGAAGAAGCTGAGATTGCAGCAATGGCAGCGTCTATTCTAGGAGTAGCGGATCTTGCCGCCGAAAGAATGGACCAAGGTACTCTTGAAGAGATACTTCTCACGAATGAGAAGGGTCTCATGATTATGAAAAGTGCAGGAGAAAAAGCGATTCTTGTTCTGGCTGCTGGTAAGGGCATGAAGACAGGACTCTTGGTTTATGCCGCAAATACAGCAGCTGAAAAAATTGCGCCACTTCTCTAAGATTGAAGATCATGAAGCAACCAGTTGATTATTTGAAGGGCAAGTCGCAGATCTTGTTCAGATCT
>RDNZ01000029.1 GCA_011364905.1 Candidatus Thorarchaeota archaeon
GTTATCTGCATCTTCTTTTCGACCTCTTTTCTAATATTCATAGAACCTGCTCTTGGTATTCTTCCTTCAACTGACGTGTCTTTCACAACTATTGATCCAGGTTATGGCTACGAACATGCTGAGAGAGAGAACTTCGCTATTAGAGATGCAACAACATGGGAGGAATTATGGCTGGACCTCTATAGTGGACATATTCCAATACCTGAGGTGCCATTTGTCAACTTCACGTCAGAGATTCTTATAGCCGTCTTCCAAGGTGAGCGTACTTCTGGAGGATATTCTACAAATATCACAAGAGTCACTATGAATGGTTTATACTACAGAGTCTATGTCGATGAGATACATCCTGGTGAGGACTGCGGCACTGCCGCTGTAATGACATATCCGTATTGCATCGTAAGGATTAGTGACCAACCATTGAACCTGCCAATTCAATTCGTTTACAACATCACTTTGCATCACTGTGAGTAGAACTCATTTCTTACATTTACGAGTTCAAATCTCGCTCTCCGTACCATCTTTTCTAGTTCAAAGGTTTCTCCAGCCAAACATGATACCCCCATGGATTCTTGTCCTTTTTGAAAATGGAGAACCCATGTTTCTCGTAGAAGTTGATAGCCCATTTCGCTTCACTATCAGTTTCCAGTTGAATCTTAGTAAAGTTAAGAGCTACTGCTTTCTTCTCAAGATATCTCAATAGTGAAGACCCAATCCCCTTTCTCTGATACTTAGAATGAACATGCATCAATGGAATCCAAGCTGTTTTCTCATCTCTTGAACTGAATGATCCAACAGCAATAATATGGCCTTCCTCTCTGAGAACAAAGAAATCCATGAATGTTGCCATATGGTCAAGCTGTTTTCGTGTTAGAAAGGGATCTTGGTAGTGTTCCTCAGGGATTATCGTGCTATACCATTCGCGATTGATTTTGTTGATTAGGTATAGGATTTCACGTAAATCAGAATCTGCTGCGGTTTCGAATTTATGCAACGAAATTCACCCACCACTCCGCTTTGGAATCTTCTGACTATTCGAGCGACCTAAATACATCCTGAGTAGTTATAGACTTTGACTCATTATCTAGATTTTCTGATGGTCAAAAAGAAACTGGTATGCTCTCTTTTGGGCGGTTTCGTCGAAACTATGACCTTTGCCACAATCAGCTTCGTCCCTAAACCGTGGACTCGTTAGCAATCCCTCTTGCCACAAGGCTTGTCTTGCATCCTCGTTTGGAAATCAAGCAAAATCCTCTTTGCAAGGCAATCTTCAAATCCATTTGGTGACAAATAAGCACTAGGGGGAATATCGTGCAGGAATATCGCGTAGCCAATTCATATGACCGGCGAGGAATGATCGGGATAATCATCCCCATTCTTCTACTTGGTTTTGTCGCGATATTCATGCCCTTCGCTGTTCTGGAAACCACTGCGCCGCCTCCCTATTATCCGCCACCACCGGGATGGCATTCCACTGTCACGATTTATCTTTGGGCTGCTAGATTTGATGTTGGATTTACAGTAATAGAGTATGGTCTTGGAGGCGGGGTCACTAACTTCTATACAATCCCATTTGTGATCATGACTTTGTTGTATTTCATAGTTCACATTGGTGTGGGTCTTAGAAGAATGCCAGCTAGATACGGCGCAGGATTTGATTTTGTGGTCCTTTTGATTTGGGTGGCCGCCTGTCAGCTCATCTATGGCACTCTGCAAGAGTGGACACTGATTCAAGTTCCAATACTGCCAATGGCTGGAACTCTCATTCTATTGGTTGCATATGGGAGTCAAGTGTTCCAGCTCAAACCAACCACACCAGCTTCATCCTCTTATCTCTCTGCACCGTAGTTTCTGCATCTGGCAAATCTTGGCTACCGTACCATCTTCTTCGTGCTCAAGATCTACGAGTTCATTCAGTTTCGTATCTGGACGGCTCAGCAAAGAAATCCATTGCTCTAAAGAAAGTCTTGAACTCAGCGGAGTGAACAACTCCTTCGGGTATATAGTACGAGTCTCCTCTCTTGTAGAGCTTGGTTTCATCACCGGATGTCAGCAACATCTCGCCTTCAATGACAAAGCCGTATTGCGCACCGTGGCTGTGTGAAGGTATAGTTCCAATTGGTTCAATCTCAAAGAAGGCAGCTTGGAACGCAACTCCTTGAGCAATCCATGCTTTAACTCCTTTGAGAGGAATCTTTGCTCTGGGCAGTTCTCTTATACAGTCAGGGTAGGGTTCAACAGTCATAATACAAGCCTCCTACTAGGAGCGATTTTAATCTCGCCATTCGCGCGATTCTTCACCTTCAATCCGCGCAATCATTTAGTCTTTGAAATAGACCATCTGGATGCTGGACGCCAGAAGTTCTCCTTCATCACTCCATAGCTCTGCGACCTGATCAAAATAGCCACTATAGAAACGTTGACCCCGTGCAGCAGCCAAAACCGGTCGCGTTGCCTGACGTTTAAGGCTCGAATCATCAGCGTGAAAATAGGTCGTAAGTGATACAGTGCCTGCCACCCCTAGTTTCTGGCGTCGAATGAAAACTCGTGGGAAAAAGACGTCACTTAACGCAGCTAGAGAGAGAAAGTCAAGCGGCCGTTCCGGCTCATCACGAACCCAGAGCAGACTCTCTGAGTCCTTCGCTGGCTGACCAGATAGAGTTGCCTTACCTCGTATGAATTTGAAGTCATAGCGTTGAATCCATTTTGGTTCCGATGGAGCTGGCCACGACGCAACATCTTCAGGCTTCGGTGCAGATGGAGCGCGTGCCTCAGACATCATCCATGTTTCTTGTCGGTTTGCAAGAACTGCAGAGGCGGTTGTAGCTACTTCTGAGCCCTGGGTGAGTTCAGCAGTCCAATGCTGGTTTGATCGGTTTGTTCGAATGAGACCAAGTGCCAGCGCAAATGGAGCATCCGCGATTGGTCCAGCGAAGTTCACGGTTACTGAAATAGGAACTCCTTGACATTCTTTATGACTTAGTATGCCATTCAGAATGACTGCTACAATGATGCCACCGAATGGACCTACCATATTAGCATAGGTCTGAGGGATATGCCCTTGGTATGCATAGGGCGCTACTGCTGCAAGTTTGACCGCTTGGTCAAACGGGTGTAATTGATTATTGTCTGGCATGGTCTTCGCCGTATCTAGCCCTTCGAGTTCTTTTATGGATACAAAGAATCTTCTGGCATTCTTTCAGAGCTAGGCTAACAGTGATAAATTTCAATATTGCCGTTCTTCAACGAGTTCAAGATTTGCCCTCCACGTCACTTGTTATTGTTTAGAAAGCTGATAAACAAAGATTACTTGATTGTTTGTCCAGCTGAGGTAGTGTGGCACATAACCTGCCCTCTCGAAACCACAAGATAGATAGAACTGCTGCGAGTATTCCATGAAGTCCCCAGTATCAACGCGAATCACATCAACAAGAGTGTGTTTCTTCCCAATTTCCTTCACTTCTTCTATCATCCTACTACCAACACCTTCTCGAAGGTGGTCATGATGTGTGATGATGGAATTAATGACAAGGGCCCTCCAGTCAAACTGAATAGCTGTATACCCGAGCACCTCTTTATTCTCAGAGGCAAAAGCCATCAGGATTTTACCGAGTTGGGGAAAAGCAGTATAAACATCAATTCTCAGCATCTCGTGGTCGAGAAATGGAGTTCCAAAGTTCTCAGCTTCAAGAACCATCTCTTTTATGACTTCTCTGTCACCGATCTGAAACTCGCGCATTTGGATTGTCATACCAAATGATGAACCCGGTGACAACTTAAGAAGTTCGAGCCGTGCCATCCGTACTGTTTCTTAGTATCGCCTGTCAAGAGGCCTATGATATTCGGCAGGACTGGATACCAATCCAGTTTCTACTTCTACCGTTAGTGGCGCTCTCAATTCTGGCAATCGTGTATTTGAGTCAAGCAGGCAACCAATCAGTTTTTTTCATCTGAGAACAAGTTGTAATAGGACCCACCCAGAGTGCGACGAGGCAAGAATCGCACAACATAAGCGGGTGGGTCCGAGGGAGGGAGTTGTCTTCTGAAGCATAATGGGACTCGGCGCGGCATAGTGATCCAAGACGTGCATTATCATTCAGGCGAGTCCCTGATGGTTGTGTGAATCTTGGATTCATACATGGATCAGTTGCAGTCAATATAAGACCGCCATGTCAACAATCGCCGTTTTCATATCATGAGGCTGCAAAAAATCAATCAATCAGGAAAAACTGAAGGACCATGGCAATGTATAAAGGTCAAGAGGAGAGGGGGCACCTTGATTCCCACAGGAGTGGTTCATAACGTCATCTCAAAAGATTGTGATTGTTGGAACAGGCAATATGGGTCGTATTCATGCCCGAATTCTAAGCGATATGGGAGTCTTGGTGGGAGTGGCAGACAAGGACAATGCTACGGCGCGAAAGGTCGCGAAGGAACACAATACGACCGCATTTAGTGACTTTGAGAGTATGTTGAAAAAGACAAAACCAGACGGTGTCATCATTGCTACACCAACTGCAACCCATGCCGAGATTGCACACTCCATCGCTACAGGCTTCGATGGAATCAAGGGAATTCTAATAGAAAAGCCACTAGCAAGCACCCTAGAAGACGGTAAAAAGGTCGCAGAAATAGTAAGGGAACGAGGGATTGTCACCCTTATTTCTCATTCAGAGATCTATAATCCCATTGTAGGGAGAGCCTTGTCATTGATTGCCAGCGATGCCATTGGAACTCCCAGAACAATCATTCACGACAGACGAGGGTTTGTATCACCCGCGAGAATCCCGGCTTTGGGTGATGTCTTTGAGGACATTGGCGTTCACGACTTCGACATAATGGCGAGAATCAGCAACGGTCCTGCAAAGCTCTATGCCCAGAGTAACACAGCCAGTGGAATCCATAACAGTGGGACGGTAATGGTGAAGTTTGCATCTGGGACTGAACATTTCTTCCATCTTTCTAGGCAATATGCAGGACGTCGTCGATACATGGATGTTTCAGGAACAAAGGGCTCTCTGGTTCTTGATTTGTTTGGACAGATAATCAAGGTACAGCACTTGGACCAAGCCCCTATTGCCAAGGGCGACACCATTCAGCTTCCGGAGAGAGGTGCTACGATAAAGGTCTATGGAGAACCTGTACGAGAGGTACTGAATGACTTTCTGAAGTGCATAAAGACAGGGGGGACTCCGAAGGTGAACATTGATGATGCTCTTTGCGCATTGGAAGTTGTTGAGGCAGCGAGACAGAGTGCGGAGTCTGGCAAAATCATTGACATCAATATCAAGCCTAGGTCCTAATCTCTCCGATTAGATGGGTTCTTTCGGATGATGTGATTTCGACATCAACCATAGTCCCTGGACTCAGGTCTTCTTGGACTATCACAATCTTGTAGGCTTCATTACGTCCAAGCATCCCACCCTTCGAACCTTTCTCTGTGATTAAGACTGGACCCGACCATCCAACCCATGCCTTGTTTGACTCAATAAGAATCTCATCCACAATTTTGGTCAGTTTTCTGCTTCGTTGTTTTTTCACCGAGGTTTCTACCTTATCCTTTGATTGCGAAGCAAGTGTATTTGGTCTGTCGCCATATTTTGAGATGTTGGTGATTGAGGGTCGCACTCGTTGAATCAGTTCCAGAGTGTGTTGAAAGTCAGATTCGTTCTCGCCGGGAAATCCGACAATGATGTCTGTGGCAATGGTTGCATTCTTGAATCGCTTTCGGACCTTCTCTACCACACTTACCCAATCACTTGCGATATAGCGGCGCTTCATCGTCTTCAAGAGCTTGTCACTACCTGATTGAAGCGGAATGTGAAAGAACTTGAAGAAGTGTTCATTGTCCATTGCCTCTAGAAGCCTGTCAATTGAACTCATGACGATGTTTGGATTAAACATCCCCAGCCTGAATCGGTGTGGTCCCTCAATCTCGTTTACTGAGAGCATAAGGTCTTCAAGCTTTTCACCTGTATCTGTTCCATACACAGCAGCATCTTGCGAAGTCAATCGGATCTCACGATATCCAAGATGAACACAACGCTCAACCAGCTCACGTAGGTCCTTGATAGAATAGCTCTTAACCTGACCTCGAGCAAATCTCACTGCACAATACGCACAACTTCCAAGGCATCCCTCACATATTGGGATGGTACAGATTACACTGTCAGGGGGACCAGCAAACCACTTCAGTTTGTAGGCACCATCCGCCTCGATGTGGCGAATGCCTCTTTCACCGTCAAGGATACGTGGAATAATGTCAGCTAGGGTTTCCATAGACTGCGGTCCTAGTAGGGCGGCATATTCTGGGATTGCCCTCTCGACTCGGTCCAAAGAGATTTTGGGAAGGCAACCGGCAACTACAATCGGAGTCGTTCCCTTAGCTAGCTCCTCAAGCCTATGAACGATTTTGTCCTCAGTAGGTTCCTTTACTCCGCAGGTGTTCAGGAGAATCAGTTCAGCTTCATCAATATCCTGCACACGTTGCCCTTCTAAAGCGTTCAGACGTCCTACGATGATGTCGGAGTCAGCGGCATTTAATGAACAGCCATATGTTTCAAGATAGTACCTGAGACCCATATTCACACCACCTAGCCGCCTTGGACATGGGGAAGTATTGCTATCTCATCACCATCGTGAACCGCTATATCAATACCACCTAGTGTTTCGACGTCCTTCTTGTTAAGCATGACAATCAAGTTTCCACTGATTTCTTTGTCCTGCATTATTAGCCTCCTGAGCTCATCTCCCCGTAGCTCAAGCACTGCGTCAATGACTTGGCGAACTGTAGCGTCAGGGGAGACCTCTACATCTATGATTTTCTCTCTCAAGAGTCTTCTCACAGGTCCAAAGGACTTGAACTTGACTTTCAAGTATCCAACCAATGAAGTTGAAGGTTAGAGCACTATTCAGCCTTTTGATATAGGGCAACAAACTCATCCACAAGTGCATCCACTACAGAAACAATCTCTTTGATCTCCGCACTCGTAGCCTTGTCATAATGGATGCCAACTGTCACAACCGTGGGAACTTCTAGCGCCTTGGAGATTTTCTCTGCGACTGTGTTTGCAACAACGTAGTCCTTATGACCAGGCAGCGTGAGTGTATTCACGCTGATTGTTATTGCATCCCGGTAGTGACTCTCTGTGGGATAGGCGGCTGCGACCCCACCAATATGGTATTCATCACCACCATAGATGGCAATGAGAATATCCTTCCCAATCTCCTTTGCATCAAGGTAGATGGTATGTCGACCTGCTTTCTTCTTGACGATCATTGCTCTCAAAATGACAGTACTTGCCTCTAACACTTTCGGTGACTCAGTATGTGTTTATAGGACACCTTCTTTCTGGCGTTCCTTGTACATCCGGTATGAGAGTGCCATGGTCTTTGGGTGAGCTGAACGGTACTCGTCCAGCAGCCGGACAGATGTTGAAATAGGTGCGTTCTTAACCTTCTCTGGATCCTCGTGGGCTTCTTTCGATATCTTCTCGAGAGCTGAGATGAAGAAGTCAAGATCGTGACGTGGTTCCGTTTCAGTCGGTTCAATCATTAGTGCTTCAGGGACAATGAGAGGGAAGTAGACTGTAGGAGCATGGACACCAAAGTCCAACAGGCGTTTTGCCACGTTCATAGCTGTAATCTCTGTCTCGTCTTTCAATTCTGCGGCAGAGATCACGCACTCGTGCATTCTAGGTGCATCTTGAGAATAAGGGAGTGTAAACCCAGGTATCTTTCTCACATGATGAGCAATATAGTTCGCGTTTAAGACCGCCACCTCAGAGGCTCGTTCGAGACCTTCAGATCCAAGTGAATAGATATAGGAATAGGCTCTGACGAGTACACCAAAGTTGCCATAGAAGCTCTTGACCTTGCCAATGGACTTGGGATAGTCATAGTCCAAATCAAAAGAACCGTCATCCTTCTTTACAATGCGTGGTACAGGAAGGAATTCCTTCAGTTTCTTTGTGACACCGACTGGTCCAGCACCGGGTCCGCCTCCACCATGAGGCGTGGAGAATGTCTTGTGCAGGTTCAGATGAACAACATCAAAGCCCATATCTCCAGGTCTCACTTTGCCCATAATCGCGTTGAAGTTGGCACCATCGTAGTAGACCAGACCTCCAGCGTCATGCACAATATCTGTTATCTCACCAATATCCTTCTCAAACACACCAATTGTATTTGGATTTGTAAGCATCAAACCCCCAGTTTTCGGACCGACAACCTCCTTTAGGGCATCCAGATTAACTAGCCCTTCTTTGCTAGATGGAATGACTACCACCTTATACCCAGCCATAGCTGCAGACGCAGGATTTGTCCCATGTGCTGCATCCGGAATGAGCATCTCGGTTCTCATCTCACATTTATCGGTGTAGCAACGATGATACTCCCGCATCATCATGACGCCAGTCCACTCTCCTTGCGCGCCTGCAGCAGGTTGAAGAGTGACCGCATCCATCCCGGTGATCTCAGCAAGCCATCCTTCAAGCTCCCACATCATCTCAAGTGCACCTTGAGTCATCGAGGAGTCTTGTAGAGGATGCAACCAAGCAAACCCTGGAGTGCTGGCTGCCCAGTTGTTCTCTGCTGGATTGTATTTCATTGTGCAACTGCCTAATGGGTAGGTGCCAAGATTAACTGCAAAGTTCATCTGTGATAGTCGTGTGAAATGTCGTGCTACTCCCGGCTCGGAAACCTCAGGAATCCTTGGTAGTTCTCTTCTAGCCATTTTATCCGGAATGACATCTCTGAGGGCGCCTACGACTTTCTTCACTTCAGAGTCAGCTGTTGGAAAAACATGCCCCACAACGCCTGGAATGGATCTTTCAAAGATCAGTGGTTCATCCCACTTTGCCTGGCGCACCTTGGTGTCATCCAAGTCATTACGCCTCATCTTTCAGCACCCCCCTGTGAAACGATATCTTTCACTGCCCGTATCAGCTCTTCGATAGTTTCCTTGCTGTGCACTTCTGTCACGCAGAATAGCATCGACTCCCCAAGTGTCGGAAACTCATCGGTGAGGAGTTTACCGCCGTGTAGACCTCTCTCAAGTAGTCCCTCATAGACTGCATTTGCCGTCACTCCATTCTCAAAACGTACAACAAACTCTTTCCAGGTAGACTTACCAAGAGCAGGCGCTTTTACTCCGGGAATTCCATCAAGCATTTTCGCCGCGTAATTTGCATTATACGCGATGGTTTCACCCACCTGTTTCAATCCTGTTGGACCAAGAAGCGAGAGATAGATTGCAGCACTCACTGCGAGAAGTGCCTGATTGGTACAAATGTTGCTGGTGGCCTTTTCCCGGCGAATATGCTGCTCTCTCGGGCTCAATGTCAGTACGTACCCATCCTCGAACGGTTCCTGTTCTGTCCTAGTCATCCCAACTAGCCGACCAGGCATCTGATAGATGAGTTTACGGTCATTAATACAACCAAAGATACCAACCAGCGGACCACCAAAAGTCATGGGAGACCCAAGGTGCTGTCCCTCAGCCACCACGATGTCTGCACCATAATCACCAGGGGGGCGCATAAGACCCAGGGAGAGAATGTCAACACCTGCAACTAATAGTGCATCATGCTCATGGACTATCTTGCTTATCTCATCGACCTGATCTTCTATAAATCCAAGATAACTTGGATTTTCAATATAGACCCCTGCTACTTGGTCATCCATCTTTGATTCAAGGTCGTTAAGCGACATCAATCCGGTTTTGGAATCATACTCAATACTGTCTAATTCAATTTCGACTGGTTCTGTGTAGGTGTGACAGACCTTGTAGTGCTCGGGATTCATTGTACCAGGAACAAGGAACTTTGACCGTTGTTTCTTGACACGGACTGTCATTCTCGCCGCTTCAGCTACAGCAGTTGCCATGTCATACATCGATGAATTGACAACATCAATGTCCAGAATCTCAGCGAGAAGACTCTGATACTCAAACAGTGTTTGCAGCATGCCTTGACTGACCTCAGCTTGATAGCTTGTATACGACGTAAGAAACTCTGATCGGGTGGCCAGAGCAGGAACAATTGCTGGGACATAGTGCATTCCTATTCCAGCACCCAGAAAGACCCTTCCAGTGTCAGCAGGTCTGTTCTTGGCGGCTAGGTCCTGTATTCTTCGTGTCACCTCAATCTCGCTATGGGAGCGAGGGAGATCGAGGTCGCGTTGCAGCTTGAACTCCTCAGGTATATTCGAAAACAGCTCATCAAGGCGCTTCTTCCCGATAGACTCTAGCATGTCCTTCTCGGTCGCCTTGGTCATCGGTATCCAGGGATGCTTGTATTCCATTGCTGAAGCCTCTGAATAACAGGTTGCTTGTGGCGCAGCTAGCACCCAAATAGCCTTTCGGGTTAGACATCTGCAGAAGTAGCCAGAATGATTTTTAACGGCAACGGGTTATTCGATGCCAGTCACAGAAGTGATAGTAATGAAACGCTGGTTGATGGACATCCTCGCCTGCCCTGTGAGCGACTGTAGAAGCAAACTAGAGTTGGATGTCTTCAAGTCCCATAACTTAGAATCAAAGGGCGAGAAGATCGAAGAAATCGACGAAGCGTTAATAACATGTCCGAAGTGTGGAAGATGGTATCCTGTCATTGATGGGATAGCTTGCATGCTCCCTGATGATCTCAGGATGGATGGAAAACAAAGGAATGAAGAAACAGCATTTCTCGAGAGATGGAAGGAACGAATATCTTCCGAAATCATTGAGAGCGGTATTCCTTTCAGTTTGAAGTCATAGACCTGATTCACAGGTCAATCTAGAGCCCCGTGGTGTAGTGGTCCAGCATTGAGGGTTTTGGCCTCTCAGACCTAGGTTCAAATCCTGGCGGGGCTACCATTTTAATTGGTATCTGAACTGAAACCATACCTTTGGCAGTGATTGTTCTATTTCTCCTTCGGACTCAGTACTTCGCCAGCATCCTCCATTTGTACACGAAATAGTCGCTTCACATGAGAGAGAATCAGACGGTCTCCATTTACAAGAACTTCAACATCGATATGGTCTTGAAGGCCAGAGGTGGAAATCTTTTTCTCCAGAACAGCTTCAACCTGAAAAACTCCTGCGGGATTGTCCATCGCCACAGTTATTCGCAACGGTTTGTTCTTGCCAGGCTCTAGAATAACGTTGTTGATTGCCATGGCACTTACGGAGTGAATATCGACCTTTCCTTTCTGGAAAGGGACCCTTGTGCGTCCCTTGGTCAAATCGCACCCATCACCAAGCTTTGTGATTCCAGCCTCAAGTGTCAAACACTGTGTGTCGTCATCATGAGCATAGATTCCGTGAAGAATGAATGAGAGAATATCAGTTGCCTTACCCGGGTCACCGTAGATGTCCATGAGCTTGTCCTCAAGAATGGGACTGGCCAAGTTGATTGATGCCTGAGGATGTTCATTCCTATGAACAACCATTCCTATATCATGAAGATAAGTCGATGCAAGCACTATTAGAAGACCATCGTCAATATCACCTATCCCCTCAGCAACCACGTTAGGTTGGAATGTGCCTTCAAGGATATCAAAGGCTCTCAATGCATTCCAGGTTGCGACCTCAGCATGGACTGGGCCATGATCTGTGTATCCCAGTCTGGACACAGCCATTCGGTTGGCTGTACGGAGATAGGACTGTACTTTACGAGAACCAGTCAAGTATTGATACATCTCAAGAGCACGTGATTCTTCATGCAACAGCTCTCGTGCACGAATGTTCTCTCGTTGAAAGACTTCGCTCATATTCATTAAATTTTACCTTCATAGGGACAGTTTTTGGATGTCTTTTGTTTGATAAGAGTTGCCTTCTGACATTATGTGATGTTTACATCTCTAGTCTCGAGGGGCAGAATCTAGGCGGCCGAGGCTGCCTAGATATCTCCAGCTTCTTCTTGCAATGAGAGTAGTATGCGGTCACTGGCACTTGTAGCCTTCTGGATCGTCTTGAGGTAATCCTGTCGAGACTTCTCAAAGGCTACACGACTGATTCGTTGCTTCTTCTTACGCAGAAGTAGCTGGCGAAGACCAGCTTTGGCTCCTTCGATTTTCTCATCTTGGAGTTCAAGTTGTCCAACAAGGTTACGGTATTTGGCACCATAACCTATCAGCTCTGCTCTCAGGCTTGGGAGCTTGTCGTCAATCTCCTCAATCTGTTTTTTGAGGTCTCGTTCACGAATCATGTACTCTCTCTTTTTCACCTTGCCTCTCCTTCGAGCTGCGTCAAGCTTTTCCAAATCCATATTGAAACCTGTCTTCTTTGAATACAGAGTGGCAAACTCACTTAGGAGTTCAGGAGGGGCGCCTGTTTGTTTGGGCTGAGAGTCAACAACTTCTTCTTCATCTCGAGGACCTGTGACTTCTTCTGGTAGCTCTACTTTCCTCATCGTCACATAGATGAGGCCTACTAAGCCAATCATCAGTGAAAAAATAGCAGGTCGTGCAAAGGCGCCTAGCGTCGTTGTATAGAAGACCTCCAATGAGATCGGATTTCTCTGGGTTGTATTGTATGATGAGTATTGAAGCGTGACATCAAAAATGCCATAGAGCTTCCGATAGCCAGCGCTAGCCTCTTTCAGAGCGACTGTTGGGCTCATGTCAACATCAATGACATGTTTTCGAACAAGGATGTCAGTTATAGTGGCCATTGGGATGTCGAGCTTGTTTCCATTGGGAGTAGCTTCTTGGTAGCTACTTGTTTGAACCACATAATCAACTGTGAAGGTGTATTTGAACCCTGTTTGCAGGCCTTGGCCAAACCTGTCGGCAGTGAGACTGACGATTAAGGTCTTGGTTTCATTGAACTTGCTATCAACAATCGTTTTCTGAGTTTGTGCAAGAATGCCAACCTCATCATAGACGGACACTGATGTGGAGTAAGCAGGAATGACGAAATTAAATGTGTTAATTGGATTCGCACCTGTGTTGGTGATTGTGATGGTCTCTCTATAGGAAAGCCAGCCCCATGCACCAACAGTGACTCTGGTTGTTCTATCAGAAACAACATTAGGATAGAAGAGTCTCAAACGTGAGCTGAAGGTCAGCATTGAGAACGGGGCCAAATTTGCATCTGTTGAATCAGGCACAGGCTCATTAGGTATCAAAGAGCCTTGCTGTTGAAAGGTCAAAGCGAATTGGGCTCTGCGAATCACGTATGGGAGATATGGGTATCTCATGAAGGTTATTCGGTATTCCCATTCAGTAGGAATTGTTAGGTAGAATACTCCCGTCATGTACATCGTAGTGGTGAAAGAGAATTCTTCTTGGAATCCGATTGGATCTCTGAAGTACAATATCCAATGCAGCATACCATCAGAGTCTGCAAGTTGAACGACAACAATCTCGTTCCCATCGCTATCTTCAGCAACCATTGACAGGAAGTTCGACGCGTATTCTTTGGGTAGATATATATCAATGGAGTTTATGGGAGCAGATCCATTGTTTACTATTGTATAATCATCAACCACTGTGGAACCATAGTGATTGGTCGGGGTAACTTTTCTGCTGACATCAACTTTCATCCCCAACAAAGGTAGGAATGGTCTGTTGATATTCACTGAAACGCTGGTGACCGCCGTTGCGTTTGATATGTCAGTTGCATTGAAGGTTATCACATGAGCTCCTTCGGAATATGTGGAAAGATCAATTTTTGACTCCCAGAATCCAGTACGGAAGTTATATTCCAAGGAGTCCCAATCCTCTTGATCAAATCGATAGGATGCAGACGTGACCCAGTCATCAGTAGCATTGAGCTGAAGGCTTGCAATCCATTGAAGAGAGGCCCCAGCTTCCGGAGTTACGACTTTCAACGCTGGAGGGGCATTGGGTTCAAAATTCAGCAAGGCGGGATCTGACCAATATGTATGCTGTACTGGTAATCCATTGAGTTGCTCTTCATTTCCAAACATGAAGATGAATGGAAACTGGATATCTGTGCTATTGAACAGGGGGATATCATTAGTGTCAGTGGAGTTCAGCAAGATTGCATACTCAAGCTGCGTGAAGGTGCCATTATCAGTCCCATCGGCTTGAAGAACTCTAGATTGGTCTGAATCACGGATATGCTGGAAAGTACTTGTCCCATGTTCATCACTAAACACTATCTGGCTCTGGTCAGCTGGATTGTCAGTATGAGATACACCGCCCCTGTAGATTCTGGTCAGAACAATGTCATAGATTAGGTCCTGCCCGTAGAGTGCGTGAGTTCTGTCTGTATATGCTTCGCTTGCAGGAATGACGAAATGACGCCTTTCACCAATTCGCATCCCAACTATTGCATCTTTATAACCCTGCAACGCTGATAACTCTTCAAGAGGTTGGACTGAAGTAATGTCGGGATAGTCAGACTCTTGGATAACTGTTCCATTTCGTAGACTCAAAACATAGTGTACTGTGACAGCGTCGGTGGTTTGAACTCTCCAATAACTACCAAGTGCTGCCCCAGGAGAGTAGCCAACTATAACATCACTGTTGTTCAACCCTGCACTCCTGAAAGTATCAGTGTAGTTCTTCCATGCAAAGCCAATCCATCCGGAGGTCCTTGCCTCTAGACCAATATACAAAACTGTATCATTGTGTTCAGCATAGACTCTAACCCCGGTCACAGGATCTGTGTAAGTGAACGAATACTCGGTCGGGTCAATTATTCCATCGGTAATTCCGTAGTAATTATCTACAAAGGGAATAGACAGATTCGCTGTAGATTCAGCTATAATGGACCCGAAGTCCTTGGTTTGAGCCAAGTGTTCTGATTTCGCATTCTCTGAGATTGGACTAATCGCCATGAAACTACTTGTAATAAACAGAGCAAGTAGTAGAAGGGTTCCTATCCGTTTGTTAAGCAGGCTCAATACATATCACCGTGATATAATCGGGGTTTCTGTCAAGCGAAATAAAATTCCACAAGACATGGGATTGGTCGCTCGAGCTTCTGGTTTGTTAAAATAGATTTCGGACGTTGAAAGCCTGCACAAACAACCACATTTGCTCCGAAAAGGTAAAAACTGACACGAAGTGCAGTGGGGCACAAGCACAAATGAAGTGGACCAGATGATTACAATCCTTGTTGCATTGCTAGCTTCATTTCTTGTAGTTATAATCTTCATGCCAAGAACCATCAAAATGCTGCTTGAAGCAGATAACACCGGAATAGATGTACACAAACCAGAGAAACCACGTGTTCCAAAAGGAGGCGGTATCATCGTCCTCTTCGCCATTGTGTTCGGACTACTGATTGTGATGGGCATCACCACATTCCAGGAGCTAGCGGAGGTTCCTGAGGGGCTCCTTGCTGCATTGGTGTCTATACTCATGGCCGGGCTCATTGGACTTCTGGATGACACATTTAACTTCAAAAACAGGACCAAGATTGTACTTCCGCTTGTTGCATCAATTCCAATGGTCGCTGTCAGTGTTGGAACTCCGACAATGACAATCCCATTCATTGGCACGATTAACTTTGGTCCGTTCTATGCACTTCTTATTGTGCCTTTAATGATGACTTTTATCGTGGACTCCACAAATATGTACGGAGGAATGAATGGTCTCGAAGCAGGTCTCAGTACTATCAACTCCTCTGCAATCATTCTCTATATTCTTCTTTCGCCTTATGTCGACGGCCACATGATGACAAGTGCCCAGACGGATGCGGGGATAGTGGCGGCATCTCTTTTTGGTGCATCTGTTGCGTTTCTCATGTTCAATAGATATCCTGCTAGAGTGTTGCCCGGAGATGTTGGCAGACTGCCATTAGGAGCTGCAATAGCGTCAGCTCTGATACTTGGTAACATGGACAGGTTGGCAATAATAATGTATACACCATTCTTGATCAATTTCCTACTATACATAATATATCGTATCTATGTGAAAAGGAAGAGAATCGAGTATGTCAAATTCGCTTCCGCAAGAGAGGATGGAACTCTGAAAGTAGTTGGACCATTCACAATGTATTGGATACTGCCTCACTTCTCTACAAGGATTACCGAGAAACGGAATGTGCTGATGCTATTGTTACTTCAGGCAGTCATAGCATATGGTGCTGTAACCTTTCTCCTTTTGGGAATAACCATGTTCTAGCCTATCTTTTCTGAAAGATAAGTGTCAACAACATAGTCCATCCCAAACCTACTGAAAGCTTGTTGTTCGGCCTTTATCAGAATCTTCTTGAACTGATTGATGTGGTGCTGCCACTCTGATTCCATATATCGTACATCTTGAGCTAGTTCACTAAGTCTTTTGAGGTCAGCATCACTCATCGGCTCTGTGGGCAATGAATAATGAACTATATCATCTGGAGTCACTCCAATCCACTTCGCACCCGGGATTGTCAGGTTTTTGATATGCGCTGAATTTGCACTTCCGCTGGTTATGACTTTGGCAATATGCATACCCCACGGATCACCATCTGTAAATATGTAGACAGGCAAGCCAAGCGAAACATTCAGGTTCCTCATGAGACGCCTAGTGGATCTGGGCGGTTGACCACCTAACTGTACCAATACAGCATTGAATCGCTTCCATGCTTTCGTTTCAATCAGACGAGAGAACATCCCTCCTGATTCTACAGCTAGGACCAGTTCAGCATCTGACTTAATGGGCTCTGCAGTCATCAGGGCCGGACCAATTGGCAATCCGTCTGGACTAACCGTTAGGTCAATCTCTTTTCCTTCGTATCCAGAAACAGTATACCGCATTAGCACCTCACCATAGATTGAGGAGTGTTCCTCGGGATAGATTCCGAAGCTTTCACGAGGAAGACCTGTGAGGCATTCAAGATCAGTCACAATCCTGTCAGACTCAGACTGGTCTGAAAAATCAACACCAAAGGCCTCTGATGAGTAGTATAGGTCTCTTAGGGAACTGGTTCTTGATGTGCGAAGTAGTTCTTTGGCAAAAGACGCAGCCCAGGTCAATTGCGCAAATCGTTTTACGTGTTTTACATTACTTGAGTCCCGCACACTTCTTGATAGTCCGAGAACGTACTGGTTAGAGTTCTCGTCAAAGACTATATTGCTAGTTCGCCTATCTGGAATCTCAAGGGTAGGACACCTGCTCTCCTGCAAGGCCTCTACTATCGCTTTGCCCAGTGAGGTCAGGCTTTTGGTCGCGGGATCTGAATCATTCATCAAGCCTCACCTCGAAAAGTTGCTTCACAATTCCATCTGTAGGAGGTACATCATCGCAACCTGCAAGCGCGCTACCAAATCGTGCTATTTGTCTAAGTGATTTTGAGAACTCCCGCATCTTCTTCATTTCACGAGCACTCCTCTTCGACTTGCCTTTGATTCGTCCCAGTTTACGCCCAAGTTCTCGGAAGAGCTGAAATGAAGAGTGCTCAATCTCCGGAATGGATGCAAGTGATTGTTTTCCTGCCGCTTTAAACGGAATCTTGGTTGAACAGAGGTGGAGAAAGATCGCAGCTGGTTCGGAGGTCGTACCGTTATACCTAGACCAGTTTACTCGTTTCAGGGCGCGGGTAAGAATCCCATCACTGGCATCATATAGAAGAGGGACTCTGTTGACAAATCTGAAAAGCGTGGGAATATCAGATTGAGGAAACTCATCGCCCGTAGCGATCACAGCCTCCATCACGAACGGATTTCCTTGCCATTCATTGACACCAAGACTTGCATATTCAGCTAATTCCACATTGAAGACGGAGCGCGTGGCTGTCAGAAACTCATTCTTTCCGATGGGACTAAGACACCTACTATCAGGCCGTTCGAACCCATCGTATTTCCTTAACGCATGCGCCAGATGGGACAGTTCGTCTCTATTGAGGTCTGAAACGATGCGACTTGGGCTAAAGTTCATGAAGCGGAGAAATCGGGACGCGGTCCTCTTTCCTATCTTTTGAAATGATTTACAGAGAAAGTCCTCAAGGTTCCTTTCCCCATGCTTTGAGATGAGCCTACGAAGGACTTCCATGTCAACAGATCGTGGGTGCGGCTTTGCAGGCCTAATCGGTTCAGGGATGGTCTTTGACCATCCGCCTATTTCCAATTGAGTGTCTTCATCAATCCTAAGGGTGAACTCTGCGTGGGGAGTAGACAAGGTAGACAGTCGCAGGTATTCCACAATGCGTTCTTGAGACCTCTTTAAGTCGCCTTTCAACTGAACACTCACAGTTGTACCAATATCTGCCCTAGGACTATCCTCTTTCCCCTCTACAAGAGGAAGATTGTTCTCTACATCGACCAGCAATCGATAGAGATGGCCACCAGATGTTTCTGTCCGAGTATGAATGACTACGGGGGAGTCTGTTGTGATTTGGCCATACAAGATAGCCATTGTCACACCCAGTCCGAAAGTGCCTCGTTTCTGCTGTTGTGAATACTTGCTACCATAGAGAACTCGACCAAAAGCAAATGGCACCTGCTCTGGGGGTACTCCTGTTCCATTGTCCGAAACGGTCACAGTAAGCGTGTCAGCACTTAAGTTTTGAATATCAATATCTATCTTGGGAAAGTTCTGAGCATCGTCACATGAGTCTAGGCTATTCTCGACCAATTCTCGTACTGTGGAATAGACAGCCTGGGTGGGATTACCAAAACCGGCCATCTGTCTATTCCTGTAGAAGAACTCTGCTGGTGAGATGCTTCCGAAGCTTGCTTCTATGGATTTGGGATGACTCATGCTACTCATGCTGTAAAAAGCGGCCTAGTCATATTAGACGGGGTATTACGTGAATCATAGGTCTGTATCTTCCCAGAGTTCAGCCTTTTGACGATTCAGTTCTCTTCGCATGCTTTCAAGACGGGAGTAGACAGCACTGTGTGGTGCGCCAGCAATAAGCATGTCAATAGCTCTTCTTGCATAATCGAGACCTGGACTCATACCGATAATGGAAACCGTCTTCCCATATACTGAAACTTTGGTCTCTGTTGTCTGTTCAATGACTCTTCTTGTCCGACCATTTTCCCCGATGATACGTCCAGCAACCCGTTTCATCTGGTTCTGCGAAGATCCCACGACTTCTCGAAGGGAGATCACCAAAAGTTGCATATCATCATCGATTAGGGAAAACGCATTTTTAGGACTGAATCCTCTGGCCATGGCACGTATGATGTCACGTGCTTTCCAAGCGAGAACCGGATTCTCAGTATTTTCGGGTGCAGTTATAGTCACAACTCCCTCAGAGTTCACATCAATCTTGGCATTGGTGAGTTCCTCAACACGCTTTCTGACTCTACCATCTCGTCCTACAATCACGCCTACGCGGTCTCCAGGCACTTTGATAGTTTCATGATAAAGCATCACTCTTCACCAGCTTTGACTATATGTTCAACAATGACTACAGGATCTTCTGTGTCAACACCAAGTTTCGTGAAGTAATTAGTTATGTTTTGAATGTCACGGAAGAGATACTTTAGTGCATAGTTGTGACCTGTCAAAACAGATTGAGATACATCAATGAACACAGGCTTTCCAAGCCACAGAATATTGTACTCGGAGAGGTCTGCATGAACCAAACCAGCTTTGACATAGCCGGTTTCTACCATTCGAATGATTTCATTGAAAGTCTTAACTGGCGCGGGTATCTCTATATTCCTGAGAAGGGGAGCTGGAAGCCCGCTCTTTTTGTCGCCTATGAACTCCATGACTAGCACATTGCGTTCTATATCTAAAGGCTGAGGAACTCGGACTCCTGCATCACTGTATCTCAAGAGGTTCTTATATTCCTTCATGGCCCATTGCGGGACCAATGATCGACTACGGCGTTTCACCTTCTTGAAACGAGGATCGCCAACAATGTACTCAAGCATAAAGTCGGTTTCTGCAGTGGAAACACGGTAGATCTTGACAGCGACAGGTTTGCCATCAGCATCTTCACCACGATAGACATTAGCTTCTTTTCCAGTACTTATGGCTCCATGGAGTGCGCTGATTGTGCCCCGATTCAAGAGCCTATAGAGAGTCTTGAGTGTGGGAGGGTCTATTACACCTTCAACTACCTTGAACTCATCATCGTCTTTACGTCGTTTCTGCCGACGCCGTTCAAGGTCTGAGAGTATTCTCTCATGTTGGTCATCAGCTCGTTTCAATAGTGATTGCCTTCCTAGATGCTGCTACGCCAAAATCATGTGAATAATACATTGAATTCAAAAAAAGATTGACTTCACTTCAAAACATTTTCAAAATACCTTTCTTCTGCAGCCAGTCTATCTCGTTGCCCCGATATCGATAAACAACATCACATTTCTCATCGCTTTGAAAATCCCACGGTGTGATGAGGACTGTATCACCGATTCGCATCCAGACTCTCTTTTTCATTCTTCCAGGAATTCGACCAATACGAATGTTCTGGTCCTCACATCTAACACGAACTCGATCAAAACCGAGCATCTGGATGATGATGCCAAACATCTCTCCATTATCACGTCTAGGCGTCCTTACTCTAAATGGTTCGTCTGACTCGCTGCCTTGACGCGGTTTTCTACCGCCTCCTTTTCTTCGGGACAAAGTATTCCTCCAGTTAATCGCTGGACTATGGCGTCCTGTAGCGACTATTGCATGAGTTTGGTAGAGGCCATTTAAGAGTACCGAAATCTCAGCCTATTCCGAGGGCAGAAGAAAAAAGTCATCATCAAGGATTAGACCGTACACAGTGGCTCCGGTTTCTATATCCTTACTAAGAAGGGTTTCCTGTATTTCACGTATCTCGAATGTTTTTGAGTCCATTATCTGAGTTGGTTGACCGTACACTCTTGTCGTGACCATAAACTCCCGTCTTTCATCCTTTGATGCCATGTATTCAAGAGTACGCCACTTTGAGCTCTTAGAATTCATGGTGAATTGTTGCCTTTGTACCAGGTCAAAACACGTAAGCCCGCTCTTGTTCATTGCCACGACCTGGCATGGATTGCCAAGGACTCGGACAAAATCACCCACTCCAAACCTAGGAAGTCGAATGAGGATAGTTGTTCGAAACTTGTCCTTACCTCCTTTCTCTTGGCCAACTAGCTTGTAATTCTGTTTCCGTTGCGCCAGATACTGCGCTTCAAGAACATCAGCGATGGAACGACAGAGCTGTTCCGACCCAATTTGAAAGTCCATGCCATATTTGTCGCTGCTGATTTTCGTGACAAACGCCTTGTCATCGCTCCCATACTGAGCAACAGTCATTTCAGTCACGATACGAACAATGTCATCTTCCTCTTCATCAGTTAGCGATCTTCCGTCGGCACGGATCTGAAGGGTAGATTCGTAGTAACCACCACTCATCATGCCACAGGTATCACACGTGCCGTATGAGAATCTAATTTCAACAGGGTAGTGCTCAATGTGCGGAGGAAGATCCTCATGGGACTTTCCTAGAGCGCTCAATGTGATGTGAAGAACCCTATCTAACCGTTTTTCTTCCTCGACCGTGAGTTCGACGTTTCGAACAAGGGGCTTTACTTCACTATCCAGTAGAATGTCCACCTGGTGGAGCCAGAGGTCTCCCGTGTCTGTGGACATGTCGGAGAGTTTCTTCCAGCCTCCTGGTATCTTCACTGACCCGCATCGCTTACAGCTGAGGAGGGTAAGTGGTGTTTTGACCTCAATCAACGGATGTGTTTCGTCATAGCATTTGGCACATAGACCATCCAAGACTGCAGGTTTGCCACATTGATAACAGGGGACTTTCAATTGAATCAACCTGACTCTTACAAGTTTACTTAAAACGTGGACTATTATGCCAAGAAAAGGTCATGCTTTCCGGCCCATATCGATTTAGGCGAGATAATGGGAAAGAGCAGAAAAAACTGATTGTAATGGTCTTTGTGAGTGCAGCAGCGAAATTTATCACATTAGAGTTTGACCCACTGCGCATGTGGATGGCCCTCAATGTACAAGATGGCTTGCTCGTGGACAAACCCAGCATTCATCGCCGCTTCTACAGTTCTCTTTCCAATCATGTTGGCAATTGTGGCCCTCTTTAGGTGTTGTATGCAGTCTTTTATGTCGACTAACTCTCCACCATAGAACTCCTCACTGACCTTGAACCTCAGGTCTCCATGCTTCAAAGTTTTGCCGAGAAGGCCCTTGTCGCACATTGCGACGACATAGTGCTCATGTGTTTCACTGACACGCATGTAGACTTGCACCATTCTCAATGGTCCTCCAAGACCAGACTGGATGAATCTATGTTCGAGGTATTTGAGTCGATTTCGAGCTGTTCGTTGATTTCATTGGACATGACGCATCCTCTGTTATTGTTTGATTTTTAGTCCATATGAAGTTCTCTGTTAGAGAGTGTATTAAAGAAATAGTTGATGTAGAAGTTTGCATGGTGACGTATTTCAGAAGAATCCTCGGAGTCCTGAGTCCCCTTGGTTTACCGGTTGAGTAATGTCCAACCTTGTACAGTATCGATCTCATTAATGTAGAGTTAAGCTCAATGCTTCAAGGAGAGAAAAGACATTTCAATCAGGAGTTACTGTTGACTTCATCATGACCGCAACTAGTTTCAAACAGTATGCCTGGGTTTTGTATGGCATTGTAAGTATTATCATCATTTTCGGGGTTTCGATGATCTATGATGTTGTTGCAACCATATCCGTTTCACTACACACACCGGTCACACTCGCAACGCCAGTTGATCTAGCCATTCCTTTGGTCCCCCCAGTCATCATCATATATTGGTACGTCTTTTACTCGTTTATCTTCTTCAGCTACTTCTATTTCGCATTCGTACACCGAGAGTATCGTAATGCCATGGTACTAGCCTATGTGCTTGTCAATCTAGTTGCATATCTCATCTACTTGGTCTTCCCTGTGATAGGTCCGGACCGACTAGTGACAGGTACCGATTTCTTCTCAATCCAGATACAGTCCCTCTATACGCATGATGTGCAAGTAAACTGCTTCCCAAGTCTTCATGGATCAACATCACTGCTCACTGCTTTTGCATTATGGAGAGCAAAGAAGGAGTATGGCTACATCTCTTGGCCAATCGCCATAGCTGTGATGGTCTCAACCCTCTTTGTCAGGCAGCATTGGATCGCGGACCAGATTGCAGCAACCATCATCACTCTCCCAATTGCATATCTTGTCTTCAACCGGTTCAAGTACACGCGCGTACTGGAGTCTACAACCAAGGTCCGTCGGTGGCAGTTGGTCGTTTCAATTGTGGCTGCTGTACTCTTCATGATTTTCTATCTGTGGGTGTTCTATATCCTGTAGGACGCTTCTTGATCATGGTTACGGTACTTTGAACTTCACCCCTTTGCGAACTCCACCTACAAGAATTCCAATCGCAGTGATGGCGACCGCCACAATGGCAATCCCTAACGAAGTCACATCTCCCATCATCGAAACGACTATGTAGTCCACAGTCTGTAAGGCTGCCTCTGGATAAGTGAATGCTACGACAACACCAAACGCATGGACCAGTATAGCGGCAATTCCAATAACAAAGCCCACTAAAATGATTAGTTTCCCTCTCGCTACGACAACTGGTTCATTAGTTGGTTTGTATGTTCTGAAGTATACAACAGCACCAAGAATTACTAGCAATCCTGCCACATCGACAATAGGTACCAAGATTGAAGTCCTATGGATGTATATCTGTAGATGGGGCCCACTGTTCCAAATCTCACCAGAATAGAGGTAATAGAGGTGATCCAGCCCCATTATCCATCCACTGAGAAATATGTAGCATGTGTATAGAAACCCGCCAATCATGAGCGCGGCTACGGTCTTGGTTCTTCTCTCCATCCTTTCCACGTCTTCCAGTTAGTTCTAAACCACCGCGGACCTTTCTTAAAAAACCTCTTTCCTCTAGGTGTTTTTTCTGTCACCATCCAGACCTAGTCTTGTAAGACGATGACATATTTTGAAAACATCGAACTGGTTAATAGATCAGCCGCCTTCCATGTTCTTTGCGTTGAATATAAGAAATAAACCGTAAATAAGGATGATACTACCAACCACTGCCACAAGCGGAAAGAAGAGCAGCTCTAGTGGAGAAAGGCTGGGTAAATAGAAGGTCATTCCACAGAATATTAGAATCGCCCCAATCACCACAAAATTCCGACCTTTCCTTCTCTCTCGATTTGAATTCAAAGCTCAACCCTCCTACTGCAATAATAATGACACCAAGATAAATGATGTTTTCAAATATCCCCCAAGAAATGGGTGAAATGCATGTGTGTACCACTTATACTGGCCTTATCGATGTTCGGGCACCGCAGGCTGAGCAGGTCAAATAATATGCTCCAGACTCCTTAACAATCTCAGTGTCCGGACGAGTGCAGACTGGACATATGACATAAGAATCCACGTAGCGGTTGAGAACCTCGTCTACAAGTTCAGAGGTGAACTTGCCATTGAACAGAGCGTTGCTCCCTTCGACGTTACCAGCTGTCCCGAGTTGCCCTGAAACAAACTTCAGAACCTCTTTTCCTGGTCGATTAAGGATGTTGATGATCTCTTGGAAGTTTTGCCAGATACTCCTATTCCCTTGAACTATGAGTTGAACTTCAGGAACCTGAAATCGTTCGCCAGTTCTCTTGAAGGCATCTTCTGGCACTTGGGACCGCGCTCTATCTAAAAGCTTGTCATAGTCGTCCATAGTTGCCCTCTCTCCTAATCACTATTGAAGGTATTGCTCTGTCAATCGTAGTAATCACATATCGGACGTACAGAAATGACCTATGCTAACCTCATTGAGTATCCCTTCAGCAACTAGGTTGAACAATTTCGTCTGGACCTTTTCAGAGTCTTGGCCTTTCTTCTCGAAGTAAGCAACGATCTCTTTCAAGGGAAGTCCCTCAGGAGGTGCTTCCAATCGTACATAGGCAATGATGTCATTGGCCAACTTGCCCGAAACATCTTTACTGGGAATCGAAGCCATCAATTCCTGTTGTTGCTCCATCGAGTCTTGCAACGAAACACCGCTACGGTCTAAGATTGCCCTGTAACGTTCCATAAGATGAAGACTCATAAAATTCGGATCTGTTAACTCGCGAACCACCTCAGGCGTGACATAGACTTCATCACTGTACTTTCGCACCTTACCAACTACCAATGCTAGAATGTGTTCTTTGACTCCTTCAAGGATTGCTGCATCTTCCTCGCCCCAGACCTTCACACCAATCGTTTCAGTCCCATCATCAATAGTTATGCTCTCAAAGCGCTTCTTACCTGAATCATCACCCTCCCTTTGAACCTTGTTGACAACAAAACCCACAAGAACAACCCGTCTTAGTTCAACTCCAAAGGGAGAGACTACATGTGGTCCATTGTCATCCGAAAAGGTCCCATTGGTGATATCAGAGATTGATGCTCTGACCGCTGTCATCCGCTCTCTCATTGAAGCCATTAACCTTTAACCTACAAATCCCTCGTTGTGTCACTATATATCCGTCACGGAAGCTAGAAGAAATCCGAAAGCGTACTCTGGTGCGTGGAGCCCCGGATTTCTTCAAGAGCAGCTGTTAATCTCTCAAACGATTTTTGTACTCTTGCCTCGCTGAAGTCGTGCTCTGTGCAGAGGATCCTATGCAACTCGTCAAACTGAGGATTTGACCATTCTGGAGGGGACATGTCTACTTCCGGCGGATTGAGAAAAATCTCTCGAATCTCGGTATATGGAATTTCTTGGATTTCTGTAAGTTTCTCCTTGTCCTTAGGTTTCTTAGATTTCTGAAAAACAGATTCAAGATTCTCAATGGTTCCATGTTTCTGAATCAACTTCAAGGCGGTCTTTGGGCCGATTCCGGTTACACTGTCATTGTAGTCAGTCCCGATTAGTATGGCAACATCGATAAGCTTCTCACGAGTTAGATCCATAAGCCGGAGGTTCTTGTCGAGGTCTATTATTTCTGGAGTTATCGGTACTGAGGAACGACCACCTCGTCGCCTCCCAGACAGAGAAAGATTCCGAATCATTCGAGGGCAATTATAGAGTAATGAATCGTTATCTTGGCTGGCGCTGGCCCAGACCAATCCCGAACGGGCCATTTGAGCAGCCAGTGCTTCGCCTTCCGAAGGTGCTTGAATGGCAGGGATTCCCAATGCGACCAGCAGGTTCTTGCTCTCATCAATCATAGAGGTTGTCAATCTGGAACTACCCTTCGCAGCCTTCAATGCATCCTCAGTCCGTCCTTCAGCTTGGGCAACCTTCCATTCTACGTATGCGGCTTCACGAATCTCTCTCCTTTTTTGGACCTCTTTAGCCTTCAATTTGGGGGCCTCGCCATCGAATACATACACAGGATAGATGCCATTCTCAAGCAAGTTTATGTTACGATAGAAAAGTCCACTCAGATGGCTAGTTACTCGACCCTGTCTGTCCGACAAGGGAGTTCCATCCGGCTGTCTTATAATTGATAAAAACGCATAGATGGCGTTGAATGCATCAACAGCAATTTTCCGTCCAGACAGGTCAGTCAATGAAACAGGTGTTGCATCAACAATATCACCAAGTTTGGTGCCCATTCAATCCGCTCCTTCGTCATTCATACACTCAGTAGTGCCTAGAGGATATATGTTTGGCGTGATATTTACACTTCGACAGATTTATAATAATTCATCAGCACCGCCCCCCAGACTGGTGCCCTAGGTATCAGTAAACCTTCTGGTGATAATTTGGCAACTATAAGAGCTATCAGGTGTACTTCGTGTCACGCGTCTGTGTCCCCACAAGAAAACTGCGTGAAGTACAAGTGTCCATCATGCGGTGAGTTCACCATCTGGCGATGTGAGTCATGCAGACGATTCTCGAACAGGTATACTTGCCCGAATTGCGGATTCGAGGGCCCATAACTAGACTTCGGAGTTGTAAGTGAGTTGGCGCGAGTTGTTATGACTCTTAGAATAATGCCCGAGGATCCTGACGTGGATTTGGATGATTTACTGGAGAGAATCAAAGAAGTCATTCCGAAGGGAACTGATTTAGGAGCAACGGAAACACAACCAGTGGCATTTGGCCTTCAAGCTCTCAGAATGAACCTAGCAAGAGACGAGTCGATGGGTGGAACTGACGATATAGAAGAGGCCATAAGCACTGTTGAGGGTGTATCACAAGTAGAAGTTGAAAGAGTTTCAAGGATGTAAAAGGCGCGTAGCTGATATGTTCCAGACTCTTGAGAAGCCAATTAACAGGTATTAGAAGCCTGCAAAGGCAAAATGCTAAGTTCTGTATCTGATTATATGGTTAACAAAGAAACATTGAATAGCAGAAACAAGACGGATTTTAATGACTGAGGCTTTCCGTCCGGTTTCTCATACTATAATAATGGTAGAGGAGGATGCTTCAAAGAAATGGTCGAGATTATCCTTAAGGTCGCAGAGGCCGAACACAGAGACATTGGTCGGTTCATAGTCCGTATTGATGCTGTTTCAATGGAGAAGCTGGGAGTGAGAACTGGAGATATCATCCAGATCAAGGGCAAAAGATTGACTGCTGCCATCGCTTGGCCAGCTTATCAGGGCGACAAAGGCAGAGAGATTATTCGGATGGATGGGCGAATCAGAAGAAATGCTGGTGTCAGTCTCAGTGAGAAAGTCACTGTCACTCGAGCTAACGAAGAACCAGCCAAGAACGTGACACTTGCACCCACTTCAGTGCCAATCAGACCTGAACCACGGTTTGAGGAGTTCGTTAAGAGAAAACTGCTGAACTGTCCTGTGACGACTCAAGACACTGTGTTCATACCAATTCTTGGGAGAGCAATACCCTTCAAGGTTACCTCCATAAAACCAGCTGGCACAGTTGTAGTCCAGCACTCTACGATTCTAGTCATTGCAGAGAAACCGACTGGAGATGTTATTGGTGCCGCACAGGTGACTTATGAGGAGATTGGTGGGCTCTCTGATGCAATTCAGAGAATCCGGGAGATGGTGGAACTCCCAATGAAACACCCAGAGATCTTCAAGAGATTGGGAATAGATCCGCCACGAGGGCTAATTCTCCACGGACCGCCTGGGACAGGAAAGACCCTGCTAGCAAAGGCTGTCGCTGGAGAGTCTGAGGCCAATTTTGTACATATCAATGGTCCGGAGATTATGTCTAAATTTTATGGTGAGTCAGAACAGAAACTACGGAAAATCTTTGAAGAAGCAGAGGAGAATGCACCGAGTATCATTTTCATTGATGAGCTAGATGCAATCGCTCCTAAAAGAGAAGATGTGCAGGGCGAAGTCGAAAGACGAGTTGTCGCTCAGCTGTTGGCAACGATGGATGGACTTAAGGTACGTGGTCAGGTGGTTGTCATAGGTGCGACCAATCGTGTCAATGCTCTTGATCCTGCACTCAGACGCCCCGGAAGATTCGACAGAGAAATCGAGATTGGAGTTCCAGATGAAACAGGAAGACTGGAAGTGCTTCTCATTCATTCAAGAGGGATGCCGTTGACTACCGAGGGTGAAAATACAGTGAACTTGCAGGACCTGGCGAAGATTACCCACGGATTTGTAGGTGCGGACCTCAATGCGTTATGTAGAGAAGCTGCAATGAAGGCCCTCAGAAGGTACCTCCCACAGATAGATTTGGAGGCTGATGAAATACCTCAAGATGTACTCGAGAAACTTGAGGTTCATTATGATGATTTCCTGGAGGCTTTGAAGGAGATCCAGCCATCCGCAGTTAGGGAGGTATTCATCGAAGTTCCCAACACGAGTTGGAGCGATATCGGAGGACTAGAGAAAGCAAAGCAGGAGCTGAAAGAGGTCGTTGAATGGCCACTTAAGAAACCTGAGTCATTTAGCCGACTTGGTATCACACCACCTAAGGGGGTCCTTGTCTTTGGACCTCCAGGATGTGGAAAAACACTCTTGGCAAGAGCTGTAGCAACTGAGAGCGAGGCAAACTTCATCAGTGTGAAAGGTCCTGAACTCATATCGAAATGGGTGGGCGAAAGCGAGAAGGCAATTCGAGAAGTCTTCAGAAAAGCAAGAACAGCGGCACCAGCCATTATCTTCTTCGATGAGATCGATGCTCTGGCTCCCACAAGAGGAGCAGGAGGAGATGGCCCTGGTGCAGTACATAATCAGAGAGTGATTAGTCAACTTCTGACAGAGATGGACGGACTGGAATCAATGAAAGACATCGTCGTTATTGCTGCCACAAATCGTCCGGAGCTTATTGATAAAGCACTCTTGAGGACAGGCAGATTCGATCGTTTCGTTTATGTTGATGCTCCAGATGCAGACAGTAGAAAGGCCATTTTTGAGATATATACGAAGGGCATGCCTCTCGATACCGATGTCAAGAAGCAGATTGGCAAGCTTGTTGAGCTGACAGAGAACTATGTCGGTGGCGACATAGAAGCAATCTGTAGAGAGGCGGGCATGAGAGCTTTAAGGGAGAGCATGGATAATGAACTGGTTTCTTGGAGACATTTCGAAGAGGCAGTCGGCTCAGTACATTCTTCTGTGACAAAAGAGATGTTGGAACGCTACAGGAAGATGGATATGACTTTACGAAGAGCAACCGAAGTGGATGAAGCCGCTCGTGCAATGTATGGCTAGACGATGATGGTGTGATGAAAATGGCTCCATGGAACGCAATGCCTATGACAAATCTAGTGGTCGAGATTGTGAAAAAGCGACGAGGGGTCATTCTCGATGACGAACTAATAAGAGCCCTAAAGAAAGAACTGGGAACTGAGCCTAGTGAAGCTGAACTCAATGCTGCTCTGTTGCAGCTTGAGATTAATGGACTGGTACATGTAAGCCAGATAACCAAGACGAAACGTCGGATTGAGATCATCACTGAGGGAGCACAATTCCTTGCGGTAGATGAGGATTAAGCAGCAGGTGACATCCCAATGAAAGGAAAGCGAGTCCTTGCAGCGGGAAAGTTCGATATTCTTCACCTTGGGCACATATCCTATCTTGAACAGGCAAAGGAACTGGCAGGTGAGGACGGAGAACTGATTGTGGTCATTGCTCTTGACAAGACCATCACCAGAGAACGCGGCGCCCCCCCAGTGTTCCCACAAGAACAAAGGCGAAGAATTGTTGAGTCCTTGAAGTTTGTAGATAAGGCCTTAATCGGTCTTGACACTGACGACCATACGAAGATTGTTTCAGAGATTAATCCGGACATCGTGGCTTTGGGGTATGACCAATATACCGACACTAAGGTGATGGAGTCATTCTTTGCAAGACAGGGTCTAAAAACAAAAATCGTAAGACTAGAGAAGCGTGATGCAGAGGGACTTTGTTCATCCACCCTAATCAGAAAGCGCATTATTGATTACTACAAGGATAATGGGACTCCGCGCTAGACATCAGATGATTAGTTCACCTCGAGCCTCAGCTTGACGAATGATCTCATTCTTCTTCTCTATCCGCTCAAACTCCCATTTCCACGCCAGATATACAAACACTGCAAGAACAAGTGTGATGGCTAGACCGATAATGGCGTCACCTCCGAGCTTGAAGTGTTCCGTGAAATCAGGCAATGGACCAGTAGTGAAGTAGTCCCAGTTACAGAACAGCCCAAGTAGATAGATAAAACCAACAACTGCCAGCTCCTTCATATAACCTGAAGCGTGCTCATCCTTGTCGAAGAGTACAACCATAGCCGCCATCCAATACAGGTACCAGGGCATAATCCAGCGAAATGCAAAGAGTATTCCAGGCAGTAAATACAGGTAGAGTGGTTTGAGCTCGAGAAGCTTTAGACGAATGGATTTTGCTTCTAGGTCCTGCTTAGAAGGCAGGTATGGTCTAATTGTCTTCAACATGAAGAACGCATAGAGGACGATAGGAATAGCAGCAGGTGGCCACCAATAGTAAGTGATCGGGTCTGCAGCCAAGTTGGGCGTACCCCAAATCAAGCCAGGGAACATCGGATTCACAATGTACACACTATAGCTGGCTGTGTTGAGAAAGTGAGAGATTAGGGATTGAAAGCTGGCCCCGAAGAACGAAGGTATGACGGAAACAAACATTGAACCAATGAACCATACTGAGGATATGGGATTCATAAGGAACAGTAATGGAAATGCAACAACAGAGTAGATTTTGGTCTGTACACTCAGGCCGAGAGTAAACATCCCTTTGCCATACTGCTTCTCCTGCCAGAGGACAAAGGACATCAACAAAAGGCAGTCCACAAGGGGTTCAAGTTTCCCACCACCTGCAGACATCAAGAGACCATAGACAAAATAGCCTGCAAAGAACAAACGAGCCCATCTTTTGGTATGCAATTTCTCCTTTAACAGAATCGATAACAAGACTAGGTTCAGATTGAAGACCAAGACCAATAGAAAATTGAGCCATAACGGCTGCAATCCTCCAGCACCGGGGAACAACCACGTGGCTATTGCAAAGAAGATTAAACCAAAGACCGGATATTCGTATGCTATTCCGCCCAGGTAGTCGGGTAGAACATGTTGTCCATCATTGAATACTACGAAATCACCACCCCGAGCCGCCATAGCTGCAGCAAGGTCAGTGTCGTTCATTTGGTACACGCCGAAGCCATAGATCCAGAAGGCCTCGCCATACATCTCATTTCTGTTGCGGTCTCTTTGGATGACGAGAACATTGGCAATGGGGATAGCGATTAATGACATCACGAGCGAGAGCACTAGGTACTTGCGGTACCTGTAGATGTGCAAACTTATCGCTGACAGCATTTCACGCTCGACCGACGTGTGTTTTCAATGCGGAAATAATAACCTTGCTGTTACAAATTCGCGCCAAAAAAGCGTGTTTCAAAGGAGATGTATGACTATAAGACGCTATGCAAGGTAGGTTGGACAAGGCCAATTGTCACATTTGAAACAGTTTGTGCACTTTTCTGAATCAACTGAAATCTTTCCTGCATCGAGGGTCAAAGCACCATGTTCGCACTGGGGCACACATGAGCCACACTCCTGACAGAAAGTCGCTCTCCTGACTGCACGTTCCATCTTCTTGGTCAGTCGGTCTACAGACTTCTCGTCAACTCCTCTGACAACCACTGAACCAGACGAGAAGAGCGCAATGCTGTTCCTCCCTGCTGTTGTCCTTAGTGCACCTAGCTCTTCTGACAGCTTTGTTTCACCGAATATCGGGAACACCTTGGAAACTCTGTTCAGATCAATACCTGATGAGAAAGCGCCTTCTAGACTAAAACCTGATTTAGAACAGGGAGAGATTCCTTTGGTCACCTGAAGAGAGATGGTTTCTCCTGGACTTGTCCGATCAGGTTCAACATCCAGACCCAGCTTATTAGCCAGCTTGATTTGACCCTTCGGTAGCTTTTTCCATCTCCAGAATCCCATCTCAATCCATTCATCTGGATATCCGTACTTCCCAGCCCATTCTCGCATCATGGACTCCCATTTCTCATGGAGCTCTGGATGAGTGTCCCTTAGACTTTCCAGCTCAGCTAGGGGAGATGAGGGGCAGAGGTAACAACCCATCCTGTGATATCCACGGTTGTATAGTGGGTTGAATTGAACCTTTTCCCTGAAGATATAGAGCCAGACCTCGAGAGCATTCCAGTTTTGAATAGGATTTGCGGAAACCTGACCAGGGACCCATGGATTTTCAGTCACCCGTGGTTCAATGGACCTCTGAAATGATTCCAGTTTCCTTTGTCCCATGAAACTCAAGGTCGCTCCACCCATTTCATCAGCAATAGAGGTGGCTGCAGGACCCAGCTTCAATACCTTGCAGCACCATCGAAAATCACGGGCTGGCGGTCCAAATACATCAACAGACTCCCAGAAGCGATCCCCTGCCTCCTGTCCGATGATTTGGACATCTCGAGACTTGGCGAAATTCTTGATGTGTTCAACAGTTTCTGGTAGCTCAATGCCTGTATCCATGAAAAAAATCGGAGGGCTAAATCCAATCGCTTTCTCAACAAGCAGGTATGTGGCGAGTGAGTCCTTCCCGCCGCTGAAACCCACGACTACAGGGATATCCTGCTTAGCAGCAGTCCGTTTAATGAATGAGATGACTTCCTCTTCGGCAACTGCTAGGTCACTAGTGTTAGCCCGCACAGCCGCCTCCCAAGTGGCTGTCTTTTGGTTTTCATTCGCAGGCCGAGGATCCTCCACTGCACGGATTTTCACAGCAAATCC
>RDNZ01000030.1 GCA_011364905.1 Candidatus Thorarchaeota archaeon
GGCAACCTCATAGAGGCCCCATTCACGGTCTATCGTAGCGAGAACTGTCCTCTCACGAGCAAACTTATGCATATCTTCCATCCATGTATCGCGTTGCTTCTTGCTCATCAACCACGAGAGCACAAGTGGATACTTGGTGAATGGCCCCGCATTTGGATGATCAGTACTCATGATACAACGCCAAACATCATCGACACTCAGCGCGAACTCAAGAGGAATTGCCCATTGGACAGAGTTTCCTGCAGCTTTCGGTGAATAAGTATAGGGCACAATTCCAGCACCACCGGGGAGTTCGACATCAACGGCGAGGTTTGTCCACTTCCCTCCGGTAAGCTGATGGAGATAGAATTCGAAGGGTCCATCTCCGGTCATGGTTGTGGCAGGGCCAAATGTGATCTGACCCATGTCTGCAGTAAAGTGTTTGTTCTTGTTGAAGTACTTCGCGAATTCTAGACCACCAGATTGGATATCCTTCCATTCCTCGCTGTTCTCTTCAACACTACCAAGGGATTCAAAGGACATGTGTGTGAGATGGCAGATGTGCTTTCTCCCACCATGACCCTTGATGTTTCGGATTGAGTCAAGCTGCTGGATGGTGGTCCTTATGTTGCCAACACGTCCAAGATTGTTAGGGTGATAGTGCATCACATGAGGGAGACCTAATAATTCAACAGCCTGACAAAGCCCTCTCATTACATCTTTGGGTGAAATATCCCAGCCAGGAATCTCTCCCTCAGGGTCTCTGAGATCTACGCCATGCGCCCACGCATAGGTTCCTCCGGGATTCACTACCTTACAACCCAGACCACCCACCTTTTGATTGATCCATGCAATGTATGCTGCAAGTCCGTTGATATCGCGCTCTTTCACATAGTGGAAGGTGATCATGCTGTTACAGAACATGGGGAGCAAACCTGAGTTGATATTGTGCAAGTCTTCCATCTCTTCCCATGACCCAAGGCCTTTGAGCGCAGGGAGAGCCGGTTCAATCACAGTGGTGTAACCCATCGACGAATAACGATAACCAATGACATAGGAGTTAGGCATCGTGTATCCAACACCAGAACGAGTGTACGGGGTCTTCGGAACGGGATCCTTTCGGTGGTCCTCGGGACACATAGATCGACCAGCACCTACTTTGCTCCCGACAATATGCGAGTGCATGTCGACCCCACCAGCCATCACAAGACGCCCCTTGAGGTCAATCTTCTTGGCAGACCCATTGACTTTTTCTACAATCTTGCCATCAGATATACAGATGTCTTTGACTTCTCCGTCAACTCCGTTTGCTGGATCGTAGACGCGACCATTTGCGAGGATTGTTTTTTTGCTCATTTCTTCATCCTCCTTACTTCTTCATATATCATTCTCAAGACATCACGGTCCGGAAGCATACCTTCCGGAGGATCAACCACCTTCTTAAGATACAGTGGAAGTCCATCCATTCTTGTGGCCGCGCCATCGCATTCAATACCGGCAATTGCAGTCGGGATGTTGACTGCTGCCAGAAGTGATGTCATGTTCCGTTTGGGATCTATATTGATAACCGGAATTTTCGAGAGATGTTTTACAGCTTCTTTGGGGAAATGTGCAGCCGGATCAGCAGCTATATTGAGAACCGCATCAGGCTCACCCCTCACAAGCATATCAACTGCGGTGTATTCTCCAGGTTGGTATCTTGGATATCCTCTAGCATAGTCCACTGCATAGGGATAGCCAGTCTGCCATGTTGATGTCTTGTTTGCTCCAGCAACATTATAGTGCCCTCGCATGGGCATCATTCCCCACTTTGTGTAGACGTTCATGTCTTGAATCAATCTAATTGCGGCATCTATGTTTCTGTGACGACCTTTTGATTGGGTCAGACCCAAACCAAAGAAGAGTACTCCATACTTGGCATTCTTCATAGCTTCGACAATCTCTGTCAGCTCTTTGACGGAAATCCCTCCAATCTCATCAACATCGAGCACCTTGCCTCTGGCAATTGCACGAAGTGCACAGAGGACTTCTAGGTCGGATCCAGGTGCGACTCTTACAAACCTGTTAGCGACCGTAGCGCTGATGGTCTTTCTTACATCAACCACCCAGATCTGACGATCTTTCTTTCCATCCTTAATGTAGAAACCTGGTGCCCTGGTATAGCGGCTCAAGTGTCGAGGATGAGCGAACTGGGGATTGGAACCCCAATAGATTACCAAGTCAGCTCTATGACGGGTTTCCGCTAACGCTGCGTGTGCTTCACCCGACTCTTGTGCGCCCAGGATGGTTGGACCGTGACATACAGATGAGGTGTTGTCGACTACTCCACCAGCTACTTCTGCAATCTTGTACGCTTCCCGATGGGCATCGTTTTCTGTTGAACTCAAACCGTATACTAACAGTCGTTTAGAGTTGGCAATGATTTTAGCTGCTTTCTCTACCAATTCATCAAGCGGGGCATTCATTTCCAATCGGTCATCATGGTGATTCAAGAACTTGGCCTTGCTTATCGCACATCCATTCTTGTTCTCTTTGATCTGGTTGCCTTCAAGACCTATTATTATGTCGTCACAAAGGCACCCGCAGAAGGGACACACGATGTGCTCTTTCATGTCAGTGTCTTCAACCATTATGCTCCCTCCACCATTTTCTTGAGCAGTTTCTCCACATCAAGAACCGTCTTACCTTTGGCGGCAAACAATTGCGCCGTTATTCCCTTGAACTTGGGCATCCCTGTGCTCTCTGTTTCAGACCCTATGACAGCGTTGGCATAAGGACCACATGGTATGAATACCACCCCAGGTTCAGCCCTTCGATCAACCTTACTAGACACGATTACACTGCCATACTGTGTTTCTACAAGGACAGGGTCCCCTTCTTCCAAACCTAGACTCTCAAGAGTGACTGTGTCCATTTCGCAATATGCAACTTCCTTCAAATACTCTGGACCAAGCTTCCCTAGCTCCATAGCGCGACCTTGCTTTAACGTCCGACCTGAAGTTAGCAAAGCTTCTACTCCGACACGACTCATGCAAGACATCTCCGGAAACGTATGATTTCACAAATCAAACGGCAATAAGAATTCTTGGGGAACAACACTGTTTATGAGAGCGTATGAAGTAGGGACATGGAGGGGGTTCCAATCCTTTCAGATTGTCATCCATAGCGCAACTTCTATTTTTTGCTCCACATCCCTACTACTGAGGTGCGAACAAACCGATTATTTACATTAATGTGTACGAAGACACACCATAAAACTGGAGAATTGTTCAAAAACATCTTTTAATAAAACGCTGTATCGTCTTATCGGAGTATTACATCTGCCACTTCGAAGCCTTTATCAGACAAAGAGCGCGGAGGGCGCCAAGAGTGCTCTCGTTACGACTAGGTTGTTGATTGATACTATGACAGTAGATAAGAAAACGCTAAAGGAACTCTATACTAGAACCCTGAAAGTGCGTAGATTCGAGGAAAAAGTCTGGGACTTGTTTGGTGAGAATGTAGTTCCTGGGACCCTCCATCTCTATTTGGGCCAAGAAGCTGTCGCAGCTGGGGTCACGACAGCCCTCAAGAAAACAGATTGGATCCAGAGCACTCATAGAGGGCATGGCCATGTTGTCGCTAAGGGGGCAGACATGAATGCGGCCCTTGCAGAGTTGCTTGGAAAAGAAACGGGATCCTGCAAAGGAAAAGGCGGTTCTATGCACATCACACAGTTTAATGTTGGTGTGCTTGGGGCCACCGGAGTCGTTGCTTCAGGTCTCCCGATTGCTGTTGGTGCTGCCTTGTCATGTCAAATGAGAGGCACTGATGATGTTGTGGCATGTTTCTTTGGAGATGGTGCATCAAACAATGGAACCTTTGGTGAGTCGCTCAATATGTCAGCAATCTGGAAACTACCGTTAATCTGGATTGTCGAAAACAACCTGTATGCTATGGGAACACCTATCAAAATGATGTGCCCAAGCGCAACAATTGCACAGAGAGCTGATGGCTATTGCATCCCGAATGTTGTTGTGGACGGAAACAACGCGCTTGCCGTCTACGAGGCGACTGTTGAGGCAGTCAAACGAGCCAGAGCAGGAGAAGGACCCACACTAATCGAGTGCCAGACATACAGAATGAAAGGACATTCACGATTTGATGCTGCAAAGTACAGACCAGAAAAAGAAACAAAATACTGGCTCAGCGAAGAACGAGATGCAGTCAGAATAATCAGAGAGATGGCGATCGAACAGGGTGCATTGACTGAGACACAAGCTGAGAAGATTGATGCCAAGATTTCAAAAGATGTTGAAAAAGCTGCAGACTTCGCCAAGAAATCAGACTTTCCAAAACCCGAGGAAACACTGGACGATGTCTTTGCGGAGGTGGCATAGATGCCAGAGAAGACATATAGAGACGCTCTCAAAGATGGACTCCGTGAGGAGATGATTAGGGACGAACGTGTCTTCATTATGGGGGAAGATGTTGGTCTGAACTGGGGTGGCGCATTTAAGGTAACAAAAGGACTTGCAGATGAGTTTGGCGAGGCTAGAGTACGAGACACGCCCATATCTGAGAACACCATTGCAGGCACAGCTGTGGGTGCCGCCATTACTGGGATGATCCCTGTAGCAGAGATCATGTTTGGGGACCTCATCACACTTGCGATGGACCAAGTCTGCAATCAAGCTGCGAAGATGAGATACATGTTTGGCGGGCAAACATCTGTACCATTGGTTCTTCGTACTGTCTTTGGCGGGGGTAAAAACATTGCATCACATCACTCGCAGAGCCTAGAGTCCTGGTTCATGCACACACCAGGTCTCAAGATAGCAGTTCCTGCGTTTGCATATGACGTAAAGGGCCTCATCAAGACAGCCATCAGAGACCCCAATCCTGTGTTATTCCTTGAGCACAAACTCGTTTACGACAAGAAGGAAGATGTACCTGATGAGGACTACACCGTCCCATTTGGCCAAGCTAAGGTGAGGAGAGAGGGTGAAGATGTGACAGTCTGGGGGACCTTTTTCATGCTTCATAAAGCTCTAGAAGTGGCTGATGAACTCGCCAAAGATGGCATAAGTGTAGAGGTTATCGACCCACGGACACTGGCACCATTGGACAAGAAAACTCTTATCGAGTCAGTCAAGAAGACAGGCAGATTAGTCCTCGTGACTGAGGAAACCAAGACAGGAGCGACAACCGCGGAAATCGCAGCCACTGTCCAAGAGGAGGCTTTTGACTGGTTGGATGCTCCAATAAAGAGAGTGAATGCTCCTGATACACCAGTTCCATTCAGTCCACCACTTGAGGGCTATTTCATTCCGGATAACAAGCGTATAGCCCAAGCGATTCGAGAGATTGTATAGGTGAAGTAAATGGTATCAACCATGATAATGCAACGTATGAGCGTAGCAATGGAGTATGGCGTCATTCTCAAGTGGCTAAAAAAAGAAGGCGATACTGTAAAGCAGGGAGAACCTATTGTAGAGATTTTTGGTGAGAAGAACGAGTTCGAGCTGGAGGCACCAGCAGACGGAGTCCTGCTCAAGATTCTATGCGATGTCGATGATGAGATTCCTATCAGTGAACCAATTGCCTACATTGGAAAGAAAGACGAAAAAGTTCCAGATGTCATGCCAAGAAAGTTGAATGAGTCCGCTGCAATTGCGCCTACTACTCTTTCAGCAGCACCGGTAGTTGCCCCACTAGGAACGAAGACCTCCGCAAAAGCAGGAGCAGCAGTTGCTGAAACTCGTCTACCAAGTGGGAAGATCAAAGCTTCACCTCGTGCAAAGAAGAGAGCAGAGGAAATGGGAATCGACCTGGCCATACTGGTCGGAAGTGGACCCAATGGGAGGATAGTAGAGAAGGATGTACTTGCTGCACAAAGCCTTCCTCAGGCTACGATTTCAGATGAACGGAAAATCAAACAAGTCACATCTATGACACCACTGCGAAGGACTATTGCACGAAGAATGACCCAGAGCTCTCAGAATCCGCACATCACTATGATCACCGAGATTGATATGACTGAAGTCGTGCAGCTGCGAGCGGAGATTAATGAACGTGTGGAGAAAAAACACGGAGTCAGAGTGTCTTTCAATGACATTATTGTGAAAGCAGTAGCGGACGTACTAGAAAGATTTCCAAAGTTCAATGCAACCCTCTCAGGCAACGACCTATTCATATTTGATGAGATAAACATAGGAGTAGCGATGGCGACTGAGGAGGGTTTAATCGTACCAACTGTGAGAAGCGCCAACAAGAAATCAATCACGGAGATAGCGCTTGAAACAAAGGACTTTGGTGCTCGAGCAAAGAAAAACGAGTTAAAACCCGAAGAACTCACGGGAAGCACATTCACCGTTTCCAATCTTGGCCCCTTCTATGTGGACTTGTTTATCCCAGTCATTAATCCACCAGAATCGGCGATTCTTGCACTTGGGCAGATCAAGAAGAAACCGGTTGTCATCGAGGATACGATAGCTATTAGATCAACTATGATGGCAAGCTGTGCCGTCGACCACAGAGTTCTGGATGGTGCTCCTGCAGGACAGTTCCTTGCTGCTCTCAAGGAAACTCTAGAGAATCCATTCATGATGAAAATCTAGACTACCTGGGAGAACGAGGCCCTATAGTCTCTGTGTTAACAATCCTCTTCATCCCTTGAAGAAATGCCATGAGATGTCTGTATTTCTGCAATGCTTGCCCAATGTTGCCTATACAGAAGAAGGGAAGCTCTTTGCTAAGCTTCGGACAAAGTTTGGGGTAAAAGACATTGACATGTTTGATCTCGGCATCAGAAGGACTGAGCACAAAGCAATCTGGCATTATATTCGGAAAGTTGGTTAGGTCAATGAAGAGGTGATAGGGTATCTTTGTTTTGTTTCCTTGACCCTTTATCCCATCTAAAACCATGGTTACTGCGAAAACAAAATCACCCTTTTGTGCAACAGGCTTCAAAGTCGGAAAGACCTCCTTTGTTTCCTCAATTTGCTGTATATGTACCGGCATGTCATAACTCCCTTCGAAATTGCAATTCCAGACTTAGAAATGGGAGTGTATAAGTATTCTTTCCTGATGGGACTTCATGTTATTCCAAAGTATTATTTTCATTCAAACAAGAATCTTACTCGAGATGATTCATACACAGACTTGTCCCAAATGCGGGAGCAATAGAATCGCTGGTCCTCACAAGATAGCAGGACAGCACTATGTCAGAATCGACTTGCCTGGTTTTTCAACTGCTACATTGGAGAGTTTCACATGCGCTGACTGTGGATTCACAGAGCTATATGCAGACCAAGTAGGACTTCGGAATATCAATAATTCAGGGCGATTTGTTCTGGGTTCAGCACAACAAGAGCAGCAATTTGAGAAACGAACATGTCCATACTGCGGTTGTGAGTTGAGACCGGGTTCAATGACCTGTCATGAATGTGGCCAGTTCATCTCATGATTTTCAGAGGTTGATTTCACGGGGACCTTATATTATTGGGAGCAAACCCTGTGTTGACACGAATGAATCGTGTCAGCCTCGAATACGACATCTGCTCCAAGCCTCACCTGTTGCTCTGAGGCCTTCGGCCGGTGGCGAGCAACCTATTTAGGCCATCGGCTAACCTGCTAATCAGATAGGTACAACAAGCTAATCAGGGATAGCGTATAGTAAGAGGAAAGGAGTAGACGAGAGTAGAGCTGATGACCTGGCGCCTTATTCATGAGAATAGCACAGATATTTACCGTAACCTTGCAGTTGATGAAGCAGTAGCTAGATCCAAAGCTGATCAGGAAGGAGTATCAAACTCACTTCGGTTTTGGCGCGCAAAGAGAGCAGTTGTGATTGGTCGGTTTCAGTGTGTCCATAAAGAGGTAGACTTGGCATACTGCAAGGAGAACAAAATTGGTATCGCCAGACGATTTACAGGCGGAGGTTCAGTCTATCACGATTTGGGCAACTTGAATTTCTCAATCTGTGTAGGTCGAGATGAGGACTATGTCCCAAGGACTTTGAAAGAAATATATGATCTATTCATTGGGAACATTTCTGCAGCTCTGCAATCACTTGGAGTCCCAACTAGATATGACCCAGTGCGATCATGTATCAGAATCAGTGACCTTAAAATCACCGGGACAGCTGGATGGCTCAAGAGGGGGACTGCCTTCCTACATGGAACTCTCTTAGTCAAAGCCAATCTTGAGATGCTTGCCCAGAGCTTGGCTCCTCCGGCTCACCAACCAGTTTTTCTCCGAGATAGAACAAGGGTTCGATGCATGGACAGCAAACGTGACTATGTGACAAACATTTCAGACCAGGTTGATGATTGCCCTTCAAAGGATGAAATCAAGAATGCAATAGTTCAGAGCCTAGAGAAGATATCAAATCAGAGGTTCCATAGTGGAGTTTTAACAAAAGAAGAGAAAGACACTGCAGAGGCTTTATATCAGAGTCGCTATTCCCAGACTGAGTGGAATCTGGGAACACCAGCTCAAAGAGATCGAGGAATAACAAAATGACTGATGACGTTGAAAAGACCCTAAAGAGTTTCATGAAGCACTTTGGTGCTCTCAACCGAGATATTCCTGAAACAAGAAATGCATTCACAGACCTCCAGAAGACGGTGCATAAGGATGGCGCTCTCTCTGCGAAATTCAAAGAAATGATCTGCATAGTTGCTTCGATCCTCGACCCATGTGAGGAATGCATGGTCTACCACACTAAACAAGCGCTCACACTTGGGGCAACACGAGAAGAAATCATGGAAGCCTGCTCAGTTGCAATAGTCATGGGCGGCGGTCCCGCAGCTTCACACATTGCAACAGTTCAAGACTGCCTTGACACATGGGCTCCTAGGACGAAGTAGGGCCACTAACACAGAAAAAAATCGCAGGCGTGGAATCTCTACAAAAGAAATAGTAATGCTCACAGCTCCTGATGCAAAGATCATTATTCGACTTCAGTAGTAATTCTGCTTTCACTCGAAGTTAGTGAAGAGAACTTTGATTGCCTTTTGGTTTTCCATTAGATCAAAGCCCTTTTCCCACTCTGATAGCTTGATTCGATGAGTGACAAGTGGGGAAACATTCACTTTCCGAGAGGACATTAATCTGAGTGTAGTGACCCAAGTAGCAGGAAGTGTACCCCAAGTCCCAGACATTGTAAGCTCTTTTAATACGATAGGATCAAGGTCTAAATCCGCAGGCCGTCCACGCACTCCGAGTAGTGTTACATGGCCAGCAACCTTCACAAAATCAAAGGCCTGGGTACAGGCTACGCAGGCGCCTGATGCTTCAATAACAGCATCAGCACCACGACCATCAGTTTCGGCATGAATGGTCTGAATGGGATTGCTGTCTGCTTGCACATCAATGGTCAAATCAGCTCCCACTTTCTTTGCGATATCAAAACGCCACTGGTCTGATGTAACACCTGTCACAATCACCTTTCCAGCACCCATGGCTTTCGCTACTTGAGTGGCCATCAAACCCATTGTTCCAGGACCTTGGACTACCACGACATCCCCCGGGTAAATTGGTGTCTTGTCGATTACTGAATGAACGACACAAGCCATTGGCTCAGCAAGTGCCGCTTCTTCCAGAGTAACTCCCTTTGGGACTTGATGAACAATGTATTCGGGTACAACAACATATTTCGCAAAGGCACCATTTGCTCTTGAGGTTCCAAGGATTCTCCTGTCATCAGCAGTGCATCTATTCATATGGCCGGTCTTACATTGATAGCACTTGCCGCAATACGCAGTGGCTGGAGACACCACAGAATCACCTATCTGAACAGACGAAACGTCAGATCCTACCTCCACAACAGTACCAGAGTATTCATGCCCAAGAATGACAGGGGGTGTATAGAAGGTCTGATCGTGTTTGATATGAATGTCTGTTCCGCAGAGACCAGCTGCAGCGACTTCAACGAGCACCTCATCGCGTTTGGGTTTTGGATCCTTGACCTGTCTAAGCTCCAAATTACCAACGCCACGGGCTGTCTTCATCAATCCTCTCAAATTAGTGACCTCTAAGAAGCGATACTAGATAGTCTATAGAAGTTTGTGGCAATGACACGAAACCCACTGACCAGTCACTCATGAGTCAATGAGTTGAAAAAATCCTGAGTTTCATCTCCTTGGTCCAATGAACGGACTCTAAAACCAGTACTCAGCTCTCCTCGAATCTTGCCAGCGACTGTTGCGCCGACAAATCGCTTACGAACATTCGCTTCCTTTCCCAACCAGATGTACACATTCTTGTTTGTGTCATCAACAATGCAAAACACTCGGTCTGGTAGCAGATTCTCCCTATTGATATCTACGGAGAGAGTTGTACCATCCTCCTGCATTTCGAGCGCATCGACCATTGGGTTTTCCTCGTGCATTGTGCAGCGCAAGTCTTAGCAATATGCAGAAAATGCTAGTGAAAAAGCTTCCTCATATTTAGATATATATTCCACTAGGATGTCCTCAACTGTTCTTGTTGGCTAGAATGAGCCCAACTCCACGATAACAAGGCTACAATTGGTCTTTAAACACGCTCAAAGGTCGCCCTCAAGGTTCCGCCACAATAATTGCATCTTGCCTCAAGAGGACCAGTCCAATCAATATCTTCTTGGCTGATCGCTGCTCCACATGAGGGACATTTGTCAGGGAGTCTCACGGTCCGAACTTCAGATCCATCTGAACGCACATGACCTCGATGACGTTCAGGAATTACAAATGATGGTGCCTCAACTGTGAAGCCACGAGCAACATTCGAAGCAACTGATGCGCCGGCTCTGCACACTGTAACTATCACGATTATTATAATGATAAAAGCAAAGATCGGGATGATGATGAATAATGCTCCGAATGCTCCAAAGAAATTATTGAACATATTCCAAGGATCGAACAATGATCTTACTCCTATTCTTGGTTCTTGCAACTCAACAGCTGAAATGAATACTTATTACTTTTTGTGGAAGAGCGGGATTATTCTGGGAATATAAACTCAGAGTGGACCTCGGGGGCTTCTTCGGAACTTATAAAAGAATGACTCCATAGCTGGCGAAACCAGAATTAGTTGGAGGCCAAATGACAAATGCAAATTCCATCTTTCCTTCTTAGGAAACTCTACATTAAAGGAAGCCTTGAAAACGTCGAGGACGGCTTTTCGTTCAAACTGAAGAACTCATTGTCACCTGGGACTACAACCTATGTAGCGCCGATCAAGGTGGATGGCAACGAGTATCCACTGGACTCCACCACCATCAAGTCAGTAGATGGGGAGGTTCTTGGCTCGGAAATCAATGAAAACAATTCATTCCCAATCAAAGTGGGCGTCGAGATAGAAATCCATGTCAAAGGAGAAGCCCTTCCTGAAGGGGAGCATACTATAGATATTTCACTCAAGACAAAGGAAGCAGGTACCTTAGCTTTTGATGTAAAGGACGCTGTTTAGAATAGGGAACAGCAGAAGGTGAAACGCCTTCTGCGTTCAGCTAGTTTTGTCAATTACTATGGATTAGACATGATAAGAGCGATTAGAAATAGTACTGGAGTAATGAACAACATGATGAAGACAAGCGCATCTCCAGCTTTTTTCCAGCTCCCGTGACTAAATGGACAGGTTATTTGCTCATACGACCATCCAGACACAACAAGTGACTGTTCTTGCGAATCTCTGTCTTGCATTGTTGCTCCTCCTACCTATTTTCAAACATCTTATGGCCATTCTCTTGTGGTCTGATATCCCCACAATAGTTTTCAGTAAAAGATTCCAGTTTCGGTTGGTGACAGTTTGTGTTTGTGAAGATCAGAACTGATGGATCGCTTGGAATTGGCCGCGGAACCGAGGGAACCGCAGAGATCACCATGGGATATGGGGAAGCCCACATGGTTGCGGCAGCTTTGGACAAACTAGCTCAAACAGCACGCAGCTACACGCAGGAATACCTAAAGACAACAAGTGTAGGTGGAGGTAACAAGATAGTATTCAACCGAACTGATGATGGAACTATCACAATCTCAGGTGATAAACAGACCTATGTATGTACGGAATCTGAGGTCCGTCAGCTTTCAGAACGCCTGAAGCATTTACCGCCCGTAGAGGTCGCACCTCCCTCTGACTATGTCAAGAAAATAACCCCCACGGATGGATTGTGCCTAGTGATAACAAACGGAGGAAACTCGCTGAAAGTACGTCTCCCGGAAGCAGCCATAATCAAGACTGCCATCAAGAGTAGTATCAACTCAAGGTTTTTTGATGAGGCCATTGCTATTGGTCAAAGAAAGATTACCGTAAGTAGAAGTAGCGATCTCAAGTGGCAGATTGCTGGTGACGAAACAACTGTGAGGTTCACAGCCTACGAGATCGAGGCGCTCGTCGCAGGACTGCATAATGGTATCCTTGATGTGCTAATGGACGTCGTGAAAAGTTTTGGTGCTGATGATGTATCAGACATCAGAGTCAAGAGCCAACTGAAACGTGTTGAACAGGACGCAATCGACATCTTTGGCGAGGACAAAAATGCCAAAGGACTTGTAAGAGACATCACAAAAAGTGCAAAGAAAATCATTGGGATAGAGGAGCATGCTGATGAGCGCGCAAACAAGTTCATTGAGATGTGCAACCACGTGTATGCGAACCTGAACACAGATTACGTCGAACCTCTGTTTGATCTTTTCTCGAAAGTCTATGTCGCGCAGAAATGAACTCTGAGTTCAATGCTCATCTTCGACAAGTTCAATCACATAGTGGTCTTTCGTGAAGAGAAAACATATCTTCCGATTATCAAAGAGCGGAGCTTCCACAGGTTTTGAGATTACGATGGCACCGCTCCTACGAGCTTCAGTCTTAGCCTTCTCAATATCGGGAACGGTATAGCATAAGTGATAGAGTGCTTGGCGCTTCTTAAGCAGGTCTGTGATAGGAGAGTCTTCGGTGAGAGGTGATATCAACTCGATCTTTACTGGATCGTTCTCAGAAGTGCCTAAGAGAACCACTCGGACCTTCTGAGCGTGGTCATCCACAATTGGACCAAGCTGCTTGTACCCAAAGAGTTTCTTATGGTTCTTTATCCCCTCGCGGATATCTTCAACAAGGATACCAATATGACTGAGCTTCATTTCCTCACCTAAATCCACGAAGTACTGTGGTTCATCCATAAGTCTGTCGGAATCCTTTTGAAAGAGTGCTCTGAGGCAAATGTATCAAGAAACTGGTGTAGATTGTGTCACGGTCGAACTATCCAGGACAACTGGTAAAGAGATGGGGTTTCAGAGCTCCAAGGCAGTTGGTCCGTATGATGAAACTCCACAGGACACCATTCCAGACAATTCTACATAACATGTTCACAGTTCTCGAGGAGGTTGATGGACGCTTCGCATTCCCAACAATCGCAGCGGTGGCGAAGATGAAACCAGATCTTGTGAAGATGATTGTTGATGAGGGACACGAGGTTGCGAGTCACGGGTATAATCATGTGAGATATCCAACACTGACAAGCCAAGAACGAGAGAGAGACCTCAGACTGAGTCTTCAGGTCTTCAAGAAACTTGGTATCGATGTCAATGGATTCAGAGCACCATATGATAACTACACCGATGATATGCCAGAACTGATAGAACAGACTGGGCTTATCTGGGATGGAGGATTTGGGTATAGAGCTGAGCACAGAGAGAAGACTCACTTCTTCCACGCAGATATCAGTGAGCAGAAATCAAGGGTGACATACATTCCACTCAATATACAGAGTGATGATCGCTTGATTGATACTATGGGTCTGAATCCGCAAGAAGTGACCAAGACATTGAATACGGAAGTGAGTAATGCGGCAAAGACAAACGGGGTAATCATGTTTGACCTTCATCCAATTAGGATGGGTCAACCAGAATATGTTGGATGTCTCAGAGATGTGACACAACATGCTTTAGGTCTAGGTGCATGGTGTACAACACCAACAGAGGCAGTGAAATACTGGGAAGCACATAGAAGATGGAAGGGAGATAGTAAATTCTGCCTTCTTCTCACCGGCGATATTGATAACTGGGTCTTTTCAGATTATTTGCGAAGAATCTTATGGCGAAGAAGAATTGGGTGAACAGAAATGGGGAAACTACTCGGCAGGATCCTACGTATTCTGGCTTGGACCGCACCAGCATATCAGTTCCGCGCTAGTGTGTATAGAAGATGTGGAGTGAAGATTGGAAAAGGAGTCTATATGGGATTTCAAGTTTTGATTGATGGAGAGTATCCTGAGTATATTGAAATTCATGATTGGGCGAGCATTGGTCCTGGTGTGAAAATCATGGCCCACTCAGGAGCAAGTCCTTATCATCAGAGAAACCGCATCTTCCATGAGGGACCGAAGAAGGTGGTGATTGGCAAAGGAGCCTGGTTGGCAGCTGGTTCGATAATTCTTCCAGGTGTCAAGATAGGAGAGGGAGCGATTGTTGCCGCAGGAGCTGTTGTGAGTAAGGATGTTCCTCCACTCACTCTTGTTGCAGGCAATCCGGCAAGAATGGTTCAGAAGCTAGAGCCAAAAAAGGATTAGGACGAGAGTTTGGAAGCTAAGACTCTCTTTATGTCGCCCACTGTCCAGAGCTCAACAACCTCTTCGTCTTCAAAGAACATATCAAACTCGCTTTCGATCTCGCTTACAAGAATCAGATGAGCCATCGAATCCCATGGTTCAAAGTCCTTTCGTCGAAGATCATCAGTGATTTCATCTTTGTCAAGTAACAGAACTTTTGAGATGATATCAAGAAGCTTGTCTTCAAACTCAGTCAATTCTTTATTCCTCCTGTAAATCAATCCAATCCGGGATTTCCACCGTATCGGTATCAATATTCAATTCCCAAATGGTCCCATTGTTCTCAGTTTCTGAAGACATAGTAAATCCATGTCGCTCATAGAGGTCTGCTGCAGGAGGGTTCTTCTTTGTGGGGATATACTCGCCTATCAGTTTCTTGGCTTTTGCCGCTCGTGCATCGGAAGCGATCTTGGCTAGCAGTGCAGTTTCAACAGACCTCCCGATGACCCTGCAGCTCATCAGAAGTGAGTCAATCCACCAATCGGTCCCTTTCATCTTGATAATAGACACACCTACAACCCCCTCATCGCCAAACTTGTCTGTCACAGCCATGCTATATACAATCGCAGACTTGTCCTCACGGAACTGGCGAACCTCAGCATCTGTATATCGTCGTGTCGTGAGGTTGAACTGGTTGGTCTTTCCAATCAATTGGACTACGCGTGGAGTGTCAAAATCATTTACGGGCTGTATTTTCACCTTAAGGTCCAAGGTTCTGAGAAAGTCCTCTATTGACTCGGCACTCTTTTCCAACTCAGCTCTTTTTCGCTTACCTGCATACATCTCACCCCTGACCAGGTCCTCCTTCGTGAGAGAGAGAACATCAAAGACAGTCAAGTGCTCCAGAGTTTCACGGTAGAGCCGAGGATTTTTGGGTAGTTCTACGACCAAGACCTCTGGATGCGCCAGAGACACCTGTGCTCGCTCAACGGGATTGTCATCAAAGAAGACCATACTATCAAGGCCAATATTGATTTCCTCAGCTAGCTCGGCAATACTAGCAGCCTTATTCTGCCAATTGATTCGCATAGCGGCAAAGTGCTTTTCCTTTAGCACTTGGTAGGGATGTTCCTGAAACACTTTGATGGCATCATCATAATTGTTCTTGCTACAGACTGCGAGAATGACTCCACGATTGTACAGACTGAGAAGTCCTCTTTGAAAGTCAACATATTCTATGCCGGGGGATACATTGCTGAGTTTGATACCCTCAAGACCATCTTCTCCAATGATGCCACCCCAGAGTGTATTATCAAGGTCCAGGACAATACACTTCTTTGCCCTACCCTTCAATGCTCGGATGTAACGTAGGTATTCATCAGCCAAAATCAGTGTGAACTCCTCGCTGAATGGCACTGAACCCCGGTACCAAGTATTCCAATTAATAGTGCGGGATTTTCCGAAGTCCCCAGAGATTGATTCAAGATCCACGATGAAGACCTGGCTACTCTCTCTGAACGTATCTACTAAGTTCTCATTCGCGCCTTCAAAGAAGAGCTTCAGACCAAGTTTCTGTTTGTTGTCCACAATGCCAAGAGGCGAAAAAACAGGAACGAGGAAATTGTTAACGAGAATGATTGCTGAGGTGTTGTTCTTCAGAGTTTGGATAACAGCCACAACACTAGAAACTAGATCGTCTTGCAGACTTTTGCGCTCGTCTTCCGTTTTCCTCACATAGTCGGAAATGAACATCTTGTCTAGCACAGATGCAGCATCCACTGACAAAACGATGACATCTGGATTTGATTTGTACAGAAGGGAGTTCTTGTCAAGCGCTTCTTGACGATAAGTATTGAACCCACCAACGAATGTTCGAGTTTGAAATCCCTCAAGTCGTATCTTAATTTCAAGGCAGGCAGCCAAGGGTTCGAGTGTAGAAGATCCAATAACAGCGATACTCAACGTGTCTTTGTTTTCGAGTAATGGGAGGTCAAGAGCTTGAATTTTCTTGTATGCACTCCACAGGTTGAGGTAATTGGGATTTTCTCGGACTGGTTGTAGGATTTTTTCAACTTCTTGCGCAGTGTCTGTCATCGAATATCACCTCTGGGAAGTATCTGTTCTACAGTGTCTTCGAGCAAGCTCTGAATCTCTTCCATACTTGAAACATATGTTCTGTGAGCTGCAAGTGCGACAGCCACTGCATGAGAGGATGAATGTGACAGGCTGATGTAGATGTCGTGATTACACTTCTGATGATGTGTGACATATGGGGCTCCATCGTCATCCCGCAGTATCTCGATATCGCTTATCGAGAGTCCACAGTTTGAATTGGTGGCCTTCAGGACTGCTTCCTTACCTGCAAATGTTACGGCGATATGAGGATAGGGATCTGAGAATCCAAAACAATATGCAAGCTCCTTAGCTGAAAAGGTCCGTTGGTAGAAAGAGGACCCAGTCTTAAGACTTCGAAATCTATCTATCTCTACTATGTCAGTACCAATTGCTAAATCCAGCTCATTTCCGTCAATCAACTTGCTTCTGTTTCGAAACAGTCCGTGGCTCTTATAATCGTAATGACATGGCTAGCCCAGATGTTCGGATTGGCTTTCAACAATGCTAGTGGACCATGGATATCGGTCTAGAATTCGTGTCATCAGACGATTGACTTTACGAATCTCTGAAGTCCCGGAATAAGCGAGGAGCATTACTAGTCCGCCTCTGGTCCTTTTGAACTTCTGATACATCGTCTTGGATGTGTTTATCGTGTCGCAAACAACCATGACCTCAGCCTGAGGTATGTCGAGGTCTCTCTCACCAACTGGGGACATGACAAGAACCTGTACTTCATTGTCTTCACGAAATGTCTTGAGGACGTCACCCTTATCACGCGTTTCGCCAGTTATGGTGAGGACTTTTAGACCTGCTTTCTCAAGGACATCTTTTGTCTGAGACACCATCTCAAGATAAGATGTCAATACTACAGTCTTTTTGTACTTCAAAGCAATTTTCAGCACGCGGGTAGTCTTCGAAGAAATATTTGGAAGGATTCTTCTTAGCTCACTGACATTGAAATAATGCGTAAGATAATCCCCATGAAACATACGGAGAAATGTCTTGGGAGGCATCGCATAGACATATTTTCGAAGCATTAGGAGACCTGTGTAGCGGCCTTTGAGTTCCTCAGTTATTGGTAGTTTCTCCAACATGAGGTGTACTCTCCTAGAATCACCATCGACGAGATGGAGATTATCATCCTCGGCCAACTCATTCATGATATCTGTCCGCGTGTTTCTGATTAGTTCATCAATGACTTGTGATATGGTCCGAATCTTAGGGTCATTGACAGTGCTCACTGTGAGAAAGGTTGGCTCGAGGTACTCCTCAACATCTGTATCGTAGAGATCATCCATCGTGATAAGCTCGGCACCCGGAAGAAACTGCTTCAGTGTATCTAGTTCTCGACGAATCTCAACTTGCTCATCATTGAATACAGCATGGTCATCACGAAGTGTCCCACTCATTCCAATGAGCCATTTCCCCTCAAGATACATGAGAAGTGTTGGCCATGGGAAAACAACTGCAGTTCGGTTGCTCGTACGTCGGATGAGGGTGTCAACCTCATTGATGATGACCATCTCAAATGGTTCGAGCAATGATGGGTCCTTTTTATACATTCCAGCAAGCACCTGGGGAGTCGCCACAATCACTCGTTTTTCCTGCAATATGCGAGGACGCCTTCCAGAAGGCACCCGAGAAGAGAGCTCTCCGAGCTCGTCCTCAAGACCACCATATTCGCCCATGAGATAGTCAATGGTTTCGGCCAGAGAGGACGAGGAGTGGACAATGATGATGATTCTGGTGTTGGGATACTTCTTAGCAACCAGTTGATGAGTTATGAAACGCTTACCGAGACCGCAGTCAAGCTCCAAAAGCAAGGGAGTACCCTCTTTCTCACCCACCTGCTCGAGAATATGGGTCTGATAGCCTCTTGGAGTGTACTTGGTCTTCGACATCGCAAACTCATGTTGGCTCAAGACGTTATGAACCCATCTGATAATCTCTTGACCTTTACTTGGTTTCCTTCAAGATGGCATCGATTTTCTCTGAGAACTCTTCATATGGCAGTCTCCAGCTCTCAGTGTCTTCACTATACATGTCAATCAGGTGGCAGTAACCCTTGTGTGATCCCTCTAGTATGAACTGAACAAACATCTCATCAGTATATTGTCTGAGATTTCGTAGACGTTTCAAGAACTCATTTGCTTCTGTAGATGGCAGATAAATCTGTACAAAGAAGTGGCTTCTGCTCTCCATAGTAATCTGATGGTAGAACGGAATCTTATCGAGCCAGAGCAGTATCTTTCCAGCATCTTTTGACTTGAAGAAGCATATGACGGCCATTTCGGATTCTGCAAAGGGCTTCATTGATGGTTTATAGCCTCTAATTATGCCTGACTCCTCCAGTTTCTTGACCCGATTATGGACCTGAGGTTGTGATAGGTCCAATATCTCCCCCAATTCACGTAGCGTGATATCAGGATTCTCTACCATATGTCTCAGAATCAGGGTGTCCTTCGCGTCGAAGCTAACGGTCTGTGGAAACTCCTCCATGTCTAGGTCAATCTCTTTGGTCTTCGACATTATCTTCGGGAGTGACTCAGACCACTTTTCCCAATCCCAGCCCTCAACCTCCGACAGCTTGGTTTGATATCGTTGATAGTCAACGACATCGAATAGATAGTAATCTTCAATCAGGTCCTTCTTCTTTAAGTCAGAGGCGAGATCGAGTATCACACGAGGAGTAGTGAGTGGATAAACAGCGTATATGAAATACCCCTCATATTTTCCATATGTGGGTGCATAATAGTAAAAAACAGGGATTTCCTCCAAAACTCTCTTGAGTATCGGTTCGCTAGAAGGATTGCTTGTCACAACGAGTATGTATTCAGCCAGACCGAGTTTCCGTTCGTGGGTCATGACGCTGGCTTTGCGGAGAATTCCTTTTTCTTTCAACTTCGAGATTCGATATCGGATGGTTCTACTCGGTTCATCCAAAAGCTCGCTAAGTTCTCTGGTTGATATCTTTGTTCCATGCTCTTCAAGAGCGCGAAGGATTTTAGAGTCTAGGGGGTCAAGTGAGGATTTCAGGGACATTGCGTGTGATCACCGCTCGGACTTATTACGTTGACAAATACACTTATACTTTGGCAAGCCTCTTTAAAAGTGATTCTACCAGTATATAAATCTCAAATTAAGTATTGGCCGAATCATGCATACTTATTTTGCCCAAATATCGGCCTAAGTATTGGCAACATTTATATACAAATTTATGCCAGATATTTAGTAGGTGCTTAAAAAATGGCATTCGCGAAATTACGGAGAAAACTCCAACCTGAACCGGACCTGAAAGAGCTTCAAAGACTGAAGGCACAAGTTCGGACTGACGTCTACAGAACCTCTTTCCAGAGGTAGAAACAAGTTATCCATCTCAAGAGAAAGAGCCATACCAATGGCGACGGTCGTGTGTGTATCACGACCTCTCTTCCTCTTTATTCTGAAACCGTGGATGTTGCCTGTCAATTGCAGTTCTGCGTATTTCAACGGCGAGTCCAATTGACTGTCACATTCCACTGCAATCATTACGATAAAAGAAGTGATCAAATTGAATGCAACCACTCTCTCAGATCTTAGTAGAATAGCTGACCAGCGATTCACTGCAATAAGAAGAGAGGAAAGGAGAGCCCGGGAATACTGTGACAACTCAATTGAGCTCCGTAGATATTTGGCCGCAGAGATAGCAAACAGGATATTTGAGCAACGAAAAGACAAAGCCTTGATTGAGAATCACAGGGCAGGATTCATCAGATGAGATGTTTTTGTTTCCCAGTGCTATGCCGATTTCATCAAATCTTCTTGAACACCTTTGCGAGTGATGGACCTTTTACATGCATATTGAACTCATTGAATTGACCAAAAGGCACGATATAGACCTCAAATCCCCTAGTACGTAGCCGGTCAGCTGTTTCTTCAATTACTGAGTCTGCAAATTCGGGTTCCGCTTTACTATCATCCAGATGAGCGAATGAGTGAAGAATCACTACATTGGATTCAATTTTCTTAGCAAGCCATCGAATGTTCTTCACCATCTTTCGTAAGACACCTGTACGATTCTCTTCGTCCTCCTTCTCGGAATGGATCCAGACGAGTAAAGACTCACCTATCTCTGTTCGAGTATCAGACTTAGATTCGTCAGGTCTGTACCAGAAACTCTCCACGTGAAGCATCAAAAGACGCACCAAGATCACCAGCTACTACAGGGTATCAAAACCTCTCACCATTTGAAGGAATTGTTGTGCCTTCCTCGCCTTCCTCATCTTGCTCGCCAACCTTTTCGATTTTCTCAAAGACCACTGTCGGTCCTCCAATTGGCTGGTGAAGCTCTTCAGCAACCCCGAGCGGTTCTCTTGGAATTGCCTTTCCATGGACCCAGATTGTGTTTGATGGGATCATCTTGTCCTTTGGTACAACAGAGTTTGCACCTATGATGACATTATCGCCAACGTCTGCACCAGGAAGTATGACAGCATTCGCTCCTACTGTGACATTATTACCCAGCTTCACAGTCTTGAGATAGAGACGTCGTCCTTCGTACACGTGGCCACTAAGAATCGCGTCATAACCGAAGAAGCAATTGTCACCAATGATTGTCCGTTCAGGGTTGAAGAGACGTCCATTTCCCACAATGGAGTTCTTTCCAATCTTCGCCCCGAAAACCTGATGACGTGGTTTTGTATCAAAGAAGATACTGAAGAAGCCTGCAAAATAGGGATAGATAATGTAGTAGACCTCATAGTACTCATAGAGCAACCAAGCCTCTGTTTCAGCCTCGTAATATCCATCTTCGAGAAAGGGTATTCCCCTTCGTGACAACATGAGGAAACCTAGTAGAAAGGCAAGAAAAACACCATAGCAGATCAAAGCAAGCGGAACAAAGAGAACTATCAACCACCAATAGTCAAGAGCAAATGCTGGGATCCACTGAGAGAAGGTTTGAGTCACAAAAGCATGTATGAACGAGAAGGGCCAGATTGTATCGAGAAAGATAGTGAAGTTCTGAACCACTATTGAGAATAGAAGAATTCCAGGGATTGCAGCTAGGGTTAGACTAACCATGATTGAAAGAATGAGGTACATGGAGTAGGCTACGGATCTAGCTTTCATTGTCAACCCTGCTGAACACTTGTCTTCGGTTGTTGATTTGACTTTGTATTATAGATTGCGAATGAGGAGGGACCTCTTAGAAAGAGATATAGATGCCACCAAAAGGAGATGAGTCCAGCTAAGGAGCACCTAGATGATGACGTTTGATGTAATTGTTGCGGGTACAGGTCCAGCTGGACTCATGACTGCAGAGAGGACTGCAAAGTACGGTTTGAAGACTCTAGTCCTGGAGAAGCGACAGAGTGTCACAAATTCACTCATGGGAGAACTGGTCACCGACAAAGCTTTGAATTTTCTGCGGGTCAGACCAGATTCTGAGTACATTGGGAACAAGTTCTCATCGATTGTGGGAGAGAGTCTTGATACTGGATCAAAGATTGTTGTCGATAGGACCCTCCTTGGAAATTCATACCTCTTCGATGAGGATAAGTGTCAAGAACTCATGAGAGATCGCGCACTCTCAGATGGTGCAGAGTTCCGATACAACTCCAGAGTCAAGTCAGTAGTCAAAGAGAATGATTCTGTTGTTGGAGTGAAGTACAATCAGGCGGAGGAAGAACGGGCAAGTCTGACAGTCGGAGCTGATGGCTCGTTTAGCAGGGTCTCTGAAACTGCTGGCTTTATACATCCAAAGTGGTTACTCAGCTATGGGTACAGATTTAAGCTCACAAATTGCAAGGGAATTGACCCGAGTACAGCGTACTTCTATGTTGGTGAAGACGTAGGCCTGGGTTATCTGTGGTTATATCCAAGATCTGAAACTGAAACCAATCTTGGGATTGGTCGAGTTCCGTCATCAAAATCAAAGTGGCAAGCGCTTCCTCCAATGAAGGAAGTCCTGAAGAAGTACATGAAGACGCATCCTGAAACAAAAGACGCAAAGATTGCTGCAGTGAATGGAGGCGTCGTCCCATGTGCAGGCATCATTCCCAGATTCACAGATGCAGGAGTCGCATTATGTGGGAACTCAGCTGGACAGGTCTCTTCAATCGTAGGTGGTGGGGTAACAACCTGTTTTCATGCCGGCCAGGTGCTAGCAAGACATGCGAAACGCATGGTGGACTCGAACGACTTTTCGAAACACAGTGTCAGACTATACGAGAAGGAGTACAGAAAGTCTAAATTGGCCTCTAACATCACTAACACAGGAAAGGGGATGTGGGCGGTTTCGAAGTATGCCATGTTTAATGACCCGATCGAAGCAGCGGAGATTGTGCTTGGGCAACTCGATGCAAAGACTCTGAATGAACTTATTCAAGGACATGCCAGTGTGGGGACATTCATGACACTCATGACAGATTTCCTCCCAATGGTCGCGAAGATTGGCGTAGGATATCTTCGAGCAATTGCTGTGAGCGGACTTTAAAAAAAGAGAGAGAAGAGGAGATGAAGCAGGGGACACCCCCCCGCGCCGCCCTGCTTCGAGCCGATGGGTTTCCACCAGCCTGCCCTGTATCATGCCCGTTGTGGATTACCGTGAAGCATCCACCCGGAGTCAGCAGCAAACAGCTGCTGAAGTAGGTATATCACTAGCAGTATATATATATCGTGTGGTTGTATACAGTCATAAAGTTAGTATAATGATGAATTTTGCGCCGTACTCATAAATGAGTAAAGAGGGACGCACAATGACTCAAAATGATGAACTCTCAAAGGCTCTGGACCTTGTTGGACTAGCGGCCGGTGATAGACAGGAGTCGCGTCTGATGAATCTGCTCAGTGTCATTCTTAGACTCCAGAAGGAGTCATCGACACCGCTAACCTTCTCAGAGATTTACGAAAAGTTGCTGAAAGATGAGCCGGAAACTAAGCTCACAAAGGCATGGGTTCATAGAGTGTTGAAATCGCTTGTTGACACCCAGTTAATCCGCTTGGAAAGCCCAAGCGTGCGGCGCAAGAGGTACATTGCTGACGTGAACACGGTGATGGCTGGACTTGAACATCTAAAGACGCAACGTCTTCATGCGTTGGAGGATCAAAAGACGGAAATCGATATTGCCATAGAAGAGGCCGCAAAACTGGAATGTGGAACTCTGGCTCAGGAGTTCGTCAAGGAAGTGACAGGTGCAACACAAGAGATTAGTTCACGGATTGTCAAGGGTGTTGATGAACTTCATAGGGTACTCAAATACAATGTACTCGATGCAGCAAAGAAGGGAGATACAATCCGGGCTACCCTGCTTTGGGTGGGACCGTTTTTTGGATCAGGGAGTCTAGAACGGGTACAAGAGTTCGTGGAAGCGGCGATGAGAGGCGTAGATGTGAGATATATGATCTCGCCTGATGTCCTAGGAGCAGAAGAAGCGATAGCACGAGAAAACGTAAATCAAGATAAAGCAGTTCAGTTGGTCCAAGGGCTTAATGAACTGAGGAAAAAAGGAGTGAAGTTTGATTTTCGAATCTATATCGGTCCCAAGACATACTTTCAGGTGAGTCTGAATAATGACAACATGGCCCTAGTAATAACAGAGGACCCAATGACAGCCACTTGGATCACCAGAGACTTCAATCCAGATTTGATTGATAATGCAGTGAAGGCTTTTGATAGGGACTGGAAAAAAGCCAAATCAATTCTGGATATGACTCCTGAGGAACTAGTCGCCTTTGGTGCAGAACCCGGAGGATTAATTACCAAGATTTTAAGTAGCAGGAACGCTAACTAGATTGTATAGTGGGGGGTCGAGAGTTATGACGGAAATCCAGCATGAAAAAGTAATTGATATGATTGGATTAGATACAAAATCGAAGGACATGCTTGTTCTGAGAGCTTTGCTAAAGGCTCAAAATGATCCTACTGACTTTATCGATTTTGAATCGCTGCGCGAACAACTCGCAATTGAAGAGGGGTCTAGAAAGGGAAAAGATTCGCTCATATACAGAAGTCTTTCCTGGCTCGAATCTGAAGGATTCCTCAGGATTGATAAAAGCGGCCGCAAGCATGGGTACAATTCCAACATCGCAATTATCCAGACAGCACTGGCTAAGTTAGTGACAAGAAGCATCAAGAATTCGGAGAAGGAGTTGAAAGATATCGACTCCAAGGTAGCAGTCCTCTCAGATATGAACCCAGATGTCATGGCTTCACGTCTGATTGAGCTCTTAGCTGGAACAATGAAGATAGAGAAACCGGTTTTTGCTCAAGGCTGGGAGGATATTGTCAAACTACTCGATGACAAAGTGTACAATGGTTTGAAGAAGAGTGATGTTGTTAGAATCAAACTGGAATGGCTGTCTCACATCGACTATCTAGCTCGAGGCAGAATACTGAACATGAGAAAAATCGTCGAAAAAGGAGTGGATATACGAGCCTTGGATAATGACAGGGGGGAGGAGGAAATGCGACAACAATTGAAGAAGGTTCTTGTCAATTTGCGCGAAACCGGAGGAAATGTGGGATATATGATATTCCCACGCCAAGATGCAACCTATCAGTTCGTTTCGCGCAATACAGATGGTATCGTACTTATTGTGTCTGAAAGTCCACTCTCCGCAACATGGCTCCCAAGAACTGGCAATGCAGAGCTAGTTGACAATGCAATTGAGAACTTCGACAAGGATTACGAGTTGGGAACGGACCTCCTTGACTACAAGGGGTGAGTAAGATGCCAAGCAAGAAAGTCAAAAGCGATCTTGAACTACTGGGAATTGACCTGAGTGCAAGTCAGATGCAGACCTTTCAGGCAGTTCTCTATGCAGCAGGAAGCACAAGAAAAGCTGTCGAATATGATCAGATTGCGGAGCATCTTGAAACGCAGGCTGGTAAGAAATTCACAAAAGCCTACGTCTACAGACAACTTCGGGACCTAGAGGAAATAGGATTAATCAAAACAGACACCATCGCGCGCCCAAGAAATTACAGCATCACGGAGTCTTCTGTGGCAAAAGCACTTGAATCGCAAAGACTGAAGAAAATATCTGAATATCTAACACTAAGACAAGACCTGACTACTAATCTTAATCGGCTTAGGGCAACCAACCCTCAAGATCTGGCAATTATGCTTCATAGAACATTGGTGGGATCTTCATCAGTCGGAAAATCAGGCGTCATTGAGGGAGTTGAGAACGTTAGACACACAATCATTCGAGAGTTTGCAGACGAAGCAAAAGAGGGTGACACAGTAAGAATTCTTGCCCATTCAAGCACTATAGTTGACGGACTTGGACCGCCTGGGGTCACTGAATTCAAAATTTTGGAAACTGGTTTTAGAGGTGTGAAGGTCATGGGACTCCTCACCCCGATAGGTCAAGACTCAGCTAATCCGAATCTTATGGCAGGTTTTCTGACACCGATGATTGATATCTTCGACCAAGTAAGCAAAACGGGCAATATTCAACTCAAAATCTCTCAAGAGCCAGCCAATACATACAGAATGGTTTCTCTAAATGAAAGCAAGATGCTGCTCTATCTGACGCATGCCAAGGAGTCGGACATGGCTGCTTTGGTCCATCACGAAGACAACCCTGGGCTAATTGATGATGCGATTAGGACTTTTGACACACTCTGGGAAACTGGGGTAGATGTTCTTGATATTGTAAAGCAAATGTTACACAAGAAAAGCTCCTAGTTCTCTGATACCCAACTATTGTTCTTTGTAAGGGTCAAAAAGATATCATCACAGACAGCTGAGAAGTCCTCATAGAGACCGTACTCTCCGCCAGCGGCATAGGGATGTCCCCCGCCATTGAACAACTTTGCTGCGGCATTGCATAGGACTCCATCGCTACCCCGTCTAAAACCAAGCATTCCACCTTGACTCAGCGATAGTAATAGGTCTGCAACCCTCAGCTCGGGATCGATAGAACTCAAAATCCCCGAGTCAGATGCGTACGTACCCATGTCTGTGGAGGTCAGTCCACTGGGTATCTCCACAATCCGAACAAGTTTCCCGTGAATTATCTGATCGTGATGGCCGGCCAATGCCTTTCTCATTTTCTTTGTTTTCTCTTTCCTATAGTTGTCTACCCTTTTATCAAGAAGCGTGTCCTTGAATCTGTGTGTGTTCTTGTCCCATACACCGTCCATGCCACTCTCAGCTAGTTTCTCGAGGAGTACATATAGAGCATCTGTGACATCCTCCTTCCTATCTATAGCTCCAAAGCGGATGACGCTGACTGCATCTGTGAGTGCTGTCGCAGCCTCAATCTCACGGAGATTGAAATCTGTATCATGCGCAATCCGGGCAAGTTCCGTGCAGACTTCGTCTCGAGGCATAAGGACCTTGTGTGCAATCTCTGATGCACAAAAATCGTGGTTCACCTTCAACACAGGCTTATTCCCAAGAGAGAGAACCATCTTAATCGAGCGGTCATGCCACTGGTGATGATCGAGCCAGACTATGCGGCATCCTTGAGAGATTGCTCTTTCGAGTCCAGCCTGAACCATCTCAATAATAGCATCGTCCATTCCAAGATCTGTGATAACAATCAGCGTATCTCGTTGATTACCGATCATAGAGAATATCTGTTCGAAAGAGCCGTAGTCAGTGAGAATTGCTTTGAAATCAAGACCCTTTGTCTTCGCATATCTCCAAACAATTGCCGCGGCGTTTAGTCCATCAACGTCTTTATCGTGAGAGATAGAGAGAAGTGAGGTAATTCTCTTCGTGTTCTGCTCGCTTTCTCGTTCATCAGGCATTAGTGCTCGTGAACCGGTTAGAAGTAGGCTTATTTTATCTTATCGTGCGGTATCTAAACCGTTTTTGAGAATTCGAAAGGATTTTGTGATACAGAAATCGCTGTAAATCTGAGAGGATAGAATGAGCAAATCCAAAGCCGATGTCATTATGAGTGGTAACGAAGCTATAGCAAGAGGAGCAGTAGAAGCGGGTATTGGATTCTGCGCATCTTATCCTGGAACACCATCAACCGAGATTCTTACTAGTCTCTTTGAAACTGCCTCCAAAACAGACAGCCATGTGGAATGGTCCTCCAATGAGAAGGTGGCTATGGAATCTGCAGCTGCTGCCAGTTGGGCGGGAATTCCAGCCTTGTGTTCAATGAAATCTCTGGGGCTTAATGTTGCTTCTGATTTCCTTCTAAACCTGAACCTTTCAGGCACTGGCAAAGGAGGTCTTGTCATTGTTGTCTGTGATGATCCAAAGGGACATAGTTCCAGCAATGAGCAAGACTCCAGATTCTACGCAAAGGCCGCTCAAATCCCACTCTTTGAACCATCCACCTATCAAGAAGCAAAGGACACTGTTGTTGAGGGATTAAGACTCTCGAAAAAGTATGAGATTCCAGTTCTCATTAGAAGCACAACCAGACTCTCGCATTCTAGAGGTCTGGTCACCATAGGGAAGGTCAGTGCAAAGCCTCTGAAAGCGGGAGTCTTGCAGGAGCGACTCTATAATGTGCCAGCACCACATCTAAGACACAGAGACCTCTTGGGGAAGATAGAGAAAATCGCAGAGGAGTTTGAGAGATCACCATTCAACATTGAGGCAGACATTACAAACATGAAACTCCTATTAATCTCAAGCGGCATTAGTTCCAGCTACGTACGAGAAGCCTTACACTCCATACCATCTCATAGGATCGGGCACTTGAGCCTAGTGACAAGCTTTCCTTTGCCCAAGAAGACCATAATCAATCTGCTTAAGCGGACAGACCGAGTGCTCTTCATTGAGGAAAACGACCCTTTCATTGAGGATGAAGTCAGGGGCTTATCTGCAGAACTAGAAGGGGTGCCACACTTCTATGGAAAACGCTCTGGACATATTCCAAGCTATGGGGAGATGAATACTGATATTGTTTCGACTAGGCTCCAGCAACTGACTGGACAGCAGATGATTAAAACTACCAAGAAAGAGAGCCATGTGTCAGACCTATTGATTGAACGACCACTCACGTTCTGCGCAGGATGCACGCATCGAAACTTCTACTGGGCTGTTCGCACAGTAAAGAAACGACTTGGTGGAAAACTCGTTGTAGCCGGAGACATTGGGTGCTACTCCCTTGGCGTGTTCTACGATGAGGCAATGGATACAATGCAGGCAATGGGTTCAGGAGTCGGAGTTGGAAGCGGATTGGGGCAACTTCATCGGTATGGATTCGACTCAAAGGTCGTTTCAGTAGCAGGTGATTCGACTTTCTTCCATGCATGCTTGCCTGGACTCATCAATGCAAGGCACAAGAATGCAGACCTGACTTTTGTGATTCTTGACAATGCAACCACAGCTATGACCGGTTTCCAAGTGCACCCAGGGTCTAGTGAACAGGAGGATTCTCTTCGAAGAGTACGAGTTGAGGGCCTTGTAAAGGCAGTCGAACCAGATTTCTTCTCTTTGGGTGATGCAACCGACATCAAATCTCTTACAGACCTGCTCCATTCGACAGTTCAGAAGGAGGGGCTGAAGATCCTATTGTTGGACAGCGTTTGCAGGCTTGAGGAGGTTAAGAGAATACCCGGTTTCGTGGGTGCGACTCCAGTTCACATAGATAGAGACCTGTGTAAAGGAGAGAAGTGTAAGATTTGCGCCCGTGACTTCGGGTGCCCAGGATTGAGCTGGGACCAAGAAACCAACTATCCAATCGTTCTGGACCATGTGTGTGTCAGGTGTGGCGCGTGCATCAGCGTGTGTCCTCACGATGCCATTGTGGAGGGCGAGTGATGTGAGAGACCCCTATTCCATTCTTGTGGCTGGTGTTGGCGGACAAGGTAACCTAGTCTGTGGGAGGATTATTGCAGAGGCTGCTGTGCTGCAGGGTTTGAGACCGGTGGTGGGAGACACGTTTGGCGCATCAAGAAGAGGCGGAAGTGTCATGACCCACATCAGGATTGGAAAACAGGACTGGGGGCCGCTGATACCAAAAGGAGAGGTAGATGTACTCCTTGGATTTGAGCCGGTGGAGGCACTCCGGGCTGCTGTAAAGTATGCTGGAGAGAGGACCGTTGCGATAGTGAGTAAGATGGCGATACCACCTTCTAATGTGACATCAGGCGACCTGCGTTATCCCGCCATCAGCGACATCGCGCAAGGACTCGAATCAGTTTGTAGGAGTGTGCACATGCTTGACACAGAGCAGGTCCTTGAAGACATGGGTTCGACGCGAGTCCTGAACTCGTTTATGATCGGGGCACTCTCGTCTATTGAAGACGTCCCTCTTGACTCAAAGAACCTGCGTAAGGCAATCTCAAATGTCTTGGAGTCTGAAAAGGACCTGGCTGCGTTTCAAAAGGGTGCAAAGGCCCTGTAGTGAACTTGTGGGTTAATGCTCTTTCTTCTTGGCCTCGTGCATCTTCCGAGCTTCCTGCCACATGACATCAGCCAGTACAGTGAACATATCAGCGACACCCTCACCTGTCTTTGCTGAGGACTCCATGTACAGAAAACCATTGTCCTCAGCCCAGCGCTTTGCCTCATCAGATGGCACTGCACGGTCGGGGAGGTCTGTCTTGTTGCCTACGCATACCATGGGCACTCGCGTTCCAATCGACTCGTCAGCCTCTTCGACCCACTTGGCCAACTCTGTGAATGACCTGCGACGGGTCACATCGAACACCAGGATGATCCCTGCTGCACCGGAGTAGTACATCTTCCGGACTGCCTTGAATCGCGCTTGCCCAGCAACGTCCCACGCCTGGAGCTTAATGCCTATCGAGTACTCCTCCTTTGGCGGCGAGATGTGGGCGAGCTTGACTGCGAACTGACTCCCTATCGTGGTCTTGTAGTCTCGCTCGAACACTCCGGTGACGTACCGGTTCACGAGGGTTGTCTTGCCCACAGCCCCCTCTCCGATCACCATCGTTTTGAATAGGAATTGGTAGGAGTCTGGAGCGGTCCCGGGACGTGGAGCCTTGGGGCTTCTGTTACGAATGTCAGCTACGAGTTGACTCTCAGTGTCACTCACAGCTGCAATCGTGACCGTTTCAGCAGGTGTTGGTTCAGCCGCAAGGGCAGCTAGGTCATCTAGCTCAGCCATTTGAGCCTCGGTTTCCTCAGCACCAAAGAGCTGGTCGAGGAGTTCCTCTGCAGCCTTCAATGATTCGGTAGCATCATCAGACATGGTCGTGTGCAAGATATCAGACGCCTTGTCACGTATCTCTGAGTCTCCAAATCCCGTACCGACAACAGGTCCAAATGGAGTCTCTTCGACGACTTCAGGAGTCTCATGGGTAACAACAGGTTCTACTGTGACAGGGGCGACAGCCGCTGGAGCAGCCACAGCCGCACCTTTCTCGACAAGAATAGCGGTCTCAGGCGTCGTGACTTGCCGAACCTGACCAGCTGGGTCAGTCCACATCAGCACGATGGGTCGAACAATCACTGTTCCTTCCTCCTTTGGCATCATCTGCACATCAATGCTGTTACTCTGTCCAGGAGCTAGATCGAAACGCAGTTGTTGGGGATCGACATCCATATGGTCTTTGGGGAACCAGTAGACTTTCCCAGAGATACCGTTGATTGTTTCATTGCTGACATTGTAGACCGTGATCTTGCCCCTGAGCTCAGCACCGGTCTTAGTCTCTGAACTCACTTCGAAGGTTGGGATTATCTTGTAGAGACCTTCAATGACTTGTAATGGGGCATCAGAGATACCAACTTGGACCTCCTTTCGTCCGTCCCCTCCAGCATCGCCAACATTGATTGCAAGTATCTTCTTCCCAATGTTGACCGAGGCCAGCTGGTTAAGGTCCGCCATACGAAGGCTGTAGAAGTTGATCTTGAAGTCAGAGGTGGCAACCACAATCTCATCCTGATGGTCAGCATTTATCTCTTCAATTCGTAATGATAATGCTTTCACATCCTCAAGCTTGGAGAATAGGTCTAGTTTGCTCTCTTCGTTGCGATATATCCGAACCGAGCCATCATGCGTGACGACACCAAGCTCCATTTTCCTATCGCCCAGCACATCACCTGATGCCACAGATATAACAGGGCTTGGTAGTTCGATGACCTCAATCTGGTCCACTGAGTGGTCACGCACCTTGAAAACACGAAGAGTACGGTCTCTGTTTCCTGTGACAATTTCTTCAATCTCATCGCCAATCACGTCACATGTCCCAATCGCGATTGGCATGTCATCCAACTGATACTTGACGAACTCTGTGATCTTGTTGAAAGTGTCCATCTGTAGGATCCGGAGGGTCGAGTCGCTCCCACCGACGAGAATCTCGTTCTTCTCATCGCCGGTCACATCTGTGACATAGACAGCAGTGACGAATCGGTCCACAGGAAATTCTGCCAGAAGCTCAAGCCTGCCGCTTGGAGCATATCTAAAGACTTGGACTGTGCCGACTTCTCCGGGCCGCTCATTGCTTCCTACTGCTCGACCAATGACCAACTCCATTTGCCCATCATTATTTGCATCAGCGACCTTGATGGAGAGGATACTTCCTCCCACATCATGCTGCGCAAGAAACGCAACAGAACTTTTGTTGGCATCATAGAGACGGAGGACACCATCACGACCTCCTGTGCATAACTCAGCTGTCCCACTGCCAGTAACATCTCCCACTGCAATGGCGCTCGTGCTTTCGTCGTCTTCGATTTCGAACAGAACCTTAGGTGAATCCAAGTCAGCAACCTTCCTGTTAGTATCAGCATCCATGGGATTGACTATTAATTACGCTGCCTAGT
>RDNZ01000031.1:0-22304 GCA_011364905.1 Candidatus Thorarchaeota archaeon
CAATGAAAACTGCAATCCAGATTCTTAGCTTTGTCTGGTAGTTTCTAGGAATCTATGCGATGTTCGATTGAGATGCAGCTTTGATAATGTAATAAAGTCCAAGACCAAGTAGGATGAAAGTCACTACCCCACCAAAGATTACGGCGGGGAACATGAGCAATTCTTCCAAAGGCGTATAGGTCAGGGGAGGTGCATTACTCCTGATAGCAATCACATAGACTGCGTATGCCAGAAGTCCCCCGCTGGTCCCCAGATAGACCAAGCCCTTCCGGAACCAAGCCTTGTGCAAATCTTGACTCAATTTTGAATCCCCCAATTAATCCTGAACAATAATAGATGAAGGTCTGCATTAAAACCTTGGTTTGCAAATCGCAGGAAACTGAATTTTTCTTCTTCAATATTGTTATTTCAATCCTGCGGAGAAACAAGAATTTCTGGATTGGAGTTATCTTTCAGATTCGTCATTAGTTCCCATTTCTTCTTGGACGAAATCAACAGCCTGTTTCATCTCGGATGCTAGGTCAGACACATCCTTGACCACTAGAGTATCAACTATTTGCTCAACAAAGATTTCTTCAGATGATACTACTTTCTTGGAAGATCCCTCGTCCATGTATGGAAAGTATCTCTTTCGGATTCTCTCGTCTAGTGCATCTTTCTGAAAACTTGGAGTCTTGTGACGTTTTAATCGAGACGCCCTCTTTCTCCTTTCTATTACCCTCTGCTTATCTTTTGCAAGCATCATCCTGATGTAGTCTTCATCAGTCATCTTATTTACAGGCTTTCCACTAGCTTCAGTCTTAGTACCGAGGAATTCATCAAGTAGTTGTGAAACTGTAAAATCGTCAATGATTCTCTGTTTCTTTCCGTTCCGCATAATCTAGTACGACCTGTCATGTACTTCCGGGAATGAAGAAATAAAACACCTTTGGAATGGATTTGAAAAAACCGCACATTTCAGGCAAGCATCGGGTAATGAAACGCAAGCTTTGCCTCGATTGCGGGCCTCTCAAGGATAATCTGTCCAAAATTTGGCTAAATTAGTGAAGTGTTCTTCCAAGCCTCAATCCTGCAAAGAAGCAAGAGTTCCTTTATGGATACAGGTATTCTCTGTAGGATTTTCAAGGAGGTCCTTTCCCAATTTTTTCAAGATACTTATCAAATTCATCTCCCATCATGACTTCGACATACCAAGTCATACCAAGAGCCTCGGATTCCTTAATCCATGAGTCTTTTTCCGGATCTCCACTGGATATTCCCATAATTACAATGTCATAGTCCTTCATAGACTCTCGATGCTTTTTGACATAGTTTGTTACATCGGAATATTCCTCCAGAGACATGTCTTCACTCATCGATAATGGAAACACACCATCGTATCTTGCCGCTCTTCGGAATGGAGCTTTTATTGGCCAGGTTCCTGCACACCATATCGGCACACGTGGTCGTTGAATGGGGCGAGGGTTGAATGTGACATCATCAATAGTGTAGTGTTTTCCAGAGAATGAGAATGGCTTGCCAGACCAAAGACCCTCAAGAATTGCTAAAGACTCGTCCAGTCTCTCTGCTCTCTCTTTGAGAGTAGTGTCTTCTCCAAACTTTCTATAATCATTATCACGAGAACCTCCCAATCCAACTCCTAAAATGAACCTTCCCTTAGAGAGAATATCTAAAGCAGCGACCTCCCTTGCTACCACCTGTGGGCGGCGTCTTGGTAGAGGTGTCACTGTTGTACCAATTCGAATCTTTTCAGTGCATGCTGCTACGGCTGCAAGTGTGATCCATGGATCTGCAATCAATTGTTCTTTTCCTGCATAATTGTGGTCCCACATAAAGAACCCATCCCACCCTGCATCTTCAGCAGCAACTGCCAATTCAAGGAATTTATTGGGATCTCCTTGAAGTGCAAAATTTGAGATATAGACTCCATATTTCATCCCAGTTCACCAATGAATGAGCTGAGTACCCTAGTGATATTATGTTCACTCACTTTTTCTGAGTGTTTTTTCAGAGGTTATCTGCAAACCCTTTCGAACTGTCATCATGATTCTTGAAATCAAGTTAAGTGCATAACAGCTTCTGAAACTGCCTGCTCGAACTCGAGACCCTCGAATAGAATACGTTTAGGATTCTTCACGATGTAAGCAAATGAGTATGTGATACCATATAGTTGATTGTAAGAGAAGATGTATTCGGGTTTCTCTATGAAGTGCGACGAGAACTCTTCGCATAGATCGTCAAACCTAGCTCGTGCCTTCATACTATCAAAATTGATGTTGACATTAACATCAAATGTGCGTCGGTAGATTTCTTCACCTTTTGTAAGACTACGCAGAGTACTAACCGCTGAGTCTAACCTTCTAGACTTGTGATTCTCCTTGTCTTCCTCAACTTCAAGCTCACGCTCAGCAATATAATCGTCCACTCGTACTCTGAAGTTCTTCACATTCGATGTCACAACTTTGCTGTTTGGGACATTCAGTCTGGTGTGGTTTTTTTGTAACAGCCGCGTATAATTCAGAGTGATTTCTAACACAAGTCCCTCTGCATCACCAATCACAACATAGTCTCCGACTCTAAATGGACGTGCTCCCAGCACATAGATGCCACCAAGAAGATTTGACATAGCTTGTGAGAAAGCAAGGCCAATTGCAGTTCCAAGAAGGGCGCCTAGTGCTACAACTCCAGTACTAATCGCATTTGTTAGGCTTAAGATAGCTACTAGAGCTATGGCAAAGAAAACCAAACGGATTCCAAAAATAACACCGGATGATGCTTCTCTTGATATGCCCGCTTTTCGAAAGGATATTTTCACCGCTCGGACCACAACTAAGTATACTATATAGATGATAGCCAAAAAAGGAATGATTGCAACGAATATTGCATAGTTTCCTAATCCAAACGGATTTAGGAAATCGCCTATTATTTTTACAAATTCTGAAAACGGATCGAATTGCACTTGAGTCCCTCGTTGTTGTTGTTTTTTGTGGCATCAAACTCTTTGGTTCTTGGTTTTTAATCTAGATGTTTTCAACTCTTGGCCTCAAAAAAAGGAATCTCTCAACAGATGCAAAAGGACGGTAGTGCTTTTTGAAACAAAAAGCTATGAAACATTGTTTCATTTCTCCGATCGTTAAATTCAGCTCTTTCTGAATTGATGAGATGAGCACAGTTAAAATGAAGCCTCTATAACCTGTTTTCTAGAATGACGAACATCTTCCGAAAAACCATACTCGATAAATTTGCAAAACAAGTGCCAGAGCTCGAGAGTTCATTACGAAAGGCAAAGATGAAGCTTGAACCAACACTTCAGCCTCCGTTCAATATGCTCATGAGGTCAATCCTCTATCAACAACTAGCATACAAAGCAGCGAAAACAATCCATGACCGTTTTCTTGCTCTCGTAGGCAAACTCACACCAACCAATGTATTGTCCAAGACGCAAGAAGAGCTACGTTCCGTCGGTCTCTCAAGACAAAAGGCATCCTATATGCATAACGTGGCTGAAGCTTTTGGCAAGGGTGGTTTTCTCTGGAAGTATCGCAAGATTGAGTCTCTCTCGAACCTATCTACAAAGGAAATCATTGACCTATTCATTCAGATTAAGGGTGTGGGCATATGGACTGTTCAGATGTACTTGATCTTCTCGCTTGGTCGTTTAGATGTCCTCTCTTCAGGAGACCTTGGTGTTAGAAAAGGCGTTATGAAACTCTATGGTCTTGATAAGATGCCTACGCAAAAAGAGGTTGATGCTCTAGCTGAACCTTGGCATCCCTTGGAAACCGTAGGAACTTTCCTAGCATGGCGTGTTCTCGACGAAACGTGAATGACTGGGGCGTCGCTTTATCCAGCCTCCATTATCCAATTATATTCATGATTGAAGATGTCTGTCAATGCGTTCTTTCTTGATTCGTCAATGAAAGCCATCCCTACTCCGTTCAATGAGATTTGGAACAACTCCTGAATCGAGAAGTCAAGATGTTTGTGAATCTGAATATACTCGTTATTCAGATCAGTGTGAAAGAGTGATGGATCATCAGAACCTACAGTGACTAAGAGTCCCCTGTCATAGAATTCTCTGATCGGATGCTCTCTGATTGATTTGACAACACCAGTCCTAAGATTACTAACGGGATTCATTTCAATTCCGATTTGTTTCTCCTTGAGATAGTTGAGCAGCTTCGGGTCTTCGCGTGCAGTTACACCATGACCTATGCGTTCAACGTCAAGATATTTTATGGCATCCCAGATAGATTTGGGTCCTGCTGCTTCTCCAGCATGTGCAACAAGATGCAGTCCCATCCCATATGCTCGTTTGTATGCCTCCGCAAATGGTCTTGGTGGAAATAGAGGTTCATTCCCTCCAATGTCTACCGATACGATGTTCTGTGGATTTTCTTCAATCAAGTCCAAAACTTCCATTGCTTCATCCTGGGTTGAGCTTCGAACGAGGTCAATCCGAATGTTGGATTCAATCCCAAAAGAGGTTCTGGCACGATTTATTCCTCGATTGATTGCCTTCACCATCCTAGAAAAATCAAGATTATGTTGGAGATGATCTCTAGGCGAAAAACTCGCCTCAACATAATGAGTGTTGCATTCGGCGCATTTCTTGAGCATGTCGTAAGTGATGCGCTCGAAATGCTTCTCATTCGTTATGTACCCTATGATTTCCATATACACCTCAATGAAATGTGCGAAGTCTGAATACCGGAATCGTCGAGTGATATCTTCTACTGTTTCATACGGTGCATCCAACCCATCCTCTCTAATAATCGATAGTAGCGTCGAAGGCTGTAATGAACCGAGTGTATGAACATGGAGCTCGACTTTCGGAAGCGCTCTGATTGCATCATTGATATTCATTGCTGTATATTTTCACTCCAGGTCATTTATGTAAATAACGATGTGAAATCGCCTGTCTAGGTATTGCCTTTTTGCACCTATCTATAAATCTCAAAAGGCGGATTGTATCTAGTTCATTACTCAATTTGGTGTGAGCATTATGAGCGATAGGAAGAGAAAACCTGCTACACTCTGTGTACAAGGTGAAAACTCACAGACATCAGGTCCTGCAGTTGCTCCCATAGTACAGGCATCGACCTTTGTATTCGAGAATCAACAGCAAATGCTGGATTCGGTGCAAGGGAAGACAGGAAAAGATGTGTATACTCGATGGAGCAATCCCACAACCAAGAATGTCGAGGAAAAACTGAATGCTCTTGAAGGTACAGAAGATACTCATGTTGTAGCTTCGGGGATGGCAGCCATTGCCTCTGCCATAATGGGCCTTGTAAAGAATGGAGAGAGAGTTCTATCGAGTGATTCGATTTATGGTGGGACATTCAATCTCTTCAATAAAATACTCTCGCAAATTTGCATGGAAATTGATTATGTTGATACTGATGCGGTAGCTGATACTCTTGAAGACTCTGGTTCCAAGTACAAGCTGTGTTTCTTTGAAACTCCGACCAATCCCACTCTGAAAATCATCGATATTAAGAAAGTTGCAGATGCCGCACAGAGTACTGGGACAATCAGCCTTATTGACAGTACCTTTGGCTCACCAATCAATCAGAGACCCTATACCCTAGGCATTGATCTCGTCATGCATAGCGCTACTAAGTATCTTGGCGGCCATAGCGATATCATTGCTGGAACCATTTCAGGGTCAAAGGAACTGATGAGTGAGGTTCGCTCAGCCGCAAAGCTCCTCGGAGGCACGATGGACCCATTTGCCTCGTTTCTGCTTGATCGAGGGATCAAGACTCTTGAAGTCCGAGTTGCCAAGCACAATTCGAATGCAAGTTACCTTGCTGAGAATCTCTCTCGAGACTCTAGGGTTAGAGAGGTCCACTACCCAGGTCTCCCGAGTCATCCCCAGCATGATATTGCAAAGAAGCAAATGTATGGTTTTGGCGGAATGATGGCTGTGACCCTAGACACTGATCTGGCAGGCACGAGTAGGTTTGTAGACTCGCTTAAGATCTTCCTAAATGCAGTGTCACTTGGCGGAGTGGAAAGCCTTGCGAGTATCCCTGCACTCACGACACATTATGGTATTGATGAGAAGTCACTCAACGAGATGGGGATCTCAAGCTCAACAGTCCGTCTCTCAGTCGGGATAGAGGATCAAGAAGATTTACTGGATGATTTGATGGCTGGCCTAGACGTATTGTCCTGATGATATCTAGGCAATATGGCCATTTGTTAAGGTGTACATTTCTTGGTCTTACGGACTTCAAATGAAATTGACAAGTCATAGGTGATTTTACTTGGTTCATCAACGCAGCTAGGCACAGAGTTAAGCTAGGAGGCTTCTCGAGGCAATCTAGATACGGTCAGTTTGGTCAGACCGGTTATATTCAGATTTGATAATGTGTCCATTGATTGGGAATGACAGTAGAACAGGAATCAACATTCATATCATATAATACAAACAGGACTGATTGCGGCCGATGTGCCTGCATTATTCTATATAGCAGTGAACAGTGTGTCCTTTGTGACGCCGCGCTTGAGATCATGTATAGCGTCCTTTCGGACTTTGGCCTGTCTCATTCTGTCATTCGTGAAGTGGACATTGCTAAAGGCGATGAAGACGGTTGTGGACTTCCAGCTCCGGTTGGATTGCCTGCAATGAGAATATGTGAGGAGTTCATTAGTGGCTTGCCTGACATGGATGAAGCCCGAGGCGCAGTCATGCATGCAGTTCTAAAGAATTGTTTCTGTAGCAATGATTCACAATAGCTTCTCAAAAGAGTGTAATGCAGCCCAACTGGCACTACTAAATTTCCGCTTCGCACTATCTTATGGCAGCATGGATATGAGCGACGGATCGCCAAATCTCCGCATTTCTTCTGTATTCCCTTAGTTTTTCTGAATCGATATGGTAGAGAGGCTTTCTCATATCTGAGAGATTCGGAGTCCTTCTACAGAGTTTACCAGTCAAGAGTGTTTTGAGCGCAAGCGTCACTGTTCTCATTGCAAGACCGGATGTCTTGGCCAAGTCCTGCGGACACATTGGTCCCTCCTTGTCCAACTTATCAAGCACTATCAATGTACTCTTTGTCAGATTGATTGGTGTACTCATGTTGACCACGCTTTCTAGTTGATGCATGCACTATTTGGTAAATTCAGCTATCGAAATTGCCAATGTACATACAATGTGCGCATTTCTGGCAAGATTCTTTATATATATTGCCAATAACGTAATAATGCAGTTGCTTAGAAACCAACCTTAATTGTATAAAAAAGCACAGATTCTCAAGGTGAACTCCAACGACTCGAATAGACCCCAAGGATGTTAGAATCATTGGTGCCCTTGATAAACTTGGTCCTAAGGTGTCTACAGAGGAGATTGGTGCATTTTTGGATCTACCACCTAGAACCGTGAGATATCGTCTACAAAGACTTCGAGAAACAGGAGTTCTAAAATCAACACGAGTGGTGGCCATTGAGCGAAAGCTTGGTCTTGGTGAGTGCATCTTTCTTGTGAATGCGACAGCTCATGGTGCTGAGGTATTGCCGGAAGTCTTCCAATCCATTGACACGATATATCACAACAGTCCCACCTATGGGAAATACAATGGATTCATTGGGTATTCTCTCTACTCTCTCTCCTCTACAACAATAACAGATAGAATCCTTGAAGAACTCCGAAAATTCGAACTGATCTCTGATTTTTTTATTTTCCACATTATTGATTTTGATGTTAAGCTCGCTGATTATCGTGAATTTAATCCTGCTCTTGGCTGGACCTGGGACTGGAGTGAGTGGCGCGACAAGATTCCAAAGACTCTCAAATCAAAGAAGAAATTCGCCCTCCCGATGGACGAAGTGCAATCTCTTGTGGACTTCGACACTATCGATGTGCTCATCTTGAAGCACCTATTCGACGACGGAGATAGCACTCAGAGGAAGTTGGCGGAGGTTTTGTCACTCTCTGAAGCGCAGGTGAACAAAAGGATTCGTCGCCTTGAAGATGAAGGGATAATAAAGGGCTACAGGTCCGTAGTAAATACATCTGCCAATGAAATGAGCATAATCTGTTTTATAATTCTGAAAGAACCTAAGGATCAGATTCTCTCTGTATTCTATCAACTTCCTTTTCCAGCTACAATCACCATGAACTCTCGCACTAGATTCGCAATCCAGTTGTCTCTCAATTCACAAGATATGACTGGATTTCTAAAAGGTCTAGATGTTCTGCGGCCTCATCTTGCTTCCTGCTTTGTACAAACCCTTCATGATGCGAGAATGAGTGTAGACTCTCACCCATACGACCTCTACAATGAGAAGACACACCGATGGGAAACGCCAGAAAGCATGTATCTACAAGCCATACGAAATGTGATGGAGCGTAAATAGTTCAACTCACATAACATCATGAAGAATAGCATTTCCATCCTTACCCACTTTCCTCAGAGTCCTCATTATTCGTAGGCAGTACGTCAGTCTCTGAGAGAGTCGTCGAGAGATTCCTAATGCCTCAGCAAGGTCAGAGTTTTTGAAAGGCTTTTCAAGCGAGTCCGGGATGAAATGCAGGAAGTCAGTTGGCTTTTCATAGAGCCTTCTATCTGTGACCTCGAGCAGTCTGTGGTCCACAATGCTCCACCCCCTCCTTCGCCAACTTCCCTTTCCATCTTGATGGCGGATTTCTTCCTCTTCGATCAATAGGACTTCTATTGAGAAGTTGGAGTGCGTTATGAAATTAGGAATTCTCACAAGCTCATCGAATAAGTCCTCAAAAGCTCCTCTCTTTGGTGACAATCTGCGACTTAATTGAGTCGTTCCATCTAAGGTTTCTTTCAGAATCCATTTTTTCTTTGGTATTGGATAGACGAGTCTGATTGGATGGTTTTTCATTAAGGTGCGAAGCTTGTCCTTGATTGCTGCGAAATTCCGGGTTTGGATTTCAATTAGTAGGTTGTTTCTGACGACATCTACGACGTATCCTTCCACCACAACCTCAGCTTTAGCGCCACCTGTCGTATAGAGGTCTTTCAGACTGGCGTGAAGAGACCCCTCCTGCAAAGTTCCTATGACTGGGCTATTTGACATTCAGCTTCACCAAAGCAAATCAGAGGTGTTTCGTCCAAATAGATGCGTCACTACTGGGATAGAGTGACTCTATAGATGCAACCTCTTTGAACTTGTTTGCAATGTAGAATTTGCGCGCGATTTCATTATTGTGCTCCATAAAAAGTAGAATTACACGTAATTGATACCCCTGAGTTTTGTAGTATTGTGTAGCTTCATCTATCATTGCCTGAACTAGTTGTTTCCCAACTCCTTGACGCCTAAAATCAGCAGTGACACCCAAGCCAATCATCTCCACGACGCCATCATCTAAACCACCACGCGCCTCCCAGCTGGCAGTTCCGCAAATCACATTATTTTCAACTGCAAGCAGCGTGTTATACCTAAGTACCAGATCATTTGCGAATTGCTGGGCGCGCTCCGCATGATTCTCAATCTCGGTTCTATACATCGTTTCGAGTGATGGGATGTCAGCTCGTTTGGCAGTTCTGATTCTCATCAATACAACCTGACAGACTCTCTCAAGTCACTCATATCTGTTGTTCGCTTTTACTACTCGATAATCAAAATTGCATCGACATAGAGATCGTATTTCTCATCCTCATCGATGTTGTAGATTTTCGCCTTTTCTACCTCGCCCTCTCCAAGAACCTCAAGTAGTCTGGATTGATACAGAACCTTGACATTAGAGCCGGATAGTCGTTCAGCAAGCTCCGGACTTATTACGAGTGTTTCATCCGGGGTCAGCAGAATCACTCGGTCCGTAACCTCTGTCAAATTAATAGCAGCATCTACTGATTCATCCCCTGAATAGAGCACTATAGTCCGTTTGTTCTTGAAATCATTGGGATCTTTTACAGTGAGATAGACGCCTTTGCTGAGAAACTCATCCTTCCCAACGAGGCATTCGATTTCCTCTTCTACTTCTTTCTTGTCATCAGGAACTTCTTCGCCTTTCCTTCTACGGTAGCTCTTGATTGCCTCATGCAGAGCATCAGCTGCCAAATTGGAACAGTGCATCTTTATCGGAGGAAGACCATCCAACTCTTCAGCAACATCTCGACGTGTCAACTTCATAGCCTCATCAAGACTCATACCCTTGACCATCTCGGTTGTCATGCTCGTTGTCGCTATCGCTGATCCACAACCAAAGGTCCTGAATTTAGCATCAGTGATGGTGTCACCATCGATGCGGATAAAGACCTCCATGATATCTCCACAAGTTGGATTACCAACCTTGCCTACCGCAACGTCATCTCCTTCAAGGGTCCCTACATTACGTGGATTGCGGAAGTGATCCAATACTTTTTCACTATATTTTGTTGATTTCATTTTCTATCATCTTTACTTGGATTTGTATATTGGAGACAGTTTTCTTAGTCGCGAGACCACATTTGGCACTGCTTCAAGTGCTTTATCAATGTCATCATCTGTGTTGAATCTGCCCGATGTCAGTTGAAGTGAGCCATGGGCTTCTTCATGGAGTAGTCCTGTTGCGATGAGTGTGTGTGAAGGCTCAAGAGTCTTTGATGTACAAGCGGAACCCGTTGAAACTGAAACCCCAAGATCTTTGAATGAAAGCAGAATCGATTCTCCTTCGATTCCATCAAATCTAAAGTGCGCGTTAGAAGCTAAACGGTTCGTTGGATGACCATTGAGATGGCTGTCAGGGACTTCTTCTAGAACCTGTTTAATCATCCTGTCACGATAACCCTGTAACCGCTTTACTTCGGAGTCCATTTCCTTCTGCACTATCTCCGTTGCTAAGCTCATTCCAACTATTCCTGGTATATCCTCACTTCCAGACCTCAAGCCTCTCTCCTGCCCTCCTCCAATAATCATGGGATTGACTCTGTACCTTTTCTGCATGTACATTACTCCCACGCCTCTTGGTCCATAGAAGTCATTTGATGAGAGTGCCATGAGATTGATGTTGTCTTTTCTCACGTCAATTGGAAGAAGTGCTTCTGCTGCGACTGCATCAGTATGGAATGCTATCCCTCTCTCAGCTGCGAGTTTTCCAATCTCATTGATCGGTTGAACTGTGCCAATCTCGTTACTTGCCATTCCGACAGATATCAGAATTGTTTCATCTCTTATTCGTTGTTCAATTTTCCCTACATCTACCATGCCATATTGGTCAACAGGAACCTTTGAAATCTGGAATCCCTCTCTTTCAAGATACTTGGCGATGTTGTGAATCGAAATGTGTTCTACTTCTGATATGATAATATGATTCCCTTTGGTCTTGTTCCGAAATGCATAGCCCATTATTCCTAGATTGATTGCCTCTGTGGCTCCTGATGTGAAGATGATTTCATCCTCATCGGCATTTATGTACTTGGCAATTTTCTTTCTGCTTTCTTCCAGAGCATCGGTTGCTACGTCGCCCACTTTATGCAGAGATGATGGGTTCCCAAAATCCTCCGTGAAGTATCTTGCCATCCCCTCGACTACTCTAGGATCGACTGGTTTCGCGCTCTGGTAGTCTAGATACACCTGTTTCAATTCCCCACAACCTTTGATCTTTTTATGTTTAGAACCATTGAGTTGCGTCAGCTTCTAGGACCAGGTCGTTAAGTGTTGCGGCACCGACAATCTTGAAATTTGGATCAAGTTGGACTTTATCCCATCCCAGCATCTGCTTTGATGCTTCACAAACTAAGATTGGAATTCCCATCTCGATGGTCTTCTCAATCATCTCTTTTAGATTTGGGAAGGATCCCAGTTTGATTTTTTCGGCAGCACCGGCTTGTAAAACTCTTAGCCCTTGGCCAAGGAAGTAAATCTTTGCGTCAATATCCATTGCTTTCGCGCTTTGTGCTAACACAAACGGAGAGTACTGACGTTCGGGGTCATCGCTGGTTTGAACAAACAAAATACTTGGCATTTTCTTCACTCTTTCTTTCTTATGAGAAATCTCTGCACACCATCTTCTAGACGCTCAAAACTCAATAGAATATTTCCAGTTCGCTTGGCGAATCGCTTAATGTCTTCTTCCGCTGCTGGATCATCAGATATCATTTCAAGTACTTCTCCAGGTTTTAGTCGGTCTATTGCTTCTCTCGTCTGGAAAAGTGGTTGAGGACAGAACAACCCCACACAGTCCAGGCTTTCGGCTGGCTCCATTTCTGACATTGACTTCACAACTAACAATTGTTAATTGGAGCTTATAAGTTTGATTATGCAACCGAGACTATTCGGACTCGTTTAAATCTGAGTTTGTATAGAATCCTCGCAGAAATCATGGATTGTGGAACTATGGTTAAAACTAGTCGTGCGGCGGTCGTCCTGAAACCAAATGAACCGCTAGTAATTGAAGAATACGAGATTCCGAAATTGGAACCTGGAGCTGTTCTGATGAAGGTCGCAAACGCCGGTGTGTGCGGAACCGATGTTCATCTTTGGCATGGCAAACTCGCTGGTGTCCCTTACCCACTTATACTTGGACATGAAGTTGTGGGCACAATTAATTCAATTGGTCCTAGACCAGTCAAAGATCTTGATGGCAACGAACTCAAGATTGGTGACCGCATTGGCTTCCATGATGTTACAAAGACCTGCTTCTCTTGCTACTATTGTTTGATTGCCAAAACACCGACGAAGTGCCCAAACAGGAAGGTCTACGGAATCACCATGGATGCAACGAAATTTCCGAAACTAGTAGGAGGCTACAGTGAATATCTCTACCTCTCTCCTGGAACACATATGATCAAGATTCCAGACCATGTTAGTTTTGATGGTGCTAGCGCTGTTGGTTGCGCAATGCCGACTGCTGTTCACACAGTCCTTCGAAGTCCTATGCGTTGGGGATTAAATATAGCAATCCAAGGTGCCGGACCAGTTGGTTTGATGATTTCAGTTCTAGCGAGTGTTAGTGGTGCTTCCACAGTGACTGTGCTTGATAAGGCAAAGAATCGTCTTGCGATTTCAAAGAAGTTTGGCGTGACGAATACCCTAGATATCAGCGAAACAACACTGGAAGAACGCAAGACTGCACTCAAAGAAATCTCGGGTGGTCATGGTCCTGATATTATTTATGAAGCAACTGGTAATCCGCGTGCAATTCCCGAAGGTATTGAGCTTGTGAAGGATGGAGGAAGTTACACAATCTGCGGCCAATACACAGACCATGGACCTGTTGAAATCAATCCGCACTTGATGAACAGGAAACACCTCGATATCAAGACGGTCTGGGGCTCTGAAACTCTCCATGTCTATCGCGGTATCAAGACAGTTGCTGATAACTATGACCGCTTTCCGTTTGAAGACCTTGTGACTCACCGATTCTCTTTAGATGATGCGCAGAAAGCCCTTGAGGCGCAAGAGAAACAGGTTTCGCTTAAAGCTATAATTCAACCACATGGTGATTAAGATGTCCTATGAGATAGAAAAAGCAAAAGCTCAACAGGCATGCGACATATTGAAGGAACAGGATATCGATGCCTGGCTTGTTTGGGTGAGAGAGACCTCTCAAATGGCTGATCCTGTCCTTGACCTCATATTTGGTGGAGACCTAACCTGGCAGTCTGCACTCATATTCACCGAAGATGAGAAGATAGCTATTGTGGGGAATTTCGATGAGGCTGGCGTAAAAGCCAAGGGCATCTATGATACAGTCATCCCATACACCGCTGGCATTCGAGAAGAGCTCGTAAAACAGCTGTCGAGAAAAGATCCCAAGAGAATTGCCATCAATTACAGTGTAGATGATGTTGCTGCAGATGGTCTTAGCGTCGGTATGCATATGCTGCTTCAAGAGTATCTCAAGAACACACCCTTTGCCACCCGATTCATGTCAGCTGAGAACCACATCCAGAAGTTGCGCGGTAGAAAGACTGCAGAAGAGGTTTCTAGGATACGGAGGGCCATCGAGATCACTGAGGAGATCTACGAGAAAGTAAGGAAATTCGTTAAGGTCGGACTCTCCGAGATGGAAATCTACAACTTCTTCCACAAGTGTATGAAGGAGTACGAGGTCAGTAGCGCTTGGGACGTAGACCATTGCCCAGCTGTGGATGCTGGACCGTACAAGCAGTTTGGACATGCAGGTCCAATAGACAATGAGACCAAACAAGGCCACCTTCTCCATTTTGACTTCGGTGTGAAACACAAAGCATACTGTTCCGACATTCAGCGAATGTTATTCTTTGGTGATGAGAAAGACATTCCTGCTGAGGTACAGGACGCCTTTGAAACGGTAAGAGATGGTATTCAAGCGGCAGCCGACTGGATCAGACCCGGAGCTGTAGGGTATGAGGTCGACAATATAGCTCGTGATTTCGTAAAAGCAGCAGGATACGAAGAATACCAACACGCATTAGGGCATCAGCTAGGTCGATTGGCACACGATGGTGGCACGCTACTCGGTCCAAAATGGGAACGCTATGGCGATAGTCCAATGGGTGTTGTGGAAGTTGGCAATGTGTTTACACTTGAGTTCTATGTGACAACTGAGCATTATGGTCAGGTCAGCTTAGAGGAGGACATTCTCATTACCCGACAAGGATGTGAATTCCTCTCCAAACCGCAGAAAGATCTCATCTGTATCAAATAGACAGACTCGTATCCACGACCTGTTCTATTTCATTGTGCACCCGGATAACATGGGTGAAACAAGTCCTCCATACGATAACAAAGAGTCATTGATTTTAGTCATCCATGTACGGGTCTTCATCAATATCGATGTCTGCGTAGCCAACATCCCTCAATAGGTCTTCAATCGACTCAGCTCCAGTGACCCATGAGAGTGCCCATTCTCCATCATCGTGGAGATTCAATTCCACATCCGGGAGGTCTCCGAGCAGGTTGTGGTCCATCTCTATAGTATCTTGATATGCTCCTGCAAGTGCTAGGACAAAGCAAGATCCTCGAACATTCCCAAGATTACCAACTGGAATCCCATCGCCCATCATGCCCCCGGGTGTTGTCAAGAGCCTATTGTCCTTGGTAAACCATACGCTATCTGTATGTGGTCGATAAAACTGAGTTATCTCACCATCGGAATCGCATGTTATGTCCACGAGCCGGACAGTGGTTTGTGGTTTCACATGGAGATCACTAATAGGAAGAACTGGAAAATGCTGTTGTACCAAGACGTGGTCAGCGACGCTGTTAAAGACACTGAAGTTACCGATTACAATGTGCTCCGGGCGCCAAAAGTTTCTGAGAAGACCATCAATCTCATAGGACTTTAGATTCAATTCGACAAGTTTCGATCTCACTGCATCCTCAAGAGTCCCTGTTATCATCTCTTGCTCAAAGATGAATTTCATCCCTTTCAGATTCAAACCGCCATATTTCTCATGGAATTCGTTCCAAATCTCTCGAAGGTTTTCCAAAGTGGAGGCTTCCTTGATTCTTTCGAGGGTTGGTTTGACATCCTCTTCAGAGACTTCTGAAATGCTTCGTTTCTCAGGCGACGGAAAGATTGATCGCACTTCGAGAGCCTCTACAATGACCATGGATGCAAGTGCTGTGACACCTCTACCCGACTCTATCATGATGTTTGGTGGTGGATGTTTTCTCCCTATTTCGGAGAGTTGCGACTTCACTCCCGACACGAGGAGATGTGCATATTGATACATCAGATCTGGTGTAAGCGAGCTTGTATAGTCAATTGCTAAGCCTCCTCCGAAGTCAATACTTGCAAGCTCAGTTAATCCGAAATCCCGAAGTTCAGCATAGAATTGCGTTAGAAGCTTTCCAAATCTCTCGAAGGCTTCAATCTCAGTTATTTGTGAACCTGCATGGGCAAGGATGGTTTTGACTGAACTGGAGAAACCGCTTTTTTGTAGCAGTTCGACAACATCATAGAGGTCATGAATACTCAGGCCAAACTTGGAGTCTCTTCCAGTGGAATGCGACCAATGTCCTTGCACACTCAGATATGGCTTGATTCGCAGCACAAGGTTGGTTTCATCAGGCTTGAAGCGCTCAACAATCAAGCTGAGTTCATGGACCGACTCCACCGATATGGCTATGTTGTATCCCTCATCCACACACTGTTTGATCAACTTCAGATACTCGACGTCCTTGGCGCCATTGCATACAATGGGCCTATGCTTTTCACTCTCGATGACATGTTTGATGAGGAGGAGCTCCGCCTTTGTCCCTGCTTCCAGCCCATAGTCTGAGTCTGAGCGAATGACTGCAGTGACACAGTCTTTCCGTTGATTCACCTTCACGGGATAAATGCCTATGAAACTACCCGCATATTCAAGCTCGCTCATTGCACGATCGAATGCCGCCCTTAGTTTCTTGATTTGATATGTGATTAGCTGTGGCACACGCAAGGTAAACGACGAGGTATAGCTCGGGGCGTTTCCATTCATTTGCTTTATTCTCTGAATGATTTCTTTGAAAGTGATGAACTTGTCACCAAGTATTAGAGAGAGGTCTCCATCTTCTGTGATGTCCAGAAAGTGGAGGTCATTACGGTTTACGCCATAAATCCATCGCGAGTCATCTAGTGACCAAGTTTCTTCTACCAATAGATTCACCTTTGAAGGGCTCTTTTAACAAGGTCTGACTATCCTTCATCTTCACGAATTGAGTCGAGCATCCCCTGAAAAGCACGGGCAAGCTCGCCAATCTCATCATCTTTTGCGGTATAAGTCGTGTCCACTTGAAGGTCTCCAGTATCAAGAGGTTTGTCTAGAATCCTTGCTGCAGCATTTCTTTCTGCCAGGTCAATGAGATACTGTAATGGCCTAGTAATAGTATTCGAAATGGCAACAGCCGCTATGCCCGCTATCAAAATGCCTCCGACTGTAACTAGGATAATATAGGTCGCAGCTTGAGTATTCTGGTTGGCGATACGAGCCTGAAGCAGTGGAATACTTTCTAGCACTTCGTTTAGCGGGACTGATATCACACAGATGTAATCACCCTTGCCTACTTGTGTGAATACTAGAATATGTTCAGTTCCTCCTCGAGTATATCTGAGGGTTCCTGAGGTTCCAACGGCTACACTAGTGATTTGGTTGATATTGGCATCTGTCAATGCTGAAGTGAAGTCCGGATTGACCTCCACATTACGAAGATCCGGTAGACCACCAATGTAATCCTCATCACTAACCTCCGGATGCGCTACTACACCTCCAGCCGAATCGACTAGAAATGCATACCCGCTCTCCAGAATCTTGACATTGATTACTTTCTCCCTGATGTCTTCTATGGTGATGTCTCCGGAGATGACGGCAAATGGAATACTGTTTCTATATACCACTCTCCCGATTGAGATTAGAAGCACATTATCGAATTCATCATAGTATGGTTCAACAAACACCACGTCGCCATTTCCCGCCCAGATTGTCTGATACCAATCTTCTCCTCTTGGGTCATAGGGATTTGCCAATCTTGCTGGATCAGTAAGCTCTCCAAGAATACTACCTGGATAGTTTATGAATAGTCCATCATCAGCAAAAGCGATGTAGAGCCATCTGAACGCCAACTGATTGTGTATCGCTTTGAAGATGTAGTCCATATTGGATACCCGTCCAAGTTTGTCGGCATTCGCAGGAATGTCCGCATAGCTTGAATTGTAGTTGACGGAAGTTGTCCCTGCAACATACCAGCTGCTATAGTCCCATGACACATTCAGGCCATAATTGGGATCATAGTGATTATCGCTTGGCGCAGGAGAAACGCTGTCGTCTTCGAACAAAAGGTCATAGTATACTTCTCGATAGGCGTATGTTGAGCCGGCATCAAATAAAGCCTCGAGTTCTTCTGCTGCAGCCGCAATCATTCCTTCTGCACTGGCCAACTTTTGGTTAATCACTAGAGCGGTCTTTTGAGCGGTTTCATTCATATTCGTTTGAATTTGATTCTCCAGAGCCTGTGAACTCTGGTCTCTTGTTGAGTTACCTATTAGATTCACAAAAGTCAGTGAAACCAGACCGGTTGCAGTTAATGATACAAGTGAGATTACTAAGAAAGTAAGAATCACATTTGTTCGGAATTTCCCCTTCTTCTTGGTTTGGGTTGTTGACTGTACCATTCTCATCGCACCTCCTTTAATAATCGGTAGTGGTTCCTCCAACCTCCATTTGTGCCATTAGCACTCCGACTTTCTCAAATGCTCTCTCAATATCTAACCGAACATTTGTGCTATCAACCACAGAGATGTACTGCCCCTCCGGAATCCCTTCACATATAGATTGCAGAAGTTCCTCTGTGGTTATTGGTTGCCCTGTGGTGCCTGATCTGATTCTTTTATCAGTGTCCGCTCTATTATTGAGTTCCTGCCCAACACCAATGATCAGTAGATTGACATCCAAATGATGGTCTCGAATGAAGCCCTCGATTGTCAGTGGTCTCTTTCTTTTCATTCTGTCCTTTTCTGTGACAATACCCTCAAGAACATCCAAAGAGTACCTCTTTGAGCTGTTGTCTTGGCCATCAGTCAAAGCGATGACCCATCGATGCTCGCTTGATTCAATCCTCTCAAGCTCTTCAAGTGCTCGGCCAAGAGCATCATAGAATGCAGTGGCGTAGTTGGGATATTTCAGAGATTTCAATACTCTAACAATTTTATTCTCCTCATCTTCACTCTCTCCCTTGATTGTCAGCGGAAGCAATTCTCGATAGGATGAGTTGAATACTATCACTGACACTTGATCCTGCGGATTGACTTGAGAATGAAGTATCTCTAGGGCTCCTCTAACAGCCGCTCTTATCCGATTCTGAGCCTGCATACTGCCTGAATAGTCAATCACGAATGTGACACTCTTTCTGAACATGATTGAGCGCCGCAGTTTCTCAGCTTTTCGTCTGACTTCATGACTTGGCTCGTTACGCTGGTCAAGAACATCTGCCAGCCGCTGCAACGCATAAACAACCAGCCAGAGCTCATCAGTGTCTTGACCGAGTCCGATTGCTTCGTTATATGCCCCTTCTGCCTTCTTCCATTTTCCTTGAACCTGATTCAACTCACCTTCATGAAATTGGATATAGGCAAGGCTTCTGATATAGTCAATCGATTTTGCTATCTCTTTTGCCTCATTGAATCTGGATTGAGCTTGACTGTAACGTCCATCATGCATCAGTACAAGTCCCATCGCGTCGAAACGTTTTGCTAGACCATACTGATTCTTTAATGTCCGGTCGATGGCTTCAGCATCTTCTAGGAGCTTCATTGCCTTATCGGCGTGTCCACGATCCATCTCAACAAGTGCCATGTTATGATAGAGAGAAGCTATTCTTTGCATTGCGTCTCTCTCATCTGCACCCTCTTCCTTAGTTCTCTGTAGAATTCTCTGTGCGATGGCCATGGATTGTGAATAGTAATCCATTGCATTTCCTGTATCGCCTCTTTGCCTGAACACATTTCCAATGTTGAGGAGCATTGTCTGCTCTCCAACATCGATTTGAAGTCGTCTACTTATTTCAAGCAAATTCTGGTAGTTTGCCAACGCCCGATTAAGGTCGCCGCGAATGAATGCCTGGTTGCCAAATCGCGCTGCTTCTTGAAAACTAAGAAGCGCATCAACCGTGGTACCCACTTCTTCATACATCGCCCCTGCTGCTGTGATTCCTCTCGTGAAGTCTTGACGCGCCATTTTATTGACAAGACGAGTCATCTCAGTGATTGGCTCAATCACCGCATTGGCTCTTCTATAGGAAGCAGCGGCTACAACTCCTGCGACCATCGCAAGAACAGCTCCTAAAGCAATAGTTAGAATTAACGTCTGTGCACCCACAAGATGAAGCATATTGCTTGCTGGAGCAATCACATCCGAGTCGGGAACAACAATGGCTAGTATATACTCCGTATTCGTGATATTGGCAAAGGCCATATGCCATGTTTGTCCATTCTTTTGGAATTCCAGCTGACCTGCTTCATAGACCAGAACGTTGGAGTTGAGTTGATTATCGAACTCGATAGCCTCAGGACTTGTTGTGCTCCCGAATTCCAAAGTTTCAATGGGGAGGGGATCATCAAAAACACCAAGATCTGGGTGTGCAACTACGACACCGTTTCTATCAAGTAGATATGAATATCCGTTGTCCAGTACGTCGAGGTTCAACACTTTTTGGTTGATTGTTGCCATAGTCACATCTGCAGACACAACGCCAATCAGTGTTCCATCGTCGAATCTGACTGGTCTTCCCATGGAGATGACTAGACCCACTGATGGATCAACATATGGCTCCGTGAAAACAACGCTGTTATCACTGGGATCTTGTGCTACCACATTTGTGTACCAGTCTTCTGCATTAGGGTCATAATCTTGCGCAGGTGGGACTGGATTTCCATCTTCATCCTGCTGGAAATAGATGAGGTTGTCAAATGGATAGTTTCTGAAGAGATGTTGGTCGGATATGTTAAGGTCGAATCCCATGTATAGCCATCTGTAATCCTCATTCATTTGATGCAGAGACCTGAAGATGTTGACCATGTTGGATGAAACGTCCAGAGCATATTGTGTTCCAGGTGAGAGATCATGCGGGTCGTTATTGTTCCATGCAAAACGCGGCATGTAATAACAATCAGTTTGAAACGTGATATTATTTGAAAAATAGGCCTCGACAATACTAGGGTCTGTTTCAAAGGTGAGATCCCCCCAGTTGGGCTCTTCTAGGGGGTCCCAATAATAGCTGTACTGCGCCGTCGCATTTATCCGTTCATTGAACAAGTCTTCGCAGTAAGCCTCCATCATATAGACGCCATCTACGTAGTTCTGCCATCTCTCTTCAATGAATAGACTTGTGTCATTAGCAAGTCTCATGAGATTAGCTAATTCTTCTGTCTTCAGCTCCCCTGCAGCATCGGATGCGTTTGCATTTGACAGGTCGTTTATTGCGAGTATCGATAATGTCGAAATGACCAAAATCGGGATTAGTGCAACGGTGACGAATGTGATTACTATTCTTTTTGAAATCCTCATCTATTTTCCACCACTTCCATGAAAATAATCATAATCAATGCTAGCTGCTCCAGTTTGCTAACTCCTCCAACAATTTCCTTTGGAAATCATCGATATCCTGTTTCTCTTCCAGGATAAACTCATCTCCTGAGAGTGATCCCTCTACAGATCCTTCACCAAGAAGAATAATTAGTGTCCGCCGCAAGATTCGACGATCCACACCAGTTTCTTGTTCAAGTTGCCGAACATCTAATGAATTCGTACCACGCAGTAGGTTACGAAGAGTTTCAGGTACCTTCTGAATGCTTTTTCTCGAGGGTGCAGGTATCTTCTTTTTCTTTGTCGATTCTGTTCGTACGAACATGTTTCCATCAATATGTCCCTCTATCACATCACTTTGAATCATCGCTTGAAGACTACGCCGCAAGTTGTATGCCGCCGGTCTAGGCAGAGTCCGTCGCAGAATTCGGTCGAGGTCTTTGAGCTTGATTCTGTTATGTTTCGATGTTATTGAATCAATGCTCTCTTGGATGTACTCCTCGATCACGTATTCTTCAATCATCTCCAGTTGAGCTCCACATGATGGACAAGTAGAAGCTTCTGGTGATGTCGGAGCCCCGCAGTTTCCGCATTTGATTGCTCTTCTGTAAAGAACTGTCTTCGTTGAACTGATCTGTTGGAGAATTACTTTGTCAGTCCTTGTGACCTTTCCAGACTCCTGCACTTCCCAAAAGCTGAGTTTTCGATCTTTTGTGCTCAATACAAGAAATGCGACATCCGATATGTCATCTGGAACTCCCGTAGCCATGGCTCTTGGTGTATCTCCTATATCTAGTCTATCAACCTCATTTCCGTCAAGGTCCCAGATTCGAAGAGTTGACGTCTGATCCCCAGTTATGAATAAAGTCCGGCTTTCAAATGAGAGTACGGCAAAAACTGTAAGATGCGACCCCAACTGCAATTCTTTGAGCTGGTATCCAGCTGCCGTTAGAACAATCACCAGCCCAGTTTTGTCAGCAACTACAATCTCCAGTTCTGAGTCTTTTGTTATATCCTCTAACCAAACATCTGCAATTGGATTTCGCATCGTCCTCGTAAAGATTGCATCTGTATCATCATTGTAAAGGATCAATCGGTTGTTTTGTAGCCCTACTGCAACCTCAGCTGCATCATCTCCATCTATATCTCGCGCATCACATGCCACTACATTGCTCTCCAATCTGATATTCCAGACTGGGGTCCCACGATGATCGACTACCAATACCTTCTTCCCGACGCCCCCTACAAGGGCATCTTTTCCCTCACCTTCTACATCAGCAACAGCAATACATCGGACTTTGCTGCTCCACTTTCGGGAATCCCTCAACATTCCCTTTGCATCAAAAACCCTCA
>RDNZ01000031.1:22446-31691 GCA_011364905.1 Candidatus Thorarchaeota archaeon
GTTGCATAGCCATATAAGTGTGCATAGATTTTGGGTTGAGGATGAACAACCTAGACACTTGCAGCGTTGGTTTTCTCTGGGACCCCAGTCTAGAAACCTTTGATTTCGGATCAAAACATCCAATTAAAGTTGGGCGATTTCAAATGGTACGTGACTTTTTAGTTGATAATGATTTTCTTGGCCAGTCCAATGTTGAAATTCTCAAACCAGAACCACTATCCGAAAAGCTGCTGAAGAAAATACATGCCCAGAGGTATCTTGATGCTGTGAAGAAAATGTCGGAAACAGGAGAGGGTGAGATAGCAATCGACACACCTGCTTTCAAAGGAATCTTTGAGAACGCAAGCATCACTTCGGGTGCGACCGTAACGGGCGTTCGTGCAGTGACTTCTGGGAAAGTCCAACATTTCCTATCGCCCACAGGGGGATTTCATCACGCAAAGTTCGAATGGGGCGGAGGTTTTTGCATTTTCAATGATGTTGCTGCTGCAGTATATGAATTGAAGGAACTAGGTTTTCATAGAGTTCTAATCGCTGACTTTGATGTTCATCATGGGAATGGCACTCAAACGTACTTCTATGAGGATCCAGAGGTGATGCAAATTTCTTTTCATGAAGACCCGGAGTGGATGTACCCTCATGATGGTTTCATCGAAGATATCGGAGCTGGTCCCGGTCGTGGATATAACATAAACATGCCTTTCCCCATGGATTCGTGTGACGGCGTTTACAAATACGCCTTCGATGAGATAGTGCCAGATCTTGTAGAGTTCTATCGACCAGAATTCATCATCTTTCTACCTGGTTTTGATGCTCACTACCGAGACCGTTTAGCTCATCTTAATCTGACCACCAACATGATTAACTACATCGCCGCATTCTTCCATGATGCAGCCCACAAATTCAGCGCCGGCCGTATTGGCGTTTTAGCCGGCGGCGGTTATACGAATGATTCCTTCAAATGGGGCATCGGTGTTGTTATGTCAGTTCTATCTGGCTTTAGCTATGATCCCCCAACTCAAACTCCTCCATACAAAGATGATGAAGAAACCTGGGAGATTGTCCGCGGAAATGTCGAGAAGGTCAAGGCTCTGGTTTTTCCCCAGCTCGGAATCTAATCCGAATAAACCTCACTCGGGTTTCCAAAAGTGTAGAAGATATTCAAATGTAGTTGTAAGAGTTATGAAATTAGAAGGCCAGCCAAAGATACCGACCTTATTCACAATGTTACGTCTATCCCAAATGATAGTGTTTCGGAGTTCATAGCCGGCCTTCTGAAGAGCTTCAACGACATTGATATGTATTGGAACTCGTTTCCCCTTCCACCAATAGTCAGAAATGTTAATCACGCAATGTCCTCTAGGTTTCAGGATTGGGAGTATCCTACCGAAGATCTTTCTAAGAGTGTCCGAATACCTCTCCACATTCATTGTACCAAGATCTCTTGGATCCTTTGAATACTGTTGAACCTCCAAGTAGTGTTCATTCTCTCTTAGATCCCCTCTCATGCTCTTGTTCTTTCGTTTTCTATTCAGGAGGTTTGCGTAGGGAGGTGAAGTCACACACAAGCTCACAGTGTCATTATCAAAGTATTCCTGAACCTTCATGGCATCATCTTGGATAGCCAGCTGGGTTGAGCTAGTCAAATTTGGTGACACTCTTGTATTGGCCAATTCCACATAATCGGCCATAAGGTCAAATCCTACCGCGTTACGGCCCAAATCCTTAGCTGCAACAAGTGTTGTTCCACTCCCTACAAAGGGATCGAGCACAAGCTCACCTTGATGCGTGAACAACTTAATGCATTTTGTTGGTAGTGAAATTGGATAAGCCGCTGGATGAACATTCTTGTCTCTGATATCCCTCTTTTCATAGAAGAATTCCCATATGGCAATCTGTGACAACATCCATTCTTTGGCAGTGAGACAATTGATGTGTTTAGGTGGGCAATCACAAGTTCTTGTATAGCCAATCTTGAGAGGTTTTGAAGTCATTTGACCAGACATGACTTACTCTTTCTTACTAGTCAATATGGCACTTACTGTTTACCAATCTCTGCTTCGAGGAAAAGGAACGCACCCTAGGAAAGCATAAAATGTAAACCGAACAGTGAAACTCTTAGGCATGCTGATGAATAATACAACGTGATTTAACCGCCATTCCCAAAATGATAAACGAAATTCGGAGTATGCATGGAGATGTCCAAGAAAGGAGGCAAGCGGGTCAAGAAGAAGGGCACCAAAAAGAAACCTCCCAAAATCCCAGAATTGGACAACGATTTTGTAAAGGCTATGCTGAGTGATTCACATGAAGGAATTGCCATTCTTGGCGATGATTACAAGCTCGAGTATGTTAATGAGCAGACCTGCCGGATTTTCGGTGGATCGGTTGAAGATCTATTAGGGCATGACTTCCGAGAGTTCATGAAAAGCGACATGGCACAAATGACCGCAGAAATCTACGAACGAAGGAGACTGGGAGAAGATGCTCCAGAGGCCTATCCGATAAATTTCACTGGAAAAGATGGGCGCGAGCGGACTGCTGAGATCCGCGCCTCTACAATCATTGGTTCTGATGGCAAACCTAAAACCGTTGCACATGTTCTTGACATAACTCAAATTCAAGAGGACTTGAAGGCTCTTGAAGAGTCTAAAACACGCTATAGAATGCTTGTAGAGAATATGAATGAAGGATTAGCAATCGATGATGAGAATGGCAAGCTGGCGTATGTAAATAGGGCTTTTTGCAGAATGATTGGATATGAGCCTGAAGAGGTAGTCGGAAAAACATGGATTGGATTCACAGAAGAAATGGATGAAACTGGGTTCAAAGCAAAAAGGGATGAGCGGAAAAAGGGTGTTTCAGGCAGCTATGAACTCACCTGGGTGAGTAAGACTGGAAAACGGATACCCACAATCGTTTCAGCCACCCCCTATTATGATCTTGAAGGTAGCTTTGTTGGAACATATGCAGTGATTACTGATATTTCTGCACAGAAAGAAGCTGAGCAAACAGTTCAATTCTATCTTGACCTATTGAGTCATGACATTGCTAACCAGCTGCAAGTGATAATGACCAGCACAGGTCTATTGGAAGAGGAAGTCCCTCCGTCTTACATTGTTGATGCTCGAAAAGACATCTTGGATGCTGTGGAGCGCTGTAATAGACTCATAACAAAAGTAAAGCGTGCAGCACAAATCCGTTATATTCCTCTCTCTCGAATTGATGCAGTTCCAGTTTTGAAGGAGAAAATCAAAGTTCTGGAACGTGTATACGGCACAACCGTAAAGGTGGAAGGCCTGAAGAAGAGTTACTATGTAAAAGCAGATGTTCTCCTAGGTGAAATGATTTGGAATCTCCTTGAGAATGCCGCACGCCACAATCCTAAGGAGGAAAAGCAGGTTTGGGTCAACTGTGAACCGATTGACGATTCGTGTCGATTGATTATTGCGGATGATGGGCCCGGTCTTAGTGATATGAGGAAGAGAACTCTTTTCACAGAACGAAAACATGGCGGCGGAGTAGGAATCGCTTTGGTTTCTCAGATGATTCGCAAGTATGGCGGATCAATTGAGGTTCAAGATAGGGTCATTGGGAAACCAGCTCTAGGGTCAAAATTCATCGTCACTTTGAAGAAAGCTAAGCCGCGTTTGAACTAATTGGTGGTTCAGTTTCTATCGAGCTCGATTCCTTATTCTTTCGTAGAGCTCTTCAAAGAAGATTTTCTTCTTCACCTTACCTTTGTTGATTGCGAAGAAGTTGGTCTTTATTCGATAGAGTTTCTGTTTAATCTCACTGTATTTCTTCAATTTTTTCTTGCCTGCTGCGTTATCAAAAACAGAAGTCACAGCTTCAGGGAAGTTGTCAATGTATTGACATTGCTTGATTTGAATTTGAAACAGTGTGCTACGTAGAATGTCTGCTTTAGAGATACATTTGTTCTCCATGGTCATTTGCACGGTCCCCATTAAGCCAAGAATGGCTTTTACTTAAGAAGATTCTAGAAAAAAGCTTCAAGAAATCTAGTAATACTACTCCAATATTTCATCAAATGAGTTGAAGTTTTAACCGGGTGTGGGTGTTCTATTTGTGGATTTGAAAGACCATGCGTGTTGCATCAATCATAGACATCAGCCTTGTTGATGTTCCTGGAATTCCAGTTACTGTCCTCTTTATGGCTGGCTGTAACTTGGACTGTCCGTACTGTCAAAATGCAGAGATCATTCCTACTGACTCGGGAGAGAATATGGCTATAGCAGAGATAGTACAGCAAATGAAGGGAAACCTAACTAATGGCTACTGCATCACAGGGGGAGAACCCACCATCCAGAAGGACCTCCCAGAGTTCCTCAAGGCATTGCGGTCTGAGAATGCAAAGCACATCAATCTCAATACTCAAGGCACAGTCCCTAAGATCCTTGAGAGGTCTCTCCCGTATCTTGACTCAATCTGGTTTGATATTAAAACAACTCCTGCGCGTTATGCTGAAGTCACTCGTGTAAACAAGAATCCTTGGCCGCGTATCGAGCAAAGCATCAAACTAATACTGTCTAGTGATGTATCTTTCTGGCCAAGGACAACCTATGTGGGTGGACTTTCGATTCCATCTGACATTCTGAGTATTTCGCAAGCCCTCTTGGACTTCGGATTTAAAGGCGAGTACACAGTGCAGAATTTTGTAAAATCTACAGGAGTTCGTGAGGCCGAAGCAGCCCTCTTTACTGAACCTGACATCGAGGAACCTCGGTCTGTTCTTGACCAGATTCCTGATGGAATTGACATTCGTTGGGAATGGCGATAAAATATCTCAGCTGGCGAACACACAGACAACCTTTTAAACGCCCTAAGGATGACGTTGATTTGACCACACCAGATGCTTGGTCAGATATTGCTGGAGTGTTATTCAAAATATGTTTCCCACACAGTCAATGGGCTATGATAGGGCAATTACAGTCTTCAGCCCTGAGGGTCGGTTATACCAAGTAGAATACGCAACTGAAGCGGTTCGTCATGGGCCTCTTGCAGTCGGTGTAAAAGCTGTAAACGGTGTTGTGTTAGTTGGAGAGAAGCGGTCGCCTCATCCGATGGCTGATATTGACTCTCTAAAGAAGATTCTTTTGATAGACGACCATGTGGGGACGGCAATTGCGGGCCTTCATGCTGATGCCCGGAAATTAATTGACCAAGCTCGGGTTCAAGCACAAATTAACAGATTAAGTTATGACGAGCCTATCACTATTTCCTCTCTGGTTGTCAATATCTGTGATACAAAACAGATGCATACCCAGTACGGAGGGGTTAGGCCATACGGTGTATCACTCCTTGTAGCTGGTGTCGATGACAACGGCCCCCAGCTTTTCACAACTGACCCATCTGGTTCCTTCTGGGGTTGGAAAGCTGCAGCCATTGGCAAAGAGGCAGATGTGGTACGTGATTTCTTTGCAGAGAAATACAAGGATTCAATCAATCTTGATGGTGCCCTCGATTTGGCAATTGAAGGTGTGATGAAAGAATCAGACAAAGTTGATGTCAAGCCAGAGGATCTGGCTAAAACACTCGAGATTGGAAAGATTGACACAAAATCCAAGATCTTTACGATTTTGACAAATGATGAGGTCGAGGAGATTCTGAAGGCGAGATTAGCGCCTTGATTGCTCGACCAGTCTATCAACAATCAGTGATGCCACATCAATACCGGTAACTCTGGACAGAGCGCTCCACGAAGGAGCTGCATTTGCTTCAATAACACAAGGGCCTTCTGGTGACTCAATAATATCCACTCCAGTATAATCCAAGTTCAGTACCTCTGCCGTCTTGAGTGCGCACTCCTCATATTCCGGCGCTAAGGTCGTCAATTCCGCTCTTCCCCCTCCGTGAATATTCGTTCTCCATTCACCCTCTATACCCTCTGGGATGTATCGGTACATGGCACCAATTATCTTTCCGCCAATCACAAAAGCTCGGATATCTCTATCCGGTTTCTCGATAATTTCTTGAACATAAAGCACCTGTCCCAGTTGATGAATGAATTTCATTGCCCTATATGTAAGCTCGCGATGCTCTGTTCTTATTGCGCCCATTCCGCGGGCGCCAATTAGTGGCTTAACAGCAACATCACCAACTTGATCGACGAACTCAATCGCAGCTTCCAAGTTCTCCCCGATGTATGTTCTTGGGACTCTAATGCCTGATTTATTCAAGGCGGTAAGTGTTGCATACTTGTCTTTAGCTCTTCTGAACGAATATGCTGGATTCATCACGTATATTCCTGCATCCTCAAAATGCTCCAACAAACTAATTCTGAAGGTTATTTGGTCTCCAGTGCCGAAACCAACAGTCCTTACCACAACTCCATTCAAATCGGATAGGTCCTCTTCGTTAAGGTAGGTGAATTTGTTTGGAATCTGAGCTGATACGTCTGGCAGTCTAAACGTTTTGGCTGTGTACCCCTTGGATTCTATTGCCTCTATGAGACCTTTGGTCGCCCAGTTATTCACATTCTCATGATAAACAACTCCAAACTTCTGATTAGACATAGCCATCACCCGTAGTTACTACTTGTTTTGATTTGAAATTCCGTTAAAAGAGCTATCCACGGAGAGATTTTGACGAACACAAGACATGGAAATGAGAAGAAGAGAATTGTACTTGGCTCCCCTCTCGAAGGTAAGCCATATATCCACAGCTTTAGAGTATAATATGAGGAAACCAAAAGTTCACGAGAGCATAGTCGATGATTACTAGATTGGTGGAGATTTCGGAAAAATTAGCTGATGATAGGAAACATGATCCTGTAATTCGAGCACGAATGGAGCTCGCAATGCGAGGTCAATTTCCTCGATTTCTTCTCATTTCTCCAATAAACAGAAGTAGCCAAGACCTACAGTTGTTCAATATAAGACTAGGCGACACATTTCATGCAACAAGGGTTCCGGGACATGCCTTACTCTCACCAGAACAGTCATTGACTCTATTCAAAGGTCCCGCATCGTATAATCACGAATTTCAGAGCAAAAGAGGGGTGGTCTTGACCTTCGACACCACTGAATCTCTGGATATAATTCGAGAGACCATGGAAAGTATTAGACTGCATCCACACTTGCGAGAACTCCCGATTCTTGCCTTTCAAGTTGACTATGAAAGAGGAAGAGCAAGGCTGATTGTCCATGGGAAAGGTCGTGATTATGCGAATGAAAACAACCTATTGTCCAAGCTTCGGAGACCTGACGAATTGGACTCGGATCTTCTTGTTCTCCTTTGTTGTGACTCGAGAGTCCGACCTCCACGAACCAACAAAGGGGTGCCAATGGCCATCAGAGCACTGGGCGGATATCTCCCTGCGTTCAGCGGCAACGATGATGAAACAAGGCAGCTGGATGAGTTTTTCAGCGACTGGCTATCAACCATGCAAGATTCAAAGAGAATCCTCATCGTTGCACATGGCGACTTCGAGGGAGGCGGTGCTTCATGTGGAGCTGGGACTGCTTCTCTTCATCTGAGTGCAATAGAGAATCCATTATTGCGAGAAGTTATCGAAGAACTAGAGAATGCGGCTAGTCAGTATGAAAGCGTACTGCCAAACACTCCTGAAGAACGAGTAAAGACAATATCCAAGGCATCTCGCGCCAATCTTCTCACATACCCTTCTATTGCAGATGCACACAACTTGTATCAGCTTGCTATTGATGAGGTACTCATGGACACTATTACTAATACACTCGTTCAGTCTGAGGAATCGTAAGAACCAAAAAAGGTCGCGATCAGATCTTCGTATTTGTAGATGTCTAATATGAATGAATTCAATTTAAAAATGGGAACTACTGGAACGCCTTCATGAAGCTCTACATCTTCCACCAACCAAGTCACAATAACCGGAAAGAGCTGATAATTCCGTTTTTGTAGTCCTCTCATCTTTCTGGCGAGTTTGTGCAGTTCGTTGCTCAGCTCATTTGTTCTAATCTTCTGCTTCTCAGCTGCCAATTTAAGAGCTGATGCCTTGCTACGTCTTATCCCCCAGAGTTTTGCATCGATGGAAACGAGGGTGTTTCCTTTCACACCAATAACATCAATCTCCATTCCATGCATCACAGAAGTTCCACGTCTACGGAAACTCTCAACGCACTGATAATTGTGGGCTGAAAGAATGGATGCAACGAATCCTTCAAAATCCTTCCAAGTCATATATTCAACTATATTGCCCAAAGGTGCACCATGTTCTACTGCTTTTTTAGCCAAAGAAATTCGTTGCATTCGGTCAATTGTAAACATATCATTGGTGCTTGTTGCACTTACCTGCTCCAAAATTTCTTGCTGCAGTGAATCCGTAGAAGCGAAACTATTCGCTTCTTTGGTGTGTTTGAGAATCTCAACTATTGCTTTTTGAATATCCGATGCCATCGTCATCTTTCAAAAATCATGTTAGTTTATAACCTCAGTTGGTTACGATGGTTTAGGTGGGCTAATGTCTGAGCAAGAAGGATGGCACCGTGTACTCAAAGCCTTTGAGGATTGGATTGACTATGAAACTTCAGAGTTTGGACCGTACACGGGATACTTCTCATTAGAGAACTTGAGAGACCTCACCAGTAAGGAAAGGATAAGCTGGATGCAATCAATGTATGATGAAATCATTCCAGGCCGCGTTGAGATGTGTAGGAAGGCTGGTGTTGCATTTGAGGACTTTCTTCCATACATGCCGGATCCTAGTGCTCGTGATATTGTCCAATCGATGATTGACTTGACACAGGTATTATCTGATGAAATGCTGAGCATGAGTGATACTATGCACTCGATGAAAGAAGAGTATGAAAGCAGTGGCCTAGAAGAAATAGTTCCGTATCTGACCGACCTTGCAGATTCTGAAGAGAACATTCGTCACCATATGAGTTTGTTCAGCGAAGGCTTTGCAAAGCTTCGCAGCATGGGACTAGAGATGCCCGATTTGGAATAAAGCCACATTGTTGGGATTTCAACGTAGCTGACAAACCTTAAGTACAAATGACGATTTGTCCAAAATGACCCACAATAAGAGGTGAAAAACGAAATGGGTATAGAATCAGAAACCACTGCCCATCGATATCGGGTCTCGAACACAAAAGGTGACCACCATCCAGCTGGTGACTTCCAAATTAGGTCACGAGGTGAACGTGTTCTTAGGTGACCGTGAGGTCTCGCATACTGCTTTTCAAAGTCTTGCTACATCGTTCTTCAGACTAGCAGAAGCTAGGATGAGCGATACACAAAAG
>RDNZ01000032.1 GCA_011364905.1 Candidatus Thorarchaeota archaeon
ATGAATTCAAGTAAGATAGAGGAAATGTACGGTTTTATCCAGGCAAACGAGATTAACATTCAAAGTGTGTTGATTATTCGCAATGGCTACATAATCAATGAGGAATACCTCTACAACTCCGTACGGCTGGATGAGAAAAGTTACTACTGGCCCGAGGCCGATCCATATTGGGAACTCAGAGATGGTAGACTACATCAAGTTTGGAGTGTTACAAAATCTGTCGTTTCTCTGCTTACAGGGATAGCGATCGAAAAGGGATTTTTCGACTTAAACACGAAATTCTTTGATGTCTTCCCTGACAAGTGGGATTCCTCGAAATACGGTGATACGGTTTATCTTGATGCCAAGAAAGACATAACTGTGGAAAACCTACTTCTTCAGAACGCTGGTATTCAATGGAATGAGTTTGATCCACAAACCAATATCGAATGGGGTAGTACTGGTTTTAGTCTTGATTACTATCTCATGAAACCCATGGATTATCTGCCAGGAACAGATGATCCTAATGCTTGGACATACTCAAGTGGAAATCCAGAAATGCTGTCTGTGATCATAGCAGAGAAGACTGGGATGACACTGGCTCAGTTTGCTCGGGAATATCTATTCAAACCCCTCAAAATCCGAGATAGCGAATGGGATTGGATGTATGGTCCATCCGCATGGGGAACAGGAGATCTTGCGATAAAGTATCACGGGGGATTCGGACTCTTCATGACACATAGAGCGATGGCACGTTTCGGATTGATGCTTTTGAATCAGGGAAAGTGGCATGGCAGACAAGTTGTGTCACAAGAGTGGGCTGAAACATCAACGAGTGCTCTCATAGACAGACTATTGTTTGGAGTATTTCCGATTCACTATGGATATCTATGGTGGGTCACTCCTGGCAAATACTACCAAGCATTCGGAGCAAATACAAACCGGATAATCGTGATACCAGAATATGATATTGTAGTGGTCTTCACTGCCAATGATCCAGCTGATTTGGTATGGTCTGGTCCCGTCGACAGTCTGCTCATTGACTCATTCATAATACCCGCGGTTCTGTAGTACAACTGCTAAAGAGGATAAAGAAAGTGTTCGGGTGAAAATCACAGGGATCTACATAGGTGAGTATCGTGGATAAGCCGCTATTAGCAACATGCATGCTTTGGCGGCTGTTTCCACATTTTGCATAGCTGACGATGATGGCACCAACGCATAGTTGGTCTAAAGTGTCCTGCAGGATGTTTTGATGGTGAATCATAGATTGCCTCCAATGTATTTTGGATGAATCACCTATCGCTTGGAAAGCATTACATCGAGCCATTTAATGAATCTTTTTCGAGGTAAAATGGGCAATTCAGAGCTCATCAAAATAGACACGGAGTAGTTCAGCAACACTTCGGGCTCGCGACACACAGCCACGGTCTCTGTGAGGTTTTGACCCATCGAACATATCAGAAACCGTACCTAAGCAACCTCTACGGACACCATTCAAAACTGGTCTGAAGATGTTCTTTTCTGCCTTTGCTTTATTGGCGTCAGTCCTTCCATTGACGTTAAGCCAAGCGGTTATGTAAGGACCAATGAGCCAAGGATGAACAGTGCCTTGATGCGTGGCAGCGGCACGGCTCTTTGGACCGCCTGTATAGGCTCGCGCATAGCGACGGTCACTCGGTGACAATGTTCTTAGTCCGAACGGTGTCAAGAGTTCCTTTGTAACAGTCTTAAGAACGGAATTTGCCTGTATCTCATCAAGAAGTGGGTACGGGAGACTTACTGCAAAAATCTGGTTGGGCCTTATTGAACTGTCTTTCTTTTCATCAGTAACGACATCATAGAGGTAACCCAATTCCTCAGACCAGAATGTCTGTTGAAACGCTTCACGAATCCAAGAAGCGACTGCTCTAAACTCATATGGATCCCGCCCAACAAGGTCGCACATGTCGCCCATAGCCATAAGGACATTAAACCAGAGCGCGTTCACCTCTACACATTTGCCAATCCTTGGAGTGGCGGTCCAATCCCCAATTCGCTCATTCATCCATGAAACTTCTACACCATCGATGCCTGAAATTATCAAACCATCATGGTCTTCGTGAATATTGAACTTGGTCCCAATCCGGTACGCTGCAATAATAGACTCCATTGTGTCCCAAATTATCCCTCGCAGAAACTCAACATCATTTGTAGCTTCTATATACTTGTGACACGCCATTATGAACCAAAGTGAGGCATCGACCGAGTCGTACTCTGGCTGAATCCCTCTGTCAGGGAAGTCATTCGGCACAAGGCCGTACCTTGAGTGTCGAGCATAGTTTGTAAGTATGGCCCGGGCATCTTGGAATCGCCCGATTGACATGGTCAAACCCGGTAAAGAAACGAGAGCATCTAGTCCGATATCAGCCAACTCATGATATCCTGCAATCACTGAACGCATCTTTGTTGACACGCGGTCAACGATGAAGGTGTCCGCATCAAGCACAAGCCATTCAATATCCTCATCTCGTTCTTTAGTGGACATTGAAAATGCTCGGTCATTCAATATGTTTCTTCTGCGAAGCTCCTCGAATCTTAGCTTCGCAAAGTCTTTTCTCTGAGCCTTCGCTAATGTGCCTAGGTTTTTCATTAACTGCTTTCTATTTGGGCCAACTGCAAACAGGAACGAAAGGAAATGCTCTCCGGGGTCGAGCACTGTGTGGAACACTCCAGGCACAACCATTTCTTCTTCATGGGGGAGTCCCATTGCCTTGTCCTTTCTGTAAATCTGAGGATCTGTGATTCTTATCTCACTGGGCATGAAATCAGCATCAGGTGTATAGGCGTACATCCATGGACTGTTAGGCCTTTCATCAAAGGAAAGATAGGAATGTTCATCGACTACCTCCACCTCTGGAGTGAAATCAAGATGAGGTGGTCGAGAGTGAAGGTCTCGACAAGTCTGAAGTGGGGTCACTGTGAAGACTGTTTCTTCTGTATTTGTAACTTCGTAGTTTACGACAGTAAGATTCCGTCGATATGCCATGAAAACTGTCTTTTCAAGTTCAACACACCCGGTCTTGTAAACCATCTGAGGAAGAGGATTCAGTTCGAACCGCTTCAGATAGCGATAGCCCCGATGTGTGACTCCCTTCGTGGTCTGTTCAGTGCTCAGATTGCACTCTCCCTCTTTGTTAACAAGTGCCTCATCCACTCTCGAGAGAGTCAACCATCGGTCAACAGGGGGACTTAACGATGAAACAAGCAGACCATGGTAACCACGTACATTCAAACCTACAATAGTGGAAGATGTATAGCCACCTAGACCATTAGCATACAGCCACTCGAAAGTAACTGCTCTGTTTAGTCGTAGGTCGGCATCTTCCAGGCTAATCACTGTAAGCTTCCATCCAGATTCTGAACGCGAGCTGCTATCTAAATATGCACACTTTAAGGGTTGTGTCACGTGAAGCTATCTTGGACAGGCATCTCCATAAGGAGGACATAAACTTGATTCCGCTGTGCCTGGAGAAATGTTGAATGAGTGATCAGAATTTCAGATCGATTCCAGATGAGGACTCCCAAGTTGGGGATAGCTCAGAGGAAAGGCTGAGATTCGGACTAAGCAAAAACCTACGACGTCTGGCTCTTGTTACTGGAATTGCACAGTTCTCGATGAGCGTTTGGGTCTGGCAATTTGGTATCTTTATGGAGGCAACCGTGAATCAGCTCTGGCAAATCGGACTTACTTTTTCAGTTGGAACACTTGCCACAATCGTAGGCTACGGATTGTCAGGTACAATAGCGGACTATTTTGGTAGAAAAAACGCCATGATATTTGGATTTCTTCCGATGTCTTTGGGACTCTTTACTCTTCGATTCTTCCCGCACTGGCCACTCATCCCATTTGAATACGCAACTGTTCAGATTGGGTGGGCATTCATAATAATTATGACAAGTGCAATACCTGCGGATGAGATAGCAAAGTCAAGCGGAGTTAATGCAGTTCGTACATTCAACATGGTACTATTGCCTGCGTTTTTGGTTGATGGTATGAGTCCAATAGTCGCAGGAATTCTTCTCCAGATAGGTTACAGGGCAGGAGACCTTCACTTACTTGCTGCAGTAGGTGCTTTAGTGGCAATGCTCGCTACACAACGGGGTGTGAAAGAGTCTCTGGGAAAGGAAATAGTTGAGCGAGCTAGAGCAGGTTCTGTTATTACTCTCAGGGGACTGGGCCCCAACTTTTGGATCTTTACCGCGGGTATGTTTGGATTCACGCTCGTAATGAATTTCTCATTTCCCTATATGGGAAACCTGGTTGTGAATGAGTGGGGGATAAACGAATCAATCTATGCATATGCATGGAGTGCATGGTCATTCACATGCGTGTTACTAATGTATGGAGTCGGTTCAGCTACCGATAAGAACATCAGAATTGCGCTTATTGCAGGGACGTATTCGACTGCCGTAATCGCCGGACTCTTTGCTTATGGAACCACTGTTTTGGACCTTGTCATTCTTAACATCCTTTTGGCTGCACCTATTGTGATTTGGAGTGGAGCTGAAAAGACCCTTGCAGTCAACGGGGTAAGGAATGAGATGAAAGGGAGAGCTCTTGGAACATATCAGTTCATGATGAGTTCTACGCGGTTGATGGGATCATTTGTTGGAGCACTTCTCTGGGAGTACTTCGGGAGTCTACGGGCAGTATATAGCATATCATGCATGGTTGGCATGATGCTGGTCGTAGTCCTGACATTCGCTCTTATGAAATTAAAGCTGGAATATAGAGGAGAATCATCGACACTCGTTCTAACCGAGTAAATTTCTTATCTTCATTTGCGTGGCTAAAGATATCACCGGAGTCCCGAGGGAGTACAATGGGTGACGATGATTCATCTTTCATTGGTCGTCGCTTGAAGCATACAGGGGACTTGCTTTTGGGTGGAGCAAAGAAACAGGTTGTGGATTATAAGCTAAAGTTTGATGGCTTGAAGGGCACATATGATGATTTTCTATCAAAGCTACTAATCCCATATACGCCTAAGATGTTCGATGTTTCGTTCATTGATCAATTCTTTGGAAAAAGGAGCCTCAGCTTCGCTGGCGTTGACGGTACTGTATTGAAGGAAGATGTCTTTGATCTGGTTGTCTTTTTCGCAGGTGCCTATAGCGCACACGGGAAAATCGAGTTTGATAGTAAAGGTCACGCATCCATTGTTTACGATGAAAAGTATCTGGAGAAGGGTGTTGGTGTATCCAGTGTTCTTCCAGTCTATATCAACGAAGTGCCCCTCATTGACCAGACTCTTCTGGTTCGTGATGAAGAGGGTCATGCTGATGACTCTATAACCTTCACAGACGCTTGGGTTGTGGACAACTCAGCTTTTGCCGATTATTTGATGGGTCTTGCGGAATTCTATCTTGGATATCAGCTTGTCTGTTCAGAGAATCCGGTAGACATCCTCTTGATAGATAGAGTATTCTCTTCTGAAATTGCTTCATTTTATGCGGAAACATCAGATTTCAGATTAAACTTGGACCATGAGTGTGGACTTATTGGTCATAAAATAGATGGGAGACCCTTCACCAAGACTGAGTGGATATTTGCAAGGAAGCTATTTGGCAACTTGAAGATGGGAACACCTGCCCCAAGAGGAGAGTTCCTTTTTCCAAGGATTGTAATGGAGCTCATCAAAGAACCAGGCAACTCCTTGACCAGGGATGAACTTGCAGAAAAACTTGGATTGAATGGTGAATTCCATCTTTCGCGACTGGACAAAGAACTCGAGAAGGGCATACGTGGTTCGGGAGATGCTGAGGGATTAATAATTCGAAAAGACCAGCATTTCGTACTTAAACCGCAATATCGAGACATCAAAGACCGAATACGAAAGTTGGTTGATGAAGTATGTGGGAGGATGTTTTCAGGAGACCCTAAAGTCTCCTATGATGACAGATTCAAAGTCGATGGAAGATGGATAACAACAAACGATCTTGCGTTTCTAAGTCTGGCATCACTCTATCTTTCAATTGAGAGCTGTTGGAAAAATAAGACGCTACTTGTGGGTGTTGCTAAGGACACGTCTGCAAGGGATCTGAAAAGACAAGTCTTGCCAGTTCTAAACTATGTAGGCCGGTTCAAAGGAACATTCAGTGGCAAAGGCCAGGACACTCCAGACACAGACCGGATGATTCTGCAATGGGTATCTTTGCATGAAAAAGAGCAACTGGCGGTACCTTGGGCAACTGTTGAATATGATACAGCTTTCAAGACAATAGTACCTCACTTTGAACGAAAACCCGGCCTTGTTTCCGGCGCTCGTAGAAATCAGATATCTTTAGAAAAAACATTCACAAAATCGTATTTCCAGTTATGCCAGGCAGCGTCTGACAAGAAGCTTCGGAGTAATGTTCTCCTCTATGATCGACTGATATACCCAGATTTTGACGAGAATGAATCCAACTTACTTACTCTCCATCACGATTATCAAAACAGACCAGAAAGTCCAGAACTTGTTCAGGTTGTCTTTTACGAAGGAGTTGACAACCAGATTCAATCGTTCATTATCTCCATGTTTGAAGAAATGACTAGTAAGAGTATCCCCGAGCTCTTTGGACACCTCAAGCCTCTCTATATAGCCGATAAAGTCGCCAAGTATTATTGGAGCCAATTCAAAGGTATGGTAGACAGTACTGGGACTTGGCTCATCAATCGTTCTGATTTGAGGGAATTTCTGTTTTATCTAAGTAGTTTTAGAGAAAGGAGGTCAAGCGTTGAACAATCAAGAAGATATTCATGAAAAGTACTTCACCGATTTTGATGGAACATTCGATGGTAGACTAGCACGTGTGATTCCAGTTGCGGCAAACTATACATCTGAATGGGCTGGATCAGCGGCGAGATATGATTGCCGCATAAAGCTTCGCTACAACAAAGAGCTGATGGCACAACTAGAGGAAGGAATGCTTCTTGCAGTCCGAAACTTCAAAGGGCAATCAAAGAAGTCCGAGAAAGAGAAGATTCAAAGATACACTGTAATGGTGATTAGTAAAGTATGGCCACTTCACTATGGACTGGGTGGAGTCAGTGATAGTCATTACTATCCACTTCAAATGGAAATTATAGAGCAGTCTGTACCTGACTGGTCAACAGACGACCAGTCAACCATGATGGTCCAAATGACTGCTGTACCGATCAACTATGATCTCGTCATCGATGCAAAAGGTGATTTTGAGTTCAGGAAAGGATTCTCGTATCCGCTTTTAGGCGAACAAGTTCATGTTATCAATCTGGAAACTATAGATAGGATCTACAACTCTCGTGTAAAGGAAGCCATTTCCTATACAAAATCGACAACATCTTCTGATCCGAAGAAGGATCCGAGAGTAGGTACATTGCGGATGTTTTTAGAGAGCGACGAGCAAATTCCCATCTATGTTGATTTCAATAAACTACTTCGTTATCATTTCGGAGTTTTCTCATTCACAGGTGGAGGAAAAAGCAATCTGCTTTCAAACCTATTTAGACGGATTCTCTATCATGATAAAGACACGAAACTTGTGATTTTTGATATTAGCTGTGAGTACCCATTCCTTCTAAGTGATGTATTCATGGACCCCAAGATTCCTAGTAGCATCGTACTAGAGGATGAGGCCAAGACTTCAGAACACTTTGCTCGTTCGATTGTCAAACCTAGAGACTTCGAGGAAGATCCAAGAGCAAATGAAGTTCTCAAGCAAATCTATGACAAGGGCAGAGTGACCTTTTACAACAGACCTCTGACACAAGTCCCAACCTTCAGTAGTCTAATCCAAGAGATGAGAACACTTCGTTCAGACAGTTCAGGTAGACCAAATTATGTACAAGCAATGGATGCGATAATTGACTTTGTAGGTTCATATTGTCAGACAACCGGAACATCAGAACATGATGAGATTGATATGGATTTCATTGACAAGCTTGACTCGATTGCTACACAAGCTATGGAAACTTACAAAGTAAATGAGAAGGCGACTGTTTATGCATGGGCAACAACTAGATCAACATTGAAGGGTGTCTTAACGCGAGCCCAGAAGGCTAAGCGCAGCGGTGTAACAATCAAGGAGCTGATGATGAAATTAAGTGGTCCAGAACGTGTTGTCTGCATCTCGATTGCAGATCCGGACACGATTAGAGACCTGGTCATCAAAATGACTAGCGCAGCCCTGCGTTATAGAAAGAAGAGCTTTGAAATAAAGCCGCAGATTCTCTTTGTCTTTGATGAAGCTCAAGAATTTATACCGTCAAACGTAAGTGGGCAGCTAGGACAGTGTAGTGCTGCAGTCGAGAGGCTTCTTCGCCAGGGAAGAAAATATGGTCTCGGAGGCGCTATCGCTACGCAGAGGATTGCATATCTCAATACAAACATAATGCAGCAGCTCCACACATTCTTTGTTGGGACTCTACCTCGACCATATGATAGGACTGTTGTGAGTAGTTCATTCCAAATCGATCTTAGCATCCTAGACAAGACACTTGAGTTTCCACCTGGTTCATGGCTTCTTTCGAGCTATATCGCAACAGGACTAGACAATGTGCCTGTATTCGTAAAGGCTGACAACTCGGAGGACGTGTTAAAGCAACACCTTAATTCCTTGAACCAGAACTAGCTAAGGTCATCAGGATCAGTTGATAGAATTTTATCGACATCATGGATTTTGGCCAAATCCCCGAGGAGGTGTCCCGATCTGCGTGCTTTCGTCTCAAGATAGTGCTTGTTATATTCCGAGGGTTCGATTATCAGAGGAAGTCGCTCAGTGATTTTTACACCAGCATCTGTAAGCTGTCTTATTTTTGCAGGGTTGTTTGTAAGTAATTTAATGGATTTCACCTGAAGATTCTTTAGAATATTCGCAGCAACCCCGTAGTCACGCTCATCAGGTTTGTAACCAAGGTGGATGTTCGCCTCGACTGTATCATATCCCTGATCTTGTAATGCATAGGCTTTGATCTTTTCAGTCAAACCAATGTTTCGACCTTCTTGCCTGAGATAAAGAAGCACACCTTCCCCATTTTCCTCAATGATTCTCAGAGATTCTAGAAGTTGGTCCCGGCAGTCGCAGCGCTTACTTCCCATGACATCGCCTGTCAAACATTCAGAGTGTATCCTTGAGAGAACGCTTTCTTTTCCAACAATATCTCCTCGTATAATCGCTGTATGTTCTTTACCATCACAAGGGCTCACAAAGCCAGCAACTTGGAAATCTCCGAATCTGCTGGGAAGATCGGCAATAGCTACTAGTTGTACGCAACACTCGTCAGTCGCGCATACTTGTTTGGCACTAGCCAAAATGAGCTTGTCCACAACTTCGTCTGAGAGGTTCATTTGAATCAAGGCATTTCCTGGAAGCTGTCTTGATATACCTTTTCGCATGACTCATTTCCGGCACTTCTAAATAGTACTAAATCTCCAAAAATCGAAAGGAAAACACGAGGAAATCAGTTTGGGAAGAGACCATAACCTTGCATCTGAGAAGAGCCAAGAATGGCTTAAGGAGAACACTAAACGCTATGCTTTCAAGAAACTAGAGAGAGATGTCATTGCTTCGGGAGCTTGTGTGGAATGTGGGTCCTGTGTCGTAGGTTGCCCGGTGGATGCATTAACAGGGGAATTTGTTGATAGCAAGTATACTCCCACACTTACAGGAAAATGTACAGCTTGCGGAATCTGTTATGCAATGTGCCCGAGGACATTCGTATTGGAAAACGAGGTTATAGGAGATTATGTAGGTGTTTGGAAAGCTCGATCCCTCGGAAGTCAAGGCCGCCAAGATGGAGGCGTTGTGACTGCTTTACTGGCTATGATGTTAGACAAAGGAGAGATTGAGGCAGCAATCACAGTGGGACAAATCGATGACAAACCGTGGATGCCAGTGGCAAAACGGAACACAAGTAAGAAGGAAGTCCTTGATTCAGGCGGCACCATCTATACGCATGCACAAGTTGTGGGGGAGATGCATAACTGCTACAAGGAGAATCTTTCATCAGTTGCTGTGGTAGGAACGTCCTGCAATATTGATGCAATCAATCGAATGCAAGTCCATCCAGGAGGACTCTTCAATATTGATTCAAAAATGAGTGTCTTCAAAATTTGTCTCTTTTGCACGGAATCTTTTGGATATAATGGTCTGGTCAGCTTTTTGAAAAGCCAGAATATCAACATAAAGAAAGTCGAACGATTCGCGATTGCAAAGGGTGAGTTCAGCGTCACTATAGGTGGGGAAACAAGAAGTTGGCCAGTGAAAGATCTTGACTCCCTTGCTGCATCCTCTTGCGCCTATTGCAGTGATTATACAGGGATGAATTCGGATATTTCATGTGGAAACGTCGGAACAGACGAGGGTTGGACCACTGTCATTGTTAGGAGTAAAAGAGCTGAAGGAATTCTAAAGGATGCCATCAAGAATGGTATTATAGAAGCAGAGGAGATTGACGAAAAAGCCATCCAAGCTGTAATCAATTCGGCACGGTTCAAGATGAACAAGAGATATGCTCTTCAATCCTCTCCCTAGGAGTTTTCAGCCATATAGGACAAGAGGTCAAAATGTCAACTCTTAAGAAACGAAACACACCCGAAACTGAAGATGAAGAATATTTTATTGACCGGAAAGCCAGGAGTTGGAAAGACAACTGCAATAAGACGTATTGTAGATGAGTTGAAGGCCAACACAACCGCAGGCTTTTGGTCAACAGAAATTAGAGAGAACGGACGAAGAGTTGGCTTTGGGATTGAAACACTCTCAGGAAAAACAGGAGTACTCGCACATGTAAATATTCAGCGTGGACCTCGTGTTAGCAAGTATAGAGTTAATGTTGAGGCGATTAACTCAATTGTTGTGCCTGAGTTAAAAGCCGCTCGTGAATCAGGGAAAGCAATCATTATCGATGAGATTGCCACGATGGAACTTTTCTCTCAGCAGTTTTTAGACGAAGTCAATAGATGTCTAAACACAAAGCGTGTCGTTGGTACCATTCAATATCGAAGGAGTCATCTTTTAGATGAAATCAAATCTCGTAACGATGTGGAAATCCTAGAGCTCACTCTGCATAACAGGGATAGAATACCAACGTATGTACTTGGTCTGCTCAAACAGTAGTGCAATTATCTTGTCCTTGTTTTGAAGTACAACACTAGGACTACTAATAGTGAAAGAGATCCAAATGCCACTACGGCAGCATAGAGTAGGGCTGAAACTCTGTTATAACCCTGCGAAGTAATTTCCAAAGCGATCCAACCGGTGTCAAAGATGTTCTTAACTGATGAATTGTCCTCAGCCACCACCTTGAACCAGACAGTAGCCCCGTGCTTGAACTCGCCAATGTTCGCTGTGTAAATTTCGTTAATTACTGATAGGGTCATATTCTCTGTATTAGGCTCAAAGTCAGTAGATCCCGGATCGCCAACGCCCCACTGAACTTCAACACTACTTATGTTATTCAAGTCCCAAACAGAGGCATGGATTGACACATTATTTGCTGTTGGTGTTGAAAAGGTCTGAATCGCAAATACTTGAGTGACTGTGGGAAGATGAGCATCAGGTGTCACAATAACCTCAATCACAGCATATGCGGTTTGGTTGAAGAAATCAGTATAGGACATGTTATAGTCGTAGGTTCCGACTTCGAATCCATCCACGTCTATTGCATAGCCCTCTCCGTGCCAAGTACTGTTCTTATATGAGACACCATTTAATGTGAGGTTGTAGTACTTTGGATTACTCTCTTCAACTGTCCAGTTGATACTGTATCCAGTATATCCTTCCTCATAGGAGAGGTCACCGGAGGTTGTGATTATGGGTGCCCGAATATCTGGATAGACTGTAACATTTACAGAATCATTCGTCATTCTACCAAAGTCATCAAAAAGCGTTAGTGTGATGGTGTAGTTGCCTAGGAAAAGACCACTGACATCCGCAGAAATATCGGCACCTTTGGGATCCGTAAAGGTCCAGTCTGATTGTATGATATCCGTGAACGTATGAAACTGAGAAACATTACCATATGTCGTATCGTTATAGAGGACTATAGCTTTGATTGTGAAGTTCTTTGGATTGCTGTCATAGGCATGCCATATAATTGCGATATCCTTTTCACCAAACTCGTACGCAATGTCATCTGGAGAAGTGATTGTAGGAGGAGATAGATCCTGAACAACCGTTACATTAACGACGCTGGTTGCATTCAGTCCAAATTTATCTTTCACAAACAGGGAGTAGAGATACCATCGAGAAACATTCAGCCCATCGACATTTATGGTGATGTTCTTGTTGATCCATGGTCCAGATTCAATTACAGTCGCATTGTTTGTCGGTTCATTTGAAGTACGAGAGATATTATAGAAGTCAGGATTCGCTTCAGTAATATTCCACCGTATCTCATGCCCAAAACTGCCTACTTCGTATGTAATGTTTTCCGGCTGTTGAATAATTGGTGGCGATTCGTCCAGTATGACAGTGATCACAGTAGTCGCTGACGCGCTTTCTCCACCATCATTGAAGACGGTACACACCATTGTCACAGTTTTCGGAAGCGTATCAATGAGCTTCTCATTATATAGCCATGCGAGGTACACTGTGATACTACCACCAGACCAAAGTCCATTATCCAGTTCGACACCATTGGCGGTGACAGTGTAGTTCTTTGGATTTGGATCATTCGCGTGATAGATAATTGTTAGACCAGTCGTCCCATTCTCAAATTGATAGGTGCTAGGTCCTGAAATAGTTGGGGCAGCTAGTTCAAACGTTGCTGTCGGAGTAAATGATTGATTATCAGTACTAATCGTGAAGGTATAAGGTGTAATTACGAACCATGTCAGCATCAAGACTAGTGCAATTCTATGTCGAGATAATGTGATCATCAGACCTACTTCCTTCGTCGCCTGTAAAGGACTGGTTGACCGCTCGAACTTCTTGGCAGGGTTTTATACCCTTCGGTAGTTGAGGACATGGCCAAAGTCAAAGTACATCCGTATAGCATAGGCTGATAAGACGGATTGATAACACAAAAAAAGAACAGCTCTGTCTTAATTGGGACTAGCAAGACATTGGGGAAGCAAACGTGCCAAAGGCGATTCACTCTATATGGTGGGATGACAACCTTGGACCATCCGTCGGACGCTCATACCCTGAAACAGACAATCTGACCAGTGAAGAAGCTTTGATCATTTTCATGGGTCATGGAGTGAATCGAGAAGCTGAAATCGGATATTCAAAATTGCCTCGTGGACTGTTTATTTCCTATATGAAACCACCAAATTGCATTGCCATTCATCTTAAGGAAGATGAGAATCCAACCATCATTGAACGTAATGTTCTCAGACTTGTAAAGTATATTGATTTCAATAGTGATACATGGGATGCGGAACTACAGAGGGCTTTTGAACTATTGAATGAGCTGATAGATGAAACAAGTGGTGCTGAACTTCTTACAAATCCAGGTGTCAAAAAGCTCGTTGAGGACTTTGCTAAGAAACGCATGACTTCGATTAAACCAAAACACGTGCTTCGAGCCTCAGTAAGATATCCTGAAGCGTATGACTACTTTGGTACTGATGATGCAGAAGTTGTAAGACTTCTAAAAGATCTTGAAGATGAGAACCTACTAGAATCTCGCACCTATGGAAGACGCATCGAGTGCAGGCAATGTGGCGCTTCAGACTTGACCGTTGAACTTCTTTGTCCAAAATGTGACTCCAATGACATTCACAAAGTATACACTTTGTTTTGTCCAAAGTGCAGCAATCAATTCCATGCAGTAATGATGGACGATATTGCAGAGGTCGTGTGTCAACACTGCAAAGAACCTATCAAAGTTGGAGAACTATCAATTATTGATGTTGAGCCATTGTGTAACCAATGCGGGACAGCATCGAATGATCCAAGGATTGTATTTCGGTGTGCATCCTGTGGAAAGTATCTACGAGGAGCGGACCTCCTAGCAGGCACTGGTCTGGCTTACTATCCAAAAAAGTAAACCACAAGAGTTTTGTCGCGGGCTGCTTTGCGTCAAACCGGAGTGAGTTGACAAAATGTCAGTAACCACAATTAATGTAGGAGTAGTCAAGCTTGGTGCCATTGCCTCAGCACCTCTTCTTGACCTTATACTTGATGAACGTGCAGAACGCGATGATATCAATGTTCGAGCCTTTACCAGCGGTGCAAAGATGGATGAAGAATCCAGTACAGGTCCTGTTAAGTCAGTCATAGCATGGGCACCTCATTTTGTCCTTGTTGTTAGTCCAAATGCGGCTCTGCCCGGACCAACAAAAGTGAGAGAGATGCTAGCCAAGGCCAAACTTCCAACAATTACAATCTCTGATGGTCCTGCTGAAAAGGCATTCTACAAAAAAGACGACCAAGGGAAGAAACATGTGGATGTCCTTGAGGGACAAGGATTCATTGTTATACCTGCGGACTCGATGATTGGCGCAAAGAAGGAGTTCCTTGATCCGACGGAGATGTCTTTGTTCAATTCTGATGCAATCAAGGTTCTGTCAATAACTGGAGTTGTAAGAGCAATTCAACACGAGCTGGACACAGTAATTACAGCTCTTCAGGAGGGCAAAACTCCCGAGATGCCCAAGGTGAAACTCACAGTTGAAAAAATCGTCAACTGCGGATATTTCAAGAATCCATATGCAAAGGCAAAAGCCATTGCCGCTCTGACAATCTCTGAAGCAGTTGCGGATATCACAGCAAGAGGATGTTTCAAAACCAAGGAAGCTGAAAATTACATACCTTTGGTTGCAGCTGGTCACGAGATGATGCGAGTCGCGGGCAAGTTAGCGGACGAAGTCCGTGAATTGGAAAAGACTGAAGATTCTGTATTAAGAAATCCCCATGTGTCAAAGGGCAGAGTAAAAACTAAGACAGCTCTGATGGAGAAGCCAAAGTAGCCTTATTGCTACTTCTTCTTCTTCTTTTTCTTTACGGTCTTCTTCACGACTTTGCGGGCATCCTTCAGGATTTTCTCAGCACGAGCGAGACTTAGTCCTTCAATTTTCTGGGAGAGTCTTTGAGCAGACTCGCCAGCTAGTTGAGCGGCGGATGAATACCCCGCCGCTATCAGTTTTTTCTCGAGGCTGGACCCGATGCCGGGAATTCTTCGAAGCGGGAGCATCTCGCTGAACTCATCGCCCAAAATGTCTTCCATTTCACTATCGCTCAACTCAGTACCAGCATCGATGATATCGAGTTGACTCTTTATTGATGCAAAGTCATCAGCCCTCACGAATGCATCGACTGTCCGCTTTATTTGCCGGGCATCAAAATCAAAGTCAAGATCCTCCATCTCAATCTCTCTACCGAGAGTAGTGGGCAACGGTCCAGTCAAATAGAGAGCTCCAAGTGACAAAAGAATGGCGAGTTGCCCCCCAATATATGACAGCCAGCCGGGGGCATTAAAGGTGACTCCAAATACCACCAGGTTTAGGTCCAAAGCCCAAAAAAGGGTCATATATCCAAGGAAAAAGAACCAGTACAGAGAGAGTCTAAATCCCTTAGTCCTCACGGGACCTAGTTCCGGCCAGATTAGAAGCAGACATAATCCAAGGAGAAAGCCTTCCACAAATCTTTCTGATAATAAGAGAGGCAATAAATAGCCAGTACCGTATAGTGAAGAACCAAAAATGGTTAGTAGACCAATGAGGAGAATAACAAATCGAAAAGCTGTTTTCCTACCAAGACGATCCGAGATGAATCCCGCTAGGAGAATTGATGCTACAAAGGGCAACATTTCGAAATATCCAATATTAACGGACTGACTCAGCGAAACAACCGGAGGATCCAAACCCAATAGACTCTGCTTTGTGACTGTGAACCAAAGCAGATGAGCTCCAAGAACGAATGTCATTGGAATGAAGTATTTGAACGAACTTCCTGCAATTGTAAGGGATGCGCGAGCAACCCTCCATGGTCTGAACGATGCTGAGATCAAAACTGCAACCAATGAAATGAACGCTGGAACAGGAATTTTGTTCATAAGAACTGCGAAGACTTCGAGACCGTCAATATACCTGAAGAGTAGGTAAAAGATGACTGCTGTAGCTAAGAAGATTGAAACTACTCTTCCACGAAAACGTATCACTACGCTTTGATTTATTCGTGCAGCCCATGAAATGAGCATGAGAGCAAGACAAGCAAATGTAATAGTAGACAACAAGATCGGATACGATTCTGAAACTACAGGGAGAACATCCAAAAAACCAAGAATCCCTACAAAACTCGGTAGCAATGCGGCAATGTACATGAGAAAGTCATGTTTCCTTATTTTGTCAACCAGCAATCCTGAGAGAGGTAGAGCAATTGTTGCAGTAAGTGCTCCATAGCCAAGAAGTCCATAGTGCTCAGGTACGGTCACACTCATGAAGCTGAATAGAGTACCGGACAAGAGACCTACAATGATGTAGATAGAGAATGCCATTGGTACTGCTAGTAACACGTAGATAACCATGGTCTTCAAAGGAAAATCTCTGTACTCCAACATGCTGCATCAACCCGCTACAAACCCAAATCAGTTTCCAGTTATGGATGTTTCGTGCTAATTCACTCATTCAAGGCCGATATCTTAAAGACTATTCAGAATCTGGAATAAGTCAGGAGTTAAAGTACTTGGTCGAAAAACTCGGTGTTCTTGAATTCATGGTCCTTACAGCTGGCGGGACTCCTATCTTCCATTTCTCCAAGACTGCAACCAGAAAATTGGATGAGTTGTTGTCCGGCTTTCTAAGCGCTATCACAAGTTTTGCTACCGAGTTTGGAGAGAAATCAATCCAGAGATTGTCTTTTGAAGGATCAGAGCTTTTGTATGAGCAATATGGCACAGACTATCTCTTCATCTTTCTTGTAGAATCGGGCTCATCAGAGAAAGTGTTGCGCGTTGTATTAAGAGAACTTACAAAGCGATTCGTTTCGAGATATGAGAACGAGATGAAAATGGACATACCTGTCCTCGATGTGTTTTTGGATTTCGAGCGTGATGTTCGCGCAGTCTTTGATTACTATGAAGAGATATTGCTCATTATGTCAAGTCTAAGTTCCTTTGTTATTCCAGAAACGAAGAAGGAGAATTTGGACATTGCAATAAGAAGCGGAGGATTCCTTGACGAATTCCACAGGGATCTTGGAAATTCCGGGAATCGAGTATTATCAGCAATAGATGGTAGGACATCAATCCACAATATTGGCAGGAATTTAGCGCTTTCAGAAAATGAGATTTTTGAGGTGATCGAGTATTTAGCAATTCGGGGACTTCTCAAGATTTCGAAGTTATGCCCATTGCTTCAGGAGAAAGATGCGCGATTTGATGCCTATCTCGACTTGATTGGTCTACCAAACAAGGACTATCAACTCCTTGACCGTGCAAAATCGCTATGCGATGGTGAACACGGCTTAGTAGATGTTAGTGAAAGGCTTGGAGTTATTCCAGAGCAGTTGTACGATGTTCTTGAGAAGCTTGGTGACGAGGTGGAATGGAAACTCGTCGAGGTGAGCGGATTAGTAGGTGACTAGAACCCCTGAATTAAAGCGTCATCATTTTAGCCAAAGATATTAAGTGCCTTCACATAATTCGTTGAGCAGCTGTGTTGCTTGGAGGCCACCTCAGTGGTGAAAGAAATCATTGTTCTCCGTGAATCAGGGATTCTGCTCTTCCACTATAGTGTAGGCGGAACACGTAGACTTGATGAACTCACAGCCGCATTCTTGTCGGCTATGGGATCTTTCGCTCAGGAGGTCAGCCAAGACAGAATTAAAGCGATGTCATTTGCCAAAAATAAGCTGGTCTGGGAACGAAAAGGAGACCTCTACTTCATTGCGCTCGTATCCGAAGAAGATAGTGGTGAGATTCACAGAGTAATACTCCAAGATCTTGCAGAGCAGTTCGTTAGCATGTTCTATTCCGAATTGAGAAGGGAACTCCCGAACTCCAAAAAGTTTAGACCATTCGCGGATACTGTTGAGGCAACACTACAGAAGTTCGATGGCATTCCCGGTCTTGCACGAAGGTACAAAACAATACTACTACCTGCAAAAGACATCAATGCTTTGAAACGCGCACTCGCAGAAGTGGAAATCAATCGTGATATTCTGAGAGGAGGAATGGTCACATCAGATGGATATGTTGCTGTTTCAAACCTCAGAGCATATGAACTTGAGGCTGTGTTGGATCTTATATCCACAGTGAATGAAAGGGTCGAGATGAAAGACCACGCAAGTCTTGAGAAAGGCACATCCTTTTTGATGGTACAAATTCCGAAAAAGGGGATTGTTGCATTTGTGGTGAAGCTTGGAATGTCGGACAAGACCTACCTAGATCTTGTGAATCCGTTTACTTCACTTCTGCAGCTTACGAGTTTCGCAGATGCAAGGAAATTCAAACCTGACAAGGTTGAAGGGCCAATCTCATTCTATGATTTTGATGCTGTAGAACTTGCAGTTTCAGAGGAGGATATTAGACGCGAAACCAAAATGTCGTTATCCTCGTTCTCTGAGAGTATACAAGCAGGAGCACTAAGACTGGTTAATGCAATAGGAAAAACAACGACAGTCATTGAGGCTGTTGAGGCCAGCGGACTGATCCGTGAACAAGCAGATGAGGTTCTTGCACAGCTCATTGCCAAAGGAGTGGTTCATATCTCGAAATTGTTCCCAGTGATGGAGGATAGAGATGAAAGGTTTGTGGCCTATCTAGAGGTAATAGGAATCAAGAAAAGGGATTTTGATATTGTCGAGTCCATCTGGAAGCTCTGTAATGGCAGTCTTTCGATTCGTGAAATATCGGAAAGGTCAGACATCCCAGCACAAAGAATAATCGAAGTCCTTAGAGCTCTAGGTAATTATGTACAATGGTTGAAAGAGAGGATGCTTACTCATGTCAGGTAAGATAGTTTCGATTCATAGTTTCAGAGGTGGCACCGGAAAATCAAACATTGCGGCGAATCTAGCCGCAGCAGCCGCCTTAGATGGAAAACGAGTAGCCGTGATGGATACTGATATGGCATCACCAGGTATTCATGTCATCTTTGGCATGGGCAGGGAGAGGATGAAGTACACCCTCAACGACTACCTTCGAGGGTCATGTGATATCACCGATGCTTGCGTGGACCTAACATCTCGATTGAAAATCAAACAAGGAAAACTCTTCCTCATTCCAAGTTCTATGACAGCAACTGATATCACGAGAATTCTTAGAGAGGGATATGAGGTTGGAGACCTAAAGAAAGGATTCACGGATGTCATAAGGAAGAAGGATCTGGATTATCTTATCATTGACACACATCCGGGACTTGATCGCGAAACTTTGCTGTCCATGGCCACAGCGGACTATCTCTTCGTTGTTGCCAGGATTGATGAACAGGATTTATTGGGAACTGCTGCAACCTTGAGTGTAGCCCGAAAGCTGCAAGTGCCTGACATTCGCATCATCATCAATAAGAAACCTGGTATCTATGAGAACAAAGCAATCATTTCCGAAGTTGAACAAAAATTCAAAACAACTGTGGCAACTATTATCCCGCTCCTTCCCCTTCTCATCGAAGCCGGAAGCCGATATGTCGTCACACTCAGGCATCCAGATAGCGAATTCACCAAGAACATTGATGAGATCTACCGACTGATGAAGTGAATGATGTTGATTATATTATGAAATCAACCTTGGCAGGTAGATAATTGCTACAGCCAGAAGTAGTAGTATCAAACAAACAACAAGTACCACTGGAAGAAGAATATCTGAAGTGGTGTCTTCATCACTTGTCAAGGTGTGTGTCACAGGTAATTATATGCGTATCAAACCATATCAAATTGGTCATAATCAAAACACTTCTAACCAGCGATGAAAGATTGAGATGTTTAGCAGAGGTCTAGGAAGAATGGATATCGATGTTCGCCTTGCAAATGCGCAAGACAGGTCTAAAATTGAGGAGTTCTACACTAGAGAGGGTAAGAACTTCCAGCAGCTAATACTACATTCAGCAACAACTCCTTCAGGTGCAAGTAGTGAAACTATGTTTGTTGTTGCTGTTGCTCGAGGAGAAGTTGTTGCTGCGTTGAAGCTCGATATTGCGCGGAATCCTGCCATAGGTCGAGTCGGTTTTATTAGACATTTCGAGATTGAGGATGAACTAGAACCAACAGATCTTGGGAAGAGAATGCTAGAAAAAACCAACGTTATTGCTGAAGACAAGGGTCTTCGTGCGTTGGAAGCTGTGTTCGATGTGGCAAGAGCAGACCTTTTTGATTTATATTCAGAGGCAGGCTTTCGAGAAGAGCGCAAGGAAATCTGGCTTAGAAAAGATTTTCGTCCCAGCTTCTTTGAATGATTACGATCTACGAAACTAGCCCTTTCAAGCCTAGCTCTTTGATGGTTTCTGGTGTAGGTACACCTTCGCTGTTCCAACCCCTGAGTTCATAGTACTTGTCAAGGCAGTTATCAAAATCGTCTTGATCAATGAAGGACTTCATCCCCTTTGATGGACCAACTGTGTCTGGTTCCCAGAAACGAGGTGGAAGAACATCATCCTCTCGTGATATTCCTTCATTGATGTTGAACAACCGAATCAGAGTCTCGACTCGTTGGCCAAATTTGGAAATTCCTTCATCATCATAGGAAAGTCCAGTTCCACTGTTGAGCAATTGTATCTTTTCATCCCTCGTCAGTGGAAAGTGCCATGTGAAATGGCAAATGACCAGTGAGTCTGTGAGTATTTTTGTGTCACGCTCTTTAACCATTGACTCAACCAAATCGAGGGCAGATGCATCTGGCTTTTCAGTGGTCTGAGGCCAACCACGCAGATGGCTTGATCCAACATCAGCGGTCGCATAGGAGAGACCTAAACCTCTCTTACCTCGTGGGTCCCAAGCAGCTGTTTCAAGCCCTTTGACATGAACTGCCAACCTTTCACTCCCGCGTCCTATTTCGTTCGCAGCTGACCGAACGCCTTTAGCCAGTATTCTTCCTATACCATCATTGAAAGCGATCATTCTTAGTAATTTGAGTGCAGCTTCACCATCGCCAAAATGTAGTGGAAATCCGATTTCATTTTCTGTAAGGATCCCGTTTTCGAATGCATCCATTGCGAAACCAATTGCTGATCCCGCACTAATTGTGTCAATTCCCAGATCATCCGCAAGATAATTGAGCTTGAAGACAGTCTGGGCATCACTAATTCCAAGATTTCCGCCGCATAGTCCCCATGTTTCATATTCAGGAGTGGATTCAACCTCGGTGCCTGGATTGCTGGGATCTTCGGTTCGATAGGAATGTGTGCAGTGGATAATGCAATTTGGGCATGAAAGGTGATTCCCAACCTTCCATTTCTTAGTATATTCAGGAGTCAGTTTCTCATAATCTTCGAAGTATGAATTCTTCCAATTTCGAGTTGGGAACTGACCACGTTCGTTCGCTGTTTCAACAAGGACAGCTGTTCCATAATCCTTGAAGCCATAGTCCGTTTTTTCATCCCATTTTTTGGAAATCGACTTTCTGATTGCTCCAAGAGTAGCAGTATCTGCAGCAGATACCTTTTGGCTGCCTTTCACAACCAGACCCTTAAGGTTCTTCGAACCAAGTACAGCTCCAGCACCTCCACGTCCAGTTTGATGTGCGAGCTCACAGCAACCAGTTGCAGTCAAAACAAGATTCTCGCCTGCTGGGCCTATCACATATACAGCTGCGTCCTTTGGAGATGTGTCATGAAGCACACGAGTGCTTTCTTGAGTGCCTTTGCCCCATAGATGACTAGCGTCTTTAAAACTCACAGTGGCATCTTCAACAAGAACGGAAACAGGGGTCTCTGATTTTCCACTGACTATAATTGCATCATATCCTGAGTTCTTTATCTCTCGGCCCAGAGGACCACCACAATGCGTATCGAGGAAAAGACCAGTCAGAGGTGATTTCGTTACGAGTGTCCACCTACCAATCATCACCATAGGAAGACCCTGTAATGGACCAGTAAGAAAGATCAGTCGGTTTTCAGGCCCAAGTGGATTGGCACCAGGTTTAACTTCCCGATTTAATAAAAATGCACCCAGACCCTTACCACCGATAAAGTCAGAATAGATTTCTTGTTCTATATCTTCTACCCAGTGAGTTCGTTTTTTCAAATCAATCTGCAATATCCTACCATTCCAAGCATCCATTTCTAAGAACCTCTCACAGTCAACAGTCTTTATTCTATTTCAACCAGACTTATCTTCTTCAAGTCCACATCTCTGAGATTAGACAAAATGGCCATGAGCATATCATTAATCACTTTTGAAACAAAGTCATTCATTTCTATTCGTTTTCCTTTCACATAGAGTTCGAAATCTGAGCCCATGATTAGACCTCCAATTCGCGTGCATGTGAGATGGTGGTATTAAGTTTTACAGAGAAGCACTGTCCGATACGCATTTATACCCCCCATCTTCGTAGAAGCCCGACTGACGTTGACCGTCACCAGGTGAGGAATGCAGATATGGCTCAATTGAGTTCGTTAAAGTCAGTGATTGGCGGATCAGAGCAATCAGAAGAACGAGTTAGCAGGATGGCTGGTTTTGGTAGCATTTTTGGCATTATCGCAGCTGCATTTGGCCTTCTCATTGGTAGATCTCTCGTTCCGATTCCAGCGCTAAATTGGGAAATAGTATCAGTAGTACCTTTTAACTGGATGATCGAAGGAGGCGGTCAATACCCAACCTTTGTAACCATCTTCATGATATTGATGGCGGGTAGTCTTTTGCTCCAGGCACGGGGTTCAAAGAACCTTGGAAACTTCCTCGGTAGCGGATTCACAAATGTGTTCTGGGTAGGATTTGTTCTAGCAGTCGCCATTGCATATGCGGTCCCAACTGCAATTGATCAAATATTTGCCGGCTCTCTCATTCAGACATTTCTCTCCCCAGTATATTACCTTGGAACTTTCTTCGTTATTGCTTGGCAATTAACTGCAATCATTTTCACAGATTCAAGCAAGACGTGGGTCGGATTTCTTGCTGGGTTGCTAAATGCGCTGTTCATCCCATTACTCGCAATTGGTCAAGCTATCAGTCCATTACTGATCTATGGTGCTTATGCAATCCTTCTTGTGGGCCAGATAATGGCACTTCTCTTCTGGTGGTCACCCTTTAGTACAATCCGTGAGTATGCTAGAAGTCCACAAAAAGCGAAGTTTGCGTTTGGCGTGAGCGGTGTTTTAACATTCATCCTCGGTCTTGCTGCTTTGTACGTGGGGCCAATTGGAGAACAGCATGGCATTTCGGTCTGGTACCCTTGGAGTACGCTAATCAACTCAACGACCTATCGCACTAATCCAGCTCTTGTGTTTGGTTTCTTGTCAATGATGCTCTTCTGGGTCATGTTAGCTCCAAGACTTGGAGCTCGAGAACTCAAGGCGGTAGCAATTGGGGAGGACATTATTAAAAGCGGCAACAAATACTTCATGCTGTTTATGGCCATTATTGGACTGATGGCTGCAGGACAAGCAGGAATATATACAGATAGTGTTGGATCATGGGGATTCTTCCTTGTGATGGGTCCTGCAGCTGTGATGTTTATAATGGGGGCATCCTACACAGCCAAGACAGACATGTTAACGGGAATTCCATTGGTTGTGACATCTATTTTTCTAATGATTCACCCATTCGTCCTACTGCCCCTTGTTATTTATGCGTGGTTCATCGTTATCATCACACAATTGTTCGTGATGGTTGAATCATGGTGGAGAGGGCTCACGGGATTTTCACAAGCTTCTTTTTCAGTGATCTTTAGCCTTGCATTTTCCATTATAGTTGTAGCATTCCTGCTAGGTGGTTTTGGTAGTGGGCCTTTTGCACTATGGCCAACAAACCGCTGGTTCAATATCACCTTAATTCCTGGGATACCGGCAGCAGTTCAAGCTCCAGTTATACTTGTGCTGCCTCTTTTGGCTCTGCTCGTAAGAAACGTTTCGCTTGCGGGCTACTCGTACGGAAGAGGATATGCCACAGGAGGAATCTTGGTGGGTATGAGCATTCTGCTTGCTTTCGCGATCCCTGCTATTGCAGAAAACGACAGTATTGCTCATGAAGCAAACACTGGAGCTGCCCTATTGCTTGCACTCTATTCAATTAGCATTGTATTGGTGTTATCTCTTAATATCAGTCTTGCAAATGATGTTGAAGAAAAGGGACACGGTTTTGAAGGCACACTTATCAAAGTAGCAACTATTGCATCATTGATAGCAGCTGCTGTTGTCATTGTACTCGTAATGATAGTGTTTGCAGGCAGGCCTGGACCGGACCAAATCGCCTGGATGATTTCCATCATGGTGACATTTGTGGTCAGTAGTGAAGCCCTTTCAATCGTGGGATGGTTCATAGCTGGTGTTCGACTGGGAATGCTAAAAGAAGGTTTCAGATTCGCAAGACCGACATGAGTCACCACTCCTATGGAAAGGGAAAAGATATTGGCTCAAGCTGTGAAGGGAGTCATTACCCGACCGAAAGGAGCCTCTGTCGCAATCCTATTGGTTCACGGATTTGCAGCCTCGTCGGATGAGTTAGCTACCTTGGGAGAATATCTGGGTGATGAGGGATATGCATCCTTTGCAATACAACTTGCAGGACACGGTACCACCCCGGAATCACTCAAAGCAACAATATGGCAAGATTGGTACCATTCAGCTTTGAAAGGTCTCGAGAAGATCCGCGCCTGGGATCCTGACAGAATCATTCTTGTAGGGCTATCAATGGGAGGACTGCTTTCGATTCTCATGGCATCGGAAGAGGATGTAGATGGGTTGGTGTTGATTGCTCCTGCTCTGAAGATTCCAGGACTTTTATTCAGACTGGTGCCAATTCTCAAGTACCTCATTAAGTGGAGGGATGTTGACATTGAGGCTGCTCAAAAAGTCTATGATGTCAAGAGGTTCAAGCTCAGCAAAGAACCGGTGTCTGCATATCATGAGCTATACAAACTCCAAAAAGTCGCAAGAGATAGAATGAAGCACATTAAAACTCCAACATTAATCATACAAGGCACAGACGATAAGACAATCGATCCGCGCAGCGGCGAAGTAGCCTATAATGGAATTCTATCTGAGAAGAAAGAACTTCACATGATTGAAGGAGCAGAGCATGTAATCACCTGCCATCCCACTAGACACCAGGTCTATCCTCTAATTTTAAAATTCATTGAGGATAATACGAGCTAAGATATGGCTTTGAGAACATCAACAGCTTTGTCGGGATAGTCAGTGACCACACCGTCAACACCGAGAGAATACAACGTTTTCATTCTAGGTGAATCATTCACAGTCCAAGGGTATACTTTAAGCGAAGCAGAATGCAAATCTTCAACCAACTCTCGAGTTATTAGTCGGTGGTGAGGATTGACAGCATTTACATTGAATCCCAAGGCATAAGATATGATGTCCTCAATGGGCTCCTTGACTAGAATTGCCGTTGCAATGGACTCATTCAATTCATAGATAGTCTGCAAGGTTGCATGAAGAAAAGACGAAACCAAAATGTTTGGAACCATTTCATGTCGCTCTACCAGGTTTATGACCTCTTGTTCAACTCCAATCACCTTGAGCTCGATGTTGACCTGTAATCTACCAAATGCAAACTTGAGAACATCCTCAAGGAGAGGTACGGATTCTCCGTTTCCTGCATCAAATTCCGCCAACTCTCGATAGTCTAATGCATGGACTGCACCAGTTCCATTTGTTGTTCGTTCTACTGTAGAATCGTGTATGCATACAAGTTTTCCGTCAAGAGTCTCGTGTACATCGAGTTCGATCATGTGAGCGCCCATGTTCCAAGCATTCTTGAACGAGAGTATGGTGTTCTCAGGAAAATAACCTGATGCCCCTTTATGAGCAATCACTAGTTGGTTCGTAATCAGCCTCACTCTCCACAGAACTCTGTTGGGATTTGACGTTCAGTCAACTGTGTCATCAGGACGAGCGAGTCCGGTACCACCACATCTCGGGCAAGTGCTGTACTCCGTACCACTCTTTATTTTGCCGGTTCCTTTGCAGTAGTAGCAATCATCTTTTGGAACATCCAGAGATTTCTCAGCACCTCTGGCAAATGCGGCTCCAACTCCAATCAGCACAACTGCAACGAACATGAGAAAGAGGGAAAGGATATACAAGCCAGGTATCGGCAGTATAAGCAACAAACTACCAAAAAATAAAGCAAGTCCAACAATTGACAACAACATGCCAGTGGTTTTTCTATCCATTGTTATTCCCTATCCTAGTGAACTACGGAACTGCTGGACAAACCTGCTTTATAATTTGTGGCTCTGCAAAACTACGACACACCAGAAATGAAGATCTCTTGGCAAATATCATCAAAGACTTATTAGAAAACATAACGACGAGATCAATTAGTTCATTGGCAACCACGATGCTTTTGGTGGTTGACGATTATTCTTACAAATATGTAAGGACTTACACGAACTACTGTGGAATCTTCGATATAGATTACCCGAAATGATAATAGACTGAACTGAAATTAGGTAGTAGTAATTTGTGGGAGAATGAAAGATGTCGAGAACGGACCTCTTTGCGAAATATACGCAAATGTACGCAAAAGCACAAGCCAAGGAAATTGTACCAGATGGGACATTTGTTAGACAACTAATCGACTTGCCTCGACGAAACCTCGATGTAGGCATATTCTTCAAAGCTAAGAGAACAAGCAGAGTCGTGCAGATGTATTTAGGAAATCCAATTCCAAGTGAAGTGGCATCTGAGGATGGATTTCTTGAGACCGAAGACTCAACCTACTTCAGCAGGTCGATTCTTTCAAAATTCAAGTCAATTGATTTCTTAAGGGTAGTAATATCAGCTGGAGAGGTTCTTGTTAAGAAGGAAGAAAGAGTAGAATTCTTGAAAACATCTCAACGCATTATAGATGTCATCTTAAGAAAAGCTCGGAATATTCTACACATGGAGGAGTTAGAACCATTCAGATTCGACACCAGGGTGCGGACTTTGTATGAGTTCCTCAATGATGAGCTCAAAATGGATGAAGTGTCAGTACAGGCGGCATCTATTCCATTCAATGTAGCTGGGCCAATGTACATTCTTCTTTCCGATGGCTCGATGATTGTCGTAGGTGATGAGCCTATGGTTCCGCAAGCAGAATTCTATCTGGTTGGTGGGATTGGATATAGGTTTGATAAAACAGAAGGTGCAATTAGCGAAGAGCGGTTGTTTAGATCAACTGCGGATTTAACGCCATATGGAATAGATGAGGCGTATATTGATGGTATGATTCAAAGAGTCACTGAAGATTTCCAGAATAGACTTCATTCTTTGATTTTTACAGACGTTTGGAAGAAAGGCAAATGCAGTCCAATCGGAGTCAACTTTGATGGAAACCTCCTAGTCAAAACAGAAGCAAGCAGTGACATTTGGACAGGGGTATTTGAGGTTTATGTGAAGTCGCCTAAAACATGATGAAGTCAAATGCATCTATTGCAAAGAACACAGCGCGATAGGCATAGATTCTGAAAGTGTAAGTAGAAATTCCAGTTTCAACGCCATCAACAGCTGACCTGAATTCGTTCAAGGAATTGTTTCCAAATGCATTCAGGAATGAAGGCAATGATTCCAGTGTCACTTGTTCGACCCCATTTCCCCCAGCGAGGGCGATGTCGTTCACCAAGGTATTCATGTCTTGGTAGACGCTATCAGGTCTACCAAAAATATCGGTGGAATTTCCTGCTTCGCCAATTCTCATGCTCCAAGAAGGCCCTTGTTTGGAAATCGAGCTAGAGTAAGAGTGAACCAGATATTCGCCTACATCACCTCTCATTTCGAACGAGAAACGAGAACGAATTGTTGACACGGAAACGAAATCCCAATCTCTCAAAGAACTCGGGGTGACTCCACAAAGTCGCATTGAATTTGAGGCATCATTAAGCAAGTCGTCTACAACGAAAGTTTCAACAAGGAGGCCAGAATCTATCCCGGTAGCCTCTGCTTGGGTGTGTAGCATTGATGATGCAGACTCAATTCTGCTGAGGTCAACGGAATGGATTGATCTTCTAAGTAGACCTCCAAATCCAATCAGGTCAAGACTCCTTATATGCAGCATGAACTCTTGCCACTCAGGAATCGAGAAGGTCATATCAAAAAGAATGAACTCCGGCATACTTGTGATGTTAGCCAGTTCGACATCAGTTAACCGATTCAAAGCATTACTGTGACTATCGTAAATGGACTCAATTAGATCAGTCGTGGCGAGAGTTGTTGGTTCTTCGCTAGCATGGGAACTTCTGTTAGAAGTGAGTGTAATTGAATATGCTATTTCTGTTTCATTGAGTGCTAGTAGCCAATTTCGTAATCGGGACCATGATGCAGCATCATTCTCAAGAACATGGAGGTCAACAGAGAATGAATTCGACTCAATATCTGTGAGTAGTTGAGAAGAAGGAGTCACATTTTGATAAGGGTAGTCGAAATCAGCTAGTGGTACACTGAATCTTAATGCAGGAGGCGTATTGACCGCTACAGAAGCAATGGGACTTTGGCCCATCAGGACTATCGAGATCGGAAATGAAAGCCCTAGCAGGTTTACGAATATAAAGTAGGCAATCACTTTCTTCCCTGCGTCCCTGAGCCTTCCTCTCGGTCGGAACCTCCCTAGAAAGAAGAGAAAAATCGCAGCAACAATATTGAAGACGAAGCAAACGATGAAACCTCGAACCAAAACCGAAAGCACTCCAAAAAACACTGTGCAAATCATTAAGAAAACGAAGTTCCAAGCTGCAGTCCGGCCAGTGTAGTACGCACGAATCATAATTGGTAGAATTATCATCATTGGAAGAATATAGAGAGCGATTGGCAGTGAATCTACAAATCCCACACCACCCAGGGTCATCCGGGATGTCACAGATATCAAAGCGTAAAGAATCAGGACCATATTGGCGCTCAGTACAATTGTGATAAAGCGATGAATAATGAGATCATATTTTGGACGAGCATTCACTTGTCGTCGAACTTTTCTTCGTGCTTCAAGAAGCTGACTCATCTGTCTTCATCTTGGTCTGAAACTACATGCTGATAAAGGTTGATGGGCTTAAACTTTAAGACGATACAATATCCGCTTCAATATGTGAGTGATTGACTAGAATGCATGATGTCATCGTGATCGGAGCGGGTCCAGGCGGATCCACTGCAGCCCGATTTTTGGCAATGTCGGGGTTAGATGTTTGCTTGATTGACAAAGATGAATTTCCTCGTGACAAACCGTGTGGAGGTGGATTCTCCCGTTCAATCATTGACGATTTTTCGTATTTGAAGCCAAGAACTACTGAGTTTTTGAAAGGAATTGCTCGAGTTGGTGTTCTCCACTCGCCAAATAGACGGATTGTTCTTGAAGGCAAAGTTGACATGGCTCTAGCGCTCCGACTAGATTTTGACTATGTTCTTTTTCAAGAGGCTATTTCAGCAGGAGCATCTCCCCTGACAAATACTCGAGCCAAGAGAGTCTCAGTTCATGACACGAAAGTTTCTGTTGAGTTAACAAATGGAGAAACAGTTCAAGGAAAAATCATCATTGGAGCCGATGGCGTTACTAGCATGGTCGCAAGAGAGGTGGGTCTTAACAAACGTTGGCCAAGCTCCAGCGTGACAGCCTGTAGGGTGTGCGAAGTTCCAACATCAACTAAAGACATTCTTGATCGATATTCTAGCGATTTGAAATATCATTTCTTTACGAATTTTGGAAACCAACCCGGGTATGGATGGATTTTTCCAAAGCATGAAACCATCAATATTGGATTAGGGATTGTTGGGACTCATGCACGAGGACTGCCACGAACGTTTGATGCTTTTGTCAAATATCTCAAGCGAAGAAACCTCTTGCCCGAGAATGCGGACCTCTCTGGATCAAAAGGTGCATTGGTCCCTACAGCTGGGCCAATAAAGCAAACCGTTGTTGACAGGTGTTTGCTAGTTGGTGACTCTGCCGGACAGGTGAGCCCACTTACGGGTGGAGGAATTGGTCACGCCATGAAAGCAGGGAGATACGCCGCTCAAGTCGCAGCTCATGCAATAGAGAGTGGTTCCTTGGATGCCACTAGCCTTGAAGAATACCAAAGCCTTTGGCAATTTGATTTCGGGGGCGGTCTCCAAAAGCAGCTAGTTGCTCAGAAAGTCTTCACAAGTCCCTTCACAAACCTGCTCTTTCACATAGGCAGCAAGGACGACAGGATACAAGAAATAGTATCAGAATCCTTGGCCGAGTCTTCTGGCGGCGATATTGATGTCATACAACTGACTTATCGAACGCTTGTAGTGTGTCTTCGTGAGGCATTTAAACTCTGATTTGATAAAATCAAATAATCTCCCCTTGCTTGCCAATTGACTGGTTCTTGTATCAAGTTTGAATTTCAATCTGAATGCAAGATGTCAGTTTGAAGATTCTCAATTAGAGAAAAGACTTCTGGACGACCAAGTAGTTTCCTACGTGTTTCACTTAGGTTGTTGATGACGCATGCAACACCAATGACCTGAGCCCCCAGTTTCTCAACAACCTTAGTCACAGCCAATACCGAGGTCCCTTGAATTATCCAGTCATCAACGATAGCCACTCGGTCACCCGCGTCTATGGAATCAGACACAATCGCGAGTCGCCTATCTGCAAACATGCTATCGGGAAAGAATTCTACAGGTCGTTGATAGTCTTCAGGGAGATATGCAATGGAACGAGCTGGAACAACCCCGCAGCCAAGATAGTACGCAATCGCACTCCCGAGGGCAAGACCTCTTTGTTCTATCCCTATGACCTTGTTTGGTCGAACCTCTACGAATGGCTTTGCCAGAGTGACAACAGCTTCGTGGAAAACATGAGGATGCTCCAAAAGCCTGCTAATGTCGCAAACAGCCATTCCAGGTTCAGGCCAGTCCCTAATCACATCGACGTATTCTGAGAAATCCACCTGTGCCATCGTTTCAACCTGAGCTGAGCTAGCTACTAGTAAGATTTTATTCTTTCTGTAGCAATCATTAATGAGAAGAACAATGGCCTTGATGATAGTTACACACGAAACAGTTAAGAAAATACAAAGGGCTTTGGTCTACACTCAGCTAGGAGGCTCTAAGCAGTCTTGATAATCCCTGGCACAACAATCTCACTAACATTGACTCCAACTTACGTTGAAGTCCGTGATAAGGGAACAGTGAAGAAGAAGATTCCCCTCAAAGACAGATCGTTTGATGACGTTGCTCTAGAGCTACAAAAGTATCTCCGTTATCTTGGCAAAAGGCTAGCACCAGGAGTGCTTGAGGACGTTTTAGTCCGCATTGGACTTCCTAAAGCGAGAAGAGTTCTAAAGGAACCGGT
>RDNZ01000033.1 GCA_011364905.1 Candidatus Thorarchaeota archaeon
GATTCAACAAGTGGCGCATCTGGGTCTGCTTTTGGCATACCTAGAGTTGAAACCTGTGCTAGGTCAGCAATCTCCATACTCACCTGGTCAATCATACCCGCATGAAACACCTTGCTTTCGAAATCCATCCACTCTCCTTCTTGACCTGTTGCAGTGGCTGAGAGGGTATGAGTCAGTTGAGTTTCGCAATAGTCGAGAATAATGCTAGCGTCTTCCAAGGTTCTTGGACGCATACCCGTGACTAGACGAGAAACAGGAGCTTGTATTTCCGTACCGGGTCCTTGAACAAGCTCTGTCCTAGGTCCGAACTCCTCAATTAGATGATCTATCAAATGTCTCGAGTGCGCTAGATGTGCTGAGCAACCCATATTGGCTGCTGTAAGTACAATTCTCGCTTGCTGGTCTTTGATGTCCAGTCCACATGCCCCTTTCTTGTCACCCGAAAGGTCACATTTGCCCATTGTACAAAGACAACAGACCTGACAATAAGGCATGTATGAAGGCTGGTATTTCGATAATAATTTGTAATCCCACGAACGGAGCGTTGTTGGACCAGGCATGGGGGTTGGACCCATAGGTTCATCCCATTCATCATCGACTATAGTACCGATGCGGACCTCAAGTCCTTTGAATCTACCAAGTCCAGTATCTGCTTCGTCCGCCTTGAAGTAAGCTTTCTTCTTCATGCTACGTTCAGTTCCTGTGGGTGGTAAAAAGCCCGAACACATTGCTGCATAATAAGGTTACGAATCATCCACTAAACTATGTTAATATGTACACAACGAAAAGCTAAGCCTATAAACTACTTTGTTTAGGAAAAGAAAACACATCTTTTCTTTTGCTTTCAATTCGTAAGTGAACCGACTAATTGTTCGTTTCAGCCACAAGACGACTCTTAATCTCGCGGATAGCCCTCATTCCTTTTGACTCAGGGTCAAGATCGATTGGAGCAACTCCTTTCCGATCCGCTTGCTTTATTGTGTCATCGAGTGGGACGATTCCTAACAATGGAATGTCCTCTTTCTTGACCCAAGTACGGATCATCTCTTCATCATCAGAGGATGCTGCTTTGTTGCCTATAGCATAGACTCGTCCAACATCTATGTCCTGAGCAAGGGTCCTGATTTTTGCGAGTATGTCAAGAGATCGACGACCTGGTTCAGCTACAACTAGTAGTGCGTCCATCCCCCTTGTCGTCCCACGTCCAAGATTCTCAATACCTGCATCCATATCCATCACAAAGGCTTCATCAGACCCAAGCACTAGATAACGCATGAGTGTCTTGAGAAGTGTTGCAGATGGGCACATGCATCCTGAACCTCCAATCTCAACAGTGCCTGCGACTAGAAGCTTCACATTATCCGGGCCCTCAATGGCGAATTTTTCTGAAAGGTCATCCACCCGGGGATTCAGCTTGAAAAAGCCACTGTAGCCTTTTGCTCCCTCAATCTGTAGTCGTTCCTCAACAAGAGTTTCATTCTGTGTCAATGGAACTATTTTCTTAGCCACATCCGCTGGAATTCCGAGTGCTGACCAAAGCGTATAACTCGGGTCTGCATCAACTGCTAGAATCTTGAGGCCATCTCTGCCGAGTAGCCTTGCTAAGGTTCCAGCAATAGTCGTTTTTCCAACTCCTCCTTTTCCTGCAACAGCAACCTTCATTTTCCTAGCGCCTCACTACGATTACTTCTTGCGGACCAACTCAGTCAGTTTCCGTATGGTTTGACTGATTGTGGCATCTTCTTTACTTGCCTTCCACTTCTTGAATTCCATTTCATTCATGTCCACTCTTGTCATTGTCCCTGTTCCCGCAACAATAGTGTCTGCTGTGTGGATCGAAACTGCAGCCCGTTTATCGGTCAGTCCTCCGGGCGGTCCAACATAGACAATATGAGACTTTGCAAGTGTCTTTGCGGCAGGACCTGGTAGATGCGCTAAAGCATCATCAGCGACGATGAGAGCTGTATCAAATTCTCCCGAAGATATTCTCTGAAGTGAATGCACACCTGATACGGCCTTTTCTACTCCCATGGTATTTGATTGCACAAACATCGGAAGGGCATATGCTTCTTTTCCGTTATTTCTTTGAACCTCGACAAGTTTTGCGATTTTCGTTAGATTCGTTTCTTGATTTCCGGAGTTAATCACTCCACTTCCATAGAATATAACAGTACAATCTGCTTTCCGGAACCCATTTACAAACCCAACTAGTTCGCTACCAGGAATTCCTAGAACTTTGTCCTTTATTGAGGACTTCTCCTCGAGCTCCGATATTATCACATCAAGCAGGTCTGCGTCTTTTCCGCCAGGTATAACGAGTCTGTGGTTTGCCATCTTCATAGTTTCAGTCTGGCGGACGTCAACCACACCAATTGTGCGACTCTCAATTCCCTCAGGTATTTTTTCCCCCCGTGGAAGTACAGCGAATCTACTAGGGTGTCGATGCAGACTCTCAGATGGGTCGGATCCCCAGTAAATAATGAAGTCACCATTGTTCCTGACATATTCAAGGTCTATGCCAAGTCCTGAGGCATTGATGTCGTGCTCCATGACTTGTGTGGCACCTAAATCAATACTTGACGCCATGTATCCATTGAGGAGCGATGATAGTTCAATCCCTTCTTTGATGGCTTCGTTTGTTGCATGAGTCCATCCATAAACAAGTATGTTCTCACCAGTTGTCAAAATATCTGCGGCTTTCTCAAAGTCCTTCTCTGCTTGTTTCGTCTTTTGTAGTGCAGCTTTCTCCAGATGGGTATGACCTAGTGTACATAATCCCAGTGAATTGACGGTCTTTCCTGAAACTTCTGCGGCCACATCATCGCATAACAAGGAACATCCATTACAGACAATACTCTCCACTCTGAGCCACCTACCAGATCTCAATAGCGTCAGTACAGCAATACTGTTCACAAACTCGGCAGTTCAGCCTGTCAGGAGGGAACCTGCGGCATCTCTCGAGATTAATTATCTTGGAAACTCCGTTTTCCACTCTAAAAACTGTATTCGTACTCATAGCTGCTTTCCCTTGACTTGTGGGCGGCTCTGCAGCAACATCTACAGGACACACGACAACACAGTTGTTGCAACCGGTGCATTTACTCTCATCAAGTTTGATTCCGGTGGCCTCAGCTGAGAGCATTGGAGCAACCATTTCTCTGAGTTTTTCTAGGTTCTTTTCGAAACCCGCTTCCAAAAGAGGAGGACATTCGTCGGGTGAGATATCACCCAATGCGAGTTTCGTAGCAAAGGCCATGCATGTTTTTGGTTCACAAAGTCGGCAGTTTGTCTTTGGTAGCAGGTTGTAGAGTTCCATTGGATTGAGTTTCACTGTTTTGTCTCCGTCATAGCTAGATCATTGTTTCTAGGTAGAGCATCAAGATGTATTTCGGTATATAGCACAAGATATTTCCGGTATGACACAAAACGTAACAAGTTGGATTATACAGCTTTCCTTATGGAACGCTTAACAGTACGGTGTAGCTTGTGAGCCATAGCAAAAAAACAAAGAAAAAGAACAGCAAAGGAGACAAACTAGCTGTCTTCCTATGCCGCTGTGGGTCGAATATTGCAGATACCATAGATATTGATGCACTGAGGAGCAAATACGAATCTGAAGGCATCCCTCTTGTTGATGTAGATGATCATCTCTGTTCAGACCAGGGTGTAAGTGATCTAGTAGAGAAGGTCAAAAAGAGTAAGGCGAAACAAGTTGTCATCGCTGGATGCTCACCTCTTCTACACAGGGAACTGTTCTCAGATGCAGCGAAGGAGGCTGGGATTAATCCAGGTCATCTTCACATGGCAAACATTCGCGAGCAGTGCAGTTGGGTTCACTATGATGATCCGGAAGCTGCCACGAAGAAGGCTGCTGCAATCATCGATACTGAAATTGCTAAGGTACGCGGGTCGAATCCAATCCCAACTAATAGCCTCCCAATAACGCAGCGAGTCATGGTAGTTGGTGGAGGGGTCGCAGGAATAACGAGCGCATTAGAGCTTGCTGATGCGGGAATTGAAACAGTTATCGTTGAAAGAGAAGGATTTCTAGGCGGCCACATGGCAAAGTGGGACAAGCTTTTCCCAACGTTCGATTGTAGCATTTGTATTCTTGGACCGTTGATGACAAGACTATCTCGTCATGATAATATTCGAATAATGACCTTGGCAGAGGTGACTGATGTCATAGGTAATGTGGGACACTATCGAGTAACAGTCAAACAAAGACCGCGCTATGTGGATATTGAATCATGTACGGGCTGCAACAGGTGCATTGAGGTTTGCCCTGTTGAGGTAGCTGATGAATACAATAGTGGACTAGGAGACCGAAGAGCCATGGTGCGTCCCACTGTTGATGCAGTTCCAATAGCGCCATATATTGATCCAGATACTTGTATCGGTTGCCAATCATGTGCCGGAGTATGCGAACCAAAGTCCTTGAGATTTGATGATGCAGAAAAGACCGAGATAATTGACGTAGGCGCTGTTATACTTGCAACCGGTTTCAAGCCATTCAATCCCACGATAGTCGAAGAGTTTGGTTATGGTAGAATTCCGGACGTGATTACTTCCCTGGAGCTGGAACGGCTAATCAACCCGGGAGGACCAAGCGGCGGCAAACTTGTCCGCCCCTCAAACGGTAAGCGTCCACGAAACATAGTCTTTGTATCATGTGTTGGAAGTAGATCTCACAGATTCAACCGGCCATACTGCAGTAGGGTTTGCTGTACAGCTGCTGTGAAAGAGGTGATACAGGTTAAACAACAGCTGCCTGACTGCAACGCATACGTGTTCTATACAGATATACGCACATTTGGCAAAGGACAAGAGGAGCTATATGTCCGCGCTGCAGATGAGTACAAAATCAACTTCATCAGAGGGACAATTGGAGAGGTCGTTCAGGACCCTGTTACTGAAAAAGTCACAATTAGGGCAGAGGATACACTTTTGCATCGCCTGCTTGAGTTTGAGGCAGATATGGTCGTTCTCATGGTTGGTATGGATGCGGAACCAAGTAATGCAGCCCTCTCTCGATTGTTCAAGACCCCATTGGATGAGAATGGATTCTTTCTTGAGCTACATCCGAAATTGGGTCCAAGCAGAACTCACTCCAAGGGAGTGTTTCTTGCTGGTGTCTCTCAAGGACCAAAAGATATCGCAGACACTGTTGCGCATGCAGGCCTGGCCGCCTCCAAGGTGAAAACCCTTCTTGCATCCGGTGAAATCATCACGGACATTTGCGCTCCTTCTCTTGATGAGGAGCTTTGTATCAGTTGCAGACTATGTGAACGAGTATGCAATCCAAAGGCAATAAAATTCAATGATCTTCACTATCCCGAGGTCGATCCAGCCGCTTGCCGCGGCTGCGGTGCCTGTGCTGCTGCCTGTCCCTCTGAGGCACTCGACTTGCCATGCTTGACTAATGAGCAACTTGAGAGTGCAACAAAAGCAGCAGTTGAATTCAACCCCTTGAAACCAGCTATCGTTGGATACCTCTGTCGATGGTGTGCCTATAGCGCAGCTGACAGGGCCGGTACAGCCCGCATGAGATATCCTCCAAATGTCATCCCAATCCAAGTACCTTGCACTGGCCGCCTCAATGTCGATGCATTACTCACAGCTTTTGAGGCTGGTGCTGATGGTGTTGTAGTTATGGGTTGCCATGTCCAAGACTGTCACTATAGATCTGGTGCACGTTATGCAAAAGAGAGAACTGACAACATGCGCGAAATACTCAAGGCCGCTGGAATCGACCAACGCAGATTGTATTTTGGCAGCGCGTCCGCGTCCGAAGCAGACAGTTTTGCCGAACAAATAACTCGGTTTGTGAATGATATAGTCAAGCTCGGCCCACTGGGAACTGAGACTCCAAAGAACTTGATTGGAAAACAAAGTGCTGAGGAAGTGACTGGAGGGTGAAGCAATGGACAAGCCGGGAGTTGTGATTGGGGAGAAGCCAGTTGTGTCCATGGACGTTGTTGATGACAAGATTCGCTTGACTTGGAAGACTTCTCTTCTCAAAAGAACTCTTGACCACGAGATTTCCAAATGTGTCGGCTGCAGTCTCTGTCTACCTTGTCCATGGGATGCTATCACCCTAGGACCTGTTCAGGAAACTGCTTCAGGTAGAATCGAAGGAGCTCCCTTGGTCAATGTGGACCCTGATGCTTGCACATTCTGCGGGCTTTGCGACTCTTCGTGTATTTTTGGGGCCTTCGACGCCAAGTATGAAGGTGAAGGAGCAGTCAATGAGTTTGTCAGAATTTCGGGAACTCACGAGATTGATGAAGAGAAATGTGCTCCATGCTTGCTGTGTGCCAAGGTTTGTCCAACTGACTCTCTGTCGGTGGAGGTCAAGGTGGACCACAAGAAGGATCTTGTCACATACGAGGGTGAGGAACTTGCAGAGGGTACTATCAAGATAGACGAGGACAAATGCTCGTATTGTGGTCTATGTGAACTCCTATGCCCGGAAGTTATCAAGATTTTTTGGTCTGACGATAAGCCCAAGCCCCCTGACTTTAGGCCTGCAGTTGGAATCAGAGCCGATTTGGACTATTGTGACTACTGTGGACTGTGCCAAGATATTTGCCCAGATGATGCAATTGAAGTCAACTGCACTGAGTCAAGCGCTCGAGAGATAAAGCAGCCAACAATTTCTGGAAAACTCACGCATAATGATGAGACATGTGTCAAATGTGGATTATGCGCAACTGTATGTCCTTATGAGGCTCTTAAGGTAGAGAAACCCTTTACTGGAGAAGTCAAGACTCCGCGACTAGAGAAGTGCGATCCCACAGGATGTAATAACTGCTTCAACATCTGTCCAGTTGATGCTATCTATCCAACAGGAACCGCCGACAAGATTGATGTTCTTGATCACTGTGTCTACTGTGGTGCCTGCGAGCACTCATGCCCATATGATGTACTGGATGTGCAACGAGAAGGTTACATACTGGATGAGCTTGAGTGTGAGCGAGAATGGGAGAGAGCACGCAGACTCTTCTTTGATGCTGTAGTGGGCAAAGATGCACCACCTAGCGGACTCTTTGAACGGGAGATATCTGTTGAGCCTATTGAGAGGATTCAAGCGAAAGCCTCCGCTATAGAAGGCTGGGACTCCGAGGATGGTCAGCGACTCACCGCTATGATGTCCGCTAAACAACTTAGAAACCTAATGAAGAAAAACCCTCAACTTCACCTTCAATTTGAGCGAGGCAACACAGCCAAGGTTGTTAAGAAAATCAAGGACTCTCAAAAAGAGCATCAAGAGGAGTGATTTCATCACTACTTCTAGTGACTGTCACTGAAATTCCATGTAGTTGGGGTGGAGATTCGTCTTTTGGGATCTCGATGAGAGCTAATGCCCATGGGCCATAGGGTATGACTGCAATTCCCTCTGCAACTTTTTCATCACCATAGGCAGCAAGCACGATCTCACCAATCTTTGATTTGACACTTGCATGGCCGCCATCTTTGAGACCTAACCTTTGTTGATCTCCCTTGCTTAGTCGCACTCTTGCTGCACTCTCAGAAAACTCCTTTGAGAGTATATCTTTGGCAGCTTCCACATCAGCCTCAAATGAATGCGCAACTACTAGTTTTAGCTCCACATTTGGGAATAGAAAGTCACCTAGTGCCATGGCATTGACGTCCAGAGGAATTCGTGATTTATGCGCCATATTATGTTTCTGCTATCGCCCTTTTCTTTTGGGCCGCAATCAGCACCCTTTTTTAACATTGGCACCTCAGAGAGATAATTTATTGGTGGTTTCCTTGCGAATTGGCACTATATACGGCGACGTGTTCGCAGAACGAGTCATTGGAAATCTAATCAATTTCAAGTCTTTCTGCGAAGGTTGTGAGCCAGTGTGTGCCGAGTGTAGGAGTAGCTACGGTTCTTTCGTTGGGGATGTCGTTGGAATTCACCCCACTGATCCTCCCTCGCCCACAATGATTGAAGACCCTGAAGAGCTCATCAAGAATCTGAACCTAACGCCCTGTGACCTTCTTCTCATCGTTGCCATACATCATGACATATTGGCAGCAGTCGACTTACTTGTTGAAGCCACTGGTGCCAGAGCCGTTCTTGTGCCAATAGAGGATCCGACATGGGTTCCTCCTGGCTTACGAGCACAGGTCAAAGAAACTTTGGACAAACTAGGTATTGAATCCGCATTTCCCAAGCCCTTCTGTACACTTGAGCCTGGAGAAGGGAAATTGATTGACGAATTCATGAAGACTTACAAGATTGGAAAGCCAATTCATTACGCAGACATGAATGGCGATGTGATAGCTGAAATAGGACCTGTGAGATCTGCGCCATGTGGTTGCACATGGTATGTCAGTCAGAAAATCAGGGGCAAGTCAATCAGTGATACGGATGCCTTATTTGATGAGATTGCCAAGGCACATCACTCATACCCATGTACTGCATCCATGGCGAAAGACCGAGAATACGGAGATGCCCTTCTTCATGTCGCAGGATATAATGCCAGATATGCTGTCTGTGATGCTGTCGGCTTGAAGGAATGCAAGATGTCCACTGAGAAAGAATAACAGGTGAAAAAATTGCCAGACGAGATTTTGGATTATTGGATGATGGTTTCGAAAGACCTTGCTGTCAGATTCAACATTGAGCTTTTCGACACAAGCTCTGCCATGTGGAGTTGGGACAACTTCTCTAAGGATATTCAGTCTCTGAGAGGCCGGCTAGGAATAGGGAAAACCCATGTCGAGGTTCTTGGGATGAAACTTGATTTTGAAACTGGTGAGGCTTACGATATTCTTTTGGATAAACCAGTGCACAATAGTCGTCTGATACCATACTTGTTCTATTATAGCAAGGCAAAGGACAAGGGGATAGGCGGAGAGTGGATCAAGTTCAACTCCCTTCGCGGGTCTTGGGCATGTAGATATTCATTTGATGAAGAGGATGTGAGCAAACTAATCTCGGTCTTCAACGAGAAACGCGATGGAATGTTCGCAGCCATCGAGAAGTTGGGTGGAACGCGAGTTGACTTTGGAAACGCCGCATTTGAAGTATCATTTCTTCCAAATGTAAAGGTGCTCTTGATATTCGAGGAGGCTGATGAGGAATTTCCAGCGGATGCTAGGTTACTTTATGACTCAAACTCCATCTTCTACCTGCCTCACGAATATCTGGGGACTATAAGTTGGTTTCTCGCAGAACGGGTTATGAAGACGACCTGAGAAGTTGCAAAAAGTGCAATTTGCATTGTTAGTCCTTTCGAAAACGAAAAACGAGGTGTCGTTGGGCCCTAGTGCTTTTAAGGCAGATGTTTTCCAGTAGGAACCGCAATCTACGCCAGAGTCGTGCTGTGTCAGACATTCCTCAGACACGTCAAATCTGGTGAAGGTGAAAATCACAAAGGTGAGGAACAAAGTGACTGAAAAAGTTTTGAAGACCGTTTGTGCTGGAGTAGGTTTTGTCGGTGGTGCAGCTCACGTTCCATCATTCCGTAAGGTACCCAACTCTCAATTATATGGTCTGTTGGCCAGGAAGGGTAGGGACAGTGAGAAATATGCTCTGAAATTAAAGGAAAAGATGGCGAGAAAAGACAATTTCGATCTCAAAATCTACTATGATTGGAGTGAAGTATGCAAAGACCCTGAAGTTGATGCAGTATGTGTAGCTACACCTACACCGTTTCACTATCCAATGGGCAAAGAAGCCCTTGAGGGTGGCAAGCATGTCTACTTGGAGATGCCAATAGCTCCAAAACTCAAGGATGCTGAGGAACTAGGAGAAATTGCAAAGAAGAAGGGAGTGGTACTCATGCCTATCCTGAACTTCAGGCGTTGTCCAGGTTACCTAAAGGCTAAGGAGCTCGTTGATAGTGGGGCGATTGGAAAACCGATTGCAATAACATTTAGAGAGTTTATTGCTGCGGAGGATCTAGCATCTCAGTGGCCTTTGAGTGGATGGGCTTGGAATATTGAGAAAGCTGGAGGGTATCCAGACTATACGTTATCTGTATGGAGTCTTGATATGCTTCAATGGTTCTTTGATAGTCCTCTTGAAAATGTTGAGTGGACTGCAAACTATATGCCAATTGAGGGCATTGATGATTTCAAAGGCTACCAAACTGTAGGCATAATGAAGTTCGCAAATGGCTTAGTTGGTACAACAATGCTTGGCTCATCTGTAGCAAAGGGTTTGGATCTAAGTAGGTTTGAGATTTTTGGAAACAATGGCAAAACCATTCTTGTCGATTGGATTCCAAGCAAGAACCGTGAGGTCTTTGATGTGACTCTGTTTGGGAAGGATGGCGATGATAAGAATTGGCAAGTTGAGGGACCCGGCCCCAAGATTTGGGGACACAAACAGATGATCGCCCACTTCGTTCAAGCATGTCTCGGAAATGAGAAACCCATCTGTGACTACAAATCTGCAATTGCAGCACAGAAGTGGTCAGACAAGATTGTAACCGATCTTATGTAAGAGATACATTGAAAGTGAAAGGGGGTTCTCCCCCTTTACCTCTTTTTTCATCATTTACCGGTCTACGTTCTAGATGTAGATTTGCTGCTGCGATAATCATTGTTGGCGACTTCAATGATTGTGTCCATGTCCTGCATCTTCATCCTCAGGCAAGAAGAATGTGAAGAGCTTGACATATTCTATTCCTTTCAGTCCGGACACTGTATTAGCGAATGCTTCAATCGACTTTCGGTTGCCCTTCAATGTGATCACTTCTAGGCAACGGTCATGTGTGGCATGAATGTGCACAGTAGAAACAACTTGAGCATGTTCTTCATGTTGAATTCTCATTAGGTCGGTCATTAACTTAGCCTTATGCTGGTAGACAATGTTCAAACTGGCCATTGTATTCCCATAATCCGCTTCAGATTCCCATTCAGCCTGCGAGAGGTACTCCCTCATGGCATCGCGGATTGCCTCGGATCTCCCTACGTATTTCCTCTTCTCTACTAATTTATCGAACTTCTCGAGTAGATCCTCAGGAACTGATACTCCGAATCTTTTGAGAGTCATGACACACATCACCATTAATAGTAACACGATTATACTAAAAGTAACACACTTAAATGAATCTGAACAAAGTATGCTGTCGAACAGGAAGTAAGGAGTATGCATGTCCCCGATGGAATAGTACCATTTTGGCTTCAGATCATGCTAATGGTAGTTAGTTCCTTGATGATGGTGACAGCGTATAGAAAGATCAAGAAGCGATTTGATGAGCGCTTGGTACCCTACATGGGTGTTTTGGCTGCAGTCATTTTCGCAGCCCAACTTGTGAACTTTCCTGTTCCTCCCTTCTCAAGTGGACACTTGGTAGGAGCTACTCTCCTAGCAGTGATGCTTGAGCCCTGGCCTGCAATGATGATAATGGCCCTTGTTCTGTTTGTCCAATCACTCTACGGCGATGGAGGGATTCTCACTTATGGGCTCAATCTCTTCAATATGGGAATATTCTCTGTATTCTTCGGATATGGAGTCGCTCTTCTCCTATTCAAGACAACAAAACGCTTCATGACAAAAGAGAAATCGACATTGTTTTCCGCTGCGATAGCTTCTTTCATTGCTACAGTAACCGCTGCGTTTGTTCTAGGCCTTGAACTTTTCACTGTGCCTGGATTTAGCACACAGGCACTCCTGGCGATTACAGGAGTTCATGTTATCATCGGCTTCGGAGAAGCAATATTGACTACGATCATTCTCCTTTATTTTATTAAAGCAAGTCCTCAGCTGGTTTCCTTTCTCCGCGACACAGATGAAGTCAGACATGAAACCGAAGACGAAACTGACGAAGTTTCCACGAACCAGCGACAGTTGATAAAAGAGACTATTCCCATAGTTGTTGCGTCAATCATCATAACTGCTACAGTTGTTCTCTTTGGGCTTGCTTCAAGGAATCCTGATGGATTTGAATGGGCGCTTTTTGTTTTCGCTGGAATTGCAGAGCCTGAAAATGGATTCGAAGGCATTTTTGCTTCTCTGGGTCAAGGTCAGTTCCTGAATATCTTTTTGGGATCAATAGGAATTCTCATTGCTCTTGCTCTTGGAATTATGGTCTTTAGAAAAGCAACGCGAGACCACAGCCATAAACACACGGACAAGTTCCTCTTGCCCTTCGGTGAAGGCAAGGGTTCTGGAAGCATCTTCTCATCAACAGGTATGCTGCTCTCTGCGGTTGCTCTTGCAGTGATAATAACACTCCAGAATCAATTATCCGTTGTTCTCACGATTATTGGTGTTGTCCTAGTGGGTGGATGGTTTTCAGGAACTCGCTGGCGAAGAGTAATCGCCCTCGCAGCGAAGTTTGAGGTGTTAATTCTTTTCTGGATTTTCTTTGAACCATTCGTCTTTGGAAGTACCGTCGTACTAACAATATTCACACCTTGGGGACCTCTCAATGTCTACTCAGAGGGCATATACCTTGGACTGCTTCTTGGTTCAAGGATGTTCGCTATCCTTCTTACGTTCCTCGCAACGCTATCACAGATGCATCTCTCGGAGTTCATTGGAGCGCTCCGGACACTAAGAATCCCCGCAACAATTCTTGGGTCTTTGCTCATCATGTTCAGGTATGTGCCTCTCTTCATGGAGGAACGCTCTAGAATGCATGATGCTCAGCTTCTACGAGGGTATAGCAATGGGAGACGATTTGAGAGAATCAGATCCATGGGGTACTTGGTCGGAACATCAATCGACCGATCTTTTGATCGGAGTTCAACCGTCTATGAAGCCATGAGTCTTCGAGGGTTTGGAAAAGGAACATTGGTTTCTGGACGGGGTTTCAAGCGGTTTGATTTGCTTCTTCCGTTGATACTGCTTACCTTTGTTGCAATTCTTCCCTCTCTAGTTTCGTTTCTAATGGAGGTCTTAACACTATGACCTGCGCAATTGATGTAAATCATGTGTTTTTCAGATATGATGAGTTCAGGATGGAGGATATCACACTCCAGCTTCACGTGGGCCAGCAGAAAGCACTCGCTGGTTTAAATGGTTCCGGCAAGACAACCTTGTTCAAGTTACTTCTAGGCCTTCTTGAGCCAGAATCTGGAGAGATCTTCATTCTTGACAAGAAACTTACCAAGGACTCGCTTTGGGAGATTAGGCAAGATGTTGGATTTCTCTTCCAGAATCCTGATGACCAACTCTTCGCACCTACTGTCTGGGAGGATGTCGCCTTTGGGCCTCGAAATCTCGGTCTGCCAAAAGAAGATATTGAAGATAGAGTTGAGTGGGCTCTCGATAGGGTTGGCATGTCCAGATTCTTGAACAGACCAGTGAATCAGCTGAGTCATGGTGAAGCCAAACGAGTTGCACTTGCAGGTATCATCGCGATGAGACCCAGCATACTGATTCTCGATGAGCCATTTTCAGGACTAGACTTCAAGATGGTCAAGAAAATGATTAGTATCTTCCAGAAGTTGAGACAAGAGGGTGCTAGCATACTCTTCACTACTCACAATAGTTTCTTCATTAAAAACTGGTCTGACTCAGTCGCTGTGATAAAAGAGGGTCGGATTGTGTATGATGGTCCTACTACTGAAGCCATGAGAAGCCGTGCCGTCACCGAGAACGTTGGTGATTGGGGACAGCTTCAGAAAGAGATGTTGTATAGCAGAAGGACACTTCTTGAATGAGTTCGATACGGTTAAAAGGCACTTCCTAAGAATCCCTTTTTCAAAGCGGAGGTTGCCAAGCCAGGTTAAAGGCGCAGGGTTCAGATCCCTGTCTCGTAGGAGTTCGCGAGTTCAAATCTCGCCCTCCGCACCATTTTTTTCAACGAACTTGTCTGTTCTGGATTATTCTTCAATCATCTTGAGGAAGTATAAACATTGTTTCTATTCTTTCCACTCCCTCAATCTTCTCGAGTTCTCCTGTTATGAACCGAGTCAGTTGTGAGATGTCACGAACCCGAACCATGCAGATGAAGTTGGCGGGTCCAGAGGTTCTCAGAACACTAGAAATCTCCTCAAATCTTGATAATTTACTGTAAATCGTGTCTGATGCCGCTGGTCTGGAAGTTACCAACACTACAACTTGTACTTCGAAGCCAAGTTTCCTGTGGTCTAGGTCCAGAGTGTACCGCTTGATCACTCCAAGGTCAACCAAGCGCTCCATCCTGTTGCGAATTGAGCTTGGACTCATATCCACAACTGCGGCTATATCCCTTAGAGAGCTTCGTGCGTTTGCTGTGAGTATCTCAATAATTCTAAGGTCGTTTCCATCAATTTTCTCAGTGAATCCCATCTAGAACATCCCTGCTTAACAGAATGTTCTACGTCTTGACCCTAACGATTATCTTAGTGTCCATGACATTCCAGACTTCAACAGCCACATTCAGTTCAATCTTTGAGGCTACTTCTTCATCCGTTGGCTTTGGAACCTCATAGGTTTCGAATGTATCGCTATCCATTAGACTGAGTGTTTCACCCAAATCAGCGATGACTGTAGCACTAGTTTTGTCAATGAGTGGGACATCCACCATCCGGTCTGCTGGCATTATGACGTTTCGTTTCCGATTGTCAAAGAAGCCAACTGCAACTATGTTTGCTTTCGCAGCACCATGTTTTCCCGGTTTCGACTTTTCAACTGATACAACTCTACACGGTTCTCCTTCTATCAAGAAGTACGTACCAGGCTTCAGGCTCTTTGCTTCTGCCTTCTTAATACTCACTATTAATCACCAACTTGTCATGCAGACCTGTGCTACTCCTCTCCTTTCGCTTCATCTATATATATTTGGGGGCGATTCAAATTTCTTTCACTTACAATAACTGTAAAAGGGACCAGATAAAGGCGAAGCCTGAGAGTGCCCAAAGTGATTGAAGAAAATCCTCAAGTTCTCACAGACAAACGGGCTGTAGGACTGGTCTGCAGACCTGACCGTCCAGAGATAGAGCCAATCGCCAATCAAGTTGCCGAGTTTCTCATTTCACACGATCTAGAGGTTCAGGTTGACCCAGGCTCCTGCAATATTCTTCACACTCAGGTCGTGCCTACTCCTATTGAGGAGATGGATGCGGACTTCGTCGTAACCATTGGTGGCGATGGTACAATTCTCTATACGCTCTCTACCTTAAAGGACCGCCAAACCCCTCTCTTCTGCATAAATCGAGGCACAATTGGGTTCCTAACAGAAACAGACACCGAGTCTGCTGTTGAAGCTCTGGGGAGTGTTTTGGAGGGTGAGTGTGTCATTGAGTACAACGTAAACATAAGCTCTGGAGTGGGCGATACAGAATTTGCAGAAGCATTAAACGAAGTCTTTGTAGTTTCAAAAATCCCTGGCCGGCTACTCTCTTTTCAAGTGTTTCTCGATGGAGTCCTAGTTGACTCAGGTCGGGCTGATGGAGCCATGCTTGCTACTCCGGTTGGTTCTTCAGCCTATGCACTTGCTGCTGGTGGGTCCATTTTAGCACCAACTGTTAACGGTTTAATCTTCGTACCTGTCTGTCCGCCGAGGTTTGAACTAAAGTCAATAGTGATTCCCGACAGTTCCACTCTTGAGCTCGAGCTACTAAAGCCCAGTGTACCTGGACTGGCAATTGTTGACGGTCAGAAGCGATGGGAAGTCGACCCTCTTGAAACTGTGTGGATGAAGAAGTCTGAAACTACTACAAGATTCATACGCCTTTACGATAACTACTATGATCGGCTCAATTCGCGACTTGTTCCAAGAGTCCTTTAGGTGTCATACATGTCGCAGATCTATTATGTTGTTGATGCAGGTGTTTTGTTTTCACCATGGAAAATGGATATCAAGGATTCACTATTAGTGACGACAAGTAATATCATCAATGAGATTCGCAACAAACCCAGCAAATCACGAACAGAAACCATGATGATCTTGGAGCGAATGTTGACCATAGATCCCGTTTCGGAATATATTACCCGTGCTAAAGATGCAGCCATTCGTTCTGGTGATATCTCAGTGATTTCTGATAATGACATTGAATTGGTTGGCTTGGCACTAATGCTCGATGAAGAGGAAAAGATGGTCGTGCTTGTTTCTACAGATTTCGCTGTGTTGAACATCACTAGCCTCATGGGTCTCAAAATACTCGATCCTTCTAAGAAATTTGAGCAAGAAATTGTTTGGGGAATGCGTTGTCCTGCCTGTCACCATCAAGAAAAGACGCTAAGGCGCGAAACTGAATGTCCTGTTTGCGGAACACAGATGCGAAGAACCCCGTTGAAAAAGCGCAGACTCTGAGAATATTAGTAATACTTGGGTCTTACATCATGTAATATGGCAACTTTGTGAGGATATGCGTTGGAGAGTTGTCTTGATTGACAGACAGAGCTGGACTTACAATACAACGGGACCTTGACGACATCAAGACCCAAGTCAAGAGAGAGCTGGACAGTATCCGTGATCTAATGGATTCAATCGAGTACCGAACTCCTGCTCCACTTTGGAGCGCTCCCTTTCAGATTCATCGCTTGCGTAGGGCCATGAGAATCCACTATCTTGCCATGAAGATCAGGGATTCTACCCCTCAAAGCCCCAGCATGCGGAATCTCTCTTGGGACCTTAGGAGCGATCATGACCTGCCATGATTACTCTCCAACAAGAACAACTTCTAAGGTTCTGCTTCGGGGCTTATTATCAAAGTCGACAAAGCAGATTTGCTGCCATGTTCCTAATGTGAGGCGCCCATTGACAAAAGGCACAATAAGACTTGGTCCAAGAATGGATGCTCTAATATGAGAGTGCCCATTACCGTCGTGCCATCTCAGATGATGATCATAAACAGCATCTATCGGTGCAATTCGTTCCATAGCAGCTGGAAAGTCGTGTAAAAGGCCATCTTCATATTCTATCGTAGTCACTGAGCCGGTCGAGCCTGTACAGAATACTGTGCAAATTCCAGTCTTAAGACCACTTCCATTCACTGTGTCTGCAACTGCGTGAGTGATATCAATCATGTCACAATCGCCGCGTGTATTGAATGATATACTGTTATGATGTGTACCCATCTCAAATCACCTGTCCAAGATACTCCTGCTTCCAGAAAAGAGCATGCACTTCTGTCTTCCGTCGTGGTGTCATTTTATGGGACGCATGACTTTTGACTGGGCAATCAGGGTTCGAATCCGCTTCTCTTTGTCTAGCAATGCTTCCTCGTGTTCTTGGAGGATTAGTAACGCTCCAATGTGATTTCCTGTATTGAGTGCCCGAACCAATGACATGATCGCCAGCATGACTTCATCTTGCGTGTTTACTGCAATCTCATCCATCATCTTAATAGTGTCGTTGATTGGCCCGCGTTTGTCCGGGTGATGAATGAAGCGTGTTTCAAACACTGTAAAGAGATCCTCGAATGCCTCCTTGAGCTCGTTTGCTTCTCTGAATCCCTCCGCGGATTTCGATAGCAAATCAATCGCTTTTTCAATCATATCTGAAGAGTTTGTCAGAAGCGCTTCGCATCCTGCTGTGCGGACCCAAATTGTCGCTAGTTCCGGGACACCAAGTTCTTGATAATACTCAGCTGCATTCTCTGCTTTTTTGCTTGCCATTCTATGAAACGATTCATACCTCTCTGTTTCGCCAAGTTTCATAGCACATTCCGCAGCTTTGCCGTAGAGTTTGGACGCGCCTTCAGGGTCTTCTGATGTTGATGACTCCTCTGCAAGTTCAACATAAAGCTGTAGCGCATTCTCAAGATGCTTCCTAGCATCTGTTGCATTCCCCGATTCATCTAGGACTTCAGCTGCCTCCTCAAGAGATAGAGCTTGCAGTTCTTTGTTAGTATCTTCTTGTTCCTTTGCGGCTTGTTGAAGATAATGGTCAATCACCTTTTTGTAAATCTCGTCTGCTTCATCGGTCTGTCCCCAATTCTTTAGACACATTGCTTGGAATCTAAGATATCTTTTCTCAGACTCGATATCATTCTGGGTCTTTGCCTTCTCTGCGAGTTCACCAAAAAGCTCGTTTGCTCTCTTGAAAGCCCACTTCGCTTTCATTGGTCGACCAATCTCATCGAACATATTGCCACCCTTCACAAGCAGCGGCGCAACTGCTTCAGCTGTACCCTGCATTTTGAGGTATGCCTCAGCAGCTTTCGACATGGCTTGTTTTCTGGCAGATGTCAATCTTTGCAGTTTGTATGCTTCTTGAGCTGCATCATAGATGTTGCCAGCTTTTTCATAAAGCTCTGCTGCCTCGTATAGATCACCTGCATCCATCATGATTCGCGTCGCCTCAGGAGACTCACCTTGCGTGTCCATTATTTGTGCTGCTTCTGCAAGGGCATTTCCGGCTGATAGGTAGTCTCCCTTCTGCTTAGCAATTTCTGCCCAACGTTTTGCTAGCTTTGCAGCGCGATCGTTGATACGCTCACCGAGTTCATCATCTCCTGCGGTATAGTATAGCCTGCTCACCTTTCTAAGAAGACTTATCGCTTCCCCATAGTCCTCTTCTACTTCTTTTGTGTCGGCTAAGTTCTCAAGTGCATCAGCAGCTTTGGTGTTTAGTGCGCTTTTTTCATCATCCTTTTCAATAAAATCCTGAGCTCGAAAATAGAAATCAGCTGCTTTCTTGTATTCTGTTGCTTCTTCAGCAACCCTCGCGGCAATCTTATTCAGTCGTACAATTTCTTGATAGATCTCAGGTCCCTGAGGCAGACGTATCAACATCAAGGTGGCACTTTCAAATGCTTTGAAGGCCTCAGATGCTTCATAGAGGTCTCGATACGCAAGCGCTGCTTCTTCATAGATTTTCGCAGCCTGTTCATACTCCATCTTTGTAGCTAGGCGGTTGGCATAGGCTAGAAGTAGCTTTGCTCCATGCTCCTTGTTGCCTTCACCTATTGCACTTCTGGCTTCCTTTAGAATATCATCATCAGATGTCAAAGTGGAGTCTCCTCGATTCTATCAGATTCATGTAATGTTTCTATCACTCGTGAAAATGTGTTCCTCATAATACTTGTCGTGATGATACAATAACCCTCATGTTATTCTCAGAACACTCAAATATCGAAACACCACTATAATGAAATCGGTAGTTGAACCGGATTGGCCAAGAAAGCACTTCAGCTTGGACTCATAGGGATAGGGAAAGCTGGGCAAAGGCATCTTGCTGCTTTGAAATCCATAAAAGATGCAGGTCTTCTAGACATTGAAATCAATGCAATATGCGATGCCGATGAAACTAATCTGAAGCAGACTGCTGCAGAATTCAGTATTCCTGCTTCTTACAGTAGTCCTACTTCTTTGATAGATGATGCGAATGTTGACATTGTCTATGTTTGCACCCCTGGAGATATGCATGCAAATCTTGTGAAGGAAGTAGCACTTAGCGGCAAAGCGGTCTACTGTGAGGAACCACTCGCTCGCAGTTGTCCTCAAGCAAGAGAGATGAATGCAGTTGCATTAGACTCAGCAGTTCCAACAAGTGCTGGCATGATACTTCGATACGATCCATTCTTTGTCTATGCAAAACAACTACTTGGGAAGTACGATTTTGGAAAACCTCTACTTGCCCATATCCGCGAAGACCAGCAATTCCCTCTAGACAGAGAATCTCTTGAACAAGAGCGGAGTGAAAACTCAATTCCGGGAGGCGGAATTCTCTTACATCAGAGTATTCAGGAAATAGATGTACTGACGATGTTCTTTGGCGATGTGGCAACCGTGTATGCTCAGGTTGGATATCTTGGAGGCTACGAGGTCGAGGATCAAGTTTCTATTATTATGAGACATAATGATGGAACAACAAGCACCCTGGACTCGCTTTGGCACCATCTAGACCGTCCTGACGAGCGAAAAGTTGAGTTCTTCTTTGAAAATGGATTCATAGGAATTACTTTGGAGTCTGGAGACAACCATTTAGATTATCACCTTCGTGGAGAGGGGCCAGTTCGTGTGCATCCTCAAAGCGCAGAAGCCGCATTACTTGATGAGCTCGAATTGTCTTCGAACAACTTAGCATTGAGTATTCAAGAATCCATATCTAACACAGGAATCAATAAACAGTTAGCCCTGAGCTACTCATTTTTGAAAGCAGTCCGCTCTGGGAACACACCTTCCCCTGGTTTTATGGACGCCTTATCAGCTCACAGAATTGTGGATGCTGCCTACGAGTCGTCCAATAACAAGACCCCAATTGACATTCTCTAAACAGCTTTGGACATCCTTAAGTAGTCCTAGATAGACCACAAAACGAGTTCAGCCATGCACGAAATTTCCCTGGACCAAGTTGACAGCTCAACCTACGATGTACTCATAGCTGGGGGTGGCGCTGGTGGTCTTCTTACTGCATTGGCACTAAGTGCTGAGGGAAAACGAGTCTTAATCCTTGAGAAGGCTGAGCGTCTCGGCGGAGTATGGCATGGTTATTGGGTGAATGGGTATCGAGTAGATCAGGGACTACATGTCATTTCACGCGTCAATCATGGCGCGTTTGCAAGACTTCTTAACACGTACTTAACACCCCCACCTGAGTTTGTACTGCACGAGGGATGGCAGTTTCGTGTCGATGAAAAAGTTGGTTCAATTCCATCGAGTATCGGAGAAGTGCTGCGTTGGCCTTTAACGGGGTGGAGAGGGCGTCTGGGACTTCTCCGGATAGGTGCAAAGATCAAGACCATGAAACTGGAAGAGATGAAGAAATACAAAGACATCTCTTTTCTTGAGTTTATGCAGTCGAGAGGTGCAACAAACCAAACCATGCTGGATGTGATGGAAGCCGCAATCTACCTTGCTGCAGGTGTGCCAATATCTGAGGCTTCTGCGTATGAAGCACTCAGGACTTTAAAGGACACAGACAAAGAGTCATCAAAGCTCGGATCTGTTAAGAGACTGCTCTTGGGTTCAAGTGATTATGATGAAGGCTACGTCATTGGTGGCATGGACGAGCTTATCAGAAGAACGATTGACACAATCAATGGCGATTATGTTCTCAATGCTCCTGTTGAGCAGATTCACGAACAGAATGGTTGTATAGATGGATGCACTGTTGCTGGACATACATTTTCCCACAAGTATGTCGTCAGTAACATCCCTCTATGGTCGATGCCAGAAATAATCGATTCTAATAATCCCGAGGTCAATGATTTCTTCAAACAATGGAGTAACATGAAACCAACTCATGGCATTACTCTCTGGCTTGGCTTGAACAAAGTGATTATTGGTGATAGGAAAAACAGAGTGCTGGTCCATCCTATCCCTAATCGATGGATTGTGTCAATCTCAAGCTTTGATTCAAGCTGTGCCCCTGAGGGAAAAGAGCTAGTAGCTGTCGCCATGATGGTGATGCCTGGAAAAAGTAAAGAGGAGATGGTTGAGGTCATGAAGGGGAATGGTTTAGAGAAATATCACCCAGGACTCCTCGACCACATTGAGATGGAACACGTACAGATGTCCTATGCAACGCGTGCCGCGCTTATCCCCGGCCAAACGGACCTCGACAGACCTGGTCCCAGAACTCCCATTAAGGGTCTCTATATAGTAGGCACCGATACTGCAGGATCTGGTGTGGGTCTCCAACAGGCAGCTCAGTCAGCTGAGGGGGTTGTTTCAGCCCTCAATGCCGATTTTTGACTCAGTCACGTTTTGTGGCTTTCAATGAGAACATCAATGGAATCTTGTCTTGATTCTCAGGAAGGATCCATCTTCCAGGTTCTTTCTCAATCAAGAATGGCATCGCCTTGTAGGTTGTCACAGGAAACTCGTGCAGAAAATCGATTGTTAAGCCAGCGTCAATGAGGACATTGATTATTCTTGAGATTGGGTGGTTCCATTCAAATGTAGGTATCTTGCCTGTCCTTGCATCTGGATCCGCATACGATCCCTCCTCATCAAACCGTAGTGGCTCTTTGCCTTGAAAGTAGGGGTATTCCACCCTAAGTTCTGTTACATTCTCTCTATCATCAAAAACATAAGCAAAAGGATGAAACTCCCGAATGTAGAAAAGTCCCCCCGGATTGAGGAACCGCGAGATTATTCTCGCCCAATCTTTTAGGTTGGGAAGCCAGGTGAGGACACCTCCTGAGGTGAAGACCACATCGAACTTGTCATTCAGATTTCGATGAAGGTCATAGATATTGGAGCAAATGAACTTGGCTGGAATATCCGCGGTTTTGCTTAATTCTCTTGCTAACTCAATAGCCTCAGGTGCAAAATCAACACCTGTAACCTTAGCTCCGAGCCTTGCCAGTGACAATGTATCCAACCCAAAGTGGCACATGAGGTGGAGCAACTTCTTCCCCGAAACGTCTGGGAGTTCCTCGAGCTCAATTGGATCAAGGGTCTGATTTCCATTAAGAAAGCCCTCGACGTTATAGAATTTGGACTGATAGTGGATTTTAGCTAATTTGTCCCAGAGTTCCTTATTGGCTTTCATGTATTCATCCATTTTTGCCACATGTGTCAACCCAGTAGTGGTAACGTAAAGGTTATGTTTGGCCGATGTCGCGCAAGGCTTGACAATGTGGTTTGTTCTCAGGTGTCTAACAAATGAAGATGATTGAAATTCGTTGGCATGGTCGCGGCGGACAAGGTGGCGTAACCAGTGCTGAGCTCCTTGCTAAAGCCGCCTATATTGATGGGTACAAAGGTGTCCAAGCATTTCCATATTTCGGAGCAGAACGTCGAGGTGCCCCTGTCAAGGCTTTCACTCGGATTGCTGACCAGGAAATAAACGTGAGGAGCCAGATCTACACCCCTGACATCGTAGCTGTTTTGGATTCATCTATTCTTGACTTGACAGATGTGACTGAGGGCCTTATTGAAAATGGCAAAGTCATAATTAACACACCAAAGAAACCCGATGAAATCAGTCTACCAAAAGGACACATCTATACTTACGATGGCACCGGTATTGCATTGAAGAACGGATTACTTGTGGGAGGACTTCCAGTCATTAATACAACTATGCTAGGAGCTTTCGCTAAGGCGACTAGCCTCGTGAAGCTAGATACTGTCCAGAAGGTCATTTGCGAGAAATGGGCTGGAAAGGTTGGCGAACGAAATGCTAAGGGTGCCAAGGAAGCCTATGACACCTGTACGGACTAGCAACTATGCGTACATTCTCTCGTAACCACGTTGACCAACACTTGGCTGTTGTCTACGCATTCCATCAACCTGCTGAGCCATTTCTTCCATTTTCTTTCGGATTTCTGACGCACTCTCTTTTAGCTCTGAAACATCCACATTGACTTTGTAAAGTCGATTAAGTGCTTCAAGTAATTGGACAGCGCCTTCAGGGTCTGGTACCATTGCTATTGCTGGAGTCAGCAGCGCAAAACCGACCATGTCCCTGCAGAGAGTTTCAGACAGTATAGAACCAGCGATACCAGTGATGATTCCCTTTGTCAGGATCTCCATTGATGAATCCTCTTCTAGATCGGCAATTTTTTCCTCTTCTGCGGCAAAAAGCACCTTACGGTCTGAGGGAAGACCTTGTACCGGTATTCCATCAAGGATGACTGTTTCTTTTGCTCCCACAGACGCTCCCCAATCCAACAGAGTGGAACTCACATAATAAAGGCCCTCATCAGCAACTGGTAGTTCGGCTGTGACAACAAGCAAGTTCTTCTCCGTATGGCCATAGATTCTAAATGGGTGTCGAAGCCTTCCATCCAAGAAGACAGCCGCGGAAGGCATATACTTGGACCTGACATGAGCGACTTCATCCATCTGAAACTTATCAATTAGGGTGTTAGCTGCAATAGTCCCGACAACTCCTGCTGAAGGAAAACAGCAAACCATCAAAGGTTCTTTCATCTCTATTTCCTTTGTCTGTACTACTTGAGCCTCCGGAGCTCCAAGTATTTTAACAGCGCAATCTTCGTCCATTTTTCCCGAACCTCAATTTGTTATCAATCATGCTTGAATATTAAGCTTGAGTCATGTCATTCTGGCTCACAATGCACGAAAACTGACTTAACAGTTTCCAATCTCTCTAGTATTCTCTTCTCAATTTCATCCGCAATCTCGTGACTTTCCGTGAGTGTCATTTGACCCGGAATTGTGCAGTCCAATAAGACAGAGATTCCGCCTTTTTCCTCATGAATCTTTATCACTCGACAAGCAACTGGTGGTGATAATTTTGAAACGACTTCTTTCACCAGCTCGACAATCTCAGATGACCTCTCTGTGATATCCTTAGATTCATCCTGTTTCATCGTTGTTTCTAGATGAAGGGTCACTTTGTTGATGTTCCCGCCTATTCCTCTTAGGAGGTCCTCAAACCGCTCAGAAACAGCGTGTGCCTCTTTTAGAGTCAAGTTTGCAGACATTTCAAGGTCTGCAGCTATGTCTATACTCTCTGAAAACTCAAAGACACTAACATTATGGACACTTTGCACCTCTGGCAGCCTTCTGGCAATGACCTGCATTTGTTCATAGATATTCAGATCCGAAAACTGTGAGATATCTCCCTCTGCTGGTTCGATATGTACAACGACATCGACTCTTGGAGCTAGTTTGGATAGCCTCTTCTCTATTTCCTCTGCAATGCTGTGTGCTTTAGCCGCAACTATGTTCTCATCTACTGCAACAACAATATCTGCGAACAACTCAGGTCCTGAGCGTCTCGCTCTCACTCTTGTGCATTCTACCACGCCGTCAACTTCCAAGACTCTTCGTTCGATGTCATCCTGAAGCCCGCTTGGCGCACGATCTACTAAGGCGTCGAAGGTGCGTTTGCCCAATCGTGCCGAAACAATGAATATGATAATTGCCACTCCAATAGCTGCAATGGGGTCGGCTATGGGAACTCCTGCCGCAACGAATCCAAGACCAAGGAGAACCACCACAGAGCTTAACATGTCTGTTCTGAAGTGGAGCGCATCCGCTTCAAGTGCTTGACTTCCATGTTTTTCTGCGGTTCTATAGAGTGCTCTACTCTGCAAGTAGGTTACTATAACTCCAATCGCCATTACGGCGATTCCCCATATGGATGATTCGGGCCAACTTTGAATCTCAATCCTATGCAAAGCTTCGAGTACAATCCAAACTGATGTTATCCAGAGGATAATGGTTTCCGCAAAAGCTGCAAAGTTCTCAATCTTGCCATGTCCGTAGAGATGATCAGAGTCAGGAGCTTTTGAAGCCTGTCGTACTGCGATAAGGGTTATTCCTGCAGCCAGAAAATCTAAACCGCTGTGCAGCCCCTCAGAGAGAATGCCAAGTGAATTGGTGATTAGACCTGTGACTAGTTTTAGGACTGTGAGTAAGGCAGCAGCTAAAACAGATAGTGCAGCTATTCGCTGAACTTCCTCTCTACCGTGCTTTACCAAGTCCATCTCTGCCATAGGGATTCGCCACCCCTCGCGAGATATAACGATTCCTAAACGAGTTGAGACTTGGGGTAATGTTAAATCGTTATCAATTGCTAATTGAGTATGGCGCAACCTTGGGACGGTCTTAGAATATATTTGACATAAGTTCCCATGACTCACTATATCTTGGTGCACTCGATGAAATATCGTACGGATGATATTATGCCTCCTCCCATTGTTAAGCTTGCTGAAGCAGCCAAGCGGTTCATCAAGTCACCTGGATTCCTGAATCTAGGTCAAGGGCTGCCTGGTCATATTCCGCCTGAGGAATCTCTCCTGACATTAAAAGAGCGAATTTCACATCCTGCAACTCATGTTTATACTCCTGATGAAGGACTCCTTGAGTTACGAGAAGAACTATCATTGTACTTGCGGCAGGTTTCCGGAATTGACGTGAATCCTCAAAAAGAAATTGTGATCACTGCTGGAGCAAACAATGCTTTTGCAGGTGCAATTTTTACTCTTGTGAATCCCGGTGAGAATATTATCATGCCTTCGCCTTACTACTTCAACTCGGTAATGGCCGTCAAGATAGCCGGGGCAAAGGTAAAGGAAGTTCCTGTTGACAAATCGTTTCAGCCACGTGTAGAGGATATTGAGAAAGCTATTGATGCTAAAACCAAAGCCATTTTCATTATATCCCCCAACAATCCAACGGGTGCAGTCTATGGGCGGGATATAGTTGATGGCATAGTAGACTTATGCATACAGCATGACATCATGTTAATCTCCGATGAAACTTATTCCAGAATTGTATTTGATGGTGCAACGCATTACAGTCCTCGATCTCGCCGCGATGCTGAGAGTCATGTGGTGTCCATTGGCAGCTTTTCGAAGGATTTTGGGATGAGTGGTTGGCGTGTGGGATATATAATCGGTCCAACAGAATTCATCACTGAGTTTCTAAAAGTACAAGACACAATCACAATCTGCGCACCAACAGCTGGCCAGATTCTTGCATTGGAGGTGTTGAAAAAGGGCCTAGATGCTGTAGAAATGGAGTTGCAGCGACTAGGTCATCTTCGTGAGCTTGCTTATCTCAGACTAAGAGAGATTGATGCATTCGAAGAAGTCAATACGAAGGGCACTTTCTACTTATTCCCTCGTGTCAAAGGCTGTACTGACTCTAAGAAACTTGTTTTAGAAATATTGCAATCAACCGGAACGTTAATCCTTCCTGGTTCAATCTTTGGCTCTGCTGGCGAAAGTCATGTACGCATATCCTTTGGTCCTCTGACTCCCGAAGCTGTGGATGAAGCTTTTGACAGATTGTCTGGATTTTTCAAGAATGGTTAGTTGTCCTCGTACATTTCCCATTCCCAATCAGTCACAATTTGATTCGTGTACTCATGCCATTCTTTTCGTTTAAGGCTCACAAAATTCTTCGAGATGTCCCTACCAATCGCCTCACAGATTACGCTGTCCGCCTCTAGGCTATCCAATGCCTCTTTTAGGGAAGCTGGCAGCATCTTTATCCCAAGCTTCTCTCTTTCTTCATCGCTTAGACCGAAAATGTCCTCACTTCTTGGTTCTGGTGGCGTGAGCTTTCGATTCACTCCGTCCATTCCCGCAGCTATTATGGCTGTGAAGAGCAGATATGGATTCGTCATTGGATCCGCTGAGCGGAACTCAATTGCAGCTTTTTCCCAAGAACCAAACATAGGGATTCTGATTAACGCTGTTCTATTCTTGAGTCCCCATGCCATGTATACTGGAGCTTCTTGATGAGGCACAAGACGCTTGTACGAATTAATGGTTGGGTTGGCAATTGCTGTGATTGCCGGAGCATGCTCCAAAAGCCCTGCAACAAACATCCGAGCTGTTTCGGATAATTCAGATTTTCCTTCAACTCCGAATAGATTCTTACTACCGTCCCAGAGCTGAAGATGACAGTGAAGCCCACTTCCCGCTGTACCCTCAAAAGGTTTTGGCATGAAGGTCACGTCAACTCCTTCGTTCCTGCAGATTTTTCTGGCAAGGTTCTTGAACAATAGAATATTATCTGCCATCTTTGTTGCATCATCGAAGTCGAGCTCGATTTCCTGTTGTGATTCTCCAACCTCGTGGTGAATCACCCGAGGTTCAATACCTAGTGTTTTCAAGGTGGATGCCAACTCAAGTAGCATTTCCATTCCAGGACTGGTTGGATGAGTATCAGCATACCCTGCTTCATCAAAAGGTTCTCCGTCAGGAGTGATAAAATGGAATTCAGGTTCGACTTTTACCTTCAGCTGCATTTTGCCTGGAAGTAGTTTTTTCGACATCTCCTTAAGACGGCCTCTGCTATCCAATGAAAAACAGCCTGTGCTATTTCCGTCATCGATTTTTTCTTTAATGCAGCACATTACGGCTGCTCTTCGATGAATTGAGTACGGCAGTTCAATCAATGTTGATTTGTCTGGATCCAAACGGAGGTCAGATGACTCTACTTTTGCAAGACCAGTTACAGAACTTCCATCACAACTTGTTCCTTTTTTCATAATGGGATCATTCGTCAATTCATCGATGGTTTCCACTGGTTTGCATGGTACTGTCATCGCCTTCAATCTACCCAGAAGGTCAGGGAATCTCAGCTCCACGAATTCAATCTTCTCTGTCATCGCAAAACCCCCAGGACTTGCTCTTTTCGTTCGGAGTTGCCTCCGTTTAAAGGTCTTGGTCTATCCCCAAAGCTCCTTATACCATGCTTCAGCAGCGTCTCCAAGCTCTAATCTGATTGACCCACTTGCAACACTTACTTCTTCGTTCTCTTTAATCTCAAAATTTAGTCCAGAAATCCTGATTGCTTTCTTTTCAAGATGAACATTCCCGATGTTGCGAGCATGCATCGTTGCAACCCTCTTACCTCCATCCATAACCAGCAATTGGTCATGATAGGTCACATAGCATTTGAGCTTGAACTTACTGTCTCTAAAGGGCCCCATTTGAATCTCAAGATTGCTGAATTCTGTCTTTACATTCTCCGCCTTCATCGGTTTCACTACTCAGCATGTTACGTGCCTTCTTATGAATTTCATTATCTAGATAACACAATCCGGAAGACAGATAGTCACTTGAGTGAAACCAATCAATGAATGCAATGAAGAAAGGGCTTCATATAGGCACAAGTGGGTGGTCATATGAGAAGGACTGGAAGGGAACTTTCTACACCACCGAAGGGTCCATGTTGAAGCACTATCTCTCGTACTTTCAAACTGCTGAAATCAATTCAACATTCTATGCGCTCCCCAGACCAAACTTCATCAGGCATATGTCCTCCTTAAGTGATGATGTCTTCTTCACTGCGAAAATCCCAAAGAAGGTCACACATGACAACCGCCTGGACCTTTCAGGCGAGGGTGGTGACACCCTCCGGGAGTTCTACAGACTCATGGAACCAATCCATGATCGAATACCTGTTCTCCTAATTCAACTGCCTCCATGGGAGATTTCAACCATGGGTGACTTGGATACCTTTCTCTCATCCCTGGATCTGTCATTTAGGTATGCAATTGAGTTCAGAGACCATTCATGGTTGACTAGTAAGGTTTGGGGCCTGCTGGAGAATTATAAGGTAGCTAATGTGATTGTTGATGAACCAAAGCTACCTATCGATCTGAGAATTACTACTGACTTTTCTTACATCCGCTGGCATGGTCACGGACAAAATCCATGGTTTAACTACAGGTTCTCAATCGAGGAACTGCAGGCGTGGGTTCCTCGTTTGGAACAGGTAACTGATAGCGTTGAGACCACTTTTGGTTACTTCAACAACCACTTTGCTGGAAATGCTCCTCTCAATGCTTTGCAGTTGTTGTCGTTACTAGGAAGAATAAATCCCAAGCAACAGGTCAAGCTTGAACGGATGTTGAAAACAACAAAGACCACTCAATCCACACTAGATGAGTTCCAGCTTTAGGGTTAGAAAACCCTCCTTGAACGTAAATGCCCAAGTTTATTAGTGCACTTCGTGATGTCTAAGTGCAGAAAGTGAGAAAGAAACAGGTTAACTAATCGTATATTATCACCAGAACGTTTTCTCTGGTTTTTGTAGTGTCTGTTTTTCATAATTCACAGATTCAGTCTGAAAGACTAATCATACTCACAACAGCAGGATATAGAAAGTGGAAAAAATGCAAATCGATTCTAAGATTGGGTGTACTAGAAGTCGTGTGATAAATGGATACAGTCCCCATAGAATGTTGGAAATGATTCAGAAACAAATGCTGACGAAAATTCCCGGAAAAGAGGTGAAATAATGAGTACAAGAAATTTCGATCACTGTAAATGCGGTCATCGTCGTGATAGGCATGAGAATTTCAAGGACGAATGCTCCAAGTGTGGTTGTGAGGTCTTCGAGAGAGGAATGCGCCTCTCTCATTATCAGTGAAATTAAGTATCTTATCTATGGCTCTTACACAAACCATCTGAGTTTCTTATTATGTGAGATCCAAAGCACCCAATGCTCATGACGAAGTTACGAAACACAGCCATCTCGAAAACCTAGTAGGTAGGAATCGCCGAACTAGTCTTTGCTTAAGGGTAAATTTGAATAATTTCATCATTCCCATCATCCTAGTACTTGTAGAAGTAACAAGAAGCCGGTCAGAAATTCCCCCTGAGTTCTATGAAAATACTATTCCGCCCATTGAAAGACCCTGCAGAATTGTCCATAACTCTGAATTTATATTATTATCATCTAAGTAATATATAGAAGGCGATATTCGACGCAAGCCCTTAGCGGCGCCCTAGTGGCGTTTGGCGGTATTGTGGAAATCTGCATGTTCAGCATTGTCATATACGTCATGTGGAAATTCATCTCGAGAAGCGATACCCGTCACTATTAGTGATGGGGATTCATTTCTCCTTTTTTGTTCTTTTTTCCATGATATGCAGAGTAGTGCCATCTCGAAAGCCTAACAAAAAGCACCATCATCTCGCCATTGCTTACTACTGTATTCTGGGTAGGCTCTGTATTACTTTTTCAGATGCCCTTGCTAGTTCTTCTGCGTAAAATAGCATTCAATCTTGCGTCGAAAACAATCCGTATTATATTAACAATAGTGTCTACTAGTGATGATTATGCAAGATTTCTATGTCAATTTCCTTCTTGATGCATTACAGAATATCAATACATGGCTTTTTCCAATGCCTGTTCCGGTTCTTCTTTACGGAATCGCCTCAATCATTGCACTGGTCGTATTCTTCTTTCCACGCCAATCCAAGTTGTTGAATGCTCTAGTAAAAGCTTGGCTTGGTTTTGGGCTGTTCTTGGTTACAGTTTTAATGATGAATGTGGCTTTGTTACTCCTAGAAATCCCTCAAATGTACTCTACAGCAATACCCGTCTTTGGTGGTTCAGTTTTCTATTTCTTCGTGGGTCTGCTGTTCTTCATAGATATACCTAGGGACAGAATTAACTTTACAATAAACTCAGGGCAGTTCAATGCGTGGTCGTTTGGCGCACTAGTTATTTCCCTGAGTGCAACACTATTGTATCCAATAGCACAACTTCTTGTAGGACTCACCTATCCTCGCATAGTTGTCTATGGGGCTGAGATCCCAGTGATTTCATTCACCATAGCCATGCTCGTGGCAGCCATGCCTCAAACGTCAAAGTGGTT
>RDNZ01000034.1:0-29878 GCA_011364905.1 Candidatus Thorarchaeota archaeon
CTTATACATAATTTCACGGGAGGTTGTCCAACCATGGGTCCGATTGAAAAAATAAATTGCGTAGAAGAAGTCGTTGGCATCCCCTATCTTTGTTTTGTTCCAGATACTTCCACCGTTTTCCGTATGAAATACTCCTCCAATTGCAGTGACCCAGAGAGTTTCACTGTCGATCGCCGCTATTTGTGCGAATCTCTGGGACTCATTATAGTATTGTTGATACCATGAGTCGCCACTATCATTGGTATGTAGAATTATTCCATGAAGTATACCTGACTCTCTTTGACTCAGAACCCATCCATGTGTTGCATTAACGAACTTAATATCACGTGGTTCTATGTCATTAGAAACGTAGTCCTGATTCAGTGTTTCCCAAGTGGTTTCACTCTGGGTTGGGTTGAAGAAGAAATCATTGAACATAGTCCCTAACATGACTATTCCCGAGGCTGTTGGAGTCAGGATAAGGAAGAAAGCAAAACAGACCATTAGTCCTGGAAATGACCATCTGATGTACCTTTTCTCCATCACTCCATCACATTCTACTTCATTTAATCTGGCGATGGATGTCCACCGCCACTTGGAAATACGACATATTGTTTGTCACAACAAGGTAACGATTGTCCCCTGGCGACCACGAATCTCTATATTGTTCTTTTGAGAGGAAGGCTCTGATTAATTTTCTGTGCGAACTTCATTTTGAAGGGTTTAGCTAACCAGTCCTGTTGAACTCGAAAAGCAGCTAGAAAGAGGAAAGTGACAACTCACTATTTTAGGAAGAAGTGGTGCGTCCGCCGGGATTCGAACCCGGGCCGGATCCGTTCTACGGCTCCGAGGGATAAACCCCCGCACTGTGGCAGGGATCCATCATAGCCCCTTAGTCAGGACCTCAGAAATTGAAGCCCTATAGACAACGGACGCATTTCTTTGAAGCACTGACAACGAGCGCTTCGAAACACACCGCGATAGTGAGCGTTAAAAAGCTTACCAAGGGTATGAGGTAAAACTCATTTCATACAAGATAAGATGGAGTTGTGTTGTGCTGTCAGAACCGGTTGTTAGCAATAGACTGGAATGGATAGACAACGCAAGAGGCATTGGGATACTTACCGTAGTCTTGGTTCATTCGATGATTCCGATGCGCGACAATGCATACCTCTGGGGGGCTGTTTCACTTCTAGGTGGCTTTGCCATTGCTCTGTTTTTCATCATGGCAGGACTGACATATAATGGTGATAAGTATCGGAACAATCTCAAAGACTATGCCATCTCTCGCGGTCGGCAACTCTTGATTCCATATGTCGCCTTATACATCATCATGATGATCCTATTTGTCCCTCTCGCTCCTTTTGTTCAGACCAATCTGGCACCTAGTGAGGTCTTCTTCTGGTTCCTTTACGGAGCCGGGCCGCCCGGTGAAGCCACCTACCTTTGGTTCCTTCCCGTTCTCTATTTTGGCTTGCTTTTCTTCGTTGTAATAGAGAGAGTGACACATTCAATGAATTCAGTTGTACGATGGCCACTCGTGATCTTACTTCCAGTTCTAGCATTCTGGATTACAGATGCCTTCTCTCCGATGCTTGTCCCTTGGCGTGTGAACAGTGTCCTCATTGCAACTGCATTTTGTATCATAGGCTATGAGATACGAAACTACAGACATCTACGACCTTGGCGAACGAAATCGAAAGTGTTTGATTTCGTCGTCTTCATAGCTCTCTCGGCAGTCCTCTTCGTCGCCTCTCAGTACAATGGTTTCTTCGATTTTGTCGAAGACAGTTTTGGTAAGAATGCTTGGCTCTATCTCATAACTGGCACCTCTGGCACGATAATGGTATTCATGTTGTCAAGTCTGTTCAAGAATAAAGGGATCCAGTTTCTTGGCGTGAACTCCCAAGTGATCTATGAGATACATCCAGTTTTCTTCTATCTTGCGCCAGCATTGATGCTTCTGCTTGGATGGTCGCTTGCGGCCTATGATGCCTCTATCACTCTGTTCTGGCCGCTAAAGTTTCTACTTGGAATTGGACTTTCAATACCTTTTGCCATGCTCGTCCTGAGAAACAGAGTTCTATCACTGATCTTCACGGGAAAGCCCATTGCACAAGATCATGCTCTATTATAGACCAGTTCGCTTTCTTATGGAGAGGACCCGAAAGGTTGACTCGACCTCAATTGCATTTGTTCTACCTTGTCGAGCATCAAAGGCCATGTACTCCCCTCCAACCCAATACCCTTTCCCGCTTTCAGGTAACCACTTCTCAGGAAAAGAGTAAGTGCCCATCTCGGTTCTGAACTCCTCAAGTTGTTTCATTGAATTCTGGAACCACTGGCTCTCCTTAATTATCCTGAAGGGGGCCAGAGCCTCAAGCAGAAGCAGCATCTCTCCAAACTCCCTGCCCTGAGGTGCTTGAGAATAGCCAGGGAGGTGAGCTGCGGGTCCCAACACATAGTAGCTTGTTCCATACCTAGCAAGACCATAGCTCCACGGAAGGTTCTGGTATTCGGGTGTGAGAACCATCTTCAGAATTTCCTCTACTTGATTCCGTTGTTGATCATTCTCCAGCACAGGTTCAAGATGACTGAATGCATAGACATCATGAATCCATGGAAGTGCAAACTGCTGGTTCGGATAGAGCTGTGGGTTGACAAGTTCGTGTTTCTCGAGTCCCTTGGGAATGCCGGTGTGCTCCGTTCTGTCAACATAGACTTGCGAGAAATCTGGATCCTTTGCAAACTGATAGACCGTGTTTAAACGCGAGAGCACCTGCTTATTTACAGCCTCTACCATGTGATATCCTGCACGTGCTAGAACTGATGCTACCAGTGTTCTCTTGAACACTTCATGAGCCTCAAGGGGCACTTTATCAACATTCTCTGACAACCAGACTCTGGAGAACAGGGTCATGTTATCGAAAGGCTGAAGTCCAGCACGCCAACCTAGTTGGACCAGTTTTGAAATAACGTTCTCAAACGCGTTTGGTTTTCCCGAATGCACATCATTGAGTGCCAAACCGTGATGAATGAGACTGAGCCACTTCACTACCTCTGGGCTCTCGATCATTTCATTGAGTGATTTCAATACAACGCCAACATCTTGTTCCTTGATGATATCAACAAGGGTCCTGAATCTGATGATTGGTCCTCCGTTGTCTAGGAGCCAATACGCCAAGTCTTTTTCATCCATGCTTTAGCAATTGGTATTCTCCCCATAAGTAATCTATGCAAATAGGACAGAGTTAAGAACATCTGCTCCAACTGGCATCTTGGTGCTTAGGATGGTTGATGCAGACCTGAAGAAACGCATCATGCAGGATATCTATGAGAATAGGATGCTTCTGACAGCTGTTCGCGACCGGCCTGAGGGCTGGACCCTGCATTCCGGACAGTGGAGTCCCTTTTACATCCAACTCCGGATACTGTCTTCCTTTCCGCAGACATTGAAAATGATTGGATCCGCCATGGGCACTTTGGTGAAAGAAGAAGCAGCACACATCAATAGGCTTGTTGGTATCGCATTTGCTGGGATACCAATCACAACAGCGATGTCCCTTTCAACAGGAATCCCTGCTTGCCACACGCGGAAAGTTGAGGGCGTCAGAACCGAGGATGAGCTTAGAGATGCCATAGGCAAATATGGTCAACATAGTCTGCTTGAGGGAGAGGTCTGCGATGGTGATGCAATTTGTCTTGTTGATGACCTTGTCACCGGGATGGAGAGCAAGCTAGTGGCTCGGAAACAGGTTGTTACAGAACTCGAGAGACGAGGTATAGGAAACTACACCATTGATGATATCGCAGTGGTTATTGACCGTCAACAAGGCGCGCGAGCCCGCGCAAACGAGTTCAAGATCAAACTCCATTCGCTCATTGATTTGGTCGATGATGGACTCTCTCTGATTAAGGACAAAATGTCTGCTGAGGAGTTCAACATGGTTTCAGGCTATCTGTTAAATCCAGCTGACTTCAGGAAGCCCTGAATGCACCACAGAAACTCATTTCTTGGCTATTGCTCAATCTCTTCACTCCGATGAGTCATAAGAACCCACTAGATCCCCTGTTGAACATAGCAATGGCCATGTCCACACGTCACTATGAATACTACATTGAAACAGCAGAACAGGTCCAGACGCCAAAAGTGAAGGCTCTGCTCAATGTCTTGGCTGATACTGAGCGAGACCTGATCGCACACATACGTCACATGATGGTCACAGGTATCCTTGATGAGATTGAGGTCTTAGAACGAGTCCCGACAGACGGGGCACCAGATGACTCACCAATCGCACCCGAGCGGATTGACACAGACCCGAGAATCTTCGTGTGCAACAAGGCACTGGAACAAGAGATTAAGGGCTATACTTTCTATCTATCTCTTGCAGCTCGTGCGAAGACTGAGGTTGCCAGTCGTCTTTTTGAGTATCTGGCCTTTGTGAAATCCCAACAGATCGAGCAAATTAGAAAGGTTTGCATGACATTTTAGCGCGAAAAGCCAATCAATTGGGTTCAGAATAGAAAGTGATTTCTTCTTTTGCTACATATTTGCACTACAATGAGCGAAGCGACCCCCCATCAACATCTGCTAAAGCTTGCCTTGACGACCACAGCTAATCAGTATGATTTCTATCTGAAGGCCGCCAACGCTGCTGAAACACCACAGGTCAAAGCCCTTCTCATGGTCCTTGCTGATACAGAGGGTGAACTCATCGAGAGAATTAGGCTTATGATGACAACTGGAATCCTAGATGTTGTTGAAGAAGTGGCCAAGGAAAACTTCACCTACGAAGATCCTGACGCTACGCCTTTCGGACTGGACAGGACGCCATTCTCCGAGTCGAACATCGATACTGACCCAAGGTTGTATGTCTGTAACCGCGCGCTTGAGATGGAGTTTGAAGGATTTACATTTTACAAGTCAATAAGCTCTCGTGCAAAGTCCGAGCTGATTAGACGAGTCTTTGACTATCTCGCATACATCAAGTCCCGACAGATTGAGAGGATCCGCCGGGTCTGTGTCACTTTTTGAAAGGATACTCAGTCGTGCATTTCGGCCTATATGCGACCAGTTAGTAGCATCCACAGTACAGTGCAGACGATTTCTGCTTTAGTTCTCCAGAATCATGTATAGCAGTGAGCTGGTTGAGGTTGTTCGATGTGGCAAGTAAAGCTTAGAGAATGATAGAAGTAGTTAGAACACGTGTTCTAATGATTTGTTTAGACAAATAACGTAAAAAATAGATAATTAGAAATATTTATATATAATTGAGTATATTATATAGACAGTGGCCGGGAGGCCGCAAACAAGAGGACACTCCGACTCGAAAATAGGCTCCAATCTCCATCGGAAATGAAGGGGATATGTCCTAGGTCTGATTGTCCAACGGCGAGATGGAAATTATGACCACCGAACAGAACGTATTCATTCCCCCTGTGCAGCTAACCAAACTGTCCGACTTTCAGGATGCTGCAAATGAGGCTGCACTGATTGTCTATAGCCCAGAGTACTTTCAGAGTCCCTTCTTGGATGATCACAAGAGGCTCAGAAGGCTCACTCTGACTGCAGTTGGTGTAGAGCGGAAAGGCATACCACTCACTTTTCGTTACATTCTTGATGATGTTCGAGATATTGACAAGATAGCATCAGAGATACTTGATGACCTTGAACTACGTGGTAATGTTGTACTGGGATCTGTAGAACGCAGCAATCCCCTCGGCGAAATGCTAGCCGCATGGCCTTGAAGAGCATCTAGACTTGCATTCGTAATTGCTAGATGAAACCATCTCGCATCTACCGATACTCCTTTTTGCGAATTTGCATGAATAAGAATGAATAGAATTGACCAAGCCAGAACCAGTCGAAAAGATAGTACCGCGCATTATGCGGCAATACTCAGAGCGCCCTCGGGGTTGGCGTATCATGAGCACTCCTCGAGGGGAGATGCTGGTTCTCAGTTCTGACTCGGCTTTTCAGCTGAAGCTCATACCTCTCAATCCCTACGAATTTACTGGAGCAGGAGTTGAGCTTCCAGAATCAAGTGATGCGGTAGACTCAATCCGGTCTTCTCCTGAGTTTGGACTTCGCCCTCTCAGTGAGTCTGACCTGCGAGGAATAATGAATTCCATCACAGGTGAGGAGGGTCCAAAGCTTAGTCTTGATGACATCCTGAAGCGAACACCTCGCGCTCCTGAGGACCTATCCACTGAGTTGCCCTCTCCAGTTCTCCAGGGGCCAGTCCTCATGAGGCCCGACTTAGGATCATTGAGTCCAGAGATTCTGAAGAGACAGTTGAGTCTGGACAGGTCTGCAGAGAAGACATTCAGGAAGAAGTATCCTGAACGTGCTAGTATGTACCTCTAGATCGTGCCCACCATATAGCTCACTCTGAATGATTCTGATTAAGATTTCACGAGTTTACCTACTTAGTGAAGAATTCTTCTTGATGCTGTTTTTCTTGTCTTTTCTTGAAGTCTCTTCGAATCTTATCGATATCCGATTGTATACAAAAGTGCTCGACATGTCCACAGACAAGGCAAACATAAGCCTCACACGCTACGTGGGCAAACACTCCATACCAAACAATCTCCCTTGTTCCATATGGCCCGGCTAGATGTTCACTTCCACAGGATGTACAGATCTTCTTCAATTCATCCAACCGAAAATCACCCCTTCGGTTAGTAATTACGCATGAAAGAGTATAAACTATCACTCTGACTACTGAGAAGAAGTGGTGAGCTGGACGTGATTTGAACACGTGACCACCGCACTGTTAACTAGTTTTCATCTTGCATATCTTTGAGATTCAGACGAATTCATATATTTTTTATATCCGATTTTCCATCAAATTTCTGAGGGTCTAGTTATGTCACGTGCTGGAGCAAGTTTGTGTGTCGAGGGTTTTGGTAAAATAGTGAACATACTAGTAGCATTCGTTGCTGTCTTTTGGTTGCTATTGAAAGCAATCATACAGATGGATGCTTGGCTTCTCGCTCCCTATGATGTTCCTGTTTCAGTTCTATTTACAGGATTTCTAATACTAGCCTCTGCAAAAGTCATGGAAAAAAAATCTACCCTTTTTTCTATTGTTATGATCGCTATAGGGATTATTATGCAAGGAGTTGTAATATTCTATGGTCTTTCTTCTACAAGTTTCATTAATGCTGCAGTTCTGGAACCATTCTTTGTAGCGATCTATATCTATTGGTCAGTCATTCTTGGTCACAACATAGCGAAATCTAGTGGAATTAGTGAATCATCAACTCCAATGGAGCGACTTCCACCATTTGTGTTAGCAGTAATAGGCGCAGTGGGCTTGTACATCAATCTTCCCTACCTTGTATCAGCATACTTCGTTCCTAGTTATCCTCCATATACTATTCCTGTTGCAAGTCTGCTGACATCACTTATTCTCATTGGCGCTAGTATGATGTCGCTTCGTTCTCATTCGATTTACTGGATTCTATTCTTCATGGGACTTGGAATCTCTATTGCACCGTATTTTCTGCCTGCAGTTCTCTCAATGCCATACTACGGCCTGATTTGGTTCGTCGGAGATATCATGTACAAGTTCTTTGGAGTAGCTGCAGTTGCCTATGTTACTCCACCACCAAAATACTCGGGGTAGGATGAAACGATGGTTCGTGGAAAGGATATCTCCGGACGTTGAAGTAAGTGGTGAGCCGGACGTGATTTGCTGGTTGTATGCTGCGATGTAGTCCAAGAATCAGTATGTAATGAATGCCACATGGATGACTTTTGCCTCACTTCACACCCAAGGCGAACAGAACAGATTTCCTAAATGTCACTCCCTTCTCCTCTGTCAAGTGTTTTCCCAATGTGTCTAAAGCGGTTTGATATAGTTCATCTAAGCCGGGGCGCTCATCAATGGGTATAGATTCAATGGTATATTGCCAACCATAATTCATCATTTGGTGCCACCAATCATGAACCGAAGGATAAACGTAATCGAGATCAAATGTAATGATATCACAGCTGCTAAACTCTGCGTTGGACATAATCACATCCCATCCTGCTCTTGTTTCCTTTGAATATCCCACAGGCGCTGAGGGAAGATATGGTTGAACAAGTTTCATAATCCATTCTGAGTCTTCCTGGAATAACCACGTACTGATTCCCACTTTTCCCCCAGCCCTAAGAACGCGCAGGATTTCGCTCATCACAAGATCTTGATATTTGTATTCATTCTTCTCAAAATCGTAACGACGTCCCCAACCTATGAATCCACTCACTATATAATCGAAACTTGCATCGTTAAAGGACATCTCTTCGGCACTCATGACTTGAACTGAAGCATTGGAAATACCACACCGTTTAAGCTCAGCAGTAATGTTTTCAACACTCTTCTCCCTTTTGTCTATTCCAGTCACTTGGCCTGTTTTTCCTACTTTCTCCAGTGCAGGAAACAGCGTGGAGCCTCCCCCAGTTCCAACATCCAATACGTGAGAACCTTTCCTGATCTCGAGCATGTCTACAAGACGATTGCCTAAGACATCCCAGTAATAGCCCCATGTTGTGGGCTTGTTTCTCAATGGCATCATAGATAACCATCAAAAAGAGCGGCTAGGAGTTCGATAATAGCATTATGAACAAAGCAGAATATATTCACACCTGCTTTGATTGAATTACTTGCATCCAAATGAGAAAGTGGTGGGCCGGACGTGATTTGAACACGTGACCACCGCACTGTCAATGCGGTATCATAGCCGGGCTAGACCACCGGCCCAGTGAGGTCTTTGTCCTCTGCTGCCGATTAAAAACATTGCGACAACACCGACATGAATCCAGAGAATCCTGAAAAAAATCTAATGTGAGTGTTTCACTTACCGATTGTACTCATTAACTTGTTTCTGAACCAGCTATCCAACCACTGGTTTTTACCCCGTGCTTCTCAAGCCAATAAATGACAAGCCAGACCGTGGATGCAAGTACGATGAACATTGCAAAGATTGAGTTGATGTACAACGCAGCACCATAATCCATCCCCGGTGGATATCCAAAAATAAGCACAGAGAAAGTTAGAAATTCAATGAGCACAGCTGCTACTAGTATCAAGAACATTAGTTTGGAAGTATTCTTCGTGTTCTATCGCCTCTAATTACCAATCTGGCATCTGCAAAGATTGGGTCCGGTCAAGCCATTGAAATAGCATACCAAGACCACTATCCAATCTATACACATAATGTCGCCAATTTGCATAAACATTGCGACGAGATTCACTCGCTTCATTATCCATCCTGTCAATGTCACGTATTTAATACAAAGCTCAGAAGTAAACTTCTGGAGGACACGTCATGACGAAGCGCACAAGGTTACTAGTTCCAATTATTGTTGTTCTATTCATAGCACTGGGCTGTTTTTCATTAGTCAGAGCCGATACACAAGTGCAGGAGGAAATCAAAGTCTTCGTGGACACGGATGCAGCTCCTGATGACTTCAGTGCTCTCATGTACCTTCTAAGACATCCATCGGTCACAGTCATTGGGATTGGTATATCATGTGGTGTATCCTACGTTGACCGCGGTGTTAGCAACACACTCCGAGTCCTGGAATATTTGGGAATCAGCAATATCCCGGTCGCTGCAGGAAAATACACCCCTCTAGTAGTTGACCACGCCTTTCCAAAGTCGTGGAGAGAATCAAGTAACAACTCCTATGGACTCGATCTTCCGACAACTAGTCAGACACCCTCAGAAATGAATGCTTCTGAGCTCATGATATCGTTGATTAGTGGTGCTCAAGAAAATGTGACCATTGTGTGTCTTGGTCCACTCACTAACATAGCTATCGCACTTGAAGCTCAACCATCAATCAAATCCAAGATTGACAAGATCCATCTCATGGGTGGAGCAGTTGAGGTTGCAGGCAACGTTGGTCCTGAATCGGGTGGAGCAATCCCGAACTACGTTGCAGAGTGGAATATGTGGGTTGACCCTCAGGCTGCTGACATTGTTTTCAAGTCTGGAGTTCCTATCACAATGGTCTCACTTGACGCCACAAATCATGTCCCAGTGACAGAGGATTTCAAGATTCGACTAGAGGGTGTCATGGTCACTCCGGAGGCACGGTTTGTTTACAACGCTACCACGGTTGGTCTTTATTTCTGGGACCCGCTTACAGCTGTTTCTCTAACAAATCCCGAGGTCGTGACCTTTGAAGAACACCATATTGCGATTGTAGTTGACTTACTGAATCATGAAGGACAGACAAACTCAACTGGAGCTGGTAGTGTGAATGCGATAGTTGCTGTGAATGCAGACGCAGATACCTTTGAAGACCTTTTCATCGGATATATCAATGGTCATTTACCTACTACACCTATCACAAGTACTCCAACTACTCCAACAAGTGGCGGTCCAATGGAGCCATTATTGATTTTCGCTGTCATAAGCGGGGTTGCAGTGGTGGCAATAGGCGCAGTTGTATGTATGCGGAGAAAATAGCTGAATTCACTTTTTCCGGTACTACCAAATCCACTCTCTCCCCGTTCTGTGTCCGAGAGTTCATCCACCTCAATGAACCTGCGACCGTGTCTATGTTTATTCAAGTGTTGACCTGGTTAGACGACGATAGAGTAGGTAAATTGCTATAGATACAATTGCCAAAGAAACTAGAAACAAAGATCCATCTGGAATGTGCATTTCAATCTCAGTAACAGGTGTATGCTCCACTGGACCACTGATTTGTGAAAGAAACTTCATATTTATGATAATAGAAAACAGAACTACAATTACAGCCACAGTTACAACAATCCCAATAAGTGTAGTATTATAATCAACATACTCGCGCTCACGGGATACATTGTTGAGTGCCATGTATGAAGACACTCATGAAACCAATTAAAGGATAGGACTATCTTCCTGTACTCCCGAAACCACCCTCTCCCCTCTCAGTGTCTGAGAGTTCATCCACTTCGATGAACTCAACCTCCGGCACAGGTCGGATTGCCAACTGACTGATACGCATCCCCTTGGTGATTTTGAAGGGCTCTCCATTGTGGTTTATCATGATGGTCTTGACCTCACCACGATAACCACTATCAATAGTCCCTGGAGTGTTTAGGACAGTGACACCCTCCTTGAGTGCCAAGCCGCTCCTTGGCCGCACCTCTCCCTCATATCCTGATGGGATCTCCAATGCGATCCCAGTGGGGACAGCAAACCTCTCTCCTGGTCTTAGCTCGTAGTCTATCGTAGAAAACAGATCGAATGCAACATCCCCTCTTTTGGCTGCTTTAGGCATCTTGGCTTCAGGTGAGAGTAGTTTGACACGCACTTTTACAGTCATTTGGATGCCTCTGAAAAGCACCAAGCTTTTTGTCAGATATACCTGTGGGTGATAGTATAGCCTAGTTGGTAACATTTATATACAAATTATGCATAGTGCTATATATCGTACAGTATATTGTTACACACAATATCTGCGAACACAATGATAACAGAGGTAAACTAAGTGTCAATGTCTAAAAAGACGCAAGAGGAACTGGACCGATGGTCCAAGGAAGTAAAGCGAGGAGCTGTGACTCTTGCTATCCTTGCCCTCCTCAGCAAGAGAAGGGCATACGGGTACGAGGCTGTCAAGATTCTCGATGAGAAGATGTCTTTCTTGGCTCTTGAGCAGGGCACAGTCTATCCTTTGCTGAGACGACTAGAGAAGCGTGAGCTCCTGAAGTCTGAGTGGGACTATGATGATCCCACCAAGCCCAAGAAGTACTATGCAGTGACTGAGGAGGGTCTGATGGCTCTTGGAGCAATGGAGCAGACCTGGTCTGTTCTCTCGCGCGAGATGCGCGGTGTCATAACGGAGGTTGAATAATAATGAGTAGTAATGATCCATTGGAACTTATCGATCAGTATCTTGATCGTGTTAGAGTATACCTTCCTCTTGACAGTGAGGATGCCATAGTCGAACTTCAAACTCACTTGATTGAGGAGGCTGAAAGAATCGGCGAGGGCAAAATGACTGCTGGCTCTGCGATGATGGCCATTGAAAGAATGGGTGACCCGAAGAGTGTCGCCAATGAATATGCAGGCTCTGGAAAGAAGGTTGGACCTGTTCCAGCTGAATATACCGGGCCCCTGAGCAGAATGCTCGTTGTGATTGCTGGAGTAGCACTAGCCCTCATCGTGGGCGCGATAATGATTGGAGCATCGCTCACACAACTGTTTGGAGCGAATATTCAGAACTGGCCATTCAGTATCCCAGTGATGATAGTGATCAATCTCACCATTCTCTTCGTGATAATTGGTGGAATCTCTATGCTCGACCGCAACAGGCCCTTGACAGAGAAGACAACTCTGGAGAGTTTCTTCGGAATCGGTGTGGAAGGCTTCAAGCCTAAGAGTCGAGTGGATGCTGCCTTTGACTTTGGAGGAGGCCTCTTCTGGGGCTTTGTCTTGCTTCTGCCAGCTGTAGTGAATCTCTATTCTGAGGCTTTCATGCAGTACTATCCGGTTGTTGCCATATTCCTGTTTCTAGGAGCGCTCAGAGGAGCACTCTTCTACATCGGTGGTGAGAACAACTTCAATCTGGCTGTAGAAGCAGTCCTGAGCGTAGTGTGGATTGGACTAGCTGTTATTCTCATTGGCGTAGGTTGGCCTATCCAATACGTCTATGGTAACACCAACGGAATCTGGTACAGATTTGATCTTCTTCAGTTCTTCCAGACTAACAACATCCCCTTTGTGCCGTTCCCCTACATATGGACCTTCATCATGTTCATCACGGTGGCTTTCTCTGTCTGGAGAATCATCGTTTCTAGCATGAAAATCACCATGTATGTCCGTGCTGGGAAAGGGCTCTGGTGGCAAGGCAACTGGGGTAAGAGGCGTCGCTTGAAGACACCTCTCTGGAAGCGAGTTCTCGGAGACCAGCGATCATACCAGGGTGGTACAACCTACCACGATGGCTATCGCGAAGATGATGAGTCACAATAGATAATGAATCTGTGGGGGTGCAAGTCCCCCATGTCCTTTTTTTTCTTCAGTCTTCTGTAATACTTGGCAAAAGTCATGCGCAAATAGAAACTCCTATTGTTATGTCAGAACTCTATTGTCGAGGCTGACTAATCATGAGAGAGATTGAACTTGAGATATTCGAGAGTGGATGTGCACGACACAAGGTGGGTGAGAAGTACAAGTATCCAGAAGAAATTGGGAAGATGTGCACTTGGTTGGTCGAAAGCGCAATTCCTATGATCAAAGTTCTGCGGCACGATGGTACTCTTGGGTGTACAAAGACACTCCCTATGAAAAGGTAATCAACAAGAATGGAGTTACAACAGAGTTCGTCCGTTGTCCTGACCCGACCTCAGCTGGCGTGGTTCTTAAAATCACTGCAACCCAGTCAAAGCAAGTCAAGTGATTGACATTCAGCAGGTAACCCGGTGCATGAAGAACAGGTCAATGTTGTCGCACCGACATATTATTAACAATTGTTAATGAATTAACATGAGTAGACATGATAATCTCGCCAACAATTATTTCGTTAAGAGAAGGCCTAGAGGCAGTTCTGATAATTGCAATAATGTTGTCTTACCTCCGGAAGACAAAACAGAACGACCTCAGGAAATACGTGGTTTCAGGAACGGTAATGGCAATAGTTGCGAGCCTTGGTGTTTCGATTGTGGTCGGACTATTATGGGGTGTCTTTGAAGGGCCCTCGTTGGATGTGTTTGAAGGTTCAGTGGTCCTTATAGCAGCTCTTCTTCTCACGACTATGATCATTTGGATGTGGAACGCTGGTGCCAGAGTTACTCAGGAAATCGAAACATCGATGAAAATGTCGGTTACTCAACAAAGTGGCATAGGACTAGCACTTCTGAGTTTTTCACTCGTCCTAAGAGAGGGAGTCGAACTATCACTTTTCAGCTTTGCATTGGTCTTTCAAGAGGGGATTCTGAGCTACATTGGCATCACACTCGGACTAGTCCTGGCTGCAGGTCTAGGTATAGGAATCTACGCAGGTACGCTCAGAATAAGCCTAAAGGCGTTGTTCAAATGGACCTCGATTTTTCTCATCCTGTTTGCAGCAGGTATGGTTGCCTATGGTATCCACGAGCTCCAAGATGGAGGGTTGCTCCTTATTGGACCGGTTGAGGTCTGGAACATCAATCCACCGCTTCTGCCCAATGGAAGTTACCCACTGCTCCATGAAGACGGTCTGATTGGCGGAATAGCCAAAGCATTGTTCGGATACAATGGAAATCCTTCAGCACTTGAGGTGGTTGCCTATCTTGCTTACTTGGGTATTGCATTTTCATATCTATGGATGAAACAAAAAAGAGCATCCTCTCAGTCTATCGTGAAATCAGACAAAGCTGTAATTAGTACAGCGCCCTCGCAGTAGATTTGTCCGACTAAGAAGGAACCACGACTCGATCAGTGTATTGGTCTGGCTTTCCTCTGTTCTGTGTCCCTAATATGGACTTTTCCAGAATGTACTGCGCAGCTCACACAATAGTATGAGGTGACTCGTCGAGATTGAATATACGTGCCCTGTTGTCGGAGTTCTCGTGCAATCTGTGGCTCGACTGAGGATACATTCTTCGTGTACTTCTTCGCCTTATCTGCTGGGACAAGACGACCGCATCTTGAGCATTGGACTGAACCCTTACGACCAGCCCCTCCTTTTGCTCGACCTGATGATTTTCTTTTCTTTGCCAAATCCTAAAATATACCACCTGGGCTTATACTTGGCCCAAGTGCTTTACACTCGAGCTTATAGCCTTGTAGTTGTGTTTAATCCTACAATCTTGTTGACTCCAAAGCCCTCTTGTCAATCTCATTGAAAAATGCTTAATCATCAGAAAAACGGAATAGATATGGTGCCGCGGCGCGGATTTTTCGGCCACAGACTCGAAATGAGTCCATGTGAACCGCGGACAACACGGTCTTCAGCCGTGCGATCTCCCGGGCTAATCTACCGCGGCAGTGTCTGCAGTCTGTTTTCGACTGATTATGTGATATAAAGATAACGCCAAGGAGCGACTATGCTAATTTTTCTACTGCCATCTTTACCTCGTCAAAGGGCGGAAGTTTGCCGGGGTCTTCACTCACCCATGCATAGACAATGGTCTGGTCCACATCGATTACAAAGACAGACCTCTTTGCGACATTCTTCATACCTGCGAGATTATCATAAACAATATCGTAGGCTTTGATGACATTCTTCTCCCAATCAGAGAGAAGGGGAAACTGGATGTCGTTCGCCTCCTTGAATGCTTTATGACTGAAAATCCCATCGACAGAAACCCCGAGCACGTTGGCTCCTATGTCGTTGTACTCAGCTAAAGCGTCTCTGAACGTGCAGAGTTCTTCCTGACATACTGATGTAAAATCTGCCGGATAAAAGACCAGCACTACAGGTCCCTTCTTGAGTTCTTCACTCAGAGTGACCTTCTTTCCTGGAGCCTCCAACAATGTAAAATCTGGAGCCTCACTTCCAATTTCTAAGCCAGCCAAAATGTATGCCTCACCATGATTGGCTTTTTGGATGTATTAAGACTTGAGATACTGCCAACCTATCCACTACTTGATTTTGTAGTTCACATAACTTGCAACAAAAGCAGTGGCAATGGCCGCAGCGTTCACTCCAAGAATGTAGACAAAAAGTGGATCGAGGAACGCTAAAGTTGCAATCCAAGATGGTAGACTTCCTGCATCCGCAAATCCGAATGGAGCAAAGTAGAACAGAAAGAATAGACAGGTCATGAGACCTACGCCAACAAATGCAGGCATGTCTGTGGTGGAACGCGCAAAAGATGACAACCTACCAATCCAACCTATCTTTCTTTTCTCTCTCTGGCGTCTGCGTGTCCTTCTCTTTGACACGATGTTGGCCCAGCGATACATAGCCTCAGCCATGAGAGTGTATGCGCCGCAGAGAACAACCATGACACCAATGGAAACAAGGATCTGAAGTTCTGAACTCAGGACACTTATGTAGGCTTGTGCATGCCAGATAATTGGTATCTGAGCAAAACCCGCGAGTCCCAAGAATATCAAGATGAGTCCGGGTTTACTACCTCGTCTCCACCAAACTACAAGGCTCATTCTTCTCACCTAGCTTGTGATTGTCCGCTCAGGTTTGAGTCTGCACTTTAAGCTTTTGGAACAGAAATTACAGTTTGTGCGACAGTATTCTGAACCATTGACCGTGATCCTCTGACTGGTGCTGAGCAAACCCAACTCCAGTAACCAGGTCCAATACTTTGGGAAGCGTCTGATTTTGACCGCCCTTCATACCATATCCGGTCTTACAAAGTGTACCATCTGGAAGAGTGAAAGTGGCCCAGAGGACGATATTTGGTCCAGTTTCAGGAATCCGATTCACTAACATCGATAGTTGACCATTTCTCTTGAGCACCCGATATGCTTCCTGTAGGACGTCTTGCTTGATGGCCCAGTCACTCATATAACCCAGAGAGAACCATAATGTGACAACATCGAAGCTCCCATCCATAAAACAAAGGTCTCTTCCATCGGCCACAAACCAATTGGACGAGTGCTCATATATCTGAGCTTCTCTGATTTCACTTAACCTGATATCAAGTGCACAGACCCTGTCACCCTCTATCCGAGAAACGAGGCCCTCACCGCCGCCACCAATATCTAATACCAGACCGCCACTCTTCAATCGTTCAAGTCTAATCTTCTGTTCGGTGGTTTCTATATGTGAATCTGTCTCTCCCAAGACCTATTCCTCCTCGACTTCATCCACGAAATCAGATAGATCCTCAAGAATATCATCAAACCGAGAAACATGTTCAAGGGCCTGTTTATGAGCTTCATTAGCCTCTTTTGACCTTCCCTCTCCTTCATAGTAACTTATCAGGTTCAGCCATCCAACAAAATGGTCTGGGCGAATCTCTATAGCCCTCCTCAGAGCTCTCTCAGCCTCTTCAGACTTGTCAAGGTTTGAGAGCACCACGCCAAGATTACACCAGGTATCAGGGTCCTTTGGATTCAGCTGTGATGCCTTTCGGAATGCAATCTCTGCATCTTTGAGGTGCTCCATAGCATTGTAGACGCAACCAAGATTGTACCAGACTTCAGATTCTTCCTCACTATGCTCAAGAGCTCCTTTCAGTGCCTGTTCTGCCTCATCTAATCGGTTTTGGACAAATAGGACTGCTCCGAGGTCTCTCCAAGCTTCTACAAAACCTGGATCGATATCCAGAGCTGTCGAGAATGCAACCTCAGCTCTTTCCATGTCGCCTTCGTCATATAGTCTATTACCAAGTTCGTACCAACTCTCCGGGCTTTTTACATCGGATCCCATTTCTTCGAGGTTTCTAAGCAGCCTGTCTCGGATTGATTCATCCATCTTCATTCCTCCACTGATTCTTCAATGATGTTTTGGAAAGGTTTCACTCTTATGAAGAGATTGGGAAAGTGATAGAAAACAAGGAATATTACGTCGTTTCACAGTGTAAATCGTAAGTATGGAGCAAAAGTCAATGGACCTCACAAAAGTCACAAACATGATAATCGATCTTGACATCGACAACGTAGCCAACATGGTGCAACAACAGATTGATGCAGGGGCTGATGCGCAGGATCTATTGAAAGCGCTTACAGATGGTATGGAAGAAGTGGGCCGGAGGTATGAGAACGATGAGTACTTTCTTGCTGAGCTTGTCTTGGCTGGAGATACGATGAAGACCGCCTTTGAAGTCCTCAAACCTCACCTGAAGTCTAGTGAAACAGGCAATGAAACGACCATCGTGGCTGCAACCGTAAAGGGTGACAATCATGATATTGGGAAGAACATCCTCCTCTCAATGCTGGTGTCTGCTGGGTTCGAGGTTGTAGACCTGGGCACTGACTGTCCCGCTGAAAAGATCGTCGAAGCAGTGAGGACAACTGGAGCCAAGATTGTAGCACTAAGCGCCTTGCTCACCACAACGATGAAGGAGATAGCGACTGTCAATGAAGCACTCAAAGAAGCTGGTCTCCGCGATAGTGTGAAACTAATTGTCGGAGGTGCTCCTTTGACGATGAATGTGGCAAAGGAGCTTGGTGCCGATGATTATGGCCCGGATGCCATCGATGGGGTAAAACGCATCAAGGCTCTCCTGGAGAGCTGAACTCATTCAACTAGCTATGCTATTGAACCAGTGTGCCATGTTTTACTGGTGTCAAAGAGAGTTGCTTCCTTGTCGATGATGATTCATCCGTTCCCCCTATTCCTTTCTACTTTCATGAGTCCAAATACACAATCTCTAAGTTCTTCTGATACTCAGTAATGATCACTGAGCGTAGCCAATCGTCCAATGAGGTGAGCACCTATGGAAAAGGATGAGTCTGACCTTGAAACTGCCTTCAAGGTTGTGGCAATTATGCAAGCAATCACAGAAGACCTTGACGAGAAAGGACGGAGGATGTGGCGAAAGATGCTTGGTCAAGAGAAGACTGACCTGGGAGAATTGAGGACAGACAAGAAGCGGGCTGTCGCCTCCAAATCTGAACAGAGCAAGAAACCAGACCCTGCCCCCGCTCAGGAATTGGAACGAACAGGTATTTGAGTCAGTTTTGTTTTGGTACCACATTATGCATAAGAAGGGCGCCATGCTTGTACTAATAGTCCTCGTCATCGCTGCGTTTGGCCTTTATCTCCACTTCAGGAATGACTCCAATGAGCCGAACGGGGAAGATGGCTTATTCGATAACGGTGGCAGGTATGACTCGTCGAAGCTGGACTACATGGGCGTGATATACACAAACCGGTCTGACATTCTCAATTGGAATGGAGGGTATAGTGAGAGTGACGCCTGTCCCTGGGGCAGAGTGCATAATGGATTGGACTTCGCCTTCAGGAATGGTTCACTAGTGATATTCGCTGCACCGGGGCATGTGGAGGAGATCTCCGTTTTCGACACCGGACCAGCAGACAATATCTACAGTATCCACGTGTCAGTCCGGTTCAATGAGACCATTCAGATCAACTATGTTTTTGAGCCTTGGACTACAAACTCATCCGATGTGGGCCGTCAGATATCTATGCTGGAAATAGAACTGGGCGATTGGGTGGCCAAGGGGGATACACTGGGCCAGTTCTTGGTCGTGGGTAGCGCCGCCCACATCCACTTTGCTGTGTACAATGGGGATGCAACCTGTCCCCGACCCTTCTTCTCTGATGATGCATATACCGAGATGATGACACTTGTTCACACGTACCAACCAGGTTGGGAGCTGTGCTACCCTTAGACGGTATCAGCTGCGTGGCGTGTAGCAGGTCAGAATCCATGTAGGACTTCTCAATCATCTGTTGTATTGACCAATCCAAAACTCGATTACATGACCCAGCGAATCATCATAGAGGACTTTCGAACGGTCTGTGGTAAATGCTATTGGTCCAATTGTTCTGTTGAGCCCTGAACAGAAGTATTCTATTGTCCAGTTCTCGGGATATGTGAAATTCCAACTCGTGCGAACATATGTTAAATTGGACATTGGATAAGGCGCGATAGGTGTTAGATTTTCTTGATAGCCACTTTCGTTGAAAACGATAAGCCACCCTGAATGCCATAAGGGGTCTTCACTCTTAAACGCAAAAGTTGCGGTGTAGATTGGTCCCCGAATACTGAGCCAAGAATAAGTCACTGGGGCCATCAGAAGTAGTGTGACAATAGACAGAATCAAAACAACATTTCTCTCTCTTTTCTTTGCTGCTATGCTCTCCGAACTACCTTTCTGAGCAGCACTCCCATTTCTTTGTTCACGAAACACTCGATTCCCTCGACGACGTAACTCAATAGCAGAATATAGGACTTTACATCCGGATAGAATTGTACTACTGCTGTTTCAGTTGATATTGAGGGCCTAGCAGTACGTTGAGTTCGACTCGATTCGTTTATTTTATTGAAAAGAGAACAAGCATTGACTCTTCTGAGGAGCTTTGATGCGATGCAAACATACATAGTCCTGCCATATGAGAAGCACCGTCAGATTCCTGACGAGTTTCACGATGATGACAATAGAACCCCAGAATCACTTGTGGAGTTCTTCATCAGTCAGTTCACGCAACCCGGTGACATAGTCTTTGATCCCTTCGCTGGGTTGGGGACTACGCTCCTCGTTGCTGAGGAGATGAGTCGGGTTCCATTTGGAATCGAGGCTGATGAACAACGGTATGAGTACGTCCGCTCCCAGCTCACTATGAAGGACAACATTATCCTGGGAGACTCCAGAAACCTAGACAAGTTCAATCTCCCCCGCATAGACTTTGTCTTCACATCGCCCATCTTCATGAGGTGCGATGAGACTGAGAATCCTCTCTCGGGATTCAGAGAGCCTGGGACATATCAGGACTATCTTGACCAGCTTCAGGATATATTTCGAAAGCTTCGAGGATCTCTGAAGCCTGGAGCCAAAGTGATTGTTGAGGCTTTCAATTTGGGGGCCACTAGTAAAAGACCCATGACTCTTCTGGCTTGGGACGTTGCCCGTGCACTGTCTGGTGCTCTCAAATTTGAGAAAGAGATTATCGCATGTTGGGAAGGGACTGGCCGTACCGACACTCAACATATCTATGGCTACAATCACAGCTACTGCCTGATGTTTGATTCGAAGTGATGATAGGATCTAGGCTCTATTTTATAGATGGAATCGAGTAGATTTGACTGACCAACGAGCACCTAAATAGACTCTATTCTAGCGAAGGTTTTTCTCTCTAGACGATATACTTGACATGAGAAATTGTTGGAGGTGTTCAGTTTAGGAACACATTCCGAGGAGAATGACACGCGACTTCATTGCCGGTGGTGCGGACGACCCTTTACACCACACATTTGGGTTCCAATAGACCCGCTCTTATACTGCTCCTCTCGATGTGCCTTTGCAGGCTCCTTTTACACATTGACTTCCACTGCAATCCTCCTGACAGGAGCACCCCTCTACATCATCGTTTACAGGCCCGGACTGATTCCGTCTCCCAATGGCGGTCTTGTATTACTTCTTTGTTGGGGAGTTGCTTTTGTCACATGGTATCTGGCCTTTCTTGGATACAGAGAAAGGACCTCAAATGAAAGACGGCAAGCGGCCATTCACAATGATGAACCATGATATATCTGCATGGCAGAGGGGGAGTTGGGATCTAGTATCTTTCACTAGTTGCGTAGTGTGAATGTTTTATATAGGACGTCCTATATATTGGATGCCCAATAGGTCTTGGTTTATGTGAAGGAAAAACAACTTGAGAACTTCTTCGATGTTGTCACGAAACGAAGGAGTATCAGGAAGTACAAAGACATAGAGATTCCAGACGAACATATTCAGACTATGCTTGAGGCGGCGCAACTTGCACCATCGACCAACAATTCGCAGCCATGGCGTTATGTTGTGGTGAAGGAGCCTGAAACAATAAAGTTGCTCTCACTTGTCGCAGGTAGACAGAAGTTTATTGCAAATGCAAAAGCTATCATCATTGCCGTAGCTAATCGAGCTGCCTCTTGCTGCCCTGGTAATCCGTCAATGTGGTATGTACAGGACACAATGATTGCGACCGAGCATCTCGTCCTAGCAGCAACAGCACTGGGTTATGGCTCATGCTGGGTGGCGATGTTGGACTCGAGAAACAGTCAGAACATCGTTGCAGTAAAAGAGGCTCTTCGAATACCAGAAGGTGCTGATATTGTTGCGCTAGTGACACTCGGTGTTCCCGATGAAGTTCCATCTCCTAGGTCCACATTGGAACTCAACGAGATCGGATTCTCTGAGGCATATGGTTTCAGCTGGAGCGCATAGATACTCATGTCGAGCGTACAGAGGCACTGGGTGATGAAGGAAGAAGTACGAGGGAACATTCTCAATCCCTTACCGGTCGCGTTAGTAGGCGCGCTTGTTGATGGTAAGCCCAACTACCTTGTGATTGGTTACATCTCACCATTTAATTTTGGTAAACATGTCTTCTTCAGTCTGTTCAAAAAGCGTTACACAAGAACCGGTATCCTCGAGAACACGACTTTCAGTGTAAATATCCCTTCAATTTCCCTCCTTGAGGAAACACAGCTTTGCGGAAGTAAGTCTGGTCGCGACTATGACAAGTCATCTCTCTTTGAAACATTCTTTGGAGAACTGAAAACAGCTCCGATGATCAGAGAATGCCCTTTGAATATGGAATGCCAGGTTGAACAGATTCTCGACTACGACCTCAATGAAGGAATCATAGGAAAGGTAGTCCAATCCTATGCTGATTCAAACATCTTGGTCGATGGCGACCTAGATATCAGAGAAGTCCATCCCATTATATGGGCTACTTGCGGCGATTTCAACTATTACAGTATTGGAACCAGAATTGATGCCTAAATCCTACAAAGACTGGTCACAGATTGGCCGTCGCCACTGACTCTTTAAGTGCTGACAAAAGTCTTAGAGAAAGCAAGAGGCCTACTAGTGAGAATATCAGTCCTAGTGATGCAGCAATATATCGAAGGGGCGAGTCAATCAGTCCAATTACAACTGCATAGATAGATGGTGCAGTGGCTATCAAAAACATGAGCACAGCTGGTCCGATGATATCGAACGATACAGATCTCCTTCTAAAGGCCAAATAGGTGACATAGACGATTAAAAGTTCAATGGGCATCATAAGAACCAAGACCCTTGAAATCATGGTCGTGCCTGCACTGGGCGGGTACTCTGACCCTGGCAATATTAGACTGACAAATGACAGGGTTATGGCATAGACAACGAACAGTGCTAGAAGACGCTTGGCGTTTCCAAAACTTGAATCAATATATGATTCTGTAGACTCCATCCTCATCATCATATCGAGTTTTGTTTCTCTTGGTTTAAGGGTTTGCTTAATTTGGGCTGGCCAGATTGTTCTTAGTGTGAAGTTGGAGGGTTGGCCTGGGCTCGAACTCTGAACTCAAGATCAGAACTCAATCTCTTGACACGATGCGTTGCATCGCACATCGAAACGCTTACTACTTCTTTAGTTTCAGGTCTTTGCCACAGCAGCTGAACGAACAGCTACAGCTACCTTCGTCACTGCAACACTGTGTGCACTCAGATAAAATCTGGATTTCAAGTCCACAATCTTCACAGTAGTAGACTTCGTCTTTTTTCATATCATGACAATGTAGTCCCACGTTGGTAATCTCCTTCTATTAAACGGCTCAGTGAAATATATCAACTCATCGGCCTCTACATTGTTATCTACTTAGGAGTTTAGAGTTTCTCTCAAGACTCATTCAAAATCAGTGTCGAATGATTGGTCACCAGACCCATACGTAGCTATTTCCTGAGCAAGGGCGTTAACAATTCGATTCAATTGTTCAGGTGTGTATTTCTTACTGACTGTAACTATCTTTGTTTCCTCCAAAAGAAGAAAATAGAGGACTCCTCTTCCTGTGTAGTATGTATCCTTATCAACTGGAATTGTGAATTCATCTTCTCTTCTTGCAACCTTAATGTCGCCAACAGGATGTGTGTATTCCCATCTCCATATCGCTCTGGGGAGTTGGACTTTTTTGTCAAAAGATCTCTCAGATTGGAAAAACGCAACAAAAAGGAGTGCATTGGATCCCCATTGAATGATGATGTACACCGGATCCTTGTTCAGAACCGCTAGTTTCCCCTCAACAAATGGCTCTGGGGGAGCGATTTGATTTAGGACATCCATTCCACGAAACAGCATAGAGCTTCCTATTTTGTAGTACGTAACAATTACGAAACCGACAATTCCAATTCCGCTAAGTGCAATGAACAAGGTCGTGATAGCACTCACAGGTAGAGAATACTGTAAGAAGAACGTTGAGATTGGTAGAAGTGGAAGTGCAACACACATTAAGATGCCAATGATCAGTTTCCCTCTTATGGATGCTCGAACCTCCTCTTTCGCATCCGACTCCGAATTGCTTTGAAAATCTTCCACAGTAAATCCCAACTGATATGGAAAACTAGTCATGAGATGAGATAAGGTTTGGTGGAAAATCGTAAGCTAAGTGCTACTTGAGTTAAGCTATCACCATGCCTAACTGATGTCAACTACTTAGACTGAAGTCAACAGGTCTGCCACATCAAATGAAAGAATCCACATCTTTCTATGAACCTTGAATCCCATTCGCTGATTGATTGAAAGCATAGGTGCATTTGCATTAGCATTTCCAGCTTCTATTACCCGGGCTCTCGGATACTTCATCATTGCATAGGTCAACATCTCCGCCTTTAGCCACTTGCCCAATCCACGTCCTCTGTATTGGTCTCTGACCCCTGTCAGACCCTGTTCAATTAGATGCCACGCCTCTGGCTGATACCAAATCTCGGTCAATCCACTAATTACACCATCAGGTTCCTTGCTGATCATAGTACTCCAGACTTCCCCCTGTGATTGGAAGTATTTTTCCATCTTTCTTCGGCTTTCAGGTGTGACAATCATTTCTGGTGCTACGTCCTCAAGAGGAGCTTGATTCCACATCTCTGTATACAACTTACAGTATTCCTCAAGTTCTTGATCGGGAACTGAACTGAAAATCTCAATCCTCACTCCAGAGGCCTTTTTCTGGCCCTCCTCTCGCCAACGAGCAACCATCTGCAAGTCTACCTCAGAGAGCACAAGTCGATTTATCACCCGACTACTGACAATTCCACATCCTAAGGACGCAAAGAATGAGTATTGATGTTCAGCTCTCGTTTCGACAACCAGCTTCTGCTTTCCAATCTGCTCTGCTTTTCTCGCCAAGTATCCCAGAAACTCAGTTTGGGTTTCTTTAGTAGTGAACTCCTCTTCCAGAATCAAGTCCGCATAAGCTGTTTCCTTTTCACCCTCATAATTCGGTGCGCTTTCCCTTGCCCACCATACCCCTCCCATTCCAACCACTTCCCCTGAGTCAGAATCTGCTCGCCACCATGATAATTCATAATCAGGGTGTGGGGATAACATATAGGACCGTCGTCGCTTGTGCGAAGGTGATGGATCATCTGGAGCGAGTTGAGAGTAAACTCTGTCCCGCGAGTCGAAGTATTTCTTCCAGTCTTCCTCGGTCAGTTCTGAAGGTTTGAACTCTACGAATTGCATTCTGGGGAAGAATGGTCTAATGTCAATGGAAAAAAATACCGCTTTCAGCAAGATCTGTATCTATTGGCTCTCCTTTGGGTCCACTTTTCATGTCGCACGAGTTGAATGGTGGACCGGGTGAAATTCAGACTCGCAATGATTTCTAGCAGAGTGGCCCAAGAAACGTTTGAACGGATGATTATTAACCAACTTCTGAGATTGAACTCCGGTTGGTTAGGTACAAGGGGCTGTCTTGATGAAACGAAACGGACTGCTTGTAGTTACATCTGTTGTAATCTTGGGTTTGCTGGCTTCTATCTTGTATCTTGCTTCACAAGGATTCTGGAATGGGACAACCGATTCTTCACCTGATATTATCATTCACAATGGGGAAATCATCACTATGGAGCAGTCGCCTGCACAAGTCGAAGCGCTAGCAATCAAAGGTGAGTATATTGTCGCTGTAGGCAATGAGAATGATGTCCTCGCATTGGCGGGACCAAATACTCAACTCATCAATCTTGAAGGAGGGGCACTTCTACCCGGTTTTATTGATGCTCATGCTCATCATATAGGTGACCGAAGTTATGTGAACCAATCATCGTCAGAGGAAGTGATTGAATCAGTACTAAGCTCTGGGTGGACCAGTATTTCTGAACTTTTTGTGAATCCAGAACGCTTGGATGGGCTCATGTCTTTAGATCAACAGGACAAGCTTCGCGTTCGTGTAAACGCTTACCTCACATTGAGCTGGCAGTTTGATAGGTTCGGCGATTGGTATAAGGAATATCAACCCAGGCATGAGTACAGTTCGAAGTTAAGGATTGGAGGAGTGAAGATCTTCATGGATAGCTGGTATACCGACTGGACTCACTACTTCAACCAAACCGAGCTGGATTCATTGGTGCAACAAGCTCATGAAGAGGGATTTCAGATAGCCATTCATAGTGTGACCGATAACGCAACAGATATTGTTCTAAACGCTCTGGAATCTGCATTGGACGGGCAATCGAACCAGCTTTATCGTCATCGAATCGAGCATCTTGTCCTCCTCAGAAACGACCAGATACAGAGGATTGCTGACCTAGGAATCATAGCTTCTTTTCAACTGACATGGATTAACTCAGACTGGGAACAAGCAGTGTCATGGCCAGTCTTGCAGAACTACCCAGATCTCACAGGAAGATGGAGAGATATTCTTGAAGCTGGCATACCCTCACAAGGAAGTACCGATTTTCCATGGCTTCTTGGAACAATAGAGAGATCAGCAATGTATGCAGTTTCTAGTGCTGTCACAAGAGTAGGAGGAATGGGGCTTCCACCCACAGATTGGATGTTGAATCAGACTCTCAGTGTCGAACAGGCTTTGCGTCTGATTACAATTGACGCAGCCTATGGCACTTTTCAAGAGGATGTAAAGGGGAGCATTAAGGTAGGAAAACTCGCTGACCTAGTCGTTCTTTCAGACAATCCACTCACAGTTCCAGAAAACACTCTTGCAAACATAGAGGTACTGATGACGATGGTTGGAGGGGTTGTAGAGTACACAACTCCCGGCCAGCAGTTTTTATCTGCAGAGTTGTTGCTGGCTACTAATCAAAGAGTTGAATGCTTGAGTCAAATGCCCAAGATGGAAATGATAGATCCATCTAATCAAAAGAAAGGAGTGGTGGACCGGGCGAGATTAGATTCCTTAGACCATTTAGAAATGAAGTGCAATGAGCCCAACTTCAGTAACAGATAATCCAATCACAAAACTGACGTGGATTGATAGGACTAAGTTCTCGACCAGCCTTGGAGGTGATACGAGCGCCAATTCAAGTAGAATGGCCATAATCATTACTATGAGAGGTCTAAACAAAGGATCTACTTTTCCTTCATAAAGTCGCACAGCATAATAGAATTCCAGAACTGCAACCGAGATTCCAAAACCAATTGCTCCAAACGGTCCTGCCATGGTAATATCAGGACCATGATCAACTACCCAACTAGTATGCAAGTATTTGAAATGCATCACTAATGGAATTGGAGTTATCAATATGCCTCTGGCACAGTGGATAAGTGGCAGCAATCTGGACTCAGCGTCGGTTTGAGTCACTACTGAACCTCATAAATTCGATAATGAAATTCATAGGGGCCAATCAATCTATATCTTTTGGAAAAATGCTGGCCGGACGAAATCCGAACTCCCGTCTTCGAAGAGATTTTATTGGTATCTATGAACTCCTTTGATAACAACGCACTCAGGTTGATGAATATCGGTGCAACTAGATCCTCAGACCTTCTCAATTGTTATCGCAGCCTCAAGCGTCATTATTGGTGTCATTTTCAGCGTTGCTTCTATCCTCATGTCGACTAGAAATGCAGCCAAGTCAAGACAAGCTTCAATCTTTCTGGAATTCCTCAGTGTCGTTTCAGAGAAGGAATTCTTTGGTGATTTTCAGCAGATTCTTGGAAAATGGGAGTGGGAGGACGCAAAAGATTTCGCCTCCAAATATGGACCAGTAACAAATCCAACGGATTACAACACATTTGTCAGAATCGTGACACAATTCGATAGCATGGGGACTCTGGTCCGAAACAAGTTGACTGACATTTTGTTCATGCCCAGAGGAATCGCTATTATGGTCACAAGTTTCTGGGAACGATTCAAACCAATCGCCTCTGACCTGGAGGTGATATGGGGAAATGCTGATGTCTTTGGTGAGATCGAATATCTCTACAATGAGATAAAGAAGGCTCGTGTGTCTGTGGTAAAGTAGTGGACCAGGCTTGATTTGAGCTCACTGAAGACGATATAGCTGACAACCAATAATCATTAGTTTAAGGACTATCTTGTGTATATTCGATTGCTAGCAATACAGCTTCCACAGCAGAGAGTCCAATTACAAAGCTTACATGAATTCCGAGAATCAATCCATCAATAGATCTCAAAGAGCCTGCAAAAGTAAGTTCAATCAGAACGGCTAAAACCATCAAACAAAAGGGAATACGCAGATCATCCATCTTTTCTTCGACTAGTTGTTTGCCGAAGATGCCCTCTAGAAGTGCGACTAAAACTATCAGACCGTATGGGCCAGCCCGAATTACTACAACCATGTCCCACGGGAATTGAGATAATATGTAGGACTGCCTAACCTCCAAGGCAATTATTAGTGAGAGGACCAACACGGTCCTTGCCGCGTGAATGACTCCCAGATTCCTCTGTATCTTAGTCAAATCAATCCCTCACAAACCAACCTGATACTAGTAGACTGGATGCCTATTAATCAAACTCAACAAGCAATCAGAAAAGAAATGGTGGATCGGGCGTGATTTGACTATGAAAAATCGGAGATAGCCTGATTTCTCCCCAGTCCTTTGGCCAATAGCCCCATTTCTAATGTCCCAAGTAGAGATACTCCCAGTATCAAAAGGACCTTTGCTAAAACAGGCACGGTAGCTGGAATATCTAATCCATACACAAACAGAATATTATCTGTGATAAGCAGAAGGATAACTTGAGATACTAATTGACCTAGCGTCGGAAGTACATATCCGCCTAGTGTTTTCCAGTGTTTTTGGAGTACATACACATCAAGTCCAATCAACACAACTGCAGGGACAATAAAGACGAACGGATATGAGACTAGTGACGGATATGGTCCCCCAGGACTGTTAAAGACATCAAAACGGTACTTTTCGTAGTTGACATGTAGTATGAGTGGAAAGGAAGTGAAAACTGTCACTCTTGCCAGATGTAATAGTCTAACCAATATTGGTCTGTTCGAGTGTTCACCTACTTTCTCTTGATATAAGCCATTTGACAGCACCTGAGTTACCCTCTTAGAGATATTCTAAATGAGCTTAGAAAATGTTTCTTACGCAAGAAGAAGTGGTGGACCGGGCGTGATTCGAACTATGACATTGATAGAATATGTTAATATGCCCTCATTCGAAAGTATCACTTGGAGTTTCGGGAATTGGTGTTCAATCAATCCACAAAGAGAATCGTGGGAATTGCTACTGCACTTGTTTTGGTAGGAATTATTATTGTTGGGTTCTCCATTGCATTGAACCCTCCTACCAGCAACATACCAGATCCACCCTTTCTTTATTCCAGCTTGAATGACCTATTCAGATACCGCAATGACACTCTAGGTGGTGCTGTGACTAACTACCTAGAATTCGAACTTTCATTTAGTAATTTTCAAGATGGGAGTGCCTTCCTGAGATTGGCCCGTGCCATAATCACAGTATGGGTGGCCGATGTAACAACTCATCAACCCGACGCCACTTTGATGCAATATGATCCATCTAGTTCATTGATTTCCTGTAATCCACCAAGACCCCGGTATCAGTTATTCTTCAGTGACAACAATGCTACTGATGGAGAATGGTCCGCTACTGGAACCTGTACAGTGATTCTGGGAACAACTGAGTTGCTCGAGAGTAACTCAATTGTTGTTTACTATGGTTTTATGATGAGTAATAATCTAGCAAGAGAATTGGATGGACATCAGTTCCTTGTCAAGATTCAGGCTGACATCACATACAATGCATTCTACTTGGGAGGAATATTAAATTTTCATTATCAGGATGCGACCTACAATTGGACATTGGGTGAAGATGTGCCTATCTACATGCTGCCTGCTGATTCAACATGAACCAAAAAAGTGGTGGACCGGGCGTGATTCGAACACGCGACCTCTTCCATGCCAAGGAAGCGATCTACCGGGCTGATCTACCGGCCCATGCTTGTGGTTCGCAGTCTTTGCTGGAACGGTTAAAAGAATTGTGGAGTAGAATCTTCTATGTCCTCTCGATATCTCCAGTGTTTGTCTTGATGTTCCTGCCTTACGTATAAGTTAGCTCTTCTCCTAGAGCTTGCCC
>RDNZ01000034.1:29885-30203 GCA_011364905.1 Candidatus Thorarchaeota archaeon
GCGACCTCTTCCATGCCAAGGAAGCGATCTACCGGGCTGATCTACCGGCCCATGTTGTTGGTTCGCAAGTCCCGATAGAATGGTTAAAAGAATTGTGGAGTGAAACCTTACAAACAGACATTTATTCTGGTCCGATGTCGATGAATTCGAGGGTAGGTGTTTTGATAAGGAAACTTGTGAAGGCTCTGATATACCTGGCATACTATAACATCCCCCTCCTGCTTCTTGCGAGCGGTATTTACCTAAACACAATCACATTGACAATCATCGTTCTAGACCAAATTGTCGTATTCGGAGATATAATGATACGACCCTCAA
>RDNZ01000035.1 GCA_011364905.1 Candidatus Thorarchaeota archaeon
CATCCCTAAGATTATGGTACGCCTCGAAGAAATATGAATCTAACCGATTAAGTAGATTTCAAGGTTAGAGCCAGCATATTAGAAGTAGGAGATTCTGTATTTGAAACAAGTAATCAGTAAACGTGGTAACATTTGGAAGAAAGTGTTCTCTATGTTTACAAAAGTTGACATGAGATTCCTTAAGGAAAAAGTGTGAGTATGGAGATGTTCTCTCCATACTGACTATTTCGATTATAGATTCCAGTTGTATCGTAGAGTGAGGTCGATATTTACGCTCCAGGTACTAGTCTTTGAAGATGCGTCAAACCAGAAAACCCAGACGTATGTGTCTGCATAGTTATTCAGATTGATGAAGTCCGAAGCTGTCGTTGTGTAGTCTCCCTGATTTACGAGGTATGAGTCAAGACCAGACCAAGAAGATATCCCATCGAATGTCGTCTTATCTATCTCATAAACAGCAACATGCACCGTCACTGTAACTCCATCTGATCCAGTACTTGTGACACTGATTTCAAAATCGAGATCGGGCTGAGTCGTTGTCTGTGTTTCATAGCTGGAAACGCTGAACTCATCATAGTAGTAACTCGGGAAAAGTGACACATCTTGATTGCTGTAGGATGCAATCGACCTTGTTTGGTAGCCCGTTCCGCCTCCCCAATTGAATAGCGAGGCGAAGGTGCCCAGGAATACAACTGCAATGACCACCATCCCAATAATAAGAATCACGCATATTATTGCGCCGATTTTACAGCAGTCTGATGAGCTTGATTTTTTTGGAGCTTGCTGATAGGGTTCAGGACCCGGCATGGGAATCTCTGTCATGGTTATCCATTTCAGCAATGATACTCTCCGCTTTTATTTCAATTTCTGCTGAATACTATAGCCAAGCATTGCGTGACTATGATTAAATCCTGGTTACGCATTATCATTTTTGATGCCGATCTCATTAGTTGAACAGATCATTAGAGAGCTTCAAAGACTAAGTAAGAGTGAGCGGAAGCAAAAAATTGCTGAGTATTTGAAAACATCTTCGCTGGATTTCATGGGAGTTGAGCTTCCAGATATTCATAGAACGGTTAAGAACAGCATTAAAGGTTTGAAGCTGGAGGATTTGCCTAGATTCATGGAAGAACTCTGGAGTAAGAGAATCTTCGAGGTCAGACTCGCTGCGATTGATGTTTTGAAGGTTTATGCAAAGAAAGGTTCTCTTGAAGTCGCGATGAAACTGGCTGACAAATGGGTGGGTGAAGGAGACACCTGGGGGATTATCGATCCTTTATGCTCTCCCACAATCGGTTCAATGATACTACGAGACCCTAACATAGAAACAACACTGAAATCTTGGCAAACGTCAGAAAACTTCTGGAGAAGGAGGGCTTCCGTTCTGCCCTTTCTATATCTAGCATTGAAAACTCAGTATGTACCTGAATTCAACAATCGGATTCTCCGCGCAGTCACTCCTCATATATCTGATGAAGAATTCTTTGTAGCTAAGTCTGCAGGCTGGGTACTTCGAGAGCTGAGCAAAAGAGACCCCAAAATTGTGGAGGAATACTTCAAGGAGAACCGCAAGAAAATGTCCAAGCTAGTCATACGCGAAGGTTCGAAGAAACTGAAGTCAGCACGCTAGTTGTTTAACGATTTTCCTTTTGGCCGATTTGGGACTAACGTTTTCAACTGTAATGCTTTCTACTTGATGATACTTACCGAAATCCTTGAAGCCTTGAACTGCTCTCTCCAATCCATCTTTTTCTTTCCAGAAGTCGTTCTCAAGATATAGTGAAATCAGATTCATCCTGTTTTCATTTCTGTGGACTTTTACATCTACTCTTCCAACAAGGTTGAAACCATCAAGAAGAGGAAGAACATGATATCCATACACACGTTTGATCGCCGGAACATATGATTCCAATTTGTAATCGAAATTCCAAATGTTTAGAGGGTAGTGTCGCTCGCGTATAATATTGTCGAATGGGCTTAACAGTTTCACGGGTTCACCAGACACATCTATGTTATCATTCATCAATTGTTTGACGTTTTTGCTCAGTATATAGTATTGTTCGCTAACTCCTTCTATGGAAACCTGCTCGAGGAATCCCTCACCTACGAGCTCTTCCAAATAGTCATTGATCTTTCCTCTTGAATTCTTCCAAAGAAACTGAGCTGGCCAACGTCCCAAGTAGGTACGAATATCCTGATAGTTCCCAAGACCAAGAGACCCAAGCGTTGCTTGAATTGTAAACTGAGCAAGCTCCGAATCACTCATTGGTGTGGTTTCAGTAGTAGTAGGGAGCACCCTTTCTGTCAGATCATAGAATTTCTGAAAATTCTCTCTGAATGCTATCATTATTTGACCGGTGTAGTGAAGATATTGCATCGACCTGCTTTCAATGGATCCTCCCCATCCGAGACTCTCCCCCTTGAAATCGGAGCTAGAAGTCGCACCATTCTTTTTGATATGTTCATAGATTTCTCTGATTGTGTCTTTCATCTTCTCCCCGAATCTCTGAAAATATCCTTTGCTTTCCCTTCGGACCTGTTCCATTTTTCTCACATAAAACGGATAGGTTTCAATAGGGAGCAAGCATAATGAATGGGACCAGTATTCGAAAAGTTTGCCTTTCTTGAGATCTTTCCATACATCTCTCTCTTGATACCTCGGGTATCTGTTGTAGATGATTAGATTGTGGCTTCTAGAAACTACTGACATGGTATCTATTTGGATACTGTGAATCCTTCTTGCGACACTCAAAGCTGACTTACAGAGTTTTTGAGTCCTCAGTCCTTGAACATCAAGGATGAATCCCCTGGCTTTTTCACTAGAAACCTCAATCATAGGGAATCACTAAACAAACTGATTTTGCAAACGTCTACAATGAAACTCTTACTTCCACTTTTTAAGTGCATCATCCAAATTCGAGATTGCTGATTGAACCAATTGCTTTGTTTTTCCTAGAAGGTACGCTCCCTTCGACCTTTTTTCATCTGGGAATTCCTCAAGTTTCCTCTCCAATATCTTTTGAAACAGCAAGTTCTCTAATTTGATTACAAAATGCAATACTTTTGCTCACTTGTGCTTCGAAAACTCCAACTTAGATCTAGCCTTTTATGGCTGCCATCTCAAGAAGTTCAGGACTTGGCGCTGTTCTCATGTTCCGAATAAGGCTTGTTGAAGCTCCTCTCCTCTTCAGTTCACGTTCGATCCTGTTCAAACAGATTGTGATATTGACCATTGCATTCTTCAGGGTGACCATGCTCAGTCGAAGTTCATCATCTGTACAATTGGAACATTCCCGAGGAATGCAGCACTTGAAGGAGATTTTACGTTCTTTCTCTTCACCCTTTGTCATAGTACTTACACCTTTCATTTTCGATTATGTACGATAATATTAGGCACATTTGGATTAATAGGGTTATCTTTTCAAAAGGCAAATTCTGAAACGTCACAGGCTACAAACGGACATGGAATGAACCCCATAGGTATATTATAGGTTACAGATTGAAAACATTATAGTAAACGCGAGTCCATTCTTGATTGTTCCAGATGTTTTCGTGCATCTCAACAATAACTCTATTGCCAGTGAATCCTTTCGCAATCATATTCACGAATTGCCCTGCTTAACTCTCCAATGTGCCACATGCTATGTCTCATTGTGTAGAGAATCTTTGCAAGACGGGATGGTTGCCATTCTGAAAAGCCATCAGTTTTCACCATGTCACCATAGCTGAGTGAATGAAGTTTCTCCTTAAGTTGCTGTTTGGTTTCCTCGAGGTAGGTAAGCATCTCCTTCTTTGTTATGCGTGCTGCAGTTTCCTCTGGACTCTCCTCTTTCCACTTAATACCTCCAATTCTTGCGCCCCACTTCATCACTTTTGGATCGTCGTTACCATAGAATTCAACAGTTTCAATAATGTGGAAAACCCTTTCTGAAAAGTACCAGACATTCTCTCCTTTCGTCTGATTCCATGGCTTGGTAATCGCATCTAACCCCACCGACCACTTCTCATCAGGCACATTTTCGATAGATGCTTTGAGCATATTCCAAACAGACTCAAATTGATCCACTAGATGATTTGCGATTGCGTTTTGTTCTTCCAAAGCGACTCCTCCAACAACTAGCTGTCAATAGCAGGTTCTTTCATATTTGGTTTTTCATTAGGCTTGAAGGGGCTTATCCTAGAAGCGTTTTGTTGTCTTTGGATAGGGCGAGAATTTTCTCCTTTGTTTTGTGGTGATCCAATCTGTTGAATCATCAATATTCCTTAAAGACCTCAAGATATCGAAGGAAATCCATCTTGACGCCTTTGGATGTGGTGCGTAATCCCAGAGTCCATACTCGCCTTGTTGGTCAAGAGTCCATTTGATCAGCTCCTTCACTCTGGGATCTGAGCGATTGGCGCCTACTCTCGAGCACAGGTCAAGTAGCAAAGCGGGATCGAATTTGGCATGATAGGTGAGTACACCACGATGCGGCTCAATGCCAATGTATCTTGCTACATTGAATCCAAGATTGTTACGGTCTCGTGTTTCTCTTCCCAGAAGGTGATCCAATGCCTGACGAGCTTCTGTGCTATGCTTTCTTTTCGGATGATGTGCGAAACACATCAAAGATTGAGTTGTGTTCGTTCTGCATCCCCACTTCGAGCGAGATAACCTCCTATATCCTGCGATGCCAACAAACACATCATTGACTTTTCCCGCTGGCCAGGTGCCATCCTCTAAACGCTTGTCAACTAGCCACTCGAATGCCCGTTCGGAGCGCGCGTCCTCTGCATAACCACACATTGCTAGACCCAGAAGTGGAACCGAGGTTTGCACTGGCGACATGGTATAGGGCCCTCGCGTGTATTCGAAGTCTGAAACTCTCTCAGGTAGTGGCCATGAACCATCCTTTCTCTGCTTGGAAAACAGATATTTTGCACCCCTCTTGATGGCATTATGATTTCTATCTATTCCAAGATAACCTAGACGCATCAATGCCGCTGTTGTAGCCCTGATAGATCCACCAATAGTGTAACCTGCCTGGTCGAGCTCTTTCCAGTTTCCACCATCTCTCTGCAGGTTTATGAGGTCTGATACCAGTGAATCCCTTGATCTAGAAGCTGCAAGTTCTTGCACCTCTTGTTCATCTGCGTCTTGGCCCATGAGCTGTGTGAGCACAAGATAGCGAAGATTAGGTGACCTGTCTGCAAGTAAAAGTGGAATCCAGGTCATGGCATCTCCTCCAAGATTTCATTGATATACGGTGCTGTTGGGGTTTCAAGGTCCTTTATCTCGTATGGACTGCCTTCTGCGATAACAGAACCTCCCCCAGGACCTCCTTTTGGTCCAAGCTCAATCAACCAATCACAGGCAGCCAGAACATGAGGGTGATGCTCAATCACAAAAACACTATTTCCAGCTGCAACCAACCTCTGAAGAACATCAATCAAACGTCTGACATCCTCCAGATGTTGCCCCACCGTGGGTTCATCTAGAATATAGAGTGTTCCTCTCGTAGACTTCTTCATCAATTCTTGTGTGATCTTTAATCGCTGAATTTCTCCTCCAGAGAGAGTCCAAGTTGGTTGCTTTAGAACAAGATAGCCAAGACCAACATCCAGAGCTGGGCGAAGTCTTCTCTCTATGCGTTCATCATCCTTGAATAGATTGTGAATCTCACTCAATGTGAGACTGTTCAATTCAGGTAGTGAATAGCCCTTCATTCTCACATCCCATGCTTCGGGGGAGCGACCACTTCCTGCGCAGGTTTCGCAGGGTGTAAAAACCGCAGGAAGAAACCCGAGGTCCGTTCGTAGATACCCTGCTCCCTCGCAAATGGAACAAGGCTGTGACAGTTTCTTTTTGTTGAGTCCAAGTGAAACTGCATCCTCGCTCTCAGCAAAGACATCAACCAATGAATCGAGCAGACCCAAAGCTTGTCCCGGCGAGCGAAGTCCTTTTCGTGCTTGATCAAGAACGACGACCCGCTCTGGCGCATTCGTGATGCTATCGTACTCCTCTGGCTGAGTTTCCTCATATGCAATACTGGTTGTGAATTTCTTCGGTGCCATTGCTCGAGCGAGTGTGTCAATAAGCAATGTGCTCTTTCCAGAACCAGACACCCCGCAGAATCCAACCAAAACGCCTAGGGGAATTTCAAGATTTACGTTTTGCAAGTTGTTTCCTCTAGCCCCAACAATCTTCATCCAGGCAATAGGCGTTCGTGGTGCGTCAGAGAACTGGAACTTACTTTCACCTCGCAACCATCTCCCTGTGACTGAGTTGCATTTGGCAACATCTATGGGAGAACCTACTGTGACAATCTTTCCTCCTGCTGTCCCTGCCCCAGGGCCCATATCAATCAGTTCATCTGCGGCTTTGATGATGCTCAAATCATGCTCGACAACGATGGGTGTATTGCCCTCTTCCTTGAGTTCCCGAAGGGCCTCAATCAGACTATCTACTTCTGATGGGTGCATGCCTCGGGATGGTTCATCAAGCAGAATTGTCAGTGAAGTCAGGCCGCTGCCCAGCAAGCTTGAAAGAATGACTCTTTGCGCCTCACCGGCAGATAGCGACAATGCTGGACGGTTGAGATGTATATAACCGAGTCCGACCTGCTCTAGAAACTTCAGGCGTTTCAAGATAGTTTCAAGATTTGAGGAAGTGAAGTATGCGTCTGTCTCAGGAACCTTGAGGTTTCTGAGGATCTCTCTTAGTTCAGAGATAGACTTGTCCTTTAACTCGTGGACGTTATAACCCAGAATTGTGAAGGCAAGGTACTCTTCCTTGAGACCCGTTCCTTTACAACTGCTACAGGTGACTCGATTAGTGAAGGTCTGTCCCACGTCCCACTCATTTACAAGTTTATAGAATCCCCACCAAGCCTGTCTGCCAGTGATTCTGGTCCTCTCTCCTCTCCGTGTGCCCAGGTATGAAAACTCGAGCTTCTCAGAGTCACCGTAGAGAAATGCCTGCTTGCCCTCCTCTGATATTTCATTCCAGGGTGTTGTTTTGGGATTGAACCCGAACTTCTCTCCAAGGGCGACAAGTAATCCAGCTGCCGCACTTTTGGGATCACAGAAGTATTTCCCTGGATAGTATCCTGGAGAGTACATTGCACCTTGACACAAGGCTTTCTCAGGAGCAATGATAAGCTTCTCGGGGGCTGGTATGTTTTTCGTGCCAACACCACTGCACTCGCTACAAGCCGCGAAGTATGTTGTTGATGAAAATGCTCTGGGACTTACCAGAGGTTTGACTGACCTGCATTTGGGACATGACCATTTCTCATTACGAATCATTTTTGTCCCACAGTCAATGCAGGTCCGTTCTGCAACAGTAGCATACAGAACATTAAGTTGGTTCGATATCTCAGTGACGGTCCCAATATTGGAACGACTTTGATAGACAGCATACCATCCTGATCCTCTACGTCGTCTCGATGAAATAGCCACGGACACTCCTAGACCACTCACACTGTCAACGGGTGCCTCGGGTCCCTCACTCGTACCCTGTCGCTCGTAAACAGAGAGCGACTCCAGAAATCTTCTGTCAGCTTCTGCTTGGAGCACATCCCTCACAAGAGAGGACTTCCCAGATCCTGATATGCCTGTGACTACTGTGAGTTTGCCTTTCTTGATGTCTACATTGACCGACTTCAGATTATTCGCTCTAGCATTTCTGATGGATATCTTGTCTGCGAGTGTGTTTGTCTTCTTTGGTTTCTTATTGGGTATCACGTTTTCCTCATTCTCAAGGGCATTAGCGGTGAGTGAATTGGCAGTTGCATGGATTCCTGAGACCGGTCCACAGTAGAGCACTTCCCCGCCTTCCGGTCCTCCAAGAGGCCCCAGATCCATAATCCAGTCTGCTGACTTGATGATGTCAGTATTGTGTTCAACAACAACAATCGTTGCTCCTTCTTTAACGAGCTTGTCAAGCACGGACAGAAATCCAAAAAGATCGCTTGGATGAAGCCCTGTTGATGGCTCGTCGAGGATCAATAGCTTTGAAGACAGTGATTTTCTTCCCAGATACTTTGCGAGCTTGACTCTCTGAGCTTCGCCTCCCGAAAGGCTTGGGGAGCTCTGACCAAGTTTCAGATAGCCAAGACCGATTGTGACAAGGGCATCCAGGATGTTATGTGCCGATTTCCTCTTACTCTCAGGGAGTCTAGTATCTCCTGATAGAATTGAGTGCACCTCGGCAATGGAGAGATTGTAAAAGTCCGCGATAGAGAGGTGTCTATCGCCAAATTCAATCCTGTTCTGCAGAACCTCTTCCTTGAATCTCTGGCTTTCACAGTCGGAGCACATTATCCAAATCGAAGGGAGATATCGCATTTTTACTTCAACAGCTCCCATGCCTTTACAGGTGGGACAAGCTCCCTCAGGACGATTGAACGAGAAATGAGATGCTGAAAGCCCTGTTTCCGAAGAATAGAGGTCTCTCACGATATCTGACAACTTCGTGTAGGTTCCCGGATTGGATCTCGGATTCTTGCCAATAGGCTTTTGGTCCACAATAACGGGTTTCAGCTGCTTTCCTTCAAATGCTCTGCAACCTATCGGCTTCCCCTTCTGCAGGGTGGGTACAAGCACATGCTGAACAAGAGTGCTCTTTCCTGAACCACTTACTCCTGTAACCACTGAGAACCTTTTCAATGGAAACTTAACTTCAATGTCTTTCAGGTTATGTTTGTTTGCTCCAAGAATCTTGAAGAACTCAGTAGGCTGCTTGTGAGACTCAAGACTTGGCACTCGCTTTCGAAAGCTGAAGTAATGCCCGGTTGTCGTGTCTGTGTTCCACAGTTCGTAGGGTGTTCCTGAAAAGACGATTTCTCCACCAAGGTCTCCTGCTTTTGGACCAATGTCAATTGCTCTATCTGCCTGAGCAGCTGCTACCCTATCGTGTTCTACAAAGATCACCGGCCCCAAGAGCTTTCTGAATGCCGGCATCAAACGTACAACATCGGCTGGGTGTTGCCCTATGGTCGGCTCATCGAGCACATGCACAATGTCTTCCAACCTGCTGGTCAGAGAAACAGCGAGCCGGACTCTTTGTGACTCCCCTCTCGAGAGGGTGGGAGAAGAACGGTCCAACTGAATGTAACCAAGTCCAACAGTCACTAAGGCATCAAGCCTGCGAGAGATCTCAGTCTTCAACCTCCTAGCTGTCGAGGGAAATTCTGCTTCTTTGAACTTCTTGTGAGCCTCATCAACTGTAAGCGACATCAATGATGGGAATGTCAAGCCCTCCCACTTGATTGCTGCCGCGAGATGGTGTAGTCCTGTGTCATTACATTTTTGACAGCCTTTGCCTCCACAGTGAATACACTTTATTCCAAAATGTTTTGGCTCAACGGTCCCAAACCAAGTTCCACACTTGGAACATACGTTACTCAAAGAGAGGTCTCGGGCCGAATTGCTAGATTGGACTCTGATGGAGCTCGAGCCTAAAGAGTAGGCTGTGCGTACAGCGTCCCTGATTTCGGAGGTTTTGGACTTTGCATTCAGTTCTGCGATCCACACTGAGATGTCATGTGGGCTCTTTGCGGCCAAATCTCTCTGATCCCAAGGCGCGTTATCAACCACGATATGACTGATACCGAATTCTGACACAAGCAATTCCAGGAGTGTCCTATGACTACCCTTTGTTGCTTGTAGAAGTGTTGCAGAGATCCTCACAACACCCTTCTTCATCTTCTTTTTGATGAGAGTGACAATCTCGTCCTCCGTAAGTACCTGAAGGCTCGCACCGCAATTCAGACAATAACGAGTCCCGAACCTAGCAAAGAGTAGCCTAAAGAATGGGTGCAAACCCGATGCTGACGCCAGAGTTGATAGAGGATTAAGATTGAGTAGATTTTGACCCACGGCGATGATCGGACCAACGCCTGTGACCGAACGAACGTTAGCTGGAGGCATTCGTGTCCTCGGACTGCTCGATCGAAATACATCCAAGAACCTTCTTTGAGCCTCATGGTAAAGGGTGTCAAAAACGAGCGATGTCTTTCCCGACCCGCTTATGCCCGTGACGACAGTGAGTCCATCAACTATGTCGACATCCACTGATTTGAGATTATTCTCACGGGCACCACGGATTCGGATATCCATTCCCTCACGACGCTAACCCAAAAGTGAGCCTTCAGTATATTTCAATCTCTCGGAATCTTTGAGTACAGGAGTTCAGTAGAAGATTTCCTGCAAGTTTTTCTGAAGATTTTTATAGATGAATTTGTTCAAATATCTCAGCATCAGTTTGGGGGTAAAATGAGTGCAATTCAATTTCTGGTGGTTCACATCGGACCCTTCAACCAACATCATTATTGCAACTATTATCTGGTTCATAATATGTAGTGTATGCCAAAGATCCTGCGGTAAAGATCAAACCATTCATCCCGCCGCATATATCGGATACGGCGTGGCTTCCTTTGGAATGGCCTTCACTTCTGTGTTTGGTATCTATGGCATTACTTTTGGAGCTCCATTTGTTTTCATCGGCATCTTACTTGTAGTTGTTATTGGTTGGATGTCGAAATCATACACGCCTTCGAGGCATGGTGAAGGTGTGGCTGCTATTCAAGCAATTCCAAGATTGGCACCGGATATTGATTCCTCAACCACAACGTGCCCTAGTTGTGGTAATGAGGTTTCAATGCTTGGCGGAACTGTGAAACCAGATGGTTCAATCATCTGTCCAAATTGCTACAAGAGATTCGCACCTTAGCTGGCAAGAGAATTCCATCTTCTGCAGTAATATGCAGTTGTGTTCAGTGCAGTTGAGAATGTACTTGAACAGGGAATCCATTCTATATAGATAGACGAAAACTTCGTACCGAAACTTATTCAGAGCTTGCCCTAATCTGTATTAGAGGTCGAAGTTCGATGGACGAAGAGGGATTTGTTTCTTACATGAAGAAGCAACGAAAAACGGAGCGTACAATCTCAACCTGCGTTGATAATGTAAAGGACTTCGAGGACTTCCTAAAACAGCATGGAACTTCTCTTGAAAAAGCTTCTAAACATGACCTTGAGTCGTTTGCAGCTGATCACCTAGAGAAGAAGCGAGTGTCTAAGGTCATGTGGGGATTAAGCCATTACTTCAGATATGTTGGGGCTGACCACTTGCTGAGTGCTGCTGGTCGTACTCGTGAGACGCGTGTCAAGGCTTCCAGAACGTCATTCAAACTACGAGGTTTTAGGGGTGTTGATCCAAAACACGCAAGCAGGCTATCGGCGCTCGGCGTAGACAACACGAAGAAGATGTTGGAGGCTGGAAAAACACCTTTGATGAGGGACGAGTTGTCTGAGAGGTCCGGCCTTGATATTAGTGTGATTGAGGAACTTGTCAGGCTCTCAGACCTGGCAAGAATACAGGGTGTCAAAGGTATTCGTGCACGTTTGTATTATGATGCCGGGTTTGACTTACTAGAGAAACTCAGGAATGTCACTCCCGAGACCCTCTTGGCAGTGACTCGGGAGTTTGTTAAAAGAACTGGATTTGATGGTATAGCTCCTTTACCAAAAGAGGCTCAGAGCGCAATCGCAACTGCAAAGAAATTGCCAGATCTTGTTGAATGGTGAAAAAGTTCCTTCGAGTGACAAACCAACATTGAACACATCCAAGGTTTATGAACATGCGATGTTTTTCCGAATCTCTATCAGTAACCTTATTTTGCATCATGCAGTGCTTTTTTATCTAGTCAATTGAAACGGGAGGGCCTTTGCCTACAAAAACCACCACTGCGGAACCAAATGCTGAGGAGAGAAACAACGTGCGCGACCAAGATGATGGCAGCAAAATAATGAAAGCAGTCCTCATAGGGGACGGGTCTGTCGGCAAGACAAGCATCCGCAGAAATTACTTAGGCGAGGACTTTATCGAGGGACATCTTGCTACAATAGGTGTTGACCTAGCCACTAAGCGGGTTCTTTTTGAGCAGGATGTTGTGAAGTTCATAATTTGGGACCTTGCTGGCCAGCCAACCTTCGAGAAAGTCCGAGGGCACTACTATAGTGGCTGCAATGGGATTCTACTGGTCTACTCAGTCGTTGATCGTAGCTCATTTGACAATGCGAGCAAATGGCTGGTTGAAGCGTACAAGAACATGGGTCCTTTGCCACCTACTGTCATTATTGGTAACAAGATTGATATTCGACAGTCCCTCGATCAGAAGAAGTATGTAACCCCTGAAGAAGGCCAGGCTTTTACTGAATACTTCATCAAGAAACTAGAGGTTCCAGCAATCTTCAGAGAAACCTCTGCGAAGACAGGCGCGAACATACAGGATACTTTCCATGAACTTCTCCGTATGATGAGCGAGGCTCAAAACGGTAAGAACAACGACTTCTACATGCCTTAGGTTACTTGAAAACACTTGGTCCCATAGAAAACATTAATAATGCCCATCTATATATCCTGTACGATATATCCAAAAGGATATTGTGCTTCGTATTCAATACATTGTTGAGAGGCGCTGTCAGTGAGTAAATCTGCTGAATCCGAATCAAAACAGGTGTCTGACCTACAGGATATCCTGTCCGACTTCTCACAGTTCTATATTGTCCTGCTGTTGAGTGAAGGTCCTATTCACGGTTACGGGATGATTAGGGCATACAAACAACGTACAGGAAAGCCGCTTAGCGCTGGAACTCTCTACCCTTTCTTACAGAGTCTCGAATCAAAGGGATTTGTTGAGAAGAAGGATAAGTCCACTGGTAAAAGACCAAAGATCGTGTATTCATTGACAAGAAAAGGCAAGGGTTTCTGCGACAGGCTGTTCAAACGATTCGCTACAATAACAGTATCAGCTTTGGAACCAAGTCTGGAGACCTGCGCTAGCTGCGGTGCTAAGGTGTACGAAGGAGCTCACCATGAGACTATCGATGGTGTAGAGTTGGCTTTCTGTTGTGTACACTGCGCCAAGGCTTTCAAAGAGGGTCTCTGAGACAACTGATTGAAGTCGTACCCAAGACCCAAGATTTATATATCGACATGGATATATCTTAAGATATATATCGACACAGATATATTTACAAGAAACGCTTCGAAAGTGCCATTAGGAGCTGAATGGAAATGAACAAGGAACAGACTAGCACACAATCATCGCGAATGTCGATAAACATAGAAGGAATGCATTGTGCTTCTTGCGTATCTACAATTGAACATGCATTGCAAAACGAAGATGGAGTCATCAATGTATCAGTGAGTCTTTTGGATGAGAAAGCTGTTGTTGAGTATGATTCTTCACGAGTTGATAGACCTAGTCTGGAGCGTGCTGTCGACTCAAGCGGTTACCGAGCAAAGAGATCATCAATGTCAATGTGCATCTCCGGAGCAGAGACTAATGATGACTGGAACAGGATTTCGCAAGCATTATCCGAGCAACAGGGTGTCATCTCGGTCAATACATTCCCAGATAGGAATAAGCTGTTCATTGAATATGACCAAGACCTTCTGACCTACAAGATTGTTAAGAAAACTATCCGTGAGCTTGGCTTTGAACCAGCCGAGGCTGAAGGCATAGAGAGTGACAGAGAAACCCTTGCGAGAGAAAAAGAGCGGCAGTATTATCTAAGACTTCTTACTCTATCAGTGATACTGACAATTCCAGTAGTACTTATTCACTTTGGTTTCTTGAATGCTATCATCACCCTGGAATCAACTCGAATGCTCATCATGTTTGTATTGGCGACTCCTGTACAATTCATCGGTGGACTTCCTTTCTATAGATCTGCACTTAGGTCTGCAAGACATCTGAAGACCAATATGGACACCTTGGTTATGTTGGGTACAAGCGCTGCTTACTTCTATTCAGTTGCGACTACATTCGTTTTGACTGGCTATCCTTCATTCTATGATACAGCTGTTCTCTTGATTACATTCATCCTTATGGGACGCGCTCTGGAAGCCATTGCGAAGGGTAGAACCTCTAGGGCAATAAGGAGCCTTATGGACCTCCAAGCGAAAGTGGCCATAGTTGTTAGGGACGGAGAAGAGATTACACTTCCCATCGAAGATGTGGAGGTTGACGATATTGTTCTGGTGCGACCAGGAGACCGTGTCCCTGTTGATGGTCAAGTTCTCGAGGGTAAGTCGTCTGTTGATGAGTCGATGATCACAGGTGAACCATTACCGGTGAACAAAGAGGTTGGTGATTCGGTCGTCGGCGGTACTGTGAACAAGAATGGAATGTTACGAGTTCGTGCAGAAAAAGTGGGACAGGACACAGCGCTTTCACAAATTGTTAGGATGGTTGAAGAGGCGCAGACAAACAAGCCAGCTATTCAACGAAAGGCTGACAAAATCGCAGGAGTATTCACTCCTGTTATTCTTGTCATTGCATTGGCAACATATCTGTTTTGGGCAATTTTCATAACGATACCATGGCAAGATGCACTCAGCTTCACCATTGCTGTCCTTGTTGCAGCATGCCCCTGCGCTCTAGGTCTGGCGACTCCAACAGCGATTATGGTGGGAATTGGCAAAGGAGCCCAATATGGAATACTCATCAAAACCGGTGATGGGCTTGAAACGATTCCGGTAATCGATACAGTGGTATTCGACAAGACAGGAACACTAACTATAGGTCGCCCGACAGTCACTGACATCTCTGTCATGTCAAATGAATCAGAGGATGAGGTTCTAAGTCTGGTCGCAGCTGTTGAGAGGAATAGTGAGCATCCTCTGGCTGAATCTATTGTCTATGAGGCAAGAGAACGAGCCGTTGATATTCCGGACTCCGAGAATTTTGTCTACACAACCGGAAAAGGTGTCAGCGCTTCTGTTAACGGAAAGAACATTCACGTTGGCAGCGATCAATTCATGCTCGAGAATGGTATTGACTTCTCGATGATGACTGACGAAATCATGTCGCTCCAAAAAGAGGGAAAGACTACAATCTTTGCAGCTAGTGGTCAAGAACCGTTAGCTGTCTTGGCTATATCAGATAAGTTGAAGGAATCGTCTGTGCAAGCCGTGAGTACCCTGAAGCATCTTGGGCTTGATGTCTGGATGATCACCGGTGATAGAGAGGAAACTGCGAAATCAATTGCAGCAACTGTCGGTATTGACAATGTTCTTGCAGAGGTACTCCCAGATGACAAGGCAGAACAAGTCAAGAAACTTCAGAAAGAGGGTCGTACTGTCGCAATGACTGGTGATGGTGTGAATGATGCAATTGCTCTAGCTCAGGCTGACGTTGGTATAGCGTTGGGTTCTGGAACGGATGTGTCTGTCGAATCTGGCGATATAGTCCTTGTAAAGGATGACCTGTTGGATGTAGTGACAGGCATTCAGTTAGGAAAGAGCACAATGGCTAAAATCAAGCAGGGCTTTTTCTGGGCTCTCATATACAACATAATCCTCTTGCCTATTGCAGCTGGTCTTCTATATCCTTCAACAGGGCTCGTTTTGAGACCTGAATTTGCTGGGTTGGCAATGGCCCTATCGAGTGTGAGCGTTGTCACGAATGCTCTTACTCTGAACCGCTTCAAACCAGAAAAAGCGATGCCTTCAGAGGTGACCGCGCTTCCAGCAGCATACAGGGAAGGAGATGTTGTTGTGGACCCAATATGCAAGATGAAGGTTGAAATAGCGACTGCTGAGCTTTACAGCGACTTTGAAGGGAAGCGATATTATTTCTGCAGTCAAAACTGCAAAGACACCTTTGATGCCAATCCCGAGCAATACAAGGATGTGGACGCAGCCGAACCCGAAGTCCCGGAGATTGCCATTGATCCTATCTGCAAGATGGATGTAGAAACGGCCACGGCAACGCTCGTCAGTGAGTATGATGGCAAGAAGTACTACTTCTGTAGTTCTCATTGCAAAGAAACCTTTGACAAGAACCCTGAGCAATACAAAAACCAAGACTTTCGAGAATAATGACAGAAGACAAGGACACTTAATAACCCGTTCCAGCTCCGTCCTTTGCTACGGCGATTGGAGGAATTGTAATGCTCACAGGTTTCCAAAAGATGTACTTCGGTATGGCTCGCTTAGGACCAAGTATAATGCTTGATATACTTGACTTGGCTAGTGCGCTGTTCTACTTCTCTCTCAACTCTCTGCCCGCAATCTACACTGGAACAGCAATAGGTCTCAGCTACATCTCTATCATGTTGTCTGAGTTGACATTCGGAAACTTGAGCGATAGATTTCCGACGAAGCGATGGGGAAGGCGGAAACCGTTTATTATGGTTGGAGCACCTCTAATGGCTGCCTCATTCCTATTGGTGTTTAGTCCTAGTCTATTTCTAGCAGAGGGAGATGTAATTGGGCTGTTTATCTATGCAACCATTTCAATGAGCCTCTTCAAAGTGTTTTATGGAATGACAATGACTCCTTTCCAATCATGGATGCCCGAATTGACCGAGCCTGAGGAGAGACCCGCAGTTTCATCCTGGCTGAATGTTGCAAACTTTATTGGCTTCACTATTGGTACATTTGGAACTGCACTTCTTGCCATACAACTGACTACGTGGGGTATCCCACCGATGATAGAGATAATGATTCTCGTTTTCGTAGCTATTGCACTTCTTGGATTCTTGCCATCTTTGATTGGACTACACAAAGAAGGTAGATTCATACCACAACCCTCGATAATGAAGGATCTTAGCAGGGCACTCAGAAACCGTGACTATGTCGGGTGGCTTGTTGCACAGGGTTTACTCTCTGTGGGAGTTGCCATGGTCATAAAGACAACATTTCCTTTCATCAACGACTACCTTACTTTCGGAGTAACAGAGTTCGTTATCTTTGGTGTTGAACTTCTTTCAGTTGTCTTCATCTTCTTCGTCATTTACCAAATTACAATTCGGCGGAAAGGAAAACGATTCACTCTACAGCTGGCAATGATGCTAGCAGTGATTTCTCTGCCATTCACTTTGGTTATCACAACAGCTTGGGAGGGATTCACTCTTCTAGCCTTTACTGGTGCAGGAATTGCAGGATACTATCTCTTACCGTATATCGTGTATGCTGATTTCGCACACAGGGATGAGATAGAAACAGGAGAAGGGCATGCTGGATTCTATACAAGCTTCCCCACAATCCCAATAAACGGTATGAATGCGCTCTCTGGATTCCTCTGGGGCATCATCTTTTCACTTCCTGTGATTGTTCCCGTGCCTGGAAGAGCTGAACTGGTGACTCAAGGGTATCTCTTCTGGGGCCCTATTGCCGCACTGTTCCTCCTCATGTCGGTCTTAGTTCTCTTCAAGGTAAACATCGACCCTGATTTCAAAGCATTAGAAGCAACATACCAAGAAAATCAACCACAACTCGAATCATGAAATGAATTCGGAAACTACTTACGCATTCAGGGATAGTGAAACTCTATCGAGGTCGTGTGGATATGAGTGTGATTGAACGCGTGGTTGTCAGGTTTGCAGGACCTGAAGACTTGGAGTGGTGTGTTGTCGAAGATGAACATGTCACAGAGCAGATCATTCGACACAAGATAGTGAATGATGAGATCATTATTGCAGAGTTGGATGGAAAGCAAGTAGGATATCTCAGGCTTGAGTATCTGTGGTCTACTACTCCGTACATTGCTGTTGTTTTTGTTGAAGATGATTACCAAAAGGAAGGTATTGGACGAAAAATCCTTTCATTCTTGGAGGACTATCTCCGAAGCAGAGGTCATGATAGGCTTTTTAGTTCCTCAACAGTGAATGAGCCTGAACCTCAAGCGTGGCATCGAGCAGTGGGGTTTGTTGAATCAGGGATGATCAATGAAATCAATGATGATGGCATAGGTGAGATTTTCTTCCGAAAATCACTCAACTGATACCTGAAACCTATCTCAATGTCGACCGAACTTGTTCTCAGAGTAAGGCACGGCTGAAAAGAGAAGCAAGCATAGAATGGCCGCTGCTGTGTTGAACTCGATTATGCTGTTTGAGGATATCACTTCTTGAAAAGGTGTGCACCAGCAGCATCAAACATCTCAAAGACGCCATCACCTGTTTTCGCAGACACTTCAAACACCGGTGCATCGTATTCCTTAGCGAACTCCTCAGCATCCTCGCGTGTGACTCCCATCCCCTCAATCCGTTCATCGATCTTGTTTCCGACGATGAATACTCCACATTCAGGTACTGCGTTGTGCAATCTGGAAATCCAATCTCTCAATCTGTGGAGGGTAAAGATACGATTCACATCATACACAGCGATACCAAGTCTCGAGCCAATGAAATAGTCAGAGATGACATCTTGAAATCTTGGTTGCCCCCCTAGGTCCCATATCAAGAGGGTAACGGTAGTGAAATCCACCGTTACCTTCTTGGTCGCGAAGTTGACGCCAATTGTCATCTTCATCTTTTGGTCGAATCGATTCTCAGTGTACCTGACCGCCAAGCTAGTCTTACCGACACCGCCCTCACCGAGAAGAACGGTTTTGTAGACTGGCATACGGGCGCTCAAGTGATACAACCTCGGAGGAGTGGTCTTTATCCTGCACATATAGCTTTTTAGTTGATATGGCGTGATGGTGTTGTTTCAGGTCATGGCAGGTAGAATGTTCCCTCAGCTACAAGCCTGACCTTTCCTGAAACATGGACCTCCTCCATGCCCTTATCAGGGACCCTCACTATCAAGTTACTGGGTCTCTTTATCTCGTATCCCTGTTCGATACTGATTGGTTCTCCAAACTGATGGTTCTGCAATACGCCATGCTTCTCAAGGTATGCTCCAAGTGGACCAGCTGCGCTTCCCGTGGCTGGATCTTCAACAACTCCCACTTCTGGGGCGAACATTCGTGCATGGACATGAGAATCAGAAAACGAGGTCTCAGTTGAGAATATCAAAACCTGCTTGGTTGAGAAACTAGATAGGTCAGTCTGAAACGCTTCAGGAATTGGAGTCGCTCGTTTTACAGTTGAAAGTGTCTTCAGCGGCACGATGATGTAGGGAAAGCCCGTTGAAACGACCTGAACAGGAAGATCAGGATCAATGTCACTCAGTTCTAATCCAATAGCCCCTGTTACTCGTGATAGATCATCAAGAGGCTTCTCGAAGACTGGCGCTGGCTGTATCATTCGAATGCTGTCGTTCTCTAAGAAATCAACACGAATGGGTCCAACTCCAAGTTGTAGCAAAGCTGTTTTCTTCCCTGATTCTAATATTCCCTTTAGCCTTAGAACAAATGCTGTTCCAAGGGTCGGATGTCCAGCAAAAGGAATCTCTGCTGCAGGTGTGAAAATGCGGACTTTGGTAAGGCAATCTTTAGTCGTTGGCTCCATAATAAAGGTAGACTCAGAAAAGTTCATCTCAAGAGCCATTCCCTGCATTTCTTCCTTTGAAAGGTCTTGGTTTGCTTTTTTGTTCCAATATGTGGCTAGCTGATTGCCGCCGAAAGGTTGCCGGTCATCAACAAATACACTAGTTTGGACATACGGAATCTCGCGCATACCTGAGTTGGACTCAATCTGTCTTATCCAACTTTTGGTGTGTCATCTTCGAGCACTAGATTAACACTTGACCTTGTCAAGCTCGCCCTGGCAGATCTGTTTGTCTTCTTTCCCTGAAATCGCATCGATTGCCTTCTGTGCCATTTCGCTGTACTTCTTGCACTCTGCCTTATTGCCACTCACTGAATGTGCCCGAGCAAGAGCCTCGTATATGAAAGGCATATCCCAGTCCTTCCAATTTTTATCCGTCTTCTCTGCTTCTTTTGCAAGCTCGAATCCCCTGTTTGCGTGGAACATTGCAGGTTCGCTTCTTTTCATGTGTGCGTAGATTCTTGCAAGCATGTATTCAGCTCTTACTGCGTTCACAATTGTCCCAACTTTGCTCCAGTGATAACGTGCGGTATGGGCCATATGCATGGCCTCTTCCAGTTCCTCAGCTGTTGGGTTTTCTTTGTCAAGAGTTGGCCATATCCCATTATTAGTTTGAGCTGCTATTTTTCTATGAAATTCCTTCAGAGTCATTTTTTCTTTATCTGGCAATGAATATCTCTCCCTTACTCATTTCAAACATACAATCAAATAAAAATTTAACTATTGTTATCTTTTGCTGTCAGATTTGCATAGTAACATGTTGTGACCCTATTTTGTGACACTGCTTTATATACCAGAAGTGCGTGATTTTAGATAGAAAGACACAACGCAAACGGCTTAAGTGAGCATGCCGCTGATAAAAGCCAAAGCGTTGAATTTTGAGGTTTAAATAAATGACACCAACTGACGACGATGTTACTCCACCTCCAGACGATATGCCTGAGGACGTCGAGGATGTGGAGGATGAGATTGAGAGGGAACCCGAGCCTCACAGAAGGAGGGGCCACACTCGACGTAGAAGGTCAAAGCTCCGAGAGTACAGCTCAATGGGTAGCTTCATAGCTTGGATGGCCTTTCTAGTTGTATGGTTGTTCTTTTTCGCAGGTAGCTACGGACTCTTCGAAAACATAGCTGTTGTATTGATAGCTCTCCTGGTCGTGTTTGCTGCGAATGCTGTGCTCTGGATCCCACTTGATCAGGGCTGGAAAGCTCGGTCAAGTGCCATTAGTGCCTTCATCTGGTTTGCGTTTCTGATTCTGTGGATCTTCTTCTTTGCAGCAGACTTTGGAATCTATGAGAACATAGGAATTGGTATCGCATCTCTCTTGATAATAGGTGCAGTCAATGTTGTTCTTTGGGTTCCATCTGCAGGAGAAGGACGTGGATCTCGAGTGAGTGCACTTGGCGGCATTGGATGGTTAACATTCATGGTCTTATGGCTTCCATTCGCCAACGATTTCGCACTCATCTACCCGATTAATGGATATCAGAATATGGCCATAATTCTTGCTTCATTCTTATTGATGCTGCTTGTGGTGACATTCCCCTGGCGTTCAGAAATCTCCATTGGCATAGATGCGACGCCTGGTGTATCCATAAGAGCAAAAGGCAGTCTAGCTGGATTCCTGCTTTATCTCGTATTCTTGGTAATATGGATGTGGGCTTTCGCCTCCGGATTCTCAGCTAATCAAAATGTTGCAACGATTCTAGTATCATTTGCCATTTTTGCTGCGATCATGGTAGGCGCATGGTTGCCCTGGTCCCGTCGCAGAGGTGAAGGACCAGAGAACTGGTGGGCTATTGGATTGGCCTTTGTTTGGGTCATTGCACTGTCAATCTGGTTCTGGTTCTTTGCAGACTCATTTAATGCATATCAAAACTTTGCTGTCTTCCTTGTTTCCTTAATGGCAATAGTTGCGATTAGTGGCGGTGCTCAGTGGAAGAAAATCCGCGACTTTGAGTCCTTGGACTGGGATGACTAACTAGGGTTTTGAGGATGGTGGGATTTTCCTGCCATCCTTACTCTTTATTTTGGACTAATAGGCCAACCAACCACCATCTACGGCCAAAGTATGACCTGTGATGTATCTAGCATCATCGCTCGCTAGGAAGCAGGCTGCGCCTCTAATCCACTCATTTTCAGCAAACATCGGAAGCGCTGTTCGGGGTTTAATTACTCTGGCACTGATGGCTTTGTCCTCCATTGCCCCAATGGACATTGCGGTGGGAAAGAATCCTGGTGCAATGGCGTTTACTCGAATGTTGTATTTTCCAAGTTCTACTGCAAGAGCTTTTGTCATTGTAACCAACGCCCCCTTTGAAGCATAATAGCTGACCTCGGTGAATTCGGTCGCTCCGAATCCAAAAGTCGAGGACATGTTAATAATGGATCCAGACTTCTTTGGAATCATTACCTTTGCAACTTCTCGCGTTGCTAGAAAGGCTGAGGTCAAATTTACGTCCATTACAGTGTGCCAGTCTTCAAGGGTTTGTTCTATTAATGGCTTTACGATGTACATTCCCGCATTGTTCACCAAAACATCGACAGTTCCAAGTTCTTTCACTGTTGAGTTAACGAGGTTAATGATATCTGACTCAACCGTTACATCAGTCTTGATGGAAAGCGACTTTGTTTTGTATTTGTCAGAAACTTCATCGGCAACCTTCTTCAGAAGTCTATCGCGTCTTGCACCAAGTGCAACATTGGCTCCTGACTCTGCGAACGCATGGGCAAACTGCTCGCCAAGACCGCCTGAAGCTCCTGTTATAATTACGACTTTTCCATCTAGATTGTACTTTGTCATTGGCAACACCTAAGTGATACGATTTGTCTTGTCTTGAAATGCAGACTCCCTATTAAGTCCAAAGATACTCACTGATTCTACTCCGGAGTCGGCAGATCACACGGTTCTACTATTGTATCAAACTGATTCGTTTGTTTACGAATTTGGTATAGTCTGAAGAGTCCAATTGGCACAACTATCGCTAGCCAGATGATTATATCCCCAGCCGTGGATATGAGGACATTGCTACCAGAGGGATCTAACCACAATTGCCCTAGTTTCATCATTTTGACAAGTGGGAAAACCAGAACCAGACCAAAGACTCTTTTCAACTGCACTGAATTCACCCTGCAAGCAAGCCTTGAACCGAACTGAGCTCCTATGACCATTCCAACTCCTAGGGCCAATGCATAGTACGGATTGATGTATCCCTGAATGAAGTTCATGGCAGTTCCTGCTGATGCTGTAAACATCATAGTGAACATACTAGTTGCTACTGCAGCATGCATCGGCAGTCCCATAAGAACAGAGAGAACGGGAACGATTATTGCACCGCCACCGATGCCTAAGAGCCCTGCAGAAATCCCTCCCACAAATCCGCCTACGAGGGAAATTACTAGCATTTTATTTTTCAAATCTGACATACTATAACTCGCAAGCTCTGAGGCGATGTCGCCTTTTTCACGTCTGACAGCGAACAGCATCTTGATAGCTACTGGCATAAGTGCAAGTCCGAAAATGATTCGCAAAACATAGTCGTTTTCAATCAATGTGCGAAGTACGACTCCTAAAACAGAACCTGGAGCTGTTGTTATAGCGAGAAAAAGTCCCGCTCTTGAAATAATTGGCCGAGGGTTCTGTCTCCAGTATACCATGCTGCTTGCTACTGCAAGAAACAAAGCGGCAACAAGTGATGTGGCAGGCGCAACTTGGGCACTCAAAAGGAAGATGATTATTAGAAGTGGAGTATTGAATACACCTCCACCTATTCCAACCATAGAAGAGATTGTTCCAACGCCAACCGCATAAAGAGCAATGAATGCCGCCATTATGACTATTTCTTGCATTACAATCCTTCCGAGGAAGCTCCGCTTTCAGACCACTACTTAAGGTGTCCTATGGGGGAGTTGGATGTTTTGCAATCCAATAGAGACCAATGAATGCTACGATTAGCCCTAAGAGAAAAAGAATCGCCCCAACATTTTGTTCTAGGGTATTTCTGCCGTATACATATATGACGATGCCACCCGCAATAACCAGAAATCCCACAACTGCAAGCGTCATCGCAGGTTTTGAATTGAAACTTAGAAAGCTTGGCAGAGAATTGTCTCTCTCTATTGCTGGTGCGCTTGATAGCTTCACATCAGATTTAAAGAACCTACTCTCATCTTCTGCTAAAGTTCCCTTCAACTCGCCCGAAGCGAGCAATTCCTTGATTATTTGCACCACCTCATCAGATGTGAGTTCAAGTCGATCAGCAAGAATCTCTACAGCACTAACGTTCTCGTCCATTACTAGATGCAGCAACTCATCTCTCTTTTCTGACACGCTTTTTCACATCCTTTTATGCTCGCATCGCAATTAGCCATATTTCTTTTCCCCTGAATACTTCTGATTGGCAATACCTTTTGTATATACGTGTCACGACCTTGTCGCATGAAATATAACTTCTCCAAGACTTGTTTCATAAATTTCTGAATCGGGGAAATATCGTCTGATGACTCTGTAGACTCGTTCTCCCTCAACAACTCCAAGTTCCGGAAACAACTCGCTTGATGTTATCCTGATGAACTCACCGATTGTTGGTTTTGCGGGTTCATTGAAGAATGCGAAAGGTGCAACGATACGAAGTTTCCCATTCTTACTGAGGACTCGCTTACATTCCGATATTGCTTTCGGAAGTTGATTTGCTTTAGGAACGCCATGAAGGTGGATTTCTGAGAAAGTTTCCTTCTCAGCTGCCATCTTTGTGATGTCTTCTCCTACTACTTCGTAGTTGATTCCTGTTTTCTGCAGTATAAGGTCTGATCCAACAATGGATATGCTCGACTCTTCGGAGGATAAAAGGAGTTCACGAATAAAGTTGAGGTCATTTGTCTTCATGTAGGGGATAGCTGCGTAGAGGATTTTGCCTTTTCTTCTTTGTTCATGATACTTCTTAGAGAACGAATACAATTTCTGAGGGTTTTCGTGTCTATAGATGTCATAAAAGTGAAGGATTGTTTCGATACTACTCTTCAAATTCTCTCGCAGATATGACTCTGCGGCTGGTCCAATCTCGTATATTCTTCTGTAAGGTCCTAATGGTCCTGGCTGCAAGGCACTTGTGATGAGCTTGTCACTTTCCATTGCTTTCAGTAGCTTTGGTAATCTTGTTCTCTTTGGATCTATGTAACCTGCCATTGAGTATAAGATATCATAAATTGATGATGGGGTTTCATTAAGTTCCAGCAGAATCTTCCTGATCAATTCGGACCGAGCTGGTTTCAATCAAACACCTCAATTGAAAAAGAAACTGCATTAATGACTTAATACTCAGACGTTTGACGTAATTTCCACCGAATTAACTCGTCTTCAGCTACTGCGCTAATGATTTCGCTTATTATTATGTAAGGATGACGTCTAATGGGGATTTTAGCGTTGAAAAAGTGTCATTCTTGTGGCATGGTTGAAGAAGACGGCGAGGACTTACTCCGTGAGTTTGAAGGAGAAGTCTATTGCATATTCTGTTTGGATGGAAAAGGTAAGCCCCTAATCACGAATGAGGTCCGTAATAGTATCAGATCCTTTTGGGCGCATCGAGAGTTAAAGGATAACTTGTCCAAATCAAACATTGGATAGTTTAATTCCTGTAATTCTGCATTCTCACATGCTAAGTATTAGGAGGATGCTGCATAGAAAAAGACGCCATTTCGATTTGACCGCTCTTTCGAAGTGCAGAAGTCCTGAAGTTGGAGTGATAACACCAATTTGGCGCCAAATACACAGAAGTATCTTGTGACGAATCCTGCCTTAAATTGGCTTTCTGATCTGCATTTTCTTGAAAAATCATCATCTCTGTTGGATCGCAAAAACCATGTTTTCACACTAATTGTTTACCATTAAGGTTCCTCATGTGGACCATTTTTGACCTTTCGATAAATCGTCAGCTCTTGTTTTCACGTCATCTGTTAAAGGGTCAGGGGCTCTTTCTATAGGCCTTGGTATGCCCCAGTGCCTCCCGATATGCCTGTATATCCTTCAACTCTTTGTACATGCAAGATTGGTCCATATATCGAGATACTCGTCGAAAAAGGGAAAGGTTTGAGAGTCATCCTCTCGGGACGGTAAAATGGAAAAACAGACCGCAATTTTCATTGACGATTTTTCGAAAGGAGTTGAGAATGCGCAAAGACTTGCTCATCAAAACTGTATGGTCTTTTGTATGCAAAACAGCAATCAGCGATTTTGTCGCTAGTGCTGTGAAAAAGAACGAGGGCGAATCAAAAAACGAAATGGGCATAGGGTTATATTATACCTTTGCAGACTTTCTCAACATCAGGTCCATGCTGAACGGATCTCGTTCGTGGACCTGAGAACTGCGATCTGGAGGAACTTGTTCCTCCTGGTCTGAGAGAGGATGAAAACATGGGCGAGACCTATAGTGGGTCCGCCACAACACTACCTGACCAGAGGACCGACCAAATGATGATACTAGTATCTATCACACTTGTAGTTGCTCTAGTTGTTGGTGGATTTGTCGTGGCGGCCAATATCTATGGGGATCAAGATAAGGGTCCAATTGACAATGACCAACAGATCATTGCCATGGACCGCGTTGATCCCGCTGGAACCGCCCCACTGCAAGCTTCGAGAGCGCCTGATTTTGTGATGGAATCGGAAAGTAGTTGCTGGGGGCCACTCTATACTGAGCAAGGGACTATTGACTTCTATGATGAATACCTTCCGGAGTATCTTCCATTATGTGTCAATACCGCTGCTCTTTCGGACTATTATGTAGATGTTGTTGTTCATGGTGGCTACACTCCGGCGGAGTTTGCTAGCTACATTAATGTTTGGCAAAAGACTGACTTCAAGGGACGAATTGATATCCAATGGACTAAGATGGAATTAGATGGCGACTGCTGTGCGACCTTCTTCCGTGCAACCTTCTATGTTGTGGAGGACTTCTGCTTAGACAGCAGTCAGTATCCATCTGTCAATGACCCGTGGGAGATCGATATGACTCCTGGAGATATGATTCCTGACAAGGAAGTATATCTCAAGATCCATACTGAATGGAGCGGGTGCGTACCAGGTGGCGACCAGGACTTCACGATAATCCAATCACAGTCGTATCAGGCGCTCTCAAAGCGTAGCATCCTCATTGTGAAACCGAACACCTTTTGCAAACATCTCGAACGTAAACAATCAGTCCGATGTTATAGCCAAACAGCATTAGTACAAGCCATTTTTGAACCGAAAAAAAACCGACAATGGAGGAGTGATAGAAACAAATACAATTAGGAACATTTAATTCAAACGTTGACTTTCGTAGTCGATGTGGATAGGATTGAAGAAACTTGAAGGCGTCGAACCACATGAGTCTGTGATTCAAAGAGTCAGGTGCACCTACAAGAATCACTGGGGAGATCTCATACTAACAGACAAAGGTATCATCTTCCTCAAGATCAAAGGCATCCTCGGCCAAGGACGCGAACGACTCCATTGGTTCGACTTTGATGATATAGTTCGAATTCAAACTAAAAAGAAGAAAACAGGGATCTTCAGACAAGGCCTAGTACTAGACCATCAAACAGAATCCACACAGAAACGATCGTACTATTACGCATGTGAAGAGCACAAAGCCGTGCTCTTCCTTGCATTCTATGAAAGACAAAGACTCTTACCTGGGGCTTCAAGGGAAACCGAATCCACAATTCGGAGTCTATCGACATACAAACGTAACGCTGATTTGCTTAAAGTTGCCAAGAATCCAAAAATGCGACCTTATTTCTACTCCTACGCTCTTGAGAGGGTAGAAGAAGACATTCTAGGTCTTTTAATACATAGATTTGACGCTGATCTGGTTGAAACAGCCAGTGAAAAGAGGGTTGTTTCTGATATAGCTTTACTACATGGGTCTGACTCACGCAAGGTTCCAAAAGATCAAGTGTACAATACTGTCGTCGATGTGGTGTCTTATCTGACCGATAAGGGCGAATTAGACGGAATAGTCACCGATCTGGGCAAGTACGTCTCCAATAGGGCTTTAGCACGAGTGACGGTTCCGTTTGAGATGATATCCGACTTTCAGACCATTTTCTCTCAGTTGCATGACAAAGGACTACTGATCTGGGCCATTGAGTGTCCGAAATGCTTCAGAAAAATAAAGTATCCAAAGAATGGTCAAGAAACAACCTGTCAATTCTGTAATGAGACTATTCATGCAAAAGATGTGTTAGAGAAATATGCAGATTTGTTTTAGCAGGTGCTCAAAAAGCGAACTTTTGAGTCTTTTTTCATTTTTTATGGTCAACAGGTTCACAATCTCTTCAGTACCTTCAAAATTCGCCAAGTTTTGAAAACCTTGAAGACTCTGACACTGTTTGTCATTGAAAAATGCATACTAACAAGACGTTAACAACATACTTCGATTTTTCGAAAGTTCTTGATGTTGAAACAGTCTATGGCGATAGGATTTTAGAGAGTCAGAATGATGTTGGTAGTGGGTCATAGTATGTTGATACTACTCCAATTCTTTGATTGGCTAGGGTCAAACCTTGCATACATGATGTTTGCCCTTTCAATGCTGTTTCTCTTCATAATGATTATCTACATCAAGTTCTTTTTCCGCACCTTTTACCCGGGCACACTCTATCGACACTATCGAAGAGGCAGACTGCTTGAAGAAAACGACCAAGGTGGAAAGGTCGTACTCATCCCCCTCATTGATAGACTTGAAGTGTTTGATGATGACGATGACGAAAACAATGAAGATGCTCCCCCATGATGCTGGAGGAGCAATCCAAACTGACTTAGTGTTATGGTATAGGTAACTAGTGGCTTTTTCCGTATCCCGCTTAGCTACCTCTTCTCACCAAGAACGCAATCACAACTATGACCACGACAGCACCAACACCTACCAGAGCTATTGTCATCAGATCCAAACCTCCGGGTTGCGTTGGGGGACTGGTTCCTGTAGATGTTGTGGGTGTTGTGGAGGTCGTAGTAGTTTGCGTTGTAGTTGTGGTAGTTGTGCTCGCGGTGGACACGGTCACAGCGATGTCCAGACTCGTTCCGACCCATCCTGTCGGTGATGCGGTCCATACGCGGACTGTCCAAGAGCCGACTGCGAGAGGTGTAAGCGTGACCGATATCGTCACCTGGTCAGATGTTGGATTGAGATCGCCGCTTTGGCCATCTTCGATGCCTTGATCTGTGAATGAGAACTGCGCATTGTCAGCCCATCCAGATTTGATGGCGATAGCAACCTTGCCATCTCCTCCAGAGTAGCCCGTCTGGCTAAGCATGAGAGTGAACGGAACTCCGACTGTTGCGTCAACAGTCCCAGTTGCATTAGATGTTAGAATAAGCACACCTGTGGTATCGTGGCAGTTGCCACATGGATTTGTCTGAGTCGGAAACGCTGTCACAGAGAAAGCACCGGCAGCAAACAGTACAACCACTCCAAGCGCGACAAGAAATAGTTCTTTTCTTTTCAATTTGAAACCTCGTTTAAAATCTGATTTATAAATTGAAAGTGGCGTACGTAAGCATCATTTGTCAGGTATAAAAATGTAACTTCTACAAATACAAATCATACATATTTTAACCACGTTGATTAGACACAAACGGACGTCCACTTCAAGTGAACAAAGAAAAGAAACTACTTCTTGTGATGGAAGACTTCAGTGGAAGTCATTAACCACGGATTCGAGTCCCGTGGACTTTCTTATGTGCCCAGTTATATTGACGCAACTTGGAAGAACTACCAAAACCACAGGCAGCGCATGTCTTATGTCTCACGTGAAATGCCCTCCTTCCACATCTTCTGCATCGTATGTGGTGTGGATTGTTTTTCTTACCTTTGGAGGGTGTACCCTTTCCCATTATTCAACACTCCTTTGACTACTTTGGCGGAGGTGAGACGATCACAACGTTGTCGCCTCTCACTATCACGGTCTTGACTACTTCTATTATTTGCTCACCGGTTTCAGGATTGACAGAGATCTCCTCAGCATCCTCAAGGATGAGGTTCAAGTGTTGGTCGTAGCCTCGCAGTTTTCCCTTGATTTTCTTCTTTCCCTTCAGTTCGACTAGTACTTGTGCGCCAATCGAGCTCTGAAGTAGTTCCATGGGCCTGCCTGCGTTCATGCTATCACCGTCACAGAAGCAACATCATGTAGCCAATGGGCACACGATGTCCGCGGTACCCTTTGGACTTGGCTTAAAAAGATGACGATGCCTACTGCGTTTTTGCCCTGTTCAATGACGTAGCTTTCAAAAGGATTGCATCATAGGAATTAGGTGATGCCAAAGATAGAACGTATCAAAAAACGACATCTCCTCAAGAAACGAGAGCAACGAGATGAGATTGCGAACATTGAGAAAGAAATAGGCTCTTCGATTAATGGACTTGACGATAAATCCCATATTGAAGGCGGG
>RDNZ01000036.1 GCA_011364905.1 Candidatus Thorarchaeota archaeon
TTTTGATTCCATTGCAGAGCAAGCGAGCGATATTGAGAAGAAGCGAGAAAAGGCAAAACACCTTGCATTCCAGGCAATTCAATCGAAATCAAATGGCGATTAGACAGACTGTCTATCCTTACCCATGCAGATCTGTTGGCTCCCATAGCTCAATCCTGTTACCCTCAGGATCGATGACCCAGGCGAATTTGCCCTCTTCTGTTTCTTGCACTCCTCTATCATCAACTTCCAAACCTTTCGATTTCATGTTGGCAACGAATTCTTCTATGTCGTGCACAACGAAATTAATCATCCAAGATGACTTGCTCGGACTGAAGTATTTTGTATCTTCAGGAAACGGGCCCCAAAGCGTGTAGCCCGGCTTTTTCAGATCTGACCATCGAAAGTAGATATAGCCCTCCTCATCAGGCTTGAGCCCAAGATTTTCAACATACCATTGTTGGAGCATTTTTGGATCCTTTGCTTTGAAGAATATTCCACCGATACCTCTTACTGTCATAATAACTCACAAACATTTCAACATGTATTAACTATATTTAATTATTGGTTGCATTTGAACCGGATGACCTTGTGCTTTGAGTGCTTTCTCGGTCTTGGAAACTACAGCCATAACGGACATATGGTTTGTATGGCGAATTATACCCATGCCGGCGTCGTGGGATGAAGTAGCAGCGGATTATGACAGATCAGTGGGTGAAACTGGGGACTTTTACCATCGAATCTTTGTCAATCCTGCAATTTTCGACATACTTGGATCTGTTAAAGGACTCTCCATCCTTGACCTCGCTTGTGGACAAGGATATCTCTCTAGGATTCTGGCTCGTGCAGGAGCAAGAGTGGTCGGTATTGATCTCTCTGAGAAGATGCTCGAGATTGCCCAGGCATCAGAGGAGTCTGAGCCTTTGGGGGTGAGGTACATTTGCTGCAGTTCTGCAGATATGTCCTCCATAGATGATTCCTCGATGGACTGTATTGTTTCCACCTTTGGATTTCACGATATCAAAGAGATAGAGTCAACAATTGAAGAGTGTGGCAGAGTTCTAAAGAAGCATGGGAAACTTGTCTTTGCGATTCCGCATCCCTTCTCTTACGCAAAGCGGCATGAGGACGAGGATGGATTCTTCTTGAAGATACGACACTACATGTCTGTCCGTGAAATTCCCCATCCCAAGTACAAAGAAACCAGTGTCGTCGCATTTCACCGACCACTAAGCCTCTACTTCGAGAAACTCTTCTCTGTTGGTCTAAGAATGGTCGCTTTCAAAGAGATTGTGACCGACTTGCACAGAGGTCAGCCCATTACAGACAAACGATTACTGGCATTCAGAAGGGAGATACCCGGTTTCCTGGTAGTAGGACTCGTGAAGACTCAATAGACCTGTGTACATCAGGAGAATTTGGGAAGTGCATGTTTCTTTGCCAAAGATACTGGTTCGTCATCCCAGTCACCGAAACTCTGAGCTGCAAGATTTAGATATCCTACTTCACGAGGGTTTAATCCCGCCTGGGCGGTCACAACAGCATCCAGTTCAAGCAGGTCATCACAAGTCCACAGAATCCCGCAGTTTCTGAATACCTGTGGTTCCAGAGTCATGCCTTTTGAAGCTGTGAGGACTCCCTCTACGACACCCTTTGTCTTGAATAGTGAATGGTAGATCTTGTTCACATCTACGATGCTGGGATTCATGGCTCCGTTCTCCTTGCCATGGAACTCTCCCCTGTCCGGTCCTGGAATCATTCCAAAGAGATTCTTCAATGAGAGGGAGATGACAATATCATCGCCCATGAACTTGAGCTTCGAAAGACTAAGGAGGCTTCCATCACTCAAGTCATACAGACGTTGAGGGACAGAAGAGGCCAGAGACCTCATGCACAGGGGGGAGTAGGCATCCTCAACAATTGAAGAAATGGTTTCATGCTCAACCACTCTGCCTGCCCAGACCTCCTCTGTAATGTTAAGATATTCCACGCCATGTTTCTTCAGGACTTCATCAATTCCTGAATAATGTAGAAACCACTTGTCAGCTTGTCGCAGAGCATCCAAGCCATAGGATCCGTATTTCTTCTCTTCTACAGCCTCTCTACATCTCGCCCACCCGTAGCTCTCAACCACTAACACCTCATCATCGATTGCAGAAAGTGTCCAGTCTAGGATATCCGCTTCCGTATAGATGACCGAAAAGCCCCAGTTGGGCTTTATGACCACTGGAGGTGTCAAACCGAGGGCGTTGACCATCTCGATGAAGGTTTCTCGATGAACTCGGTTCCGAAACGCCACTCTGCCGAACTTCATTGAGTCCGCTTGCTGCATCATAATAAAAACGCACGGGCATTTGCTAAAGTAACATTCACTCGGAACTTGCGAGGTTAGAAATGTTGATACCCTCAGTCGCTGTAAACCACTCGTGGTGTTTCTCAAATGACATGCTATTTCAGACATCTGAAAGAGACCTTTGCTGAACTTGGTGTCGAAGTGACACCGGAGAACAAGCAAGAGATTGACCGGGCGATTCACAAACTTGTTGGCGTGAACTACAAGAACTGCTCTGAAACATGGAAGGAAATCAAGAAACGCAGGGCAGCTGATGAGGCTGGTTTCATGAAAGCCCTCGATGGTGCCCTTGGGAAGTTTTAGACAACTATGTTTCTTCTTCGGACTTTGGTTTGAAATCCAGTGCTGCTGAATTGATACAGTATCTCAGTCGAGTCGGATTGGGTCCATCGTCAAAGACATGACCTAGATGGCCCCCGCAATTCCTGCAGACAACCTCGATCCTCGACATCCCATGACTCTTGTCAACCTTCATCTCAACACTGTCTTCTGAAACTTTATCCCAGAAACTTGGCCATCCACTCCCAGACTCGTACTTGGTTTCAGAACTAAAGAGCACGTTTCCACATCCTGCACAGACATAAGTGCCGTCGGCTTTATGATGTACGTATTTGCCTGTGAAAGGAGGTTCGGTCCCGCACTGTCGAAGGACCTTGAACTGCTCTGTGCTCAGTGTTACTTTCCATTCGTCTTCTGTCTTCTTCATGGTTAACTTTCGTGCACGAACAATAAAAACCGCTTCGGAAGCGGCCTTATTTGAATACTCAGAAATAAGAACATGCGGTGACATGTGTATAGAGGTGATCTGTTGGTTTTCGAGTGGATTAATCTGGTATCACTACATGTGAGTGCTTTCGTCTTCGCCTACTTGGCAACCCTAAGTGTAATGCCGGTGACACGTGAGGAACAGAGAGGAGAGAAGGCGTGGGAGGAATGTGCAAGACTTCGTGGCATCTCGTTTGTGTTTGCAGGGATCATGATAGTGAATACGGTTCTATGGATTTGGTTTCCAGTTTCCGGACTTGACTGGGTCCTAAGCCCCAGTCCGTTGCTTGGGATTGTTATTGGCATCGTCATTGGTGTTCCCTGTTTCATAATCATGACGATTGCCTACAGAGATGCAGGGACAGAGATGCATGCACCTCAGAAAGGAATTCAACTCCACGGAGGTATCTACAAGAAGATTCGACATCCAGGTGCAGTTGGAGAGATGCCTCTCTATGTGGTGGTTGCGATGCTTGTGAACTCATTATTCCTGACAGTCTGGATGACTATCTTCATCCTCCTCTTTACGCCTATCCACATCTACTATGAAGAGAAGGACCTACTGAAACGGTTTGGCGATACCTACATTGAGTATCGAAAGAGGACTCCAGCTGTGTTTCCAGGTCTCAAACGTCATACTAAGAAAGAAGAATGAATGGGTGAGAGGATACATCCTCTTCCATTGGTCTGTATATCACTCTACACTAGTCCTAACAGTTTTATCCAAGTAGCTATGTCACCACCTCTGGAGAGGATCAGGTTGGCACGAGCAATCGAAGAAGTGGAGATTCGAGTCCTTGCTGACAGTAATGTCCAGGCCAGAAGGGCAATCGGAGAGGCTGGATTTGCCGCACTAGTCACGATACGATATGACGATATGAGTGAGTTCCAGTTCCTCTTCGATACAGCTGGTGGAACTCCCGCTTTGGAGCACAACGTAGGTGTCATGAAAGAACAGATCAATCGAGACCTCTCCGAGATTGAACTGATTGTTCTAAGTCATGGTCATTGGGATCATGTGGCTGGTTTGCTGAAAGTACTAGACATTACTGGGAAACCGGTTCGTGTTCTATGTCATCCGGACGCACTTCTACACAAGATATTCACAGAAAAAAGCGGAAAAACGCATGAGATAGGCATTCATCAATACTATACTGTATCCGAGCTTGAAAGCAGGACCAAGATAATTCGTGCCACTGAACCGTACAAAATAGCTGACGGAATTATGACCACTGGTGTTGTTCCCCGCAAGAACAGCTTTGAGAAGTTGACAGGCAACCTTCTCAAGATTACTACCGAAAGAGAAGGAAAGATGGTACCTGACCTGATTGAAGATGACCTCTCTGTCGTCTTTCATATGAAAGATGGGAAGGTCGTAGTCCTCACTGGCTGTTGCCACTCTGGAGTGGTGAATACCGTGGAGCATGCGGCCCACCTCACTGGCTCCTCATCTATCACAAGTATTGTGGGGGGTCTCCATCTCCTTGATGCATCAAAAGAACGATTGTCCTTCACAGTTGAGAGTCTTAGGCAATACCCACTGTCTACCATCGGTGCTTGCCATTGCACTGGACTGAGAGGTCGCGCTGCCCTCATGTATGCATCTGAAAGTGTCTTCAAAGATGTTGGTGCCACATCGGTCCTCAAGTTCCAGGCAGAGTTGACTGAATGAAGTCACTGATCAGGTCTGCGACCATTTGAGCACCTGCTGTATTCAGATGTAGATAATCGACATGAAGAGTGAAACCAGAGCCTCGCGCGATGTCATCCCAACTTCTTCTGAAAAGATACCGACTGATTATGGCTTTGATTATACCCATCTTGTATTTCTCGTAGGGATATTTCACGTCCCGGTGTTTTTTGTGAAGATACTCTGCCATTTCCTCATGTAGAGGCAAGTAGGTGACATCTGTTTTCTCTGCAACTTCTTTGACTACTGTACTGTATTCGGAGCTTCGCATAAAAGCAGGATCGCTGTTGTTCTCGCCAATTGTGGGGATTGAAAGGAGAGCTATCCTGGCTGTGGTCTTGATTTTGAGACCCTCCACAATTGAAATGAGTGACCTCCTGTACCAGTCACTACTAGGTTGCCTTGGTAGTTTCATATTCCTGATATAACCCCTCATTATGTCCTTAGACATGGTTGCATTGGCATCATTTGTGCCAATCAGGACTGTCACAATGTCTGGTTCACAATCAATCACTTCATTCAACCTCTGCAGAGCGTTCCAGGCGAGCTCTGAGTTTATTCCTGCATTGATAATCTCAAGATCTCGGTCCTCTAGTCGATTAGTAAGCATTTCAGCATAATTCACACCAATCCTCCCGTGTGTTATACTATCGCCTAGAAGTACAAGAACCGGTCTTTGTTTACCATTTCTGGATTGCTGCTTGAGATACTTTAAAGGCGTGTTGGAAGGAAGTTTCATCATTGATTGATAGTATACATTAATTGTGAGCAGTCCGACCACTAGGATGACTGATACGATGATTGACACGAGGATCAGTGACATTGCGTCGATACATCCAACCGGTCTGATTAATCTTTGTTCAAAATGACAGTACCGGTCAATTCTTTTGAGCAATTTTCCTGAGCCTCGATGTACTATGCCCGAATATATTCAAGATGCATGGCCTGAGCAGGGGACATTCTGCTGGGGCTGTGGAAAAAACAACGAACACGGTCTTCACTTGAAAAGTCACTGGGAGGACAATGAAACAGTGGCGGTCTGGAAACCCAAGGAACATCACATGGCGTTTCCTGGAATCATGAATGGTGGCATCATCGCGACCCTTATTGACTGTCACGGGACTGGGACCGCCAACGCTGCAGCTCATAGAGCTAGTGAAAACTTGCCTCAGCACTTCATGTTTGTCACTTCAGGGTTGTCAGTGAGGTTTCTTAGGCCAACACCTCTGAACCGACCAGTCATGTTGAAGGCACAGGTCAAAGACTTTAGTGACAGGAAAATAACAGTCTCTTGCGAGTTGTATTCTGGAGATATGAAGTGTGCAACAGGCGAAGTTACGACAGTTCGAGTAGATATAGACCGATTTCTTCAATGAGCCTCCTTTCTTAGATCAATATGCGAGATTTAGCGAATCCTTTTAGGCTTAGGAGACCTAGACCTGACAGGGGATTCAGTTTGGAGTTTCAGGAAGATAGTGGGACTACATGTTCAAGGTGTGGGTCTCTTGTTCCCGCTGGAAACTCATACTGCGGGAAATGTGGTGCACCTGTTTCCAGAACTAGGCACTCCACCAGTAGCGGAATAGAACTTGAGGGAGGCTCTCAGAGCTCCATAGCATATCCACCCTATCAACGGAAATACTCAATGATTCAACGACTCACCAAACTGGTGGCATCACCACGAGAGGCAATGACAGACATCGGCCGAGCTCCTGACTATGAGGGCGTGGCTGTTCTGCTTGCGATGTGGATAGTCTTTGGTATTACTACGGGTGTGGTCATGGCCAACAAGATTCAATTCATCGGCCCTTATGGGAACCAAGCAACTTCTATGTTCTACACAGGGGTATCAATTGGACTGTTTCTGGTTCCCATTGTCACGATTGCCAGATGGTTAGTGAAATCCCTCTTGATTCAGTTTTCATGCGATAGAAGCAATTGGGACTTCAAAACAGCAGCATCCGTGACTGGTTATGCCTACCTTCCCAATGTGGTGGTTAGCTTTGTGTGGATATTCATCATCTCTGCTCTTGTTCCATCAATCTCCCTAGATACTGCCGACCTCGATGCTGCCTTAATCCAGCTTCAGCAGTTCGATGCTCAGACCAGTTGGTTAACGGTGGGAGTGAGTCTGATGATAGCACTGCTAGCACTTCTTTGGAAATCCTATCTTGGTGGATTGGGTGCACATGCAGGGACGCACGAAACCATTTCAGAGAGTCACGGGATAATGTGGTTCCTGTTCATCGGTTTCATCGGAATACTGATTGATTTTACTGGGATTGTTTAGTGATTGGATAACATAGCCGTCTTTGAGTAGTATGTCGTCACCTTCAATGCGGAATGCGCATTTCAAGAACGCAAAAAAGGCCAAGAATAAGGATTAATAAGACTCTTAGTCATAAGTGAAGGTCGTTGCGAGACTGAGAGAGAGAGAGAAACAGTCGATTCCTGCGGATATGATCGAGTGTAGCCATCGCGACTGGGAGAGGCTCTACATGGATTCAGAGAGGAAACTATTCCTATTTGCAGTGTCATTTACATTCGTCATAGTTCTATTGGCCGCAGGACCTATGACTAAGACCATTTCAATAGCTAATGACTCTCTCGTTACCAGTCCGACTACTGTGTTTTATCCATCAGATGTAATCACGCCCCTTGAAACAACAATAAGCTTGGACGGGACTATGGGTCTGGGTGGATGGTATGTTTCTGATGTCACAGTTACTCTCTCGGTACAATCCAGTGTTCCTGAGTTCACAACTGCGTATAGCTTTGATGAGATAAACTGGAACTCCTACACTGGTCCCTTCGTGATATCAACGGAAGGATCCACAACGGTATACTACAATTCAACTGATTCAGATGGCTTGGCTGAAGCCACAAAGATGAAAACAATTCAGATTGACAAGACACCTCCTGACCTCACTCTTGAAACTAAGACAGTCCCTGCCGAGGGTGTACTTGTGACCATCGTAGCCACTGAAAAAGTGTCATATATCACGGACATAGGATATAGATTGGATGAGGGCAGCTGGAATCGTTATCCAGGACCGTTTCTTCTCACCAAGGAAGGCACTCAACCTGTCTACTATAGAGCACAGGATGCAGCTGGTAATCTTGCGGAGAAATTCGCTAATGTTGAAGTTGTGATTCTTCCTGCAGTGTCAGAAACAGAAGTTTCTTACACAGGTGACACGATGGGAGTCTACTCGGACCCAGTGAATCTTGAAGCTAACCTGACTGATAGCCTGACTGGATTGCCAGTATCAGGCAAATTGATAGAGTTCACAGTTGGGTCACAGACTGCATCAGCCCTCACAGATACAAATGGACTTGCGTCTACCAGTCTGGTTCTGGATCAACCCTCAGGCACCTACACTGTGTCCGCCTCCTTTGCTGGTGATGATGCATATCTATCATCCTCTGACAGTTCTGAGTTCCTGCTCTCCAAGGAGTCTTCTTTTGTCTTCTACAGTGGACTAACCGTGATTCCAGAGTCCGATTCGAGCCTCACTCTTATGGCAACAGTATTCGACGATGCTGATGGCTATTTGGGCGATCTCACTCAGATCTATGTGACCTTCACGATCTACCTCTCATCAGATACGACCATGCCAGTTCAGGTCATAGATTCAATTGGCGTTTCGACCACAGACCTTGATGGAATTGGCATCGCAGCCGTTGAGATTCCTAACCTGCCTGAGAATGAATATCTCATCGTTGTCAGTCTTGACCCTAGCCAGAATCACTACTACTGGAGTCCTGATTCTGAAGCTGTATCCCTCACCATATACAAACCCGGACGTGAATCTACCAGTGGCTTTGGGTGGATTAAGGATGCAGACGGGAACAAGGGTCAGTTTGTCTTTATGGTAAAGTACTCATGCAGGGGCGGATTGAATGGATTCGTCTACTATACTCTGCGAGTTGGCGATGTGGTCTATTTTGTCAGGAGTACCGATATCACTGGTTTCACAGTTGATTACAACCACGCCTTCTTTGAAGCATCAGTTACAATCTACATGTATAACATTGAAACAAGGGAGAAAATCCAACTCGAAGATGGCTACAGAGTACGTGTGGATGTCTGGGCTTCAATGAAGCGATGCGGGAAGGACATATTTCAGATACAGGTCTTCGACAAGTATGGTGTAGTTATCTATGCGGCTGGGTTTGATCCGCTTGGCTATGTGCACAGAGGGAACATTGTCATTCAAGGATATTACCATCATCATCATTATCGCCATCATCACAAGCACTACTGGTATCATCGAGGTCATTGCCACAAGATGAAGCACTGGTGATTAGTTTCTCCTGTTCATCCTGCAATCCGGTATCCTGTACGTCCTGTCACTTCCACGAGACCATCATTCACAAGCTGAGTCATTATTGATTCCAATTCTGATTCATCCATATTGCAGTCGAGCAACTTCATGATCTCTCCAAGCGCGAGCTCGGGTGTTCCTGTCAGAGCTCGAATGACTGCACCCCTGACCTGTCTTGATGATCCCTCATAGCATGACTGTTTTGAAGTCGGCGATATTCCGGTGTTGCTTGAAGTCATTACTTGCGATCCATAGTCCATCAACGCATTGTGCCAGTCCCGAGACCTGCCTTTCAATAATACAGCTTCTGCAATAGACTGAAGTTGTTTCTCCGACATCTCCTCTGTCGCAAATCCCTCTGCAATCAGAACTCGCCGAATGTTCGTGTCCACGGCTGCGAGGTCCTTGTTGAACGCAAATATGAGAACCGACCGAGAGGTGTAAGGGCCCACCCCTCTCAGTTTGTTCAGCTCCTCTAAGGACTGAGGAAATTCATGTTTCTCAACAATCTGTCTTGCTGCTTCTTTCAACCATACTGCACGGCGATTGTATCCTAATCCACTCCAGACCTGCAAAAGACGCTTGGTTTCAGCCTCGGCTAATGCTTCAATCGTTGGAAATGACTCCATGAACTCATTGAACTTGGGAACAACTCGACTGACTTGGGTCTGTTGCAGCATGATCTCTGACACAAGGACTCTATACGGGGTGGGTTCTTTTCTCCACGGCAAATCGCGAGTGTTCTCTTTCCACCAGTCCATGATTTTGGTTTGGAATGCGGATATCTCTTTTGGCTCATGTTCCATTGTCACACATTCGCACCTGCTCTTTTTCACTTTGAAATCTTTCTGCTTATATTATCTGAAAGTGGCCAAATCTGTGGTGAATTCCGTTGATGAGAACGGAATACACATATCTTGTAAGGACTATGGTTTCAATGAAATGCATGGTTAAGGATAAAGACGAAAAGAGATTTATGAATTCTTATTTCAGTTTTAAAAACTATATGGACCCTAGCAATTCATTTTACGCAGTTCATAAACTTTATTCATTATGTTATTGGGGTGGCTTACATGGGCGACGATAAACGATATGCTCCTGTAATCAGACGCCTTGAAAAGCGAATGAGGAACTATGTGGAGAATGGACCCACGCCTGGTGCTACATTGTCTGTGGTCACTAGTGCCGGTCCTGTTTGGAAAGAGGGATTTGGCTATCGCGACCTGGCGAAGTCAGGGCCTGTCGACACGCAGACAATTTTCCAGATTGGATCTACAACAAAGATATTCACTGGGCTCTCGTTCATGTTGGCTGTTCAGGATGGTCTTGTGTCCCTCGACGACAAGGTGATTGATCACTGGCCTGATTTCACCATTAACTCCAGACATGGACCGAAGGAGCATGAGAAAATCACATTTAGGCACCTCCTTTCTCATAGAGCTGGTCTACCAAGAGAACCTCGTATCGGCGGGAACTTCGGTAGTGAGAGTCCATACGCCTTCGAGGAGATGGTTGAAAGCATCAAAGAATGCTGGATGGTTGCTCCTGTCAATGATCGATACTACTACTCAAACATAGGAATGGACATTGTAGCCTACTCACTCCAGTTTGCAACAGGAATGACTTACCCTAGTTGGGTGAAGAAGAAACTCGGTGTGCCTCTTGGCATGACAACGCTCAGATATGGCAGCGGTGAAGCGCTCAAAGAAGATAATGTTGCAATAGGAACTGAAACTGGTAGGTACGAGTGCGAATTTGGTGCCTCTGAAGACTATGGCTGTGGTGATGTCTGGATTGGTCAGGATGACCTCTCGAAGGTCCTCATCCTCTTTCTGAGCGAGGGCAAGTACAAAGGAACCACCATTCTGAGAAATGACCTATTCCGTCAAATGATAACGCCTCACTTTGAAAAAGACCAAGGTTTCAACTACGGTCTGGGTGTTGATATCTATGGCGGATTCACTCCAAGAATCCTAGGACATGGTGGAGGGTCCTTCGGATATGCAAGTACCTTCTACTGGATTCCAGATTTTGATTTTGGAGTAAGTGTGCAAACAAATAGAGAGGATTACACTGGTGAGAGGAAGAACCCACATGAGCTAGGAAAAGACGCAGGAGCACAACTTCTCAAGGCACATGGTGTCACTTTGGCTCGTAAACAACCCGCAGAATTCCTCGAAGAGAAATTAGAAACTCCTGTTGTGGAGGACTTGTCCAGGCTAGCGGGATTCTATGCTGGTCTCTGGAACAACACTGTTGTCGTCACCCTTAAGGGTGGAAAACTATATTGGCATGATCAATTCGAGCTCACGCCTCGCGGGAATGGATTCACTTTCCCATCTGGGAGTGCTGTGAGATTCAATTTCAAATCGAAGAAATCTAGGACTCCATATCGTGTGACATATGTGGGTCTGAAATATCCTATAGCTGAGCTCAACCTGTCACGCGTGACACCTGTTGGGCCGAATCCAAATGTCCCTCCCATTGACACTGAGCTGGCTGAAAGGATAACTGGTATTTACAAAGCCAACTATTATGGGATTGAGCCAACCTTCAATCTGGCTAAGGTTGATGATGGTCAGCTACTTATCCAGACAGAGGTAGGTCTAAGACCTGCCTATCCCCATGAATCCATCAAGGGCCTATGGTTCCTACCCAAGGGCGAAGCAGTTACTTTTAATGGCAGAGATCAACTCTGGGTTGAGAACTGTCGGGGAGTCAAGTGGGAGAGTCCTGCCAAAGAACTTCGAACTCTGGTTAAGACTGACCCCAAACACCGACTACTCCAGAAGAGGGTGCTTAATCAGATCATGTATCATCTAAGGAATCTCGGTCGAAAACAAGAGGCAAAGGAGGTCGATGCAATCAAGAAAGAGATTCACGGAAAAAAGAAGGAGTGAGCTAATAGATAATACCGCTATCCAATACAATCCTGCTCGTTTTATATCGTGTCGATGCTAGAAGAATCAAGATTTTATTTAGCATGAACATCGGAGATTGTTCCAAGACGTTTCCCTAGGATTTCGAGAAACATTGTGTCACGCTTCAGAGACTTTTCATCTTCGATAGTCTGGTTATATGCGATTGTGTAGAGTGTCTTGATTCTACTCACGTTGCTTCGTATTCGACCAAGACTCTGTTCATATCTCTCAAGCGAAGCAGTGGTCCCATAGTAGAAACAGACATCTGCCTCTGGAAGGTCTGTCCCTTTCTCAATAAGCCTCTCCGATGCAAAAAGTACCTTTTTCTCGCCATCCTTGAATGATTTGATCTGACTGTATTGAGTCGCTCCATCCATCCCTCCATGCACAAAAGTGGCTGAGATACCCTTTGACTCTGCGAGTGTGGTCAGATGCTTTGTGACCTCGACGAAGCGACACATGACCAGCGATTTCTTTTCTTCCTTACTCATCATATCCAACCAGAACAGTAGTCGTTCCTCCTTCGGGCTCAGATAGCCATCAGATGAGAGATACAATGCCATCTTCTCACTCACCTCTTGCCTAAATGTCAGGAAGTCATCACTTGCCAGTAGGATTTTGTTCTCTATGCCTTCAATGAACTTGGAGAGTGCCTTGAGAGTACTCTCTAAGAGCCGCTGTCTCGCCACGGTCATCAACAGATATGCACTGGCATGAGAGAGAAAGGAATGATATCGTTCCTGATTGTTGCCAAGTTTCTCGAGAAGGTTCTTCTGAAGGGACTTCTTGCCCAGCAGGTCTGAGACAAAGAGAAGAATCCGATCTTTCGGTATCTGACTCTTTCCTGTAAGGATCTTATAGGCTTTTGATAACTGAGAAAATGATACCTGCCGGATATTGCCAACTCTGGAATCAGCATCCGACACCCAATCATCAAAGACTCGGATTCGTTTCAAATCATACGCTGGTCTATATTCCTCGAAATCATCGCCCACTGGATGTATCTCAACAACCCGGTCCTGCCCAAGCGTGGTCCTGAGAAGATCTATCTTTGTTTCCTGAGAGATGGATGCAGTGAGTCCAACCACAATCTTTTCAGACTCTGATGACATGATTCCCAGGAGATTCAATATGGGTTCGAACTTTTTGTTCAAGCGGTAGTTCTTCGACTCAAACTCTTGGATCAGTAGTTCTGAAATGCCACCCTCATTGAACTCTCTACCATTAGCCTTCTCTCTCTTCTCAAGCTCCTCCTTCAACTCCCTCACAATCTGGGAGAATCTCCTTCCTCCTCCGAATCTTCGTTCAATATACTCAATTGTTTCTTCCCGCGGTTTCTTCATGCCATAGCTCTGGGCGAAAACATCGAAAATCTCATCGATGATGACTAGTCTGATTTTGTCAAGAGTATCTCTGTCTATTCGTGGGGCTTTTCCGATCACTGCATTCATGAGCAGAATGGGAGTGGCAAAGATGAACTTGGAGAGAGCTGTGTGGTTTCGAGTCATCTTCGGTGGTATGCCCTTCTGCTGGTCCAACAGGTAGAGATGACCATGTTTAGCAAGACCATAACTCGTCATCATCTCATGGAGCTGGTGTTTCAGCTTCCGGTCTTGAACAAGGAAGAGAACCTTCTCATCCTCTGAAATATCGCCCCGCTCTATGAGCATCTCCACGATGAGAGCTGCAATCAGGGTCTTTCCCATCCCTGTAGGCAACAAAATCAGGAATGCTGTTTTGTCTTCATTCTCAAGGTTGTATATGACCTGGTCTCTTGCGTTAATCTGGTACGACCTCGGTTCAAAGAGTGCTTCTTCACCCATGATTCTTCCATCGATGTTTTTTCTTTATAAATAATTGAAAATGTGTAACTACCAGACCTGTTCAAGCATTCTCAGAGCATTCTTTCCAGCTACCTTGGAAATCTCATCATCTGGCATTCCCGCACCTGGGACAAGATAGAGTAGTTCCAATGTGCACACCAACCATGGAACTGTCTACAATCGAGTATTATACACTTTCGAGTTGCGTAAGACTCATCAGATAGGACTCAAACTGAGGTTGTATGTCACAAGAAACAATACTCCGAACACCTGATTCACGATTTGAAGGTCTTCCTGATTATGACTTTCAACCAAACTATATGGAGATTACAGGACTTCGTATCCACTATGTCGATGAAGGCCCCAAGGATGCCGCTCCCATTCTTCTGATGCATGGTGAACCCTCTTGGAGCTACTTATACCGGAAAATGATTCCTCCTCTAGCCAACGAAGGGTTCCGAGTCATTGCACCTGATCTATTTGGCTTTGGGAAGTCTGACAAATCGTCCCGTACAAGTGACTACTCCCACACGCGACATGTCAATGTTGTCCATGAGTTTGTAAGGGGGCTTGACATCAGGGACATCACACTCTTTTGTCAGGATTGGGGTGGTCTTATAGGTCTGCGAGTGGTAGGAGAAGAGCCACAGAGATTCTCAAGAATCATAGCCGCCAATACGGGTCTTCCTAGTGCCAGGGGACTCAGGGCCATATTTGGATACCCCCTTTTCAAGATGCGAATCAGACGCTTGGGAAAAGTGACACAAGAACAGCTCCAAGAGCATTCGAATCTCATGAGATGGGTGGCTTTTTCGAAGACAGTTTCTGAACTTCCAATTGGCCCTATCTTACAGATGGCAACCATGTCGAATTTGTCATCCGATGTTATCAGGGCATATGAGGCTCCTTTTCCAGATGAATCATACAAAGCCGCAGCCCGAATCATGCCGTACTTAGTACCCTCCGAATTATCCAAGAATCGAAAAGTCTGGGACAATGTCCTTTCAAAATGGGAGAAACCCTTCCTCACAGCCTTCAGTGACCGTGATCCAATAACCAGAGGAGGCGAGAGGTACTTCCAGAAGATGATACCCGGTGCTAAAGGCCAGGAACATGTCACAATAAGGGGTGCCGGCCACTTTCTGCAAGAGGATAAGGGTGAGGACTTATCTAAGATTATTCTAAACTTCATCTCACAGAGTGAGTAACGCCTTCAACTTGTTCCCATGCCCACGCTAGGAATCCAAGACAATAGGAATTATATTAGAAACGATGTCACCTGAGTTCAACATTCGACAGAACGGAGTCATAATAATGACTTGTTATTTCAAGAACTCTCGTATGAAGGAACTACTCGTTGAGATTGAAGTTGAACCTACCAAAGAAAACATCAAAGCGGTCGATGAAATCCTTCATGAGATGCTGAGCGTCGACTATCCCAACTGTGCGGCCACTTGGAAGATGCTTCGCAAAAAGCTCAAGTATGATGCCAAGGGATTTACCGAGCGGCTAAAAGAGGCGGTTCATGGGCGTCTATAGTTCACGCTATCTATTGTCACATGAGTCCATTTAGATTTAGTTATCTTTTTGTGTACAAACGACAATATAGTATCCTGCGTTCAGGAGGTCCCGACATTGGTCGTCGTTATAGTGCTAATTCAAGTCAAAGCAGGAACCATAGGTTCTGCTTTTGATGCAATCGAGAAGGTCAAGGATATCCAACATGTCCATATGGTAACCGGACCGTACGACATCATTGCATATGCTGACATACCTGTAAAAGCTGGTTTTCGAAGGCTGGTTGAAGCGATTCATGATGCACCCGGTGTTGAGAGAACAGAAACCTGTATGTCAATCTGATGCTTGACACTCGAACTCTTGCTCTTCAATGGATTGTGGGAATTCTAGTGGATACTACAATCCCACTCTAAGGCCCCTATTAAGAACTCAAAGGGCTATCTTCCAGCGGCATAAAGGACAGTAGCTGTAGTCGCCAGAAGCTCATGCTCCTCGCAGAGTTCATCAGTCAGTTCTGTTCTGGATATAGCAAAGTAGTCCGAGTCTGAACTCATAATGCCTTTCGGGCCTTCTATCTTGAGACGCACTAGGAAAGCAACAGCTCGTGATGTCGCGCTGTCCTTGCTAATTGGCTTTCTTGTTTCCTTATAGTGCACCATGACCAATCTCTCAACGAAAGAGATCCTCTGCCAAAACATTCCAACATCCATGTGAATCTTGAGTGCCACTACGTCGCCAAGAGAATCCAGTACAAAAACTCCGCATGTGTTCCTAGGCAGACTCCCAACTATCACCTTGTGTACATACTCTGTAAGTATGGTTCTGCTAAGTCTTCGTCTGATTCGAGTCCGACTGTCCCGCCGCACTATTGGGACGATGACAATCCCTGGATATGAAAGGGGCTCACCTAAACCCAATATCTGGCCCCTGAGGACCTCGTCGGCCACCACTCTCACGCAATCAGACCCGCTCATCTATCTCTCCTCGTAACCTGCAAATTGTAATAGTATTACGTATTACAACACACAAATGAATATAAACTCTTCTAATTGCGGCGCATGCGCAAAAATAATGCGGGTAATGCTTCGGAAGACGATCAGTGTTATCAAGAAATGGGGCGAGCTTGAAAAGGTAGAGGAACACGCATTCTACCACTCAAAATACAAGTTTCACTTTCATTAGTTTTCAAAGGAAGAACTCTTTGAGTTCTTTCCGAAACTAAAGATTCAATACTATACACAGGGACTCACCTTCAATCGAAGAGTATCACGACTCACCGGTGTTATCCAATGTGTTGGGCAAAGAATGAAATAGTACATGGTCTGGTAATCATGGGCGCAGACGAGCGTGACAGACATAGCTGAACCATTCTCAAGTTTTAATAGTCTTTAATCGATTCTTTCCTCCACATATGAGGTTTGAAGATGAAGAAAGTCCTAGTCGTCGTTGACACGAAGTTTGGAAACACCGAACAGGTCGGAAGAGAAATTGCCGCTGGGATTGAAGAAACCGGAGTGGCAGAGTGCAAGGTCATTGGCATCAAAGAAGTAAAATCCGAAGACTTCTCTAGCTATGATGGTGTGCTCTTCGGCGGACCAGTTCATGCGTTCAGGGCGACGCGTGGAATCAAGGGAGCTATAAAGGATGCAGCCAACAAGGGCCTTGACGGGAAGTTGGTTTCAAGCTTTGACACCCATCAGTCACCGGGACACAAGGGAAATGCAGCCCGGCAGATTGAGGGAGAGGTCGGTAAGAAGGCACCGGGTGCCAAGATCTTCACCCCAGGTCTTTCTGCCCGTGTTGATGGTTATGAGGGTCCGCTCAATGCTGCTGAACCAGCAAGGGCCAGGGAGTTTGGCAAGCGATTTGTTGACGAGCTAACTGAATAGAGTCATACGAATCGGCAATTCAGATTGACCTTTCTGAGAGGCTCAGGCCTCTGAAACTATACCTCCATGCAATAAATCAATGGGTTTTATATCAAACCGATGTAATAGGTATGTTTTGATAAACATGCAGAGGAGGTGAAAAAATGCCGATATTTGTGGTACTGGGTAATCTGACAGAGAAAGGTATCAAGAGTATCAAGGATGGGCCAAAACGACTGAAAGAAAGTGAGAAACTCATCGAGTCACTCGGTGGGAAGCTCTTGAGTTTCTACTACACCTTTGGAAAATACGACTGGATCGCAATAACTGAGGGTCCATCACTTGAGACTGCTATGAAAACGCTCATGATCTATGGACAGGATGGTACAAATAGGACTAGGACTCTTGTTGCAATGTCTGCTGATGACGTGGAAAAGATAGTCAGCGAGATGCCATAGCGTGAGTGGCTTCTGTTGTGGAATATGTGTTTCCAGGAATGTGTAATTCCAATTTACTTTGGAGACTATATTGATATCATGACAATGAATCCAGACATTGGGTGAAGGCTACTTGACAGAGCATGAGAAGTTCTTTGAAGCAAACCGCGACCTCTGGGACAAGTTTGCCAAGATCAACTATGAGTCTAAGACTTACAAGACAAAGGAATTCCTTAGGGGTGAAACCACGCTCAACTCCATTGAGCTGGAAGAACTTGGAGATGTTAAAGGAAAGACACTACTACACCTTCAGTGTCACTTTGGGCTTGATACTCTGTCGTGGGGCCGTGAGGGAGCAGTGGTCACAGGCGTTGACTTCTCTGGGGAGGCCATTCAACTGGCCAGAAAACTTGCTGATGCGGCTGGTCTGGATGCCAGATTCATTCAGTCTAATATCTACGACCTACCGGAGGTCTTGGATGAGAAGTTCGATATAGTGTTTACTTCCTACGGCGTTCACTGCTGGTTAAACGACATTCGCCGATGGGGCGAGATTGTATCTCACTTCGTGAAGCCGGGTGGGACCTTCTACATAGCTGAGTTCCATCCTCTATTGTGGATCTTTGACTGGGACGCGAAGGATGACTTCAAGATGGTTCGTGGCTACTTCCATAGTCCAACGCCCTGCAAGTTCGATGTCGATGGATCATACGCCGATGGTGAAACAAAGTTTGAATCTCAAACTGATTATGAATGGGCACACAGTATGGCGGACGTTATCAATGCAATAATTCACTCTGGTCTTAGAATGGAATTTCTCCATGAGTTTGCCAAAGCACCGTTCCAATCCTTCCCTTTTCTGAAACAGGCCGATGACGGATACTGGGTCTATGACAATCCAGAGGTTCAACTACCACTGGTCTACTCGATCAAAGCCGCCAAAGATGAGTAGAACCTGTTCTATGATGCTTCTTTCCCAAAGAAGTTCTTGATTGGGATTAGGAGTGCTAATAGCCACAGGGCAAGTCCAACGACGAAGGTTATGCTACTACCTCCAACATACCCGATGAAGATCCTATAGCCTAGCAGAGTGCCCCATAGCAAGCCTCCTGTGATGAAAAGAGCATACCAAGACCACTTCTCACCATTCTTGTATCCGCTTTGGTTGATGAACAGGATCGGTATTGATACAGCGAGTATCATGAATCCAACCAGCTTCTTTGTGATTATGTAGAACTCTGCATATGCTGGGCTTGCAGCAAGATACTCCTGGTAACTCTCTCCTGTGAAGAACAGGAAATCGCTCACAAACATGATCTCTGTGATGAGTATCCAAAGGATGGCTATTACTAGGGCAAAGACTCCCATTACTGCCATCAGGGTTGAGCCTATCTTTAGTGATTTTTCAGACAATAATCTCTCCTCCACATGTCAGATGGATATCCATCTGCACGCAATACCTAAGTAGGCACAGTCAATTTTGAATTTTCTGATTGGCTAAGAAGTGACATCAACTGAAAGCTTGTTCTATTAAAACAGAATTGACCGGCTTCAACCTCATGGATTTGATACTTGGCAAGTTCACTTCAGCTTACCAAGTATCGCATCTTGGGCTTCTTTCATCGCGGCATCTTGCTGTTGACTCAGACTCGCCGCCTGTCTTCGGATGTCCTCGAACAGATCTTCTCTCGATGATATAGCCCCCTCCACAAGAGCTGCCGCAGCCTCTGATCGGCTCTTGAAGATGCCAATAGCAACAAGTGAGTCAAGGGTCTCGACAACCCGTTTGGTCATACGAGCAACTACAGGTATCTCTCGTCCCTCTTCCTCAAATCCATCTGCGGAGATGTTCTTCAGCACACGGTCTCGAAGGGAGGTTCGCTTTGGTTTCTCTTCTTCGGTCACTATGATTAACCCGTTCCGTATTGTTCACTATCTGTTTATAAGATTGCGTATCGCGTATCTCACTTACATTGCTTCTGAATCTTCATACCAGTCGGGCCATCGCCAAATTGTCACACCAAGTAGTAATGCTAGAAAGTATATGCATGCAACGAAGGGTATTGCCAACTTGTGTGCGAACTCTTCGACTCGTCCCAACTCAACAACCGCCCTTCACTTAACAAACTGGTCTTTCGGAATAGTCCTTGCAATCTTTTGGTCAATCTCATTCTCGGGACTTCTTTCATTAGATTCTTTCGAGATGGATGACCTTGCATCACGTACTAATCCTACCTTGGAATAAGTCCAGTCAAGGAGATAGACCTCTGCAAGAAGCACTGGAATAAACAGTACAGGTAATGTGATCATGGGGACAAAGAATAGCGCCACAATCATCGCGAGACCACCGAGGGGCTGAGCATATACGAGCACATTACTGGGAGCTCGTTTTACTCTCATTGCATCCCGTCTTGGTCGGGCGATAGATGCTTTTTCTCCAGTGTTCAATTCCACATCGAATTCAATTCCTTTCCTTTCAGGCTCGACAACTCTTTCCATTTTCTTCACCACGTCACGATATGCGTTTTACGTATCGCGTATCGTGTATAATGTATACTCGATATTACTATATATGTCTTGTCTCTCTAATTAAACGGCCATTTGATTGTTGCAAACTCTGGAGGGAGTGCCGAATAGTGGAACCACTCGGGACCATAACAAAGTACTATCCGTTCATCGATGAAGAACTGCAATCGAACCTAGACTCCCTCATGAAAGAATCAAGCAGCTACTATGACTTTGTACGACGTCTAGAAAATACGGTCCTTGAGAATGAAGCGTCTGACAACTTAGTGTATATTGCGGCGGCTCAACGTTGGTATGCAGGTGAACTCGAAAGTGCCATTCTAGAAAAGTACAACTCTCTCGCAACTATCAAGCCATGGAGATTTTACTGGGGGACACATGAGAGTTACAAATTTGAAACCTGTCAGGCTATATTACAATCCTTGGATTCGGCCCTGGAACCTCCTACAGATGATTGGATTGCCGCAGAGCTTCTTCTTGCTCATGCATATAACTTGGCAGCGCGCCAAGAAGCAGTGAAACTTCAAACAAAGGCTAATGCAATCCTAGATCGACAACCAGAGCTTTTGTGTTTCAAACCATTGGCATATATTGCTGAAGGCATGATAAACCACAATTGGGGAAAAGTAACTGATACAACAGCAAGTTGCCGCAAGGCATACGAGCTAGCTCATGTAAATGATGATTCTGTGTATGAATTCTTTGCTCTTCTACACTTAGGCGATTCTACTAAAAACATAAACCCCTACGAAAGCCTCGATTTAGTTGAGCAATCTTACCAGATCGCCTCAGATCTTGGAGTTCCAGTTTTTATGGGGGAAACATTGCACAGTATTGGATTGGTCTATGAAATCTTGGGAGAGTATGATTTAGCTATCCCAAGTCAATTAGAATGTATAAATGAAGTCGGTACTGCTGGTAGCGAGGTCATCTTCGCTATCCTCTCGAGACTCTATGCAATCTTAGGCCAAGGTCAACAATCTTTGGAATGGGCTGATCGTTGTCTGGAGGACAAGGAGTTACATCTTGGCTATCTCAGGAAAGTTCGTGCCTTGATAGTTCTAGACCGTCTCGATGAAGCGGAAGCGCTCTTGGAGTTTGCTGGTCGAAAAGTATTGCAGACTGGGTATGAATCTTATCTGGCAAGGTACCACTTTGTATCGGGCCTTCTCGATATGGCCAAAGGTGAATATGTCAACGCCATGGGAACTCTCGAACAAGCATATGAGATACTCTATCCGCTGGATAGACTAATCTTCATGAACGAAATTTTGATAGCTCTGTCAACTTCGGAAGTGGCTCTGTTCAAACAGTCTAAGACGAGTGATGAAATCATATCAGGAAGATGGCTCTCCAACCTTGAAAACCATTCACGCTCATACAATCTGCCCGGTATAGCTATGCAAGCTGCTTTGCTGAGGTCTGAGGTTTTCAAGAGTCAAGGTCAACTTCAGGATGCATATGAAACGCTTCAACGGGCAATCGGACTCACTGACTCACCCGGAGTCAAAACTCTGCGTAAGAGAATTGATGCTCGAATTCAGGAGATTGAGCGTCTTATCCATGATAAGGGGTTGGTGTCTTGAAGCCGATGGGGACCATCACTAAATACTATGTTTTCATTGATGATGAGAGTAAGTCCATACTAAGTTCCCTGATGGATGAATCGAGCAGTTACTATGGCTTTGTTCAACAACTATGTGAAGTTGTTCTCGAGAATCAGGTGCCAACCAATCTTGCCTATATCGCAGCAGTTCAGGCTTGGTGGTGCAGACTAGAAGAGAGCATGAAGTTGATTAATGAGAAGTTCAAAGATGTACCATGGATTAGGCCTTGGGTCTACTATCTTGGCTCGATGCAAAGAGATCAAGAATTACAGCATGATACTGTTGTTCAATCTATACAGACCGCGATAGACTCCATGCCACAGGATTGGATCGAAACGGAGCTTCATCTCCTTCACGCATTTTTTCATTGGCCTCTCGGTGAGATTCCAAGTCTATTTGAGCCACTCGAAAAAACAAGGGACTTGATCAGTGCCAATCCTCTTTTGTCTTGCTTTGAACCTCTGATTCTTGCATTTGAAGGGCTCGCAAAGATGAGAGAAGGAGACAGAAAGGAAGCCCTTGATGTCCTTCGAAACGGTAAGAATTTAGCTAAGAAAAATGATGATGCACTGTACTTGTACATGAATGCGATTGATGAGGGAAACACTCTGAGAAGTGTCAATGTTCAGGATGCATCAGTAGTCTTCGAAGAACTCTACGACCTGACCCTAGATTTGGATGTACCCTATTTCATATGCGAGGTTTTGAATGACTCATCAATAGTGTTTGAAGCATTGGGTGAGTATGACCTCGCCATCTCGTGTCATCTTGAGATTCTAAAGACACTAGGAGAACTGCCACCCAGCGAAACCCTATGGGCGCTTCTCTCAAGAATCTACGCCACACTAGGAAACGGACAACAGGCACTCGAATGGATCAACAAAGGTTTCGAAAGCTGTGGGGAATTTAAGAGTCCACTCATGCTCACCTTGAAAGCTTGGGCATTGGCACTCTTGAACCGAATAGATGAATCCGAACAGGTTCTGGACAGTTCACACGAACCAATAATGAAATCAGGTGTTGAAACAAATCTGTGTAACTACTATCATATCTCAGGAGTGATCGAGTCAAAAAAAGGGAGTCTTATGATTGCGCTAGACTCTCTAGAGCAGGCATGGGAAATCGCAGAACGACATCCAACGGGCACCAACCAGACCCGAGTTCTACTTGATTTGGCAAGGGCTGAGATTTTGATTGACAAGCAATCAACGGATACGTCAAAAGTTGTTGTCCCCGGGCGATGGCTCTCTAAGCTCGAAGCACTCGCAGTTGAGCGTGACCTTCCGGGTGTCAGGATGTATGCAGCTCTACTCAAGTCCGAGTTCTATCAGAATCATAGTCAATTCATAAATGCACACGCAACCCTCGCTGATGCGTTGAATATTAGCGACTCTCTCGGAGTTGCCACTCTAAGGAAGAGAATTGCAGCTCGAATTCAGGAGATTGACCAACGTATTAAGGATGCGGGGCTGGTCTCATGAAGCCACTGGGTACCATCACTAAGTACTACCCCTTCATCGATGAAGAATCAAAGTCAATACTCGACTCACTGATGGAACAGGCGAGCAGTTACAATGATCTGGTGTTGCGGCTTGGTGAAACTGTCCTCAAGGATGATGTGCCCCTCAACCTCGTTTTTATCGCAGCAGTACAGGCATGGTGGACCAGAACAGAAGAATCCATGAAGTCGATTCAGGAGAAATACAAAGGTGAACCTTGTATCAGACCCTGGTATTATATAATCAAAACAACGGTGAGCGACCAAGCCCGATTTCATGACTTCGCTGTGGCAGAAATAGACAAGGCTTTGGAAACGACATTAGCTGATTGGATGGAGATAGAGCTTCACTTTCTTCATTCGTATTTTCATTATCCCGGTTTTGGTGACGTCCCAAGTTTCATGGAGCCAGTTTTGAAAGCAAGAGGCTTGATGGATTCCAATCCTCGTTTAGTGTGCTTTATGCCTTTGATCATTATGTTTGAGGGCTATGCACAGAGGAGAGAAGAGCACAGCAAAGACTCCGTCTATACTCTCAAGAGAGGATTGGAGCTCGCTAGAAACAATGATGACAAACTGTATGAATATCTAATCCTCGAGCCCCTCGCAAATATCAGTGGTCTATTCGATATTCAGGAGGCACTAGATCAACATGAAGAGATGTATGCTTTGGCTCAAGACTTTGAGGTCCCTTACATGATTGGTGAAGTCTTGTACGATTCAGCTTTAGTGTTCGGAACTGTTGGTGAATATGATCTCGCAATTTCAAGCATAGAAGAAGCCCTCAAAATCCTAGTTGGCAATGATTCGGATTGGTTGATACTATCAAGGATGAACGCTGTACTAGGAAATGGTCAAAGAGCACTTGAATGGGCCAATCAGGCTTTCGAAGACGCTGGAAATATTGAGTATCCAGAGTTATATCTTGCAAAATCGTGGGCATTGGCGTTACTAAATAGAGTGGATGAAGCTGAACACAACCTGGAAACTGCGCATTCATTGATATTAAAGAGTGGCAGGGAATTTGGGTTAGGCCACTACTACGTTGTCGCAGGAGCGATTGAACGCGCGAAAGGAAACTACCAAGCTGCACTTAATCTCCTTGAAAAAGCACATGAGATCATTGAGCGACTAGCTGTAGGGTTTCAGACCATCGTACTACTTGATCTAGCACGGGTAGAGATTTTGATAGCAGAGCAATCAGAAGAGAGTGAATCGAGCGCGATACCAGGAACGTGGCTCTCCAAGCTCGAAAGGCATGCGGCTGACCGAAACTTGACGGGTATCAGAATGCGAGCTGCAATGCTCAAAGCCGAATTCTATCAGAAGCACGGTCAGCTGAAGGATGCGCATGCTATCCTCATGGATGCATTGACAATTTCAGATTCGCTGGGTGTCAAAACCCTCAGAAAACAGATCAATGAGAGAATCCGAGAGGTGAACCAACTTCTGAGAGAAGCAGAGATTTCCAGTAAGAGGAGAAGCGAGTAAAATTCAGTTGCTCTGGACATTTAACGCGAAATATGTTTATTATAACATAACATCACCTATCAATCTGTGAGTTATTATGAGCATGCGGAAATCTACCTTGGGGCTGGCAACCGTTATCATACTTGCAATATTGAGTAGTATGACAAATATCACTCCTGTCGCTGCAACAGTTCCAGAGGATATGCACCTCACCTATGATTTTGGTTCACAGACACTTGCGGTAAATGTTTCACACTATGTCGCGAACACAAAGACACACTATATCGAAACAATTGAGATACTCAAGAATGGTTTCTCTGTGCAAAACACGTCCTACAACAATCAATCATTCAATTGGGGCAGGTATGACACATTCACTGTTTCAGCAGCTGTAGGCGACAATCTCACAGTGACTGCGTTCTGTTCCAAGGGATATTCTCTCACAAGATGGTTAGTTGCCACCTCTGGTACCGCGACCAACCCCCCATCCACTGACACAACAACATCTACCACAGAACCAACTGAAAGCACCAATCCCTCAGGTACAACCCTAGGTCCTAATCCAATGATTGGGGTTGGTGTGGCGGCTGCTGTGGCTGTCTTTCTCATCGTATTCTTTGCATGGCTTAACCCAGACAAGGTTCCAGGCATGTTCCGACAAGTTAGTTCACGACTACGAACAGGACTCAGTTGGTTTGGTGAGAAGGTGAGAGGAGCTTTTTCCTGGCTGAAGACCGGACTTGGCAATCTTGTACAGCAGATTAAGACCAGATCGACTTCAGAATGAGCACAGCTGCTTCGCTTAGAGGCTTTGAAGGAACTCTATCGTTCGGGCAAACAGGTCATCTTTGAATCTCTCATCCGTCATGATTGGATGAGGAGCTCCCTCGACCATGTATATCTCCTTTCTCTCAGAGGCTAAACCATCAAAGATTCGTTGTGCACTATCATGTGTTACGCTGCCGTCGGCTGTTCCCTGAATGACGAGGACAGGACAGATCACACTACTGAGGGCATCCTTCAGACGCTTCAAGGCCTCAAGCATGACAAGGCCAATTCTCGTTGGGATCCACTCATACCCAACCCATCCCTTCTCTCGTAGCCATTCGGGAGCCAGGGACTCGTGTCGTTCAGGGATGGCTCGCCTGAGTAGCGGGATATTATTCATGACCGGTAGCAATGGTAGGAGTCTGCTCTGGACATTATATGGCGCTGCCCATGTAACCACACCACTGACCTCACTCCTATCTGATGCCGTGAGCAGGGCAATGGCCGCACCAACACTGTGTCCCACAATGTACACCCGCACACATGTTTCAAGAAGGCGGTCGAGACCTGACCTGGCATCATTTAACCAATCATCCAGGGTGACTCCAAGGAGGTCCTCAGGTCTAGTCCCGAATCCGGTGAGTGATGGCAACCAGACAGTCATTCCAGTCTTCTCATGAAGAACATTCGCGAACTCCTTCTGGTCCCATGCACTGCCACCTCCTGCTCCATGAAGTATGAGGCAGCCGCTTTCGTTACCCTCAATGAACAACGGTCCAGCACCGGGGAGATAATCAGGCATTATAAACCCGCCTCCACGTGGTCCTGTTTGAGGGTTTCGAAGTCCGGATCTATGTCAATGTTCCTTAGGATAAAGGCGGCTATTAGAAGGAAAGGTGCAAACACGGGTCCCCACCACATGAGTCCCATCAGCTCGCTCCCGCTCAGGATGACTGATAGCTGCATGAATCCACCAAGAAGCAGACTCGAGGCTGCCTGGAACATGTTCAGTGGCACGCCAATAAAACCAGCATAGATTCCCGCGCGGCTCTCTCCAGTGACGATCTCATCCACCTGAGCAATGTCTGCGGGAACGACATAGCTCATGAGGTAGTAGATTGCCATCCCTGTGCCTATCGGGACAAAGAACAGGATTGCAGCCAAGGTGTAGCCAATGACAGTCCCTATGCCACGAAGGAATGGAGTCAGGGGTAGCGATACAAAGAGGATCACAAGTCCAAGAATGAGTGACCTCCTCTTCCCCAACCTTCTGATGCCTGTCAACCAGATATAGAAGAAGATAATCGTCGAGACGAGCATGGCAAGCGCAGCTGGAGCAAGTTTTCCGATGGTATTAAGGAGCATCACCTGTTGGAGGAAACCCACAAGCGACTGGTTTATGGCAATCAGTGTGAATGAGAGAAAGCCCACAACAAAGGTCCACCCAAGAAAGGTATGATTTCCAATAGCAATACGGGTCTCTTCTCCTAAACGGCGTTCAATTGGCGCAATCCCAGGTTTCGCTCTGATGACTAACATTGATGGCAGCAGGAAAATAAGCGTGATGACGCAGAACAGGAGGAGGATGTTGAGACCTGTCTCGCTTAATTGCTGCGGGGGTCCTGGAATAAACAACAGAGGAGTCATGAAGCCCATGATGCCTCCCGCAGAGTCTGCAGCAAAGTTGAAGGTGTTCAAGAATCCCGACACCAGAGGTCTCTCATCTTCATCAGTGATCTCGGGCAGCCATGCTTGATGTACAGTCATCACAAAGGCATAGAAGAACTTGAAGAGGCACAGAAAGATGGTGCAATAGGCGAAGAGAAGCAGCTCAAGGGCCGGATTGGCTGTGTTGATGAACCAGTTGGGCACAAAGAGAAGAAACGCAGAGATCGCTATGCCTGGTGTTCCCACTATGATGAATGGTCTTCTCCTTCCCCATCTGCTCACTAGACTGTCGCTGTAGTAGCCGGTGAACCAGTGGGTCAGTCCTATGACAACATATGATGAAGCGACAGCGATGCCATTCAGAAACCAGTTTAGCTGAAAACTGGTCCCATAGACATAGAACGCTGTCATCGTTATCATAGTCATCAGAAAGGAGGGTCCGAACCTTCCCATTGAGTATCCTATTTTCTTTGGCAGAGAGAGCATAACCATCTTTCATCACATACAAGAACCTAATATTGAATCTAGTGCCTCAAAGATTCCATGCCCTCAGTTATTGAGAAACAGCCTTCGATGTGACCTGTAACAATCTATTTGTATCTCGGAGCATATTTGGCGGATAACCCATTCGTGATGGGTTGGAGGTACTTTGGCCTTGGAGGTTTCAGTTTCAGCAAAGCAGATTGTCCCCTCCGCGACATTGGCGATTAACGAGCTTATCACTGCCTTGAGGGAACAAGGCGAACACATCTATCACATGGGCTTTGGTGAGTCTCCCTTTCCGGTTCATACCCTCATTCGAAAGGCCCTCTGTGAAAACTCATGGCGTCAGAAATATCTGCCAACTCAAGGCATCATTGAACTGCGTGAGGAGATTTGCAGCTTCTACAAGAAGATGTTCGACATGCCAAGCTCACCTAGTCAGATCGTGGTCGGCCCTGGCAGCAAGCCCCTCATGTTCGCAGCCCTTACCGCCCTTGATGGTCCAATCTTCCTGCCAGCGCCTTCATGGGTCAGCTATCAACACATGGGTCATTTCCTCTCGCGAGAGGTTCACAATATTGTGACCAACTCTGCGAACTGCTATCGACTGGAACCAGAGTCGCTAGAAAACTCTCTCAGAGAACATGCTCCAGACCGAAGGCAACAGAAAGTGCTGGTGTTGAACTATCCCTGCAATCCCACCGGACACACCTTTTCAAGCCAGCAATTAAGAGAGATCACAGATATTGCACGTGAGCACAATGTCGTCATTCTGTCCGACGAGATCTATGCGCTGATACACTTCAGGGACCAAGAGCATCACAGCATCGCAAAGTTCTATCCTGAGGGTACACTCAGCACCAGCGGTCTCTCGAAAGACCGGTCTCTGGGCGGCTATCGTCTGGGAACTTTACTGCTCCCTCCAGATGAGAAAGAACTTCTCCGATGTATACTTGCGTTTGGGAGTGAGATTTGGTCCAGTGTTTCAGCTCCAATCCAGTATGCTGGAATCGAGGCATACAGGACAGATACTGAGCTTATTGACTATATGCGAGATTGTGCCGTCATCCATGAACTGGTTACAAGATATGTCTATCAGCGAGTTCACGACATCGGCATCTCGTGTCCGTATCCACAAGGGGCATTCTATCTGTTTCCTGACTGGAATAGTCAACGAAACGAGCTCAAGAAAAAGGGGGTCACTACCTCTCATGAATTGGCACACTACCTTCTCAAAAACTGGTTCTTGGCAAGCCTACCTGGTTCTGAGTTTGGGATGCCTCCGACCGACCTCTCTCTAAGACTTGCCACAGTGGACTATGATGGGGCGGCTGCATACAAGACATTCCGGCGAAAGAGAAAGTCTGCTATTAAGAGTCCGGAGGCGTTTGTCGAATCGATTGCTCCATCTGTGGTAGAAGGATGTAATCAGCTTGAAAGATTCATGTCTCAACTTATTGGAGGATGAATAGTGGAGAAACTCATCATCACAGTAGCTCCCACCGGTTCTGTTCCCCGAAAGAAGAACACTCCACATCTGCCCACGACGCCCGATGAGATCGTAGAGACCGCCTATCGGTGTGAACAGGAAGGTGCGTCAATCATCCATGTTCACTGTCGGGACGCGAAAGAAAATCCGACCTCTGACTATCAGCTCTTTGAGGAGACCGTGAGTAAGATACGAAAACGGACCAAGCTGGTGGTCATGGTGTCAACAAGCGGGGTCGCTGGAAAGTCTGACAAGGAACGAGCAGAACCTCTGAGAACCCGGCCGGACCTAGCCAGCCTAACAGTGGGTTCCTTGACATTTACAGCACGAAAACCCTCTGTCGTATACGCAAACTCATGGGAGACCATCACATATCTTGCTCAGAGGATGCGAGAGCTAAACATCAAACCCGAGCTCGAGTGTTTCGATATAGGATTCATACCTCAAGGGAGCCGACTCATCC
>RDNZ01000037.1 GCA_011364905.1 Candidatus Thorarchaeota archaeon
CGATATTATCTCTGAAGAGGAATGTCTGAGTGGAGGTGTAGGCTTCATTACCAGCATTGTCAATTGCTACAATCTGATAGTTGAAGTTGTACCGTCCATCCAGGGTGCGGGCGATATTAACCTCCCACATTCCAGATCCTTCATTGAAAGCCATTGAATAGTTCTGATTGTTGTCGATATCCCAAACCTTCACACCAGCGAGATCGGAACCTCCACTGTCCGATACACTAGCCGCGATATGGACGTTATCTATGCCTGTAAGCGTGACTGCTGATTGCGTCGTTGCACCGAAAGAGGGAGCCTCACCGTCGGACGACCCTGGAGAGATATATCCAACAAAAATCGGATCCACAGTTACAGCCCATCCATCCCATTGCGGAAATCCTAATACCGTATAGAATTGCGTTGATGAGATGGAAAATGTTGTCGCTGTTCGTCCTCCACCAGACACATATATTGCGCTCACGGCATCCAATGGGATAGTCTGTGCGTCCACGTTCGTAGACATAGAGCTGTTCTTTGACCAATCATATGGAGCGCCACCCAGGCTCATCAGAGCCACATCGCTCAAGCTGCTAGTCATTGTAAAGTTATACGACGATGCCGCTTGATCGTTTGTCAGTGGATCTCCTAAGTCGTTAACATACATGGCATCCGCGGGTATTCCTCCACTGGTCATCACAGAGAGGTCGCTGTAGAAAGCCACTGCAAGACTTCTGCCTTCAAGGACATCATCACCGCCAGGAGTATACACTTCCCAGTCGCCGACTGTGATGTCAAACTTGACTTTGGCAATACCACTTGAATCAGTTTCATTGATTTCACCGTTGAAATGGACATCGATTGTGAACTCGTCTGTCAAGCACTCAGTTGGCCGTTCATCAAAATCGCGGAAGTCTGATCCGTAGTATGCATCTTCATACCAATCGAAGTAAGTCTTGACACCAAATGGATAGACTTGACCAGTTACATTGTTGAAAGTGACGCCAAAGTCGATTGTTTCATCAACATGCCTGTACTCAGAGTCAGTTGTATTGGGATTACCCCAACCCACACCTGGTGTGACGAAACTTACTGTTTCAACGTCTACTGGCATCCAGTAGTGAGTAAGCTCAGCATCGCCAAGTTGCTCAGATGAGATGTCCATGAAATTGTCATAGTTTGTATCGTTCCATGCAAACATCCCGGCATACTGGTAGGCAAGATTAATGTCCATCAGTTCTGAGTAAGTGGCATTGATGCTTACATCAGTGCTATACTGCTCATCAAGCTCCCACCAGAGCCAGCTCCATTCTTGGGAGTTGTCTTCAACCCAATCCCAACCCTTTGTTTGAGCTTCATTGACTACATCCTGGTACGTTCTGTTTTCGAACATCCAAGAGATGTCCCAATAACCGGGTCTTGGATTTCCGAATGAGTCGAACAGGGTATTACTCAATGCGCTGTATTCTGCAGGGGTCAAAAATGTACCATCAGTATGAGTCCAGACATTTAGCTGACTCCAGTCATATGTCCAGTTGAATGTGACCATTCCTGTAAATGAATGCAGATGGAACTCATCAGCATATGTTGATGAATCAGGTTCCCAAAAGATGCTCACATCCAGATACTGCTGAGTCACATTGTAGTAATCGGTGCTTGAATGGATCTCTCTCACATAGAACTGGTCCGCAGTAGTGTCAAGATTTCCGTCTAAATCAAGAGCTCCTGTTAACGGATCAACCGTCCATACATCGTTGTCCCACATCCCAGAAGCTGGAACTCCGTAGACGATAGCTTCTTGGGAGCGAATGATGGAAATTGGCAGAGGTTGATAGTCCAATTTCATACTATAGCCCTGGACTTTATAGGCTTGGTATATGACCTCATTGGCCCCAAAGGCATGGTACTCTGTTCCACTTACGTTGAAAGCCCATGCAGGGAAGTTAAACTCGAAGCTTTCAGGAGTTCGTTGAAGTTCAACAATCTCGTATCTCGAGCCGTTGAGTATTGACTGCAAGAAGAAGTAGTCATATGGAACAATGTTATCCTCAATGCTTGTACGGGTCATCCATTGGTAATAGTAGTCATCCCATTCATAGTATGTGACATTGTATTGTGTGACATTCCGGTATTGACCTTCAAAGAAGAACTGCCCGTTCCACGGGTCTCCAATAACGTCCTCAACAAAAACAAGTTGAGTAGAATAGTCCATCCATCCTTGCCATCCTCGATGGTTGCCATAAATGTCAATCATGTAATATCGATCGAGAACGGGTTTGTAGAGGTTTGATGGCTCTTCGACTGGATGGTCCATCTTTGAGTAGAAGAATGTGCCATTGGATAGTGTGATGTTGAGGAATGTCGCTCTCCAGGTCTTGTTATAGGAGTACTCCTCTTCGCTAGTAGTTTGCACCCAGTCATAACCTCGACCATCATCCCATTCCTGTATACGACTGGATTCGTACGATCCATCATAAACTCCAGTCTGAAGATTGAGCCATCCGTCATCTACAAATTCGTAGGTTTGTGTATCTCGATGGCCAAATGCAACAGACCAGCCTTTCTGATGAACTTCCGGTACCCAGATGCTACCGTTAGCAACAGTGGTCCACGGGAGGTTCATGTAGTAGTCACCGTAGTCATAGTTCAATTTAAACTGCGGATCCATACTCCAATCCGTTAGATTGTAGACCATTCCCGTATCAATCTGATAGACATCGTACCAATATCCAAAGATTGGTTCATACTCTTGCATTGGCAGCATTAGCGCCTCATAAGGAGTACCATCAACGATGGCATATTCCTTGGCGAAGTAGTGACCTGTTGCTGGATTGTAGATATTCTCAAGATTGTTCAGGTCCCAAGGACTCCACATTGGAATTCCAGGTGCAGGAAGCTGATATTTAGTCCCTGAAACTAAGGTATAGACATGTGAGTTTGTCATGAATTGAGGAATAAAGAAATCTTGCGACAGGTAATTACCAGTCATCAGTTCCCATGGCCAATCAAGAGTGTAAAGCTTTCCATCAGTCTTATTCCAATAGTGATATCCCCATGTTGGGTCCCACCAGAACTCTACAGGTGCAAAAGTATCATTTTGATACATCACATAGTGGTCAGGACCAAGATAATCTGGCCAGCCTCTCATGTAGAATGGTTTTGTTCCGTTAAGGTAAGTCACATAGGTAAAGTCGACCTTTGAAACCTGAACCACGTCACGGAACTCAGATGTCCACCCGCTCCAGAATGTATTCCATGACCCAGCAATTGACGATCCATTCAGGGCGATCATGAAGTATTGATCATCCATACCTGTGTAATGAGGACTGTCGCTCCATGCAAGGAAGGAAGTTCCAGCCAGTGGCAACGTGATATTGTATAGAACAGCCACACTGCCTGAGTAAACTTGGATTTCTGTCCCATTTGTGAATTTGATGAAGTACTCCTCCTTGTCAGTGACATGGTTGTACTCCGACCTTATGTACGATTCCCAATTGCTTTCAAGATCGGTCATAAGATACGGTGCCAGACTAATCTCTTGACCGCCAATCACGACAAATGGCACTTTCTCTCGCTGATAGAAGTCTCCTGTCTGGTTGTTTCTGAAGATCTCAGCTTTCACTGGTTCCTCCATGTATAGCTTGGTACCATTGAGATAGCTATACACCGTATTCTCAGTCCATCCAAGAATGGTGTGTTCGCCCCAGCCGGATTCATAGTCCTCAACCCAATTGAGTTGGCCATAGAAGTATTGCCACCGCCATTCGAGCTGTGGCATTGTAGGGTCCGGAAGAATATCAAACTCAATCCTGAGGTCGTGCCCCAGCAAAATACGATTCAGATTTGCCACATCAAGCCAGTGAACAGGCATTCTCAAACTAGGAGACCCATCTGCTATCCAACCGGGAGCCCAATCATTCGCTACAAAATCCCAAGTCTTTTCTTCCCAATGCCACTGATCTGAAATCAATGTCCACTGTGTCTCCCAGCGACCTGGCATGACCTCCACCGACACCCAATCCCAGTAGTCACCCTGAGTCCACTGATTTCGAACTGTTCGATTGAAGACACTAACAGTGATCCCTCCGAGAGAATCGATGCGAATCTGAATTTCGATTTCAGACCACTGATGCCAGTCATTTGTGCCATCAAATCCCCAATCATCTTGATATGCTTTCATGAAGAAACCAATACCGTCAATCTCTTGGAAGTAATCAGCGCCGCCTTGCAACAATGACTTAACTGTGAAGGGTTCTGCGACATCTGTTTGAAACATCCAGTCTGGTTCATATGGTTCACCACCATGAGTCAGTGTTACAATTGAAACAGGCGACTCAACTGCAAGTTCTTCTAGCAACTGATAAGCTGCTGCGGCCTCAGGAGAAGCTAGCGGTAATTGCGACTTTGGAGCTAAATTGCGTCCATGGATATCGCCGACCATTTCGCGGATATGCAGGGGCTGACTTTCATCTCCACTGGTTGGTAAAACATCTTCTCCTATATGACCTCTAAAGGTCACGACAATGTTGCCATTGTCCCAATACATCCCGCTTGTTGCTTCATTAACGATGAAGGGGAGCGGGATGCTCCCATCGACGGGCCATGGTTCATACTCAAACCATCTAACGTTTTGCCAATGCTCGCCATACTCATCGATAATCCTAGTGGTGTTTTCGTATTCATAGGCGAGTAAGGTTGTGAATGTGTCAGTTGAAAAATCATAGACCACAGCTGCCCGTCCCCACGCCCAGTTCGTCCACATTGATCCACCGTCCCAGAAGTTGTACTCCTTTCCTACGTCGATGTAGGTAAATCCATCCTCAAAGTGAAAACCTTCTTTCTGTGTGGTCCAGTTTACAGTCTTGGTTGCATTCCAGACATAGGTTTCAGATGCATCATCGTATTCCCAGGCACCTGTGACCTCCTCGGTCACAGTATATGGACCATAAACCCAGTTCTGAGTGTTAATTTTGCTGGGGATATCAAACAGAACAGTGACATTGTTCAGGACTGTCCCATTATTAATTGTAGCAGTCATATTGAAATCCAGACCACGTGTGGCGGAGTATAAGGTGTTGCCATCATCGGAAATTCTCTCCCATTCATAGTATCCGCCAACAGCTTGGTCTACAAGGAAATCGAAGGTAGTCCCAATGATTCTTCCACTATTGAACTCCTCAAATCTGCTCTCAGCAAGGGAGTTGAAGGACTCGTCTTGAACTCCACAAGAAACTACATAGAACCCACCAATTGTGGATGAATTGAATCTTAGCCTAACATTAGCCCAGTAGGATTCCGCACCTGCGATATATGATGTGTATCCTGAATCCATCTCAGCAAAAGGATTGACTTCTGGTCCAAAGACCATGTCAATGGTGAAATTTGATGGGAGACCAGTGGGAGGTCCCTCAGGCCAGCTTGCATTTGTCGAGCTATAGAGCATCCATTGTGAATCAGGAATGTGATAATAAACCATCCACATTATTGGAGAATTCCCCTTCATTTGGAAATCTCCTTCGCTGTTTGCTAGGGCAGACATATTGAAGTATTGACCCGCAAGGTACACTCCAGTTGGTGTTTGACCGCCTAGAGCGTTATATGGAATTTCTACTCTGAAGTCGACATATTCGTCTATAGCGATCTCATCTGACCACTTGATCAAACTAGAGTCTGTAGTGTTTCTAGTATGCCAGTTTACGGTTGGGCCAAACCGATATCGATCTGAACTCCAAGTATCTATCCAAGTGTCACTCTCAGTTCCAAGGTCCCAGTCAACCCTCGTATAGTTGTCAGGATAATCAGCTAGCATTAATGGATTCTCTTCAAGAGTCGGATAAGAATTCTCCATTGATTCTTCCGTCGATGCGAGAATTGCTGGAGGAGTCATGAAAAGTGATAAGGAGAATAAGACGAGTGATACAAGCGAGAACGCTTTTGTGACGAATTTCGTTGTGTACACCTCAAGTGAATCTTGATTGGCTACCGCAGCATTGTAAGAAGAGTAGAGGCGTGCTCTACCAATGTATTAGCAAAGCAAGACTGTTTCCGGACAACAATCTCGCGCAGCTTTGTCGCTAGCAGCGGCGCTTTTCCTAATCTTCCAAACCTTAGAATATAAGATTACGTCGAACAGATTGGAAAAGAAAAAAGGGGCTAGGAGCGGGTAAAAACCGCTCCAAAATGTACTATGGCGTGACCACCATTAAAAAGACAATTGGCGTTATAAAAGCCTCAATCAGGGCGGCTATTACCAGGAAGAACGCAATCAATATGTAAGTTCTCCAGGTTCTCTCGTCACCTAAGAGAGCACGTGTCTTGGAAGGAAATGACGCCCAATCTTCAGTTTCTATGGTTGGCCAAAGATCTTTCGCAATTCTTATGGCGGCAGCGGCAGCCACCAGAAAGGTCGGAATCTCTACTATTGCATGCGGGATTATCCTCGCAAGAAACTCCCAGAGACCATTGCCGCCTCCTACTGACAGTTGAATGATTGCAATCCCCCCAATGGTCAATGCTGTAGACAATACCTCTGCGATTGCTAAGGACATCAAACTGAACTTGATATACGTGAGGAGAAAGTCTTCTCCTTTTCCTCTTCCTATCAACCTGTAGCCACCAGCTATCAGGAGTGGAAGCACGACTAGTGCTATCAATGTGAATTGATCATCATAGACAAAATACTCAGCCGTGAAAACGAAGACGAAAAGAGGTAACCACCATACACCAGAACCTTTGCCTCTCATACCACGCAAAGCAACAATCACTCCGCAGATAAGGAATAAAGATCCAAAGACTACCAGTGCCCTGAGACCTAGTTGTGTTACAAAACCCCATCGAGGATCAAAAGGATTGAATAATCCTCTTCTTGCATCGTAGGTCGTCCAAACGAGGCAGGCTGATATTCCTATGACAACTGAAGACAATGTCCAAGTGCCAACCATCTTCTCCGTTTTTGTTTTCTCAACACCCACAAACCATAGGACAGCCGCCCAGAATATTGGACCAATGACTAGCATCAACAAGACACGAACCATATTGTGCTCCGCAAAAACGAAAAACCATCCAAATGGATTAGCTCTATCCAAGAAGTTTCCTGGCGGAGGAAGTACCCCCTCGAGGCCATCTGGTTGCCCAATTTCACTGAGCAAGCCCTGAAGAAGGTTAGTGACAAGAGCTGGATTTGCTATAATCACAGAAGTAATCCATACTCCCAGAATCGATACAATAAGGCCACCAAAGAACATGATGGCGGATTGAATCAAATCACGTTTGTGCACGCTGAGGAGTGGTCCAGCTTTCTCTCCAATGGTTTCCCGCCAGCTCTCTCTATACTTGAAGAAGTAAAGGATGAAGAGTGTGCTGAATACGAAGATTGGCAAGTTGAGGATGAACTGAGAAGCCAAACGCGCCCACTGTTGATCTGCAGATGGAAGTTCAAGAACTGGTCGCAGTCTATTGAATATCTCTCCAGCATATGTTGCAGGAGTCAGTTTGAAGGAAACAATATAGTCCAAACCTGGAAACACATAATATGTCACCATGGATAGAGTCGCACCAGAAAAGAGTGCAAATGTTTCGATTCCGCCTCCGGTTCGTTTCCATACGTAGTGGCCTAGCACTCCAAGAACTATTATCATAACAAAAGGTATCGCGAGCAGCAACAGCAACCAGATTGTTTCTCCTATCATCTGGGGATTGCTTATGGGATTGTTTAAAACACCTATAATGAATTCATCATCAACATCTCTGGGGAAGAAACGAAGGAGCCCGCGCCCAAAAGAGTAGTTCAAAGTTGCGGCAAACACTGCAGCAACAAATGCCCCGGTAACTACTAATCCAGTTCCAATTCCAGCTCCAATATTCTTCAGAGCACCACCAAAATTCAATTCAGACAACTTTAACTTTCCTTTCGTCAGTGAGTCAAATGTCTTCTTGTAGAGAACAACAGCAAAATCCTCAACGAGTGGAAGAATCAGGATGGCAAAGATAATGGGAGGTACAGCATAGATGATTCCTGTGCTGTAGTAAGCCAAAAGTACATTGACAATTTCCGTAACAGGAACACCAGAAGTAAATGCCTGAAACACTTGTAATCCAACAAAACCAAATGTTAGGATGATGTTGAGCCTAAAGAACCAGCCTAGCACTCCACGCATCATCTCTCCGCCAATGTCTCGATTTCCAAGACGGAGACCAGCCCCTTTGGCAATACGATTTGAAGCAGGATATCCAAATCTGTAAATCCAAGTCAGGAAGATCAAAATGTTCCACAGATACACATTTGGTGCTTGACCTCCAACGAAAGCAGGAATACTTCCAACGTAAATGGAAATCGATGGTACCAGTGTTGCGAGACCGATGATAAGATAGTCTCTCCATGCATCTCGCCATGCACGACTCTGAACCTCAGGATTCAAAGGCTGCGGCTCAAGGCCTTCGAATCGGATGTTTGATAATCGGTCGCCAAAACCAGTGTATCCATCACTCTCAGGTTCTTTTTTCGTAATGCTCCGTATAACATTCTTGAATCTCATCTTTAGTGGATCTTGAAGTGCTAATTTCGCTGCAAGGACAAACATTCCAAAAAGCACAGCAAAGAAAGACACCATAACCCAGATTAGATATTCCTGAAGAGATGTCACGAAGTGGAACAACATGTCTGTGAGGAGAAGCCACGATAAGACGCGAGTATCAACAAAGGGATCGAAGCCACCGCCTACATCAACTGATAGGCGATAAATATTCAGCAAGAAGTATGTTACAGTCTTCAAGTACATTAAAACAATGAAAGCCTCAATGAACTTACTCTTTCGTTTTCCAAAGAAGAGTAGATACACCAACGTAACAACAAGAGGGGGTACGAACTCAAACATGATAGTGAGAAGCGTGAGGTCTCCTAGCGCCATTTCAATAACCACTCCGGGCGATATTAGAATATCAAATCAAATCCTTTAAAGAAAAAGGTTCGTTGGACAGACTTCAGATAAGTCCTGTTCTTATACATCAATCTAGCCAAAGAAAATCCTCAGAATCTCGTTGTCCTACCGAAAGTTTAAAGATGACAGGATTAGCTATTGTGAAGTGAGATCAACTGAAAGTTGAGAGAAATCAACATGGAAGTTGAGGTGGATAATAATGGAGATAAATCAGGAGCTGGTTGATGCAATAAACGACCAGCTGAATTTTGAACTATACAGCGGGTTCATCTACCTATCAATGGCAACTTGGTTTGAGGAACATTACCTCTCAGGATTTGCCCATTGGATGGAGGTACAATATCAGGAAGAGTTTAACCACGCAATGAGATTCTATCGGCATCTCACTGAACGCGGAGCAAGAGTAATCATGAAGCAGATTGATGCTCCAAAGACAGAATGGAATTCAGCCGCTGAAATTTTCGCTGAGGCATACCAACACGAAAAGATTGTGACTGAGAGGATCTATAAAATCGGCGAACTTGCACAAAAAGCAGGGGATCAATCAACCCAGTCGATGCTAATCTGGTTTTACAACGAACAGACCGAGGAAGAAAAGAATACCATGGAACTTCGTGACAAACTCAAGATGATAGGAGATTCTATAGCAGCTTTGATGCAACTAGATGCAATGGCAAGAGGTCGTCCACCGGCAGAGCCAGTTCCATCTTAGTCAACAGCGCCATAAAACTGCACTGAATACATTACTGAGTTTCACCCGGAGGGCAAGAAGCACCTCCGGAGACTAATTTTTTCCAACTCAGCGTAAATTCGCACAAGACGTAGACTACTTATGTGAGAATATCACCCGATTTTTCATCTGTGAGAGGATAGTATGCTACCGGATGACATTATCAAAGCTGTAAGGCGCAATATTTCAGGAATCAGCGCAAAAGATTTTGCGACTGCAATTTCGAATTACCATAGAATTCAAGCAAGTCCAGGGTTCTCTGAGGCTATTGAGTATCTTAGGACAACAATTGCATCGAATTCGGACGCAAAGGTGAAACTTTTCGAATACCCTGCGGACGGCAAGATTGCCGCTGGAACTTGGAAAAACCCATTCGGTTGGGAAGCAAAAGAGGGGAAGCTCGATCTTCTAGTACCTGAAGAAAAAACGCTTGCAGACTATAGTGCAGAACCAATATCGTTGATTGCTCATTCAACATCAGCAGACATTGAAACTGATGTTGTTTATGTTGGCAAAGGCCTAACCGCATCTGACTATGAAGGGAAGGATGTGAAGGGGAAACTGGTTCTTACTGAAAGCCTTGCACGAAATGTCCATGATGTGGCGGTTCTCAAGTATGGTGCAGCAGGTCTGCTTACCTTTGTTCCACCTAGTGGGATTGATGAACTTGCAGAACTAAGACGGTACGACGCCATTTGGCCAAGCGCAGAGAATAAGGATAGAACTGCTTTTGGATTCTCACTCAAACAGGGCGATGGTGTGAAGATGAAACAATGGTTGCAGGAAAGCAAGGTAGTTACGGTGAAAGCAAAGGTCGACGCAGCCCTTGGTGTTGGAAAGATAAAGGTCCTTTCAGCTCTTCTGCCTGGAGAAGACCAGAACAAGGAAATCTGGCTTGCTGCTCACATTTGTCATCCCAAACCAGGTGCAAACGATAACGCTTCAGGAAGCGGCGCTCTGCTCGAAATCCTACGAGTTTTATCAAGTTTAATCAAAGCAGAAAAAATTCCGAAGCTAGCGTTCTCAATCAGATTTCTATGGATTCCTGAATGGTCGGGAACAATCCAGTTCATACACAACGAACAGGATATTCTCAAGCGCTGCATAGCAATGATAAATCTGGATATGGTCGGTGCCAATCCTGCAAAATCGGGATCAGTACTTCATCTATATAGAACTCCGTTCTCACTGCCTACAACGTTGAACAATGTTGTTCGATATTGGCAGAGGATTGAAGCAAAAGAAAAGGATGAGCGACTTGAAGGAGGAATGGTTGCACCGCTCCCATATCAGTATAGTAGATATTCTGCAGGCAGTGACCATTTCATGCTGACCGATAGCACTGTTAGAATTCCAGCAGTGATGCTCAATCAATATCCAGATAGGTTTTATCACACATCAACAGACACTCCTGATAAATTGGATCGAAGGCAAATGGGATATGCTTCTCGAATTGGAGCTTTGTCTGCTCTTTCACTGACACTTCCAAAACATGTCTATGAAGAAACCTTACTCACCGAGTGCAGGAATGAGTTTGTAGAGCTAATGCAGGAAGTGAGTATTCGTGGTGTGACCGAACTCTCACGATGCCTTGGTGATCCTGAAAAGATCTATCCAAGAGTTATTCGTTGGCTTGGTTTGGCTCATGATCTTGGCCAAGAAACTCTAGATAAAGCAACAAGTGAGTGGTCACTTATAGATGAGCAAGAATCTTTACGACAATCACTAAAGACAAGCCTGCAAATGGTCTATACGACTGAAATGGTAGTAGCAAGGAAGGCGTATGAAGGAGCCTGTGCAGAAGTTGGGATGGAAGCCAAGGAGGAAGACCAAATTCCACTTCATATGATAAGTTTCAGAACTGAAATCAAGAGGAAGTACACACATGCAATGAGTCCTGGTTTTATCATTAGAAGTCTTGGCGACAAAGGGCATGAATATAGAAAGATGAGTGAGGAGCGCGAGATGATTTTCGCATCCATTGATGAGATGCTTAATATGGCAAAGGAGTGGACATCGCTCGATGACATCTGGGACATGATATGTTTCCAATTCAGAGACATAGAATCAGGCAAAATGATTGAAATCGTAAAGGACCTGACAGAAGCAGGAATCGTCGAATCCAGGAGTGTGTGAGGACTGGAGTCAAGTGGCTGGCTATACGACAAGGTAGTATTTGCCGGCACATTTGACCATCTACACGAGGGCCACAAACATATCATCCGTACAGCTTTCAAGATGAGCAGGATGGTTGCATTCGGGCTAACAACAGACCAAATGCTCGCCTACAAGAGTGATAGAAAGCTCATTCAGCCATACGAGGAGCGCCATAAAGAACTCGAGAAGTTCATACAATCGAATTTCGAGAAGGAACGAGCAAGCATATTTCCAATCGAAACAACTGAGGGCGGAGCAGACAAGATGAAAGACTTGGATGCGCTCATCGTTTCTGACGAGATTGGTGTTGTTCAGAATGCATTTGACATAAACCAGAAGCGAATTGACAATGGACTCCGGAGATTTCACATCATCGTGATACCCCGAGTCCGAACAAAGGATGGAAGACCGCTCTCATCATCTAGAATTCGACGCGGAGAAACTTTTCACGAGGATGAGCTCATCTATTAGGGAACGCTAGGTTTTCTGTGAACCTCTTTTTGAACTCTGGATTATCAGTCAACTCAATGTATTTCGCGATTGACGCAATTTCCTCAGCTTGCTTTTGGTAGTTCTGACGGTGCATTAGGTTAGCTCCGATACTTGCTCCTCCTTTCACTTGTTTCACATCAACACTGACTAAGTCTGGAAGTAAGCCAATTCGTATGGCATCGGAAATATTCAGATCTGAACCGAATACTCCAGTGAGGTAAAGAGTATCGATATCGGCTGGATTCAACTTCGCCTGTTTTAGAACTATACTGAGCGCAGAACGAATGGATGACTTTGATTGTTGAATCATGCGGATGTCTGGTTGGGTCAAGACAATGCTGGATTCAGTTGCGGATTCTGATGCGGTAGCTAGAACATAATGGACTATCGGTGTATCTGTGACTAACCATGGTGTTTTCATTTCCCGATTAAACGATCCTCTGGAAAACAAAATTCCGGATTCTAACATACTGGCTATAGCGGAAATGACACCCGTTCCACAGATTCCTGTAGGTTTTTCATCGCCTATGACATCGATGTGTGGTCGAGAGTCCAAAGAATCAATTAATACCCGATTAATCGCACCCACATCACCTGATGTCCCGTACTCTAATGACATGCCTTCAAATGCAGGGCCTGAAGCGGCAGAAGCAATCCAAATTTCATTCTCATTGATCGCTGCGATTTCTGTATTTGTGCCGATATCAATTGAAACGAGTTTCAATTCTGAATTAAAAAAGCCACTTGCCAGCATCATTGCTACAGCATCAGGACCAACAAATGATTCGATTACTGGAGGCGAATAGCAAGTTGCATTGGCATGAAGATCTATCCCTACTTCAGTGGCCTTCTTCAATATAGCACCTTTATGTTCTGCAAGGTAGGGTGCTTTCAGAAGGGTCGAAGTAGAGAGTCCAAAGAATAGATGATGCATGACTGTGTTTCCAACTATCACAACTGAGTTGACTGATTCCCTATCGCAATTTGCCATATCAATAAGCCGAGTGATACCATCATTGACTGTCTTTCGCACAAGATTCATCATCACGTCGGCGTCATCTCGCTTACGAGCGAAATCTATGCGAGAAATCACTTCCTCCCCAAATTCACGCTGAGGATTTCTGAGTTTAATCTCTTCTCTGCTGTCTCCATCTTCCAAGCTAGTAAGTTGAAGTGTGATGTTTGTCGTGCCAATATCAACTGAGATTCCATACTTTCCTGGACTTTCCACAGGAAATTTCCACGTCCTAAAATTGATTCACCGAACTATCATCACGGGACAATGTGCGTCTCTCGCAACCTTGTCACTTATTGATCCGACAAACAGTCTGCGTATACCACTAAGACCACGTGAGCCAAGTATGATAACGTCGGTGCCTCTTTCACTTGCGATATTGATTATCTTGGATGCTGGGTCTCCATGTGTAATCATATCGATGGCTTCACAATTACAGTCGCTTGCAATGGTTTTTGCTCGAGCGAGAATGTCTTCTCCAACCTTCTGAAGAGCCAAGAAGGGCTGGTCAGAAACTGTGTCATGATAAGGTGTGGCTGACACTAACATGGGCACAACGTGAAGCAATACAACCTCTGCACCCAATGGAGGACCCATAGCACATGCATAACGAACTGCTTTCAGGGAGTGTTCAGAGCCATCAACTGCAACCAAAATGCTCTTGATCTTAACAGCATCAGCGTCCTCGTTCATCACGCACTCTCTCTCGGCCCTCCAATGTGCTACGGACCTTATCTCTCTTTCCTATCTCCAGCAGCAAAACATCACTTGGAAACACTCGGCTGCTTTGAGTGAAAGACCCATAACTCTCCTAGCTCCTCATCATACCACATAATGCTTATCGAGGAAATAAGAAGATGGGTCTCAATAAAATCAAAACTGAAGAAGATGTGATACGAGCCACACTAGAAATACCAGGATACTCTGAGTTTGATAGCAGAGTCTACGCAGCCACTTTTGGGATTCCGAAAGGCAAAGTGAGCACATATGGGAGAATCGCAAAAGAAATTGGGAGCCCCAAGGCATATCGGGCTGTAGCAAACTCACTTCATAGGAATCCACTCTTTCCTGTTGTTGCTTGTCATCGTGTTGTCAAGGAGGATGGAAGCTTTGGAGGCGACAGGAAAAGAGCAGAAGGAAGATGCAAGCACTGCGAGGACGAGGGAGTCCCGATTGAGAAAGGCAAGGTGAAGATGTCTAAAGACATCATTTTTCTAGAAAGGTAAACAGGTTTGCACTCTTGTTCTTAATCATAGGAGCGTGCATCCTCAATAACTCTGTATCTTTCTCCAAATCTCTGAAAGCCGTCTACTTCTGAGTCTATTCAAGGGAACTGAATTGGACTAAACCTTTCACCAGCCTACGCAGAGACTCCACAAGATGATCTTTGTGAACTCTGACTTGTTCCATCGAGTCTCGGTCTCTAATAGTGACAGTTCCATCTTCGAGCGTTGTGTAGTCTATTGTGACACAGAAGGGCGTTCCAACTTCATCCTGACGTCGATACCGTTTCCCAATGGACCCGCCAACATCAAATTGAGACACAAAGCCAGCCTCCATGATATCATTGAAGATCTGCGTTGCAGGGCTTACTAACTCATCTTTGCCCATCAAAGGAAAGACCGCGACTTGAATTGGAGCTAACTCAGGAGGAAACTGAAGCCACTCCGTGTCGCGTTCATCACTCTCAGGTCGATATGAGTTGTCAAGCAAACAGAAAAGAGGTCTCTCAATCCCAAAAGCAATCTCAAGGACATTGGGAATAACAGGTTTCTTGTCCACCTTTACATGTAGTTTCTCCTTTGAGAATTCCTGGTGACGCGATAGGTCATAGTCGCCTCTGTCATGTACGCCGCAACATTCCACCCAGCCAAAGCTTTCGGTGTGTATCTCAATGTCCCATGCATCAGCAGCGTAATGAGCCCGCTCTGTGGGAAGGTGTTGACGTAGTCGCATTTTATTCTCAGAAAATCCCATCTTTCGAAAGATGTCGTACCCCAGATATACGCACCACGCGTAGGCAGGCTTTTGGAAGAATCCTTGCTTAATGGCATCAGATGTCTTTGTCATGACTGGCTTGAAGTTGCCTTTCTCTTGAGCCTGGTATGTGACCAGTGGAAGTTTCTCATTCTTTATGTCTTCAAACTGAGGCCACTCCATCTCATCCTTTTCTAGGAGGAAAATCTGACCCTCAGTCTGTGTGAATTCTCGCAGACGAAGCATTCCCTGTCGCGGGGAGATCTCGTTTCGATACGCCTTGCCAATTTGAAAAACAGCAGCGGGAAGTTTGTCCCTGAAGAATGTGAGAAAACGCTTGAAGAGTAAATATGTGGTAGTTGCGGTTTCGGGTCTTAGGTATGCTTCCTGATTCAAACCCAAGCGAGTTTGCATCATAAGATTGTATGCCTTAACGGGACCAAGCTCACCCTTGCAGGATGGACAGACAAGTCCAATCTTTCTAATTGTTTCAGTGAGACCATCTGCAGTCTGACCAGCTATGTTTGTTTCAGGAAATTTCTCCAAGATCAGATTATCAGCACGATAAATCTGCCCACACTTGGTGCACTCGGTGACGGGATCAATGAATCCCTCTAAATGGCCCGATGCTCTCCAAACCTCCGCAGGGCTTACTGTTGGACACTCGACCTCCCAGAAATTCGCTCTTACGAAAGCGGCACGTATTTGATTCTCAAGTCGGTTCTTGAGCAATTTGCCAAGAGGACCCAAGTCGTAGAATCCAGAGCTGCCTCCATAAATCTCAGGTGATGGGCCCCAAATGAAACCGCGCTTTCTAGCTAGGCTCATTATGGTTTCATTGAAATCTCGCTCTGAACTCATCTTGCTCAACTACTCAGCATCGTCGGTTGCTTGAGTCTTAAACCCTATGGTTATTGGATCTCATCTAGAATATTGGGATAGGTGATCTTCTCTTTACCAGTTGCGTATGAGTTAGTAGAGAAACTTGCAGACTCACTGTGTAAACAGTTTCTTTCATTAAAGATATTGAGGGCCATGCCAGCACTCTTTTATGGAATTAAAGAGGGATATTCAAAGAATGAGGCTTGACAATGGTTGACGATTCAGGGTTATCCGGGTTCTACAGACTATCCAGAGAAGAAAGGGTGAAGAAGCTAAAGGAGGCTACTGGACTTGGTGATGAGGATTTAGGTCCACTTGTGAATCCTGGCGAGGTCGATATGAGTATACTTGACCATATGATTGAAAATGTGGTCGGAACAATGACGCTTCCGCTTGGAATTGCAACTAATTTTCTAATCAATGGCAAAGACTACCTAATACCCATGGCCCTCGAGGAGCCATCCGTTGTTGCTGCTGCGAGCAATGCGGCACGAATGGCTAGACCGCATGGAGGTTTCACTGCTACTGACACGGGACCAAACATGATTGCGCAAATCCAAGTCGTGGATGTCCCTTCGCCTGAGGAAGCGAAGTCAAAAATAATGGACACAAAAGATGCTCTTATTGAATTCGCAAATGAGCAAGACCCGATTCTTGTGCGTTTTGGAGGAGGAGCCAAAGACCTCAGAGTGAGAATCTTTGACTCAAAGGTAGGTGTCATGCTCGTGACTGAGTTGATCGTAGATACCCGTGATGCCATGGGAGCAAACGCAGTTAATACAATGGCGGAGGCTCTTGCACCTCGAATTGAGAGTATCACTGGAGGACGAGTCATCCTTAGAATTCTGTCTAACCTTGCAGAGTTTAGATTAATCAAGGCCAAAGCAACTTTCGATAAAGAAATGTTAGGCGGCGATGAAGTGGTTAACGATATCGTTGCAGCGTGGGCATTTGCGGAAGCTGATCCTTACCGATGTGCCACGCACAACAAAGGTATAATGAATGGCATTGACGCAGTGGTAATTGCTACCGGGAATGACTTCAGAGCAATTGAAGCTGGCGCTCATAGCTATGCCGCAATGAACGGGTACAGCTCTCTAACAAAGTACGAGAAGACACCAGAGGGACATTTACTCGGAAGTATAGAGATACCCATGGCTGTCGGTCTAGTTGGTGGAGCAACCAAGATCCATCCAGCAGCCAGAGCAAGCGTCAAAATACTGGGAGTAAAAACAGCCACAGAGCTAGGACAAGTAATTGCGAGCGTGGGTTTGGCTCAAAACCTCGCTGCCCTTCGTGCCTTGGCCTCAGAGGGAATTCAGAAGGGGCATATGGCTTTGCATGCCAGAAATGTAGCGGCGACTGCTGGGGCTCGAGGAGACCAGGTTGACATCATTGCAGAGAAACTTGTCAAAGAGAAGAACATCAAAGTTGAACGAGCTCAAGAATTACTTGCTGATTTGCAGAAATGAACAAAGCAAGATGGTGTCGGGAGCACTCAGGCTCCCGACGAAGTAATTCCTAGCTAGTGATACAGGAATTTAGCCAGCAGGGCTAGTTCTCTCGCGACTCTTACATCTCTCCCTTCTCGCGAAACCTACACAGCACAATGCAGTATTATATACGTAACCCGTATTTAAATTACACGTAAGCCAAAAAACATTTGTAATCACTAAGAGGTACGAGGTAACGTAAGAGGATGAGGAAATTCGTCAAAGGTCGCTATGAAAACATCGCACATGCCGATAAATCGCAGAATCTACGTCAGAGCTACATTTTTGTAGAGCACAGACACCAAATGCACACCCTGTTCGGGCTCAGAGAAGATTCCGTCAGAGCAAAGAACGTGTAGGTCGATATTGTATGGATGACGAATGTGCTCAATGGGAACGCTTGGCCAACGAGTTTCTTGAGGCTGAAAAGTACTATCAAGCTGCAAACCAATTCAAGAATGCAGCAAGCTGCTATCTTGACAGAGTGCATGAGATGACCACAAAAGCAGCTGAATACTATCACATGTATGCTGAAGAACGGGTAGAGAAGGACGACCATAGAGCTGCTGCTACGGCCTACCTTGAAGCTGCGACGCAATATCGACAAGTTAGTGATTTTTCCACAGCATTGACCCTCTATGAGAATGCGGCAAAAGAGGCGCTTCTTGAGAAAATGACTGAAACTGCAGCTCAAGCTTACTTGTGGGCAGCCTATTCCTGTCATAGGACAGGGAACCGCGAATATTTCCTGACTGCCGCCGAGAACATGGGAGACCTCTATGATAAGGCTGCTAACAAGGCTATAGATGATGGGAATGCTGAAAGAGCGGTAATCAATCTATCATTGGCCGCGATGGGTTTTGCCACGATTGAAAAGACTGCAAAAGCCAAAGAACTCATAGAAAAGGCGAAACAGATCATCACCAAAACAAGATGGGAGTGGCTACAGACCCTCTTATCGTTCAGCAATGCTCTGGCAGAGAATGACCTCGATGAAGCCGAAGACATGCTCACAGTCTTTGAGGAAGAGGAGGCAATTGAGCAGGTTATGGGAGCTTGCCTTAGTATCAGGTCTGAGATTGAGAGGAAGAAGAAACGGAAGTCATAAGCCTATCCTACTCGCACCATGGAAGTTTTCACTGCTTCGTCACCTGATCGCCCATCGACAACTTTTGCCGTTACAAGCTCCTCGCCTTGACCAACAGCTTTGACAAAAGTCTGCAAACGGACATTTTCTCCGCTTCCGAGAAAATTGATTGTTTTCGAATCAATGCCGAATGATGTTTCAAGGCCGTCAGAAAGAGCCACAGTCAACTGGATATTTTCTGCAGGTCCATCTCCCTCGTTAAACACAGTTATTTCGAATATTGCTTCGTCACCAAGGTTACAGGATACTCGTTCTGGTTTTAGGTCCACTGCGATTTTGGATGGAGCTCTAGCAATGCTAAACTCGAGTTTGTTGGTGTGTTTGTTTACAAGTACTTTGTCGCCTTCAAGGGTCACCGTGAGAGGGCCTATAGTACCCTCACCACTGAGGACTGGTTTGAATTCAAGCAACCATGATTCCTCTTTGGCAGGAGTCTGTTTGTATTCAGGTTCTTTCACAATTATGACACTGTTAGATAGTGCCAGCCGGTGATCAACGATTTGGACTTCTGCAGGGCATTTGTATCTTAACTCAATCTCAAGCGGCGCCTTTACATTGACTTCTTTTTGTGGGGGACCGGCCCATTCCAATAGAATCTCTGTATCAATTGCGAGTTTCGTTGAGTTAACTAGAAAGTCTATGAGGGGCCGCTCAGGATCATTGGGCTTAACGCTCTTTGCAGTCTTCTCAAATTCCTTTTTGGGGACATCTACTCCCTCACATAATATCCTCGTGCATATCTCAGCCAGTGCATACATCGGATCTATCTTCGATGACGAGTCTTTCAGTCGCTTCTCGGCTTTACGCACCAAGTTGGTGGCCGTCCCAAAGTTTCTGGCTGCTAGATATCCAATTATTGCTATTCCTAATGACCGATTGGATTCTCTCGATTTCTTCTCTCTTTCCAGATGATCAGATGATTCAGAATAGAGATTACCAGCCTCGTCGTAACGACCCTCCTGTAGAAGACACTCAGCGGCAGCAACTTTCATTTCTGCGCATCGAATGTGGTCATTATTTTCTAATGCATAGATAGAAGCCTCTCGAAAGTATTTCACAGCAAAGTCCGTTTGCTCAACCTCACAGAAACAACGAGCGGCTTTCTCGTACTCAACGCTTGCATAATCAGGATAACCATCCTCAATTTCGACGAGTGCCTTCTCAACGTGCTTCTTTGCTTTCTTTACAGGATCAGACTTCAGGAAATTGAACATAGATTGGTCCCTCGAACTATAATTCTGGGCACAGGTAGGTCACCCAATACACGCTATATCGGTTTCGGCAGATACTGAGTTTGCCTTGCAGCGAAAGAAGACAGTTTCGAAAGTTATTTTCGACTCAGTGTTAGCCAATTTGCTAGGGCGAATTTCATGAGTAATGTTCCACCATACTGGAATGACCCTAATAGGGGCGGGTTCGATGTCTCGATAGAGAGAGTTGAGCAGGTCGGTACGTCTTATCATATTCAAATCAAAGAAGACATAATCAGACCTTCAGGAGGGGGACAAGCAGGTGATAGAGGGAGCCTTACAATTGAAGACAGTTGTATTCCAATCATAGACACGATTAGCGAGTCTAATGGGATTGTGCTAGTATCAAGTGAAGAACCGTCCCCCGGACATGAAGGCCAACTTGAGATTGATATGGAATGGCGACAATCAATGATGAAGAATCATACTGCTGAGCATCTTCTCGCTTCCATCATCAAGAAGAAGAAAGACGTAGCAGTTGGACAACTCTGGATAGATGGCGATCATGGGTCAGTCGAGTTACTGGGAGAAAACATCGAGCTTGATACAATCTTTGAGGCAGAAGCAGAAGTATTGGACATAATTGAGAGGAACATGCCGGTTGAAAGCAACTTTGTCGACTCAAGGGAAGTGGATTCAACAATTAGAACTCGTGAGGGGCTCACAGAAAAGCACGAAAAACTCAGAGTAGTTACAATAGGTGAGATTGATAGCTGCGCCTGTTCTGGAATCCATGTATTGCATACTAAGGACATTGGATTCTTTAAAATCCTGGATGTAAAGAAGAACGAAAGAAGCACACACATTGAATTCGTTACAGGAACAAAAGCAGGTCAGTATGTTTCGGATATCTACAACATGGCACTTCGACGGAGGTATTCGTATCCGTTCGAGATGGAGCAACTAGGTGCTGTCCTAGACAAAGCCAAACAAGCAATTGATATCAAGCAGGAGTTGATTGAAAAGATAATCAACTTGTTAACAGAATCATCCTCGGTTGAGCAGATAAATGGAGTAGGCTTTAGACACGAGTATCTTCCAGGCTTTGACTCAAACACCTTAAGCATCTTAGCAAATCAAATGACTTCAACAAAACCACTTGTTCTATTGTTGTTCGCTCCTGGCATCAAATCACACTTAATTCTTCGAGTATACAACATGCCGCAGGAGGCCTCCTACTACATCTCTGATGCGGTAAAGCAAGTTGGGGGGAAAGGCGGAGGAAAAACGGATTTGTTCTCTGGAGGTTTTACAGAGGTTGTCGATCCTGTTGAAGTGTATGAGAGGTTGATTCAGTCAATTCAAAAGTTGATTAGACAATAATGCTGGAAGCACAAAGACAGTTATTTCAACGCGAGTTATATTTCCCGTTTTTCAAACCAATCAATAATCTGTGAATTCCCAATGAATCTGAAATACTGACATTGTTGGTCTTCCTCCGCCAACATGAACCTCCGGGGGAATAGTGACTGTGTATACTTTCTCCCATGCGTTGTGCGGTAGAAAAAAGGTGAAGTAGACAAATAGATCATCGAAGTAAACAATGTAGTTGCATCCATGATTTCGAAGATAGGATAGTGTTTGTCGCGTCGTCATATTCCCATGAACAATATCAGGACTCACGAGTCCTGCTAGATCAATCATTGATCTGTTTGAAAAGAATCTAAGCGCCCCAGCATCATGTGTTGCAAACACTGCATCCTCAGGTGTGTTCTCTGCGAGCCATTGCCCAATGTTGACTTGAAGGTCATTCACAGTTTTTGCTGCTTTTCCGTAGTAGGTGGCTTGATCCATGTACTGAGGAATAAGGGGTACAACCAGAACCATAACAGCGAGAGAAACGGCAATGAGTTTGGTCTCTTCCCGGTCGAAGAAATGCAAGATGCCAACGAAAACGATGTCAAAGATCCAGGCAGTCACAATTATCGCAGCCAGAAAGAATAGATCAAAGACCGGAAGTAGATATCGGTTATTGTTAATGAGAGATGCATAAGGAGTTGTCAACCTGTACATGACCGTAAGTACGACAGGAAACATCCACGGAAATGGCTTGCTTTTGACGATCATAACGACACCAATAAACACTCCAACCAGAAGGAAAGGCATTTGCCCTACGAAAATCGTCCACCAAAAATTCCAAGCATCAATTTCTGACGCTGTAGGCGTATGTACCTTGGCATAGAATGTATCAGGCAGCGGCAGCCCCGTAACATTCAGACAATACATGATCCAGGGTAAGACTACTAGAATTGCCAAACCGGCGGATGCGAACAGAGTCACGATACGTTTCTTATTCACCTCTCCCTTGTGAACCAACAGAGCGAACCTGATAGGGACACCAAGCGCAACGATGATGCCTTCAGGTCTCGAGAGATATGCCATGCCAACAAGTACTCCCAGAAGTAAATCGTATTTCATATCCGCTTTGTCCAGAATTATAATCGAGAGCAGCAGAATGAACACAAAAAGAGGCGTTTCCATTCCTGATAGCATTAACCATGTGTTTCGCGGGATAATCACAAAACCAAGAACTGACAACATGCCCCATGTAATGCTTTCAGTATAGTCGAATACAATTTTTCCCACCATGAAGGTGGAGGCAACGTAGAACAATATCGATATACTATATACTCCCCATACTTGACCAGTTACATCAGTTGAGAGATAGAATACACTGGAAAGCAGTATTGACCAGAGAGGACTAGTTGAACCTGTACTTGGATACCCAGGAGAGTACTCCCAAGGGTGCCCTTCGAAGATAGTTCTGGCAAATTGAAGGTGTATCCACGAATCATCCAGTGTGAATCCAGGAGTTGTGTATGACAACATCGTTGACAGGTAATAGATACATGAGAACCCCACTGCAAAAGCGGCAGTGACTAGGAGTATGAGATCTTCTCTGTTTCTTTTAATCCATTGACGGACTCTTGGAGTATAACCTTCTGAAACATCATTCTCTTGACCAACTCCATTGCGGTCAGAAGGCTTTGTCATCTCATACACCACAATTTAGGGTCGTCAAGCATGTCAAGACTATATGTCTTTCGAGCCCAAGATACTTTCGGACATCTCTCTCACCGCGTTTGGCATACATCCAAGCAGAGCTACATGCTGAATAATTGACTTAGCATAATTAGTCCTTGAAAGAATGGGTCTATTTTCAGATAGGGGAAGGCAATGGCTCTCGATCATTTCCGAACAACACAGCTGCAGCTCGGGGAGGCTGTGTCAGGTCGGTCCATTACAGCGTTTAGTCCACCCGGTATTGCTATAGAAGCTGCGAAATATCCCGTCCTGATGGCAGGTGTTTTGGCTTCAACTGAGGCTTCAGAATATCTCTCCATATTCGACCATCCAGAAGCTTGGATGGGTTTAGACAGAGAAGCTGTCATATCCATGCGACGACGTTTATACAAATTCACTGTTGCAGTCGATGCACGTAGATTAGAACCATCAGACATCGTACAGGCTCTGCAGACAATAGCCCTATCAGTCAGCCCCGTAGCAATAGAGATCGAAACATCCAACCTTCCCCAAAAGAATCTGCATCCACTCGGAGGACAGTTGCCTACAGGTTCAGAAGTTGAGATTTCAGCATTAGATATTATATCCAAACCCGAAATCAGTCGGGTTGCCAAGCAGATAACTACTCTTGATGTCCCTGCCTCGGAAGCTGCATGGAAACTTCTTGATTATGATTACACCCTCGACCAAGTGGTGCGGATGATGTCTGTTGGTCTACTCGGTCGTCTGGACAACAGAAGATTCGTTCCTACTCGTGGAGCTTACAAAGCTGTGATTGACGCTTATGTCAGTCGTGTTCTGATGGAGCTTTCGGACAAACCAATTTCTGATTCATTTAGGGTCGCGAGGTCGGAGTTCTATGGGGAGAACTTCGCTATTTTCTCGCAACCAGGAGAGCCAAGAGTGGACTATTTCAGGATTGAAAGAACACCAAAGGGATTTGAGCGAGATGTGAGCCTCGAAGGAGCCAAGAATATCACAATTGACTCTAAGACATCGGTCTACGCGGATAATGCCAGATTCTCTACCTATCGAGATCTTGTTAAGCAAGGAGAGTCCGCACACGTTTCAATTTTTCATTACGCTAGAAACAATGCTAACAATATACTCGGTCCATGGGTAGTACGTGCTGGAGTAAAGGCTGCTTTGAACTCTGACCAATTCTTCTTTGATACACAAGAAACTGCTGTTGGTGTGCTAGATTCCATACTCTCTCCACATATCAATATCTGGACAAAAAAGGAATCACTTCTAGATGAATTCGGTGGTGAGTTCAAGACCATCGAGAACTAAAAATGGGAGAATGAAAAAAAAGAGGGGGATGTGTAAGCAGTTGCCTACACACGCTCTTTGGCTTCTTTACTAGAAGCACCTTTGTACATCAAGACCAAACCGATAACAGCCAAGAGACCACCTGAGATGAGACCACCAACTGGGAACAAAGTTGGAAGTGGTAGTCCAATGACATCAGAGAGAGCTAGCAAGATTAGGCCTACACCAATAAGGAGCATGATTAGACCAGCACCAATTCCACCCGCTCTGAATGCCATCGAGCGCGGATACTCGCTTTCAATCACATATCCTGTGGGAGCAGAAACGGAAGCCTTGTACTTCTTGTTGCCATATCTGTATTCAAGTTCCCAAACAGGAACATGAATCAGAAATGTTTCACCAACATCGATCTTATCATCTCTTGATTCAATCTTGCTCACTTCCTGCAGGACTAGTTTTGTCTGCCTGTCGAGAGCAATCTGTCGAGCCATCTGCTTGGCTTGTTCCTCAGACAAGTTGCTGTGGAGAACTTTCCCATCATATTCCTCAGCATGAGCATGGCTGAAGTACTCTTTTGCACGAGTCGGAATTGGCTGGTTACGCACATCCTCGTCGATGTCCTTCACAGCAGCAATATTGATCTCATGCCTTCTTGTGAACGCACCAGACTCGGGTTTCATGAAGAATTCAATCCGCTTGTAAGCGCCTCTTCGTTGGGGCCACTCGTTGTAGAAGTTGGCATCCCGACCAAGTCCGCGGTACTCTGTTTGAGCATCGACTCTACTAATCCAAAATGGATACCATATCTGCTGATACTTGACGAAATTAGCAGCTACAGGTAGGTCTTCGGGAACACCAAGCTGCTTCGAAACCCAGTCTAGCAATGTAGTCTGAGCTTCATGTTGATCGAAGTGAACTCGAATCATGTAGTGGTCCTTGAACTTGACGCCTTCTTTTGTCTGTGCAGTACCACAGTACGGGCAGATTAGGAGAACATCACCAGGACCAGTTTCAAAGTCTGCATCGCAAAACGCACATCTTGCCATTTCAATCACCCCTTCTTGGTGCGCTGAGTCATTATCAGCACCCTGAACCCTGCGAATGTCATGATTATTCCAATTATCACAGCTGCGATTCCGAGAACCATTTGCATGGTGACATCTGCGGTCATTCCTATATTGAAGACTTCACCGCCAACACCAGCTACAATAATTCCAATCAGGCCCATTAGTGTCCACATGATCCTTTGACCACGTGTGATTGGAATCTCTCCAAGGATCACTTTCCCAGTGTTTCCATCAATCGCCGCTTTGTAGAGGTCGCCTTGGAATTTGTATCGGATTAATGAAAACGGTGCTTGCAGGTAAGTCGTTCCACGCACATTTGTGGTAGTCCGACAGTCAAAAAGCTCAGTCAGGCCGCTAGCAGCTTGCGAACGGTGTCGATCAGCCACACGACCGTGAACAGTCTTTTCGAATTCCTCTGACCCTATCTCTGCGTTTAGCATATCTGGTCCAAGATCCTTTATTTTCTCAAAGTCGTATTGTACCGTTTTTGCTAGATTGATACAATCAAGATACTCCTCGAGACCGTAGAAGCGAGCACCTTTACGGGCTAATAATCGCTCATCAGTATCTGTATGAAGTTCATCCTGAACTGGTTCGTAACCTGTTTCGTAGTCAGTATACGTTTCAGTTCTAGTGTGTCCATCAGAATCTCTAACAGTCCGAGTCTTTTGAACCGGCACCTGGACAGTCCTGTACCCTTTGTAGTAGGAGTCCGCCTTGACCTTCGATGTCCAAATAGGAACGAAAATCAAGCGGTTCTCGACGACCTTTACGCCTTTGACCAAGGACTTGTTCATGCCCTTGTTCTTGTCTAAGAATGCATTGAAGCCCTGCATTCGCTCGTCAGCATCTACTGCAGGTTCCATCAAATGGTCGCCAATAGCTTTTCCTTCTATTGTGCTGGTACTGCCACAATACGTACAAGTGATAACAACGTCATCGGGTCCGGTCTTTACATTGCCATTGCAGACTGGACACTTGAACATGTCCGCTGCTTCTGCTTCTGAACCCATTATCAAACTCTCCGGAGTCTGTATCTAGAGGCAGTTCGTGTCATAGGCATTTAAGACTTCGTCACATGGCCAATTCATCCATTAATCGCCTTCTCAGGGGTACTCCCACTGAAGTTGAAGAGAAGCCATGGTTAGACGTCACGACCTACCTTCGTAATTTCATGCTAAACAAGATTCTCTCTTCTGTACTCAGTGAAGAACAAAACCACGATTGCTGTCAGTCGCAGGAAGTAAACCGCAAGAAAAGGTGAGTCAACGAGAAAATACTGAAATGCACTTGTCGCTATTCCAATATTCGACCAAACAAGCGGATACATCACAGAGCCAACGATAGGTTCCAGTACCATTAGGATGATGACAATGTTCAGAAGCACTGGTTTCTTGATCTGATATCTCGTTGTTCGGAGAATCAGCGCCAGTATAACAGCTCCCCCCACTGAGATTGCAGCATCTATTGCCAAGATGAATTCGAAGCTAATTGAATAATTAGTGAGATTATAGAGGACTCGGTATAAATCAAAAGACAATGGATAGAGCATTACAAAAACAAACAAGAGACTGTATTTTCCGTCAGATGATACAATAACAGCGTAAAAACCCAGAGCAACAAGCATCGCTGGTAAAATGTAATATTCCCCTAAAAGATTCATGAGTGTAACTACAGGCTGCATAGCGTCCCAATCCACTGGGTCTATATTGTATATTCTAATATACTCCAGATAAACACCTGTGTGGACAGCCCATAGTACAATCGTAGATGCTATACCAATGATTCCAAGCACAATCAATGCTTGGTGAGTCTTTTTGTTGAGTTGACTCGTACTACCGTCAATTGGAACTGGAATTGATTCTAATGCCACAAATACCACCCCGCAATCTGCTAACCTGTAAATCCTCAAGATAAATGTTCGGTATTTTCAGCAAGTTCATCTACGAATATCCTCGCGGAGCCGCGAGGCCGAGAATTCCTCAACTCGATCCTTGACTTCTTCTCGAGCAGCTTGATGTTTCTCAAGAAACTCCATCATCATCGGAGCCAGAATTTGTTTACACTCTCCGCAGAGAATCTCTCCACCGCGACATTTCTTCTCAATATCAGCGAGGTCTTTATCATCAGGCATGAAGAGGAAGTTGTAATACTTGAAAACACTACAGATGTCAGGATTGGCACCAAGTTTTCGCTGTTCCTCAACCGTTGTCCGACCACCAGTAAATGCAGCCATGACCTTCTTCTTGGCCATCTTAGGAGTATCAGTTGTAAATACAGCGGACATCGGATCGGATGATGACATCTTCCCACCCTCTTTCAAACCAGGAACAAATGAGCATTGAATACTTGCAGGTTTATAGTATCCGAGTTTCTCAGCTATATCCCTTGTTACACGCCAGAAGGGATCTTGATCGATTGCGCACGGAATGATACAAGGAGTCTTCTTCCCATATATCCAGGAGTGGATAAACGCAGGCGCAGCTTGGATGGCGGGATGCCAAGATGAGCCTATGTTTGTGCTGTTGTCAAAACCGAACACAGCTTTTACTGTAGAAAAGGTCACTTTCCTAGCCACCTCTACAGCTATCTCATAGAGCAAGTCAATGTGTTCAATATCTTGGATGATGTAGGTGTTTTCTGGCTTGAAACCAAGAGCGAGTAGATCCAGTGTGTTGTCATAGGTGTATTTCCGAACATCGTCCAAACTTAGGTGTGGCTCAAAGAAGTACTTCTCATCATTCGTCATTTGGAAGTACAGTCTTGTGTCGAATTTCTCCTGCATCCATTTTGTAAACATCCACGGAACAAGATGACCAATGTGAGTGATTCCACTCGGACCTCGACCTGTGTAAAGGACAAATTTGTTATTCTTATTGTACTCGTCAAGTATCCAATCAAGGTCTCTATGAGAGAAGAAGAGCTCTCTTTCGAGGAGAACATGTTTCTCCTTAGTTATCTCATAGATTCGTTCTCTGAGCTGTTTTGTTATTCGCTCAGTTCCAAACTGCTCAATGAGACGATCATAGTCGACAATTCCTTCTACTTTCCAAGGTGTAACTACGAAATCATCTTTGTCTTCGCCCATTTGGATGCCTTCCTTTGAGATGTTTAAGAGCCAAGGGTTTTGGTTTTCCAATTAAGCATGGTGGTTGAAATCGGTTTTGTTAGACAAACGGTTACTCTAAAAAGGAGTAAAACACTGAATGTTGACCATTGCTCTGCACGATAAAGGAGAATGCAAGATGCGTATTGAGGAATATGAGTTCGAAGAGGAGAAAACACTCACAAACTTGGCTGACCTCCTCATTGAAATTGCAGAACAGATTCGCGCTGGAGAAAGATTAGAACTCCCGATGCCAACATTGAAAGAAGGGGTTATTGATATTCCTATAGGAGAACCCATCGAAACTGGCATAGAGGTAACAATTCGGAAACACTTCATACACGTTGATCTTTCATTGGCATGGAGAAGAACTGATAGGGAGGAGGATCAATAATGTCCTCTGGACCTTTAGAAAAGGACACTATCCTTGGTCAGATAGCAAATGTACTTGAAGTCCAAGAGAAAATAGGCGAGTATATTGAAAAAAGACTATGTCTTTCATGCGAGGAATTGATAGATGAAGAATGGGAGAACAGACGAAAGGATGCGTTCAAATTTGTCCGAGGCTTGGTCGACAAGTACGCATTTTCTAAGAAACTACCTAGGAATGAACTTG
>RDNZ01000038.1 GCA_011364905.1 Candidatus Thorarchaeota archaeon
GGGCTACATCATACCAACCATAACACCGTAGATGTTTGTCAGTTGTAGCCACAACAACCTCTGATCTATCATCGCTTAGAACATTGAGAACAGTGACTGCTGTCGGGAGTGATCCCAACGGGGTAGTAGCTTTGACACTAAACTCACTGTCCATGTAGACAAGTACCCGGAGAATATTATCCAATCCAGCAATAACAAAATCGGGCGTTCCATTGCCTATGACGTCACCAACTCCCAAGGCTGCCAATGGAGGTAATCCACTGACTCTCGCAATCTCATTTAATTCAGGGTCCGCCCCTTTATCAACCTCATAGGCTATCACATCTCCTGAGATGGTAGATATCACAGGATTAATCTGCCCATCACAGTTAAGGTCTACAAGTTCGACAGACGTGATGACCTCTTTGAAGGAAGCCCTTGAGATTACTTCAAGCTCGGTCATAGGCGGCGCCCTTTAGATTAAAAAAGCCGGTGGCTTCATGGCAATTAAAACTTGTTCCATCAAGGTCATTCTCTGTTCTAGACAAACCCTGTCATTAGAACTGGTGAGCTTAAGACCATCTTTGTGGAACGTGATTGTATTATGAGAGTTGGAACATCCCCCCCGGAACTGGATGAAGACCTATGGACTGAAAGGTCAGAGGTTGTTGCTGAGAACCTTCAGCAATACATCGAGGAGTTCGGTACGTTCACTCCTGAAAAGTTTACTCAAATCAAGTTTCATCTTCTTCGAGGTCTCGGGCTCACTAAGCAAAGTAGGGATGAACTATGTGAACTCTCAATTCATATTGGAACATGTCCAAAATGCGAATTCTTATACGAGGCCAAAAAATGTCTGCTTTGGTACCGGTTATTCAAAGTAGTGCATTGGCGAACGGTTGAGAGAGCGCCTCCCTGTATACGGTTGGCATTTGCCAAGAAGAGCATCAAGACGGTTACAACATACCTATCAAAAGCAAACCTGCTTACCCCACCCTTCTTTAGAGCCAGAGGATTCACATCCTGCAATGTCATGCGACGATGGGGATATTGTCAACCCAATGAGTATTGTCGGGCAATGGAAACCGAGAATACATTGGAGTACAATGCTGCCCGAGAACGCGTAAAAAGAACACGGAACTTAGACTAATCACCAGATTGTGATGGCTTATATACGGGCTCAGATTCACACCAATAGGGTCGCTTTGTCATGTCTGACACTCTTGATACCGATATGATTAGGCTCATTCGCCTAACAGGCTATCGTGAAACCGAAATAGAAGCTGCCAGAGAGCAGAATACAACAGATTGGGAACGCATCCAGCTCGCAGTAAAGGAACATAATCGCTTCATAAACATGGGCGAGAAGCACACTCGGCAGAAAGCAGTTCAAGATCCTGTTCATGGTGCGATACTCCTTGAGCCCTGGGAACTCGACATTATCTCAACGTGGGAGATGCTTCGTCTCAGGTACGTCCGGCAGCTGGGACCAGCTCATTTGGTCTATCCTGGTGCTACGCATACCCGTTTCGAACACTGTATAGGTACGAACTTTCTAGCGCAGAAGTCTATTCGCGTTGTGAACTACTGTGATGACCTTGATACAGCGTGTTTCCTTCCATTTTCACGTCTTCTTGATGACTATCATCAAAAGCTCTTCAGAGCTGCAGCGCTACTCCATGATGTTGGACATCCTCCTACCAGCCATACAATAGAGTACGCTTTACATGCGTGGGCTGGTCTTGACCATTTAGACCTTGGCGAGTACCTAATCCTGAATAGCGGTCTCACTGATGTCATAAAACAGAATGATATTGAGCCTATTCAGGTGGTTGACATCTTTCGAAGACGCTCAACGGACCCTATTATGAAACTTCTCTCGGAATTTCTTGATCACCCATTGGATATCGATAAGACTGACTATCTCATTCGAGATGCGCACTTCAGCGGAGTGCAGCTTGGTATATTCCCTGCCGAGAGAGTGATGCTGACCAACCGTGTAGTTAGGAATCGCGAAGGTCAGTACATCCGGGCCTTCATGCTCAAAGCAATCCATTCACTTGAAGCACTGATTCTCAGCAGGAATTGGATGTTCAGTGACCTTTACCTTCATCATGCTGTCAGACTCGCTGAGGCTCTGATTTCCAAAGCGACATACTTCAGATTGAAGGAAGAAGGACTCTCAAAGAACGAGTGCATCGGGTTGTTCACGCGAATGACTGACGGAGACTTGTTCCGATGGCTAGAGGGTTCGGAGATTGGTTTTGTAAAAGAATATGCTGCTAGAATACGGTATCGAAAGCTGTTCAAAGTGGTTTTATCCCGACCGCTGGCATCCTTTGAGAAAAGCACGTATGAACATTTTCAGGAGATGCTTCATAATATTCCCAAACTGGTTGAGGCTGAGGATGAGCTCTCAGATGAACCGGGGTCTGTCGTTATTGACATCGTCATTCCGACACTGGGTGAAAAGACACTAGGGAAAATTCCGTTGCTTGTAGGTGGCGAGAATGGTTTTGATATAGTCAATCTCGACGAAACTCAAGAGGGACGACCATTGATGCATATTCTGACGCAACAAGCGAGGACTATTCCATCAGTTCGTGTATACGCTGACTCCACAATTGCAGAAAAAGTGCATAGGCGGTTTGACAGAAGGTTTCCCGTTTCTGATGTTCCCACACATCGAGAGGAAGAGTATGACCTTACCGAGTATTAATCAGATGTGTCACTAGTTTCAGCACTTTTCGATACTCATGTTCAATGTATATAATGCCGTATACAGCTTCTATGAGCGTACCTTTGTCATGGTTCTCCTCTAACTTGCTTGGAGTATCCGGATCAAAATGGATTCGATACTCGTACAGTCCCCATTTGTCGCACAATTTGGCCATGTTCTCATTACTTACGATATCTGCTTTTCTTTGGGTGATTCTACCCGCATCTGCAGCACGAGGCTTCCACAGATGTTGCAGGACAGCTGATGAAACAACCGCATCGCCTATCAATGCCAGGACTTGCGCCATCTCGCTAAGGTTTATCATCTCGGCAAATTCCTCGGAATTGAGTGGGGCGTTTTCACTTGCGTGATATTGCGTTTCCAGTTCCAAAAACAGATTCTTTGTACTCGGTTGAAACATAGCCATTTGGAAGAGCTCAATATGTTCGAAGTGAGTTTCTAGAGTCTTTTCTAAATATGGTACTAGTACTTCTCTAATCCTCCTAAGACTCTCCTGTATTGAACGAAGTTCTAAAAGCCACTTATCGAATTTTGTTAACAGTCTCGTGTTGTTCTTAGCTGTTTCTCTTTGAGTTTCATGTATTGCTCGGGTTATGATGTCAAGTTTATCCTCGATGTGTATTGGAACCCAAGATATAGTTGGAACTGAACCATCATCCTTCATAGTGTCACTTCCATTAGTAATAACTGACTTCAGCATCTGAAGCATCATAGTGCGAAACTTGGAATGCTGTGGTGTTATACTCAGTTGCTAACTTTGCCATCGCCAGTGTGATAAGAGGCGGACCCAGTGTCAAGTCAAACACGATATTGTAGTCTGAGAGATGATTAAGAATCTCATTCTCCAGGAACTCGTATGTCTTCTGCAGATTACCATAATCATGGTCTTTCTCTCCGCCCATCACCTGTTCCGGTACCTCTTTCCACTCAGTTGTCCACACACGGAACGCATCGTCCGGGATGAAACGATCCATGATTCGGGAAACCCCTCTTGACCAGTGCACCGCCTCAACAAAGACAAGGAGCTTTTTCGGGTTATAATAGGGATTATTCACAAGCCATTGTACGAAAGGGCGCTGGTCCTCAGGATTATTCAGCGAAGTAATATACATTAGTGGTTTTGAGATACCAAGTGCCTTGCGGACTGGATGTATTGCTCGTGGTTCCAGCTCGAAAAGGCGGTACTGAGATTGTTTCCAGCTTACTATGATTCCCAACTCTTCGAGTCTTTGTGTGTTATGATAGAGTTTCGGACTTGTAACCTTGACCTTTGCGATTTCCTTTCTGCTCGCACCTTCCGCCACCATTCGCGCCTTGATGTCTGTGGCAATCTTCTCCCTGAGTTCGGCGCCTGTCATCAGTCCACCTTCAAGCTGGTCGAGGATAATCCTTCTCGCTCGAACTGTCTGGATCTCTTCACGGACGACCTCCTCAACGGGTTTTCTGAGCATCATGCAGCACCATACGCGGATATATTAGCTAGTAATTATGTGTAGGTTACTATTATACTTATCGAAGATAAAGTCCAGAAAACGCCTTAGAATGCATCGAAATAGCGATGTTTTGTACATAAATTAGATACTTTTCGATAATAATGGAACTTATCGGACGTACCCTTAAATAGAATTGGCAAGAACGAAATGCTAGTACAGAGTCTCTTAGGCTCTAAGCTATTGAATAAATCACAAACGAGGACCGATAAAAAATGGCTGAAGACGAGTTTCTTGGCGCAAAACCAATTGTCATCGACAATGGTACTGGTTTGAGTAAGAACGGTTACGCCGGCGAAGATCAGCCACGCAGCGTCTGGCCCACACTGATTGGTTACCCACGGTACGAGTCAATCATGACTGACGTGGACCACTATACACGTGACTACTATATTGGTGAAGAGGCTATCAACCTCCGTGGTGTTCTCCGACTGGTCTATCCGATCTCTCACGGAATCGTAGAAGACTGGGATGCTATCGAGAAGATATGGAGCTACACGTTCTATAACGACCTCAAGGTAGACCCAAGCGAGAACCCGGTGCTCCTCACAGAGGCACCATTCAACCCTAGAGAAAACAGAGAGCGCATGGCATCAGTCATGTTTGATAACTTTGGCGTGCCAGCAGTGTATGTTGCCACACAGGCAGTACTGTCACTGTACGCATCCGGTCGAACCACTGGTCTGGTCATTGACTCAGGCGATGGTGTCACCCACATAGTACCTATCTATGAGGGCTTTTCAATCAATCACGCCATCAAGAGGATTGACCTGGCTGGTAGAGATATCACCGAGTATCTGCGCAGACTCCTCAGACAGAGGGGCTACTCATTCGTGAGCGGTGCAGAGAAAGAGATTGTCAGAGACATCAAGGAGAAACTATGTTACGTAGCCCTTGATCCCGAGAGGGAGAGAACCGTCGCTGACAAGGCCGGTGTTGACAAGCCCTACATGCTACCAGACGGTGAGGTAATCACCATTGGTGCAGAAAGGTTCCAGGCACCCGAGCTGTTCTTCAATCCAAGTGCCATTGGTCTAGATACAACACCACTCGACGATCACATTGTCGAGTCAATCAAAGCCTGTGACGTCGACTTGAGGCGTGACCTATACGCCAACGTCGTACTTTCAGGTGGCTCAACCATGTTCCCAGGGCTCAAGGAGAGACTCCACAAGGAGATCACCGAACTGGTCCCAGAGAACATCGAGGTCCGAATCATTGCTCCTCCAGAGAGGCAGTACTCTGTCTGGATTGGTGGCAGCATTCTCGGCTCACTGAAGACCTTCCAGAAGATGTGGGTTTCCAAGAAGGAGTTCGAGGAAGTCGGACCAGAAGTCATACACCGCTGTATCTAGTATACTCTAGTTTCCGAAGAGGGAGGAATCCCTCTTCGCTCTCTTGTTTTTCTTATTTTACTCTCTCTTGATTCACTGAATAATTTATTATGTTCTCTTCTTTCACTACTCGCAGTGGCATGTAATATGTCAGAAGATTGGGATGAATCAGTAACTAACCAAAACTCCGTGTCGAATCAAAATGAAGCAAGAATGAATAAACGGAGAGTCTTCGTAATTGATGCAAACATAATATTTGGAATGTGCTTTTTCATTCTGGGTCTTTGGCTAACCACTCAATACATTTACTATGTTCCTCTACCTCCTTTCAATATTCTAATGTTTTGGGGCAGCTATAGAGCAAAATACAGTGAATTTCAAGAAATCATTAGTAAAGGTTCAACTCCAAAAACCAACACGGGTCTAGACATGATTGCATTAGTTGGAAATATGACTCTACTAATCTTGGTGATACTTGTCCTAGGATTCCCACCTTATGATTACTTGACAACCCTTGTTATTCCGCTGTTTATGATAACTATGGTCACATTTGAAAATCTTGGTTCATCTTTTGCTTTCATTAGAATTACTGGACATACCTAGTGATAAACTAAAATGAATCTTCCAAGAGCGCACGAAAAAGTAAGGCCCGAAGTCATACACCGCTGTATCTAGTATACTCTAGTTTCCGAAGAGGGAGGAATCCCTCTTCGCTCTCTTGTTTTTCGTTTTCTATTAGTGCTTTTCATCCATCAAATGTTCTTCTTCAACAGAATCATCCTTCAAAACTTCCTGTTTTCTCTCTGCTATCTTCATGCTAACAAGACCAAGCACGAATTGAAATGGCAAGGGGCCAATAAACACACCCCCAGCTCCAAGCAGAATTTCAATTGGAATCATTATAAATCCTGCAAAAGCATATGGAATAAACAGGCTCAAGACACCTATTGCAATGACCCAACGTTTGTTTCTTGGATCTATGCTGTAGATTGTAACCAGCAATGCATAGGCAATGAAGAAAAATAACAGAAGCCCAACAACCACCAAATACCCTGGTCCCGTACTCCATCCTGATGGTGTTGTGCCTCTTGATGGATCATAGGCACCAAATAGGAAGAGGTACAAGGGCTCAACACTCCAAATATCTCTACCATAATGTGACTCATATGAAAATGACGATGGGAAGGTGACCAGTGGTGTCAATATTGTGACAATCCACATAGAAACAAGACTTAGTTTTAGTTGCCATCGACTTAACGAAATCATTCCCACGCCCAATGCTTACTTGTCACGAGTGGCTATAAGTATCACGACGAATTTACTCCTATCGGGTGTTGTTGGTGACTTGTTCCTGGCAATTAAGAGCACATCTTCATGTTTGATGGTAGTTGATGAAATCTCTCATTCTACAATGCAAGTCAAAATTGAAATCAATAGAAGTTGGATTCAAAGGGGTAGACCACAGTGTCTGGAGTACTTGCATCTTTGAACTCGGGTTGCAAAAACACATTCGCATCACACTCTCTTGGAACTCACTCTGTTTTCTGAGCTTTGTGAGCACTCCCCAACCTAAGGAGAAACGAAACCTGTCCTATGTGCATTGCTTCATGCTCTATCAAGTGAAAGAGAATCCATTCCACACTCACCTTTTCACCATCAACTTCAATGATAGAATCAAGATCTTTGTCCTCAAAAGTCTTCAAAAAGGCGGATACCTCTTGCCGGACTTCCCTGAGTTTAGAAAGATAGAACTCTATGTCCTTTCCCTCTATCTGGTCTATTCCTTCCCTAACAGAAAATCCGTATTTCCACTTCTCATATTCCATCTCCTGTCCACCAATATCCTCAAAGATCCAGCTGTATTCGATTGCAGCAATGTGAAGAAGTAGGGTGCCAATGGATTCAATCATCTTAGGTTCTGGCGTGTAATCGATTGTTCTATCTGAGAGTGTTTCTACTCTTCGTATTAGATTCCCACGAACTCTCTCCATCATCGAATAGAACAACGCCACACGAGGAGCTAACTCATTGCTTCTATCCAAAGCAACAACTTGTTCTGACTCTTCGGACATGTTTCTCAACCACAAAATGAGTTTACCGTTTTGCTATTTGATGGTATGGTCTGAGTGCAAAACATCTTGTAAAATGTAAAAGAAGGGATTGAAGGCTTCCTATTCGAATTGGTATCGCACTACACAAGACTTTCCCTTTGATTCCCTTTGTTTTCTGATTAGTTGTCCAGCAAGCATATATCATCTAGATTCAATAAGGCTCAACATAGGTGCTCATCATGAACCGTATTGTTCAGTCAAATCCATCCGATCTAGAGCAATTGGAGAAAATCATAGGCGACTTACTAGCGAGTATCATAGACTTTTTTTCACAAATTGAATCTCCAAATGTGGAGAAGGGCAACGATTTCATTTCCCTCATAACCGCATTTCCAATCTTTGCAATGACAACGGAACTGGCTGTTCTAAAGGCGGACTCCGAAGGTCGGAATCAGCTCTCAGAAACTTGGAAAGCAGCCCGAGAACGGATGAAGGATATTCCGGTACCCTGTGGATTTGAACCTCTCACCGCGAAGATAATCGAAAGACGCGGAAAATGTGATGTATACAAGGTAGGTGATACATTCGAGATTGAGAGTCCCTTCTATTGGCCCAAGGCTTGTCCCGCAATATGGTTCTCAGCGTGGCCATTCCTAATCGCTGCTGGATTTGGTTTCGAGGGATGGGAGGGAGATAATCCGTACATGTACAGGATTTCCTGTCCCTCGAAACTAGGTGTCGTAGTTGAATTCATTCAAACGAAGCGACTTCAGTAAATGCACGTCTTACTATTCAACTTGAAGTGCGTGCCATGTGACTCCCGTGTCCAATGACCCAAGCTAGGATTGGATATATCGCCCATCGTTCCATTGATCCTTTTGCCATTCCAAGAAAGGTGTCAGTTGCACCAACTGGAAGCCCAAGATAAGGGATGAAGATGATTACTGCGATTAAGGTTAGTGATCCGAGAATAACCGAGATGTATGATATCGGTGAGCTCTGAATACTATACGACGATATTGCTGCAAGTGCACCAAACAAGATGGCAATTAATGTGAAGATGCTGTGCCATGGTTGAAAGGGATATGGAAACACTCCGACTCCCATGGCCCCAATCCCTGTAATTGCAAGTAGAAATGATTGAACTCTGCTCTCAATGGACTTCACAATGAAATAAGACCCCAGCATCAGACAGAGTCCTAAGAGAAAGACTGATCCATTGTAGATTAACGCAGTTGGTCCAACTCCAAGGTCACTTACGTAGTCAATTCTACTACTATACCCTGGATCCCATGACTCAGCAAGGAGCAAGCCCAAAAACCATTGGATGCCTCCTACATATATTAGAGTGCCTCCAAGTTTCGCTGAAACAGTTCCAGATGACTTGTCCTTTTTTGCTTGCAGATTCTCTGTGTTTTCGTTTTTCAACATTTTAAATCACGAGTATTAACATAAACAGAGTGCATATAAGAAGTGGACAATCTTTGACCCGCATCGTGGTTTGTGCTGCAAACTGGGCCAAGGTGGAATAATTCAGATAAAACCAAAATCTATCCAGAAAATGGTCGTGCAGCTTTGGAATGCTCTATTGAGTGTTCATGATGGTGACCAATAGTAGAACTGTTTGTAGTAGACATCTTCAAAGCCATATTTTCTATACAGCTTTTGAGCTGTATGATTAATCACAGTTGTATCTAGTTCCACACTTTCCGCATCGCTATTCTTTAGATTCTCCAGAACATTTGCAAGTAGATAACTAGCGAGTCCTTTCCCTCGATCTTCAGGTAGAAGTCCAACGGGCCCGATTTCAGGTGCATCATCTGTTGGACGAGTGATTACAAATCCAACTACATTACCATCTCTTTGAAGGATCAACGAAGCGTCATCAATATACGGTTTTGACTTATCAAACCAGTACTGCAAGGTTGTTTCTTGCTCAGCATGGTTCAAAGAGAGGAACAATCCTTCCTTGCTGTTCTTCAACGTATGAAATGCCGGCTGTACTAGCTGGTTATAGGACACCTCTGATAGTTTCTTGACCAGATATCCCTGGGGCAACTCAATCTCTGGCAACTCAATTGCTCTCAGATCCGATTTCATGTGTATTTCTTCTGCTGCGAACTTGAATCCGCAATCTCGATATGAATCAACAAGCTTGTTGTAGTGAGCTCTATGTGCCTCTGAGTAGAATATTGTTTCAATCTCCAATCGACTGTGCTGTCCAAGCTCCACTATATCCTGCTTTGACGCTTCAATCAATGACAAAGTAATCCTTTCAGAGTCATTTACATCATCCACTACTGGATAGTATCCATTAATGAATGCCATGAGAGGAAACGCGATGTAGTAATAGGTCCAACCGACAAGGTTTTCCTTCTCGTCAGTCGCAGTCAGAACATGATACTCGTCGCTCTTTGATAGTTTCTCTATGTTTGTTGCGAGGGTTTCAACTGTCATCTTAGACTCCATTGGTGTACCTTTTCTCGCAGATTCTGTAATATGTGCAAGAATCTGGCTATCTTCCTTGGTGAGTTCTTTGGATTGGATTCCGATTTTCAATCGCACTCATCCTCTGGAAGTATGGGCCAATCAATTTCTAAATGAGTGCTTCGTATTCCGTAATAATCCACTCTAGCGTATTCAATTATTCATGTATCTTGTTTTCCTTCTTCTGTTGTCTTGAATGCTTATCCTCTATCCATGGTCTTCAGGACTCTTCTTAGATACCCTGCATGAAGAATGATTTCTGCTTTTGCTTCTTCCTTACTCTCGGGATGAGCTAATGCACTTGCTTGGTAGAAGAACATGAGCTGAGCGATACGAGCTGCTTTGAAGAGATCAAGATACTCGATACCGATATCCCCTATATCTGCCGTTTCTTCATATCCAGAAATCAGCGCAGTTTCCATGGTCTTCGATGTATCATTGGTGTCAATGAAGTAGTGCCCGAGAGGGACACCAAAATCAAACACCCAATATCCAAAGCCACAGTCATCGAAGTCGAAAGGTCGAGCTTCTTCTGCTTGAAATGCTACATTATCAGTCACACCAAGATCTGCATGAATCAACCCATAAACGCTCTTGCTCCTACCTAGCTGTTCGCTGGCTTCTTTCACTCGATTTAGCACATCGTTGAAGATGTCCTGATGAGCGTTTGGAATCGCTTCTCGCGCATCCTTCGCAGGAGCACCATAGCTAAAACCATCTCCAAAGAGACCATCCCAGTCCCAGTGTGGGCGTGCAAATCCCTTTGGTGGCTTCCATCCTCTGGACTGAGTATGCATTCTACCCATCACTCTACCGAGAGCTCTGAAATGCTTGGGTCGTATGTTTTTGTTCAACAGTCTGCCATCAGTCCATCCTATGAGGGTACAGTTCCTCCTCTGTGGCACTTCGTACCCTCCATCAGCTATCGTAATCCACTCACCATCAAGATTTCTGATAGGCACTGGGACTCTGATTCCCTCTTGATGGAGGGCTGATAGCCACTCCATTTCAGAAGTAATGAACTTCGGTTTCATGTAGTCGGGTTGGTGCAACCGAAGTGTGTATTTCCCAGAAGGAACAGGCCTCCCTTGAGGAACCGTGACCTGATACAATCCATTTCCGCTATAGTTGATGAATCTGAGCTTAACGTCTTCCAATCCATATTTCCTAAGTGCAATCTCTGCAAGCTTTCTCAATCTCAATAGAAAGGCTCGATAAGTCATAGACATGCTTCTTTCTTCCTCTCGATTATCAAGTCGCCATACTGGACTCGCTTTAAGTCGATTCCGAATAGAGTAAGAGTTCCTAAGGAAGGAATGAAACTTGTGTGGAATCTCACTTTCCGGATATCTGACTCAAGGCTCATATGTCACTTCAAGGACTGGTAGTGATATGTGACCAGCATATTGTGTCACTCCTAGGATTCTATTAATTGCTGCCCATGTGACATTACACGAAACACTGACGTTAATTCCTTCTGATTCTCCAACAGCGAATCCGAGAGAGATCATGAATACACTTCCCGCAACATGCACCAATAAGGGAACTCCTCCTGTCCCAGTAACATTCCATTGTGCCCAAGCGTGTCCCATGCCATCTTCATCTGAGTTGAAATAGATGCTTCCCGCTCCCACTCCAAGAAGTCCCGGCTTGTAAATCCATCCTGGAGCTGGGCTTCGATCTGAATACAATAGGCTCAGTGTTGGACTAATTGATCCGATTGATGCTGCAAGCACTTCCACTTCTATGAGGCAGGGGCTGACTATAATATCTGAGCCATATCTTGTGTCATCGAAAAAATACTCGATATAGTAGTAGTCGCGATCTGGAATTGTGTTGTTTATCTTTTCTAACATCAAAGAAATGCTATAATTTGCTCCTTGGTCTATATCAGATGAAACAATCGTTCCTCCTCCGCTCAGCGTTCCCTCATAGGTGGGAGTGGTCAATGGAGGATATAGTAGACCTATGAAAACAAAACCTATCACAAACACAATCACTGACTCCCTGCGCGATAGAACCATGAAAACCCCTCAACTGAACTCAATTACCAATTCATTGTTATGACTGTTTATACGTTTTTCTTTCAAATGAGTCCCACTAATGGCACACCTCTAAGCGACAGACAATATTGATTCTCAAATAACATTCAAATCGATGTTCCGTTGCTCTTTCTTTGAGGGTTCTCGTTGGTTCTAGATGATGATTACACACTTCGTGTCGCAGCGATGAACGATATGGAGTCACTTGCAGAATTGTGGTGGGAATCAGCTCGCTATCATCAAGCGCTCGAGCCCAGGTTTCAATATGCATCAGATGCTAGTCAAGCGACAAGAGAATTCATATTAAAACAGATGCAGTCTGATGATGCTTGCTTTTGGGTTGCTCAGAAAGATAGTAAAGTCATCGGATATATTGAAACCATGGTGATTGAACGCCCGCCAATTCATGTCCAGCGAAGGATTGGCTATATCGGCTCAATCTATGTGCAATCAGAATTTCGTATGAAAGGACTTGGAACCAAGTTATGGCAAACAGCCCATGACTGGTTGAAGCAAAAAGGAGTCACTGTCATCAACCTGACGGTGGCCTCTAAGAATCCAGACGCTTTCGAATTCTGGAAGAAACTAGGATTCAGTGAAATCATGGTTCGGCTCGAACTCAACTCAAGCTAGCCCGATGACTCCCTTTTTTCTTTCTCTTTCTCTAGCTCTTTTATTCGTTTTCGAATGCTATCTTCAGTCTTTTCAATTCGCTTCTCAAGGTCTTTGATACGTTTCTCTCTCGAAGATGTTTCATTATCCAGCCGTTTTTTGGCAGTCTGATACACCTTGCTTGCATCAGTCCATTCCTGCTTGGCTAGACGCGTTTGTTCCTCCAGACTTTCGAAATTGATTCGCTTGACTTCTGCCAAGTTCCAATAGTCCTGTACTTCAGATTCCATCCTACTACGAGTAGAATCAAGGTCAACGTTGAATTGAGCTAATTCCGTATGTTGATTTGTAAAATCATTGAAGGAGTCCTTGATGATAGTGTCCTTGAGAAACTCTGAGTCTGAAATCTCAGACATTAAGGCATCTACTTGAGGAATCCTCCCCTTTGATGGTGCCTCTCGTTTGGGTGTTGGTGGCTTTGGCGTAGATGGCACAGATACTGTTGGTTTTGGTTCAGATGAAGGTGCCACCCCGACAGGTCTCTCCATAGAGGGTGGTTTTGGCTGTTGCACAGGAGGCGGTTGAGGAGTAGCTTTCGGTGGTGTAGGCGTGCCTAATGGTTGTGGCGATTGAGCAACACCTGGAGGAGATCCAGATATTCCCGGAGGCGGACTCATTGGAGCCGAGCTGGCTGGAGTCGGAGCAGCTGGTTGTGGTTCCGCAACCGACCTTTGGTTTTCCAAATCTCCCATCAGTTCTTGAACCTCACTGGCTCTAAGCATTCTTGTTTCTACGATGCCTGTGCCCTCTTCCTCAATGCCAACCTTGTCCGCTTTTGCAAATGCCTCTTTTGCTTTATCCATTTCAGACTTTGGCTTTGTTGTTCCGCTGCCACTTCTGATTCGGTCTCGCGACACTTGACTTGGTTTCACCCATTCATCATTGGTAGTGACCCGTACATCGCTTGTTATGGGCACAGGCGGTGGCGACTCAGGAGCTTGGGGCTCTGGGGTTGCAGGTGTTTCAGAGGGTGATGAAATGGTCTTTGGCTTTTGTTCTACCGATAGGAGGAGGCTTCCGCACCGTGTACAGTATTTCCGAGTTGGTTGGTTTGCTCTGCCACATTTGGGACAGGTTCTCATTCCTTTTCTATCTCCATCAGGCGAATCAGCTAAAAATACATACATCTGTGCTGTAAAGGTTTTCTGAGATACAATGGAGGTGTATTCTATAACCAAGGTAAGCTAATATTGAATGAACGAGGGAGGTAATTCACCGGTGATATGGCTTGATGAGTCATGCAATCGAAGCACTCCTAATAACAGACAAAGGCGGAAGTCCAAGATTCTACATGCAACTGGATCCAAAGGCGTTGAATATGGACCCAATTATGGCATCTAGTTTCTTTGCTGCGATTGATATGTTCTCGAAAGAGGTCTTTGAGGAGAAAGCACCAGTGGTCCAAGTTGACTATGGAGCGCGGCTCTTCACGCTGATAAATGGGGCCAATACAAACATGATTGCTGTCAGTGTTCAACGTCTGAGTCAGGAATCTATTGACGTCTTGGATTCACTTCTTGCCGAGTTTGAACTTGACTGGCTGGAAGTTGTAGATCCATTTGAATTCAGCTATGAAACATCGTTTGTAGATGTATACTTGGAAGCATTTGGTGAGAGAGTCATGGAGAAGCTCTCACTCAGGCTCTTGGGCGAAGCTTGGGTTCCGTATTTCACAACAAAGCCTGATGCACTCAGCTCAGTCCATAGTATACTGATGAATTACATAAACGGGTCTAGAAATGTCAAAGAGATCATAGAGGTCAGCGGTCTTTCGCATCGCGAAGTGGTTCTGGACCTCTCTAAACTCTGGGCGCATCGAGTTATCCGATTCCGGAATATGTTTAATTTCAATGACTTTATGACCACTGGAACTCAGTTTGTGAGATATGCACAAGCCACCTCATCAGAAACCAGAGATCTCCGTTCTCTCCATCCAGAGATGGCTGGTGTTATCCCTCATCTTGCAGGTCTGATAGACGGACGACGAACGGTTCGAGAAATACTCGCCGAACTTGGCACGCGATATGATGAGAGAGAACTCCTTCGAGCCCTTGATTATCTCATAGAAGTGGGCGTCATCGAAGCTCTTACCCCGGAAAAAAGACGCATTCTCTTGGTGAAAGAAGCACTTGAACTGGCAATCAGAGTGGCCGAAGGAACCTATAATGTAAATGAGGCTACCAATGCTCTACAATTTGTTATGAAGAATACAAATGCCCCTGAGGCTCTTAGTCAATTACAACTCAAAGATGGTAAATGGAAGGTAGAGTTTGATTTCAAAATTCTGGAAGGTTTGAGTCAGAAAAGGTTGATGATGCTTTTTGGAGAATGGATGAAGATTCTAGCCCAGTTTGTTAGTGCGCTTAATCCCGCAAAACTGGCACTGTATATTGGGAATCTTACGACTGTCTATTCGCAAAGAATCATACGACGCTATTCTGCATTCGACCTAAGAGGATTTGAGGAGTTTGCCTATTGGTTAGAGATACTGTCCACTCCTACGAAGCCTCACGTAGGGCCCATTGAAACTAGTCGTTTGCAAATAGCTTGGTCCAGTGCGTATGAGGAACTGTCATACATTTTGGTGACAAGGGGGCACATCATCTACAAGTCAGAGAGCATCACCCAAATCCGGTCCGCCAGCGGAACTCCACTAATCGACCTCCTTCCTACCGAGTGGGTGGGTCGGGATCGTATAGAAACCTTTGAACGTATAATGGTGGAATATGCCAACTTGGGTCCTGCTGCTAAGTTAACTCTTCTTATCCTTGCGACACAACGTGGTATTTTGATACCAAAGGAAATCATCATATAACCCAGACTTCCTGATACTTCCATCTGAAGAACTATTATCTAAGAATATTGATGAATTTTACATGGTGACAGTGGATGAGTCCATCATACTTATTGAAAATCGTCACAGTAGGCGCGGCGTCTGTTGGAAAGACCAGTATAATAATCAGGTATTCAACTGGATCCTTTCGTGAGCATTACTCCCCCACTCTTGGCGTAGGCTTTGCATACAAAAAAATGGACGTAGATGAGGACTCGGTGAATCTACAAATTTGGGACTTGGGTTCTCAAGATTTTCTCGAGAGAACGCGCGCAAACTACTATCTTGGCGCTCAAGGGGTCATTTTCATGTTTGATGTCACATCGTGGGAGTCTCTCAATGAGGTTATTGAGTGGAAGCATGAGGTCGATCGAAATCTCGATGATTACAGAGCGATACTTGTTGGCAATAAGACCGATCTTGCGATGGAACGAGTAATCTCTCAAGACGAAGGTCAGAAAATTGCCTCAGATTTGGGAGTAGATTACATTGAAACATCAGTTAGACTGGACATGAATGTCAATGCGGCTTTTGAGATGATTGCCCGAAACATCATCGCTTCATTCCACTGAGTACTAGAACTGTATTTCATCGGCTGTGGATAACTTTGCAAACCAGATTCCCAATGCTTTGTTGTAACAGTTGATTATCTAAGATGCGTTAGGATCAGAGTCCATTGCTCCGTAAGCATCCTTTACCAAAACAACCTCGGATCCTTTCGCGAGAGCTGAACTCCTCAACACTATTGCCATTATAATTGTTCATTTCGCTACTGTTCTCTGCTTTGAGGCTTGTTCTCTCGCAATCTCCAAAGGTGGTTTGATCTCCTCTGGTATTGGGCAGACAAATTTTCTTCCTTTCATTTTCTTTTAGGATACCTGCTAGAAACTTAGATGACTTCTCCTCGACGAGACCAAGCTCCGCGAGTTTCCAAACCGTATCGCTTCCTTCTCTGACTCTTTTCTCGTTTGCAGAAATCCATTCCCAAGCATGCGTCTTTCTCAATTTACTGACCCAACCGACAAGGTCTCCTCCATTTCTTAAATCTCGCTTGACGTGAGTATCAGACTCGGATTCCACTCAAGTTCTTGCTTCGAACTTGTCATTGATATGTGTCTTCAACATGAAACGCCAGAGTGGTACTAAGATGACAGCAAGTGAGGTATCTGTTTTCCATAAAACGCTCGATGCGATTCCAGTCGCCAAAATTCGAATTCATGGAAATGTGAGGGACCTCCCCACCGCCTTTGCGAAACTGAACAGAACTGTGGGCGACTATGCTAACGGGAGTCCCATTGTGATTCATCACTGGGGTATTAGTAGTGAAGAAGGCCGTCATGACATGGATGTGTGTGTTCCGATAACCCATGCCGTAGAGGGAAACGAGGTTTCCACGGTGACCCTCCCCGCTGAAGAGGCGATGGTATCTGTTTACCGAGGGCCATATTCAGAGATAGACCTTACCTACACGAAAATATCTAAACATACTTACGAGCGAGGCCATCCAATTGCTGAGTCAACAAGAGAGGTATTCCATCATCTGGATGAGGAAATGCCAGAAGAAACCATAGTAGAGATTCAAGTAATTCTTCACGACTGGACAAAACGATTTGCTACGAAACTAGGAGATGTACTGGGACCTGTCATCAAGGAGAAAGTCCTCGCATCACTGAGTGGCTTGGATGTTGATAGTTCTGCGGAAAATCGTCAGAAGGCACTCTGCAAGGCTCTTGGTACTCTAGAAAACAACTCTAATGCTAATCAACAGTATGAGATTTTGTCTCACTGCGCGCATGTCTATCCTGCAGAACTTATCCCACCAATGCGTGACCTCTTTCGTTTGACAAGAGATATTGATGTAGTAATCAAAGCAATGATCTCAAAAGGTGGATACTATCCCAAATTACTGAAACGTGAGGGTCCTGTCATCTATTCGAAAAAAGGTCCAGCCAATCCTGCTTCGTATGAAGAAGCAAAAACCGATGCGGAACGTCGGAAGGCCTACTGCTTCTGTCCTTTGATACGAAACTGCATAGATGAAGCTCCTAGAATCTTCTGCAACTGCGCCGCCGGCTGGCCAAAACAGCTTTGGGAAGGCATCCTCGAAAGACCCCTGAGGATTGAGATAGTGCAGTCTTTGACAAAGGGTGATGACGCGTGCGAGTTTGCAATTCATCTTCCTGAGGACATTTTATGACGATGGCAATAGAATCCTAAACGAGGCGCCTCTCTCATCCTGAATAAGTTCAATTGAGCCGCCATATCCTTCAACAACTTTCTTGCTGAGGTACAGACCAAAGCCGCCTCCTGTTGTTGATGCCCCCTTTTCAAAAAGACTTGGTATTATCTCCTTGGGAATCCCTGGTCCGTCATCTCTGAAAATCGTTTGAATCTGTCCGTTCTCTTGAGAAACTTCAATGACGACCTCGGCCTCCCCATCTGAGAACTTTGCAGAGTTGCGAATCAAATTGTCAAACACCAACGCTATGAGCCTTGCACTCTCAAGCTCAGCCCTCTTCAAATCCGATTTGATGACAACCCTGAGATTAGAGTGAGTCTTCACAGCATGCGCTTTAACGCTTTCAAGAATCGAAATTAGATCTCTCTCTTCCGCAGCCCCTGGGCGACCGAAGACATCTAGAAGATGTACCATTCTCTCAGATGCGGCTTCCACAGTCTGAATGTACCCTTTGACTTTGCTCTCTCCTTCCATGAGCATTAAAGCTGCTTCTGCGTGGTTCATGATTACTTGCAAATCGTTTCTAATATCATGCTGTAAGAATGAGGCATAAAGTTCAAGGTCTCTATGAGATTGAGCAGCCCTCCGGTCTGCCATAATTCGTTGTGTGATGTCCTGTTTCACAGCGACAAAGTGACTGATATTACCCTCAGAAGTAAAGATGGGTGAGATCCAAGCTTCTTCCCAGTACAAATCCCCATCCTTCTTCCTATTGACAAATTGTCCCCTCCAAGACTGGCCATCTTTCAAGGTTCTCCAGAGATCCTTATGCGTCTCTTTTGGTGTCAAATTGGTTTTGAGAATTCGTGGGTTCTTACCAACAGCCTCATTGAAAGAATAACCAGTCAATACTGAAAACTTGGGATTGACATATTCTATGATTCCTTCCGAATCTGTGATGACTACCGATGCTGGACTTTGTTCCACTGCTCTAGAGAGCTTACGGAGCTCTTGTTCTGCTAGTTTTTCTTGTGTGACATCATTTAGTACTGCAATAGTCCCAATGACATTGCTGTTTTCATCCCGTCTAGGAACCGCGGAAACACGGACTACGATCTTCCTTCCATCTTTATGCTTAACTTCAGTTTCATACACTGAGGGAATACCTGCTTGCCTTTTAGAAGACTCCTCTCGAATCTGGTCCAAGCCATTCTCAGAAACGAGGTCAAGTATGTTCATCCCTCTCAGTTCCTCAAGTTCATACCCGAGTATCTTCGCAAGTGCATCGTTAACAAAGACCAAGTTTTCATTGAGATCTGTGATTCCTACTCCCTCTGGAAGAAGTGCTAGTAGTTCTCTGTAGTGTCTCTTGGTCATTCTCAGGATGTCTGGATCAAAATCGTTTCTTTTCGGTGACACCTTAAACTCCACCAGTTGGCATTTGCAGCGATGTAAAGGAATTCCGTTAGTGACTAGAGTGTTGCAAATAGATTTTACTGTGCGGTTGGGCGCGATTCTCTGCATCTTTTGAATGAAAAGCGACTAACACTGGTTGTCAGCAAGCTCATATATTGCCAGCTTCCATTAAGACAACAATCGGAGTGTACCTTATATGAACTCCACAGATGTAACACCTCATATGACCATTTTCTGGGATGTCGAGAATGTCTCAGACGAATCAGCCACACACAGAACTATGACAGAAAGGATACGACAGGTTGGAACAATCACCCGTGCATATGCTTTTGCAGATTGGGACTCTAGGAGGCATATGGCCGAGGAGCTCTATGCCTTAGGTTATGACCTGATTCACATTCCGGACACAAAAGACAATGCAAGTGACTACAAGATGGCTGCATACATCCTAGACCATCTTATGCACTATCCTGAAACCACTCGGTACGTTCTGATCACTGGGGATGGGGATTTCAAACTCCTCGCTGGAGCTCTTAAGGACCATGGCGTGGAGCTGTGGTTGATTAGTAATCCAATCATAACTGCAGCCGAACTGTTAGAGCTCGCAACTGTTTACACTGATATCTTTTCCTTTAGACCTGCGTTGGATTGCGTACACCCAGAAGATTGTGAAGAATCAGTCCAGAGCATACTGCAACTTAGGCATTTAGCCGCTATCCAACTTCAAGAGGTGATCAGAATAATCACCAAGACAGGTAGTAAACCCGGTGTTGGCCATGCGAAACATGTGATGCAATCACTCAATCCCGATTTTGATGAGTCTTCGATGGGTTTTGGGCATTGGAATGACTTCTTGGACTGGGCTGAAGCTCAGAACTACATCAAACGAGAAGGCGAGATGCCTGGCACTATTCTTATGCTACCTGATAGACTCTCTCCGGAATCAGTCAAGATATCACAAGAGGTCAACCAAGCCTTTGCATTCATGGCACAGGTTGCGGAAGAGGGTCTCAATGATGGTCATCCATATACATTGATGGAGCTGGGGACCAAACTTCGGGAGCGCGGACTGGAATTCGAGAAGGTTGGGTATAGACGGTTCTCGGACTTCGTACTGTCTGCCGAAAAAAGAGGCCTGATTCGAATCATTGCTCCTGAAAAAGAGGGTGACTCGCCGTTTGTCCTTCCAGTCTACGATGTGGACCATCTGCATAGGTGGTTCGAGGACAACGTTGAGCGGATTTTTGGTCCCTCTGTGAATGTACCGAAAACTGCTTTTCTAAAGAAGATTGGAACGATGCTCCTTGAAACTCAGACAACTCTGGCTGAGCTTGAAAATTGTCTGACCACGCCTAGAGTAAAGGAATCTTACAATCAGATACTAGAAGCGAGTGAGATTCCGTTTCTTCCTCCTTTCCAACAGTCGTTGGCCCACGTTTTGATTGGTAAGGGCTTGAAGTGCGGCAATGTGGTTGAGAAAGTCAATGAGGAACTCAGTCCCCTTGGTATAAAGATCCAATGTCCCGAATAACAGAAGTGTTATTTGCACCTCTGTCAAACCAGTGTGAGTTGTGTTGACAATGAACTCATACGAAAAACTCGCTGCGGTCCTGGATAAAATTCCAAATGGGTTCCCGCCAGCTGATGACGGTTCACATCTTAGAGTGCTCGAGTGGATATTCACACCAGAGGAGGCGGACCTCGCCAGTCAACTGAAACTCAGTGGAGAAACAGTGGATGAGTTGTCACTGAGATTGAATCGCTCAAAGGATGATTTACAGAGACTTCTGAAGGTCATGCACTCCAAAGGTCAGATTAACTCTTGGATGTCAAAAAGCGCTGGCGCAATGAAGTATGGTCTGCTGCCTTTTGCGGTCGGGATATACGAGGAACAGCTGAACAGGATGGACAAGGAGTTAGCTCAACGTTTCGAACAGTACTTCTCACAAGAAACGGGATTCAGGAAGTTTGCGGCTACCAGGCCTGTCATCTTTCAAGTGATTCCGGTCAACCAGAGTGTAAGCACTGAGCTTGAGATACATAGTCTTGAGAAAGCTGAACAACTGATCGAGTCATCCGCCTCGTGGGGAGTGCGGGATTGTGTCTGCAGGAAGCAGAAGGACTTGATTGGTGAGGGCTGTGACTATCCCAGAGAAGTCTGTCTGGCATTTGCTCCGAACAAGGAGAATGCATTCGATGATGATGAGCTTACAAAACCAATCACGAAAGAGGAGGCTCTCAGACTTCTAAAACTGTCAGAAGAAGCGGGGCTTATTCATTGTACCTACAACGTTCAATCGGGGAGGACATTTTTGTGTAATTGTTGCACTTGTTGTTGTGGTGTTCTAAGAAACGTAGAGCGACTTGAGAACCCCCGAGAATACATCAAGACCGACTTCATAATGACTGTAAATGCTGATTTATGTACGGCTTGTGAATCATGCGTTGATCGATGCCAGTTTGACGCGCTCAGTGTTCCTGAAGATGTATGCGTTATTGACACAAAGCGATGTATCGGTTGTGGTGTTTGCGCAGTTGTTTGTCCAGAAGGTGCGCTCGCGCTTGTTCGTGATGAGTCACCCAATAAACCGGAACAACCAGCCAATCAATTGGACTGGATGACAAAACGTGCGATGTCTCGTGGAGTCGATCCCTCAGATATCATGTGACTTAGTCTTGAACCGTGCAAAGAATGACTAGTCTTATGAGGAACCGACCAGAACATCTCTGTGAAGATGCACATGACTGCTGACACGGATCAAGGAAAGAAGAAAAAGCAGACGAAGGGACGTAAATCTAGATACATCCCGAATCTTGCTGAGTTCTATTTCAAACCCACGTTCGACTGGACTAAAGAGGAAGCGCATCGTCTCTATACTCAGACTGCCTCGTCATCAACCGATATCGAGTTGGATGCGATACGATTCGAAGATTGCGTCAGTGGAATGAAGAAGTTTCCTGACGAGTCAATTGATCTAGTTATTGCAGACCCCCCCTTTGGGATTGACTTTGATGGTAAAAGCAGTGTCTATAATCGTGATGAAAGCTTGGTCATTGAAGGGTACGAAGAAAGTGACGAGTCATATTATGAGTTCACAGCGAGATGGTTGGCAGAATTGCCCAGAATAATGAAATCCAGATCATCTGCATATGTCTTCAGTGGTTGGACAAACCTCGATGCTGTGCTTCGAGGGGCTAGTGATGCGGGTCTTGTAACACTGAATCACTTAATCTGGCATTATCCTTTTGGAGTCTATACAAAGAAGCGATTTGTCACAAGTCATTATCATATCGTGCTCCTCGTCAAGAATTCGCGAGAGTACTACTTTAACAAGATAGAGAACTATCCTGAAGATGTTTGGACTGTCAAACGTCGATATCGCACTGGTCTTACTAAGAACGCAACCAAGCTGCCACTGCAAGTAGTGTCCAGATGCATAGATTTCTCTTCAAGACCAGGTGATATTGTGCTTGATCCATTTATGGGGAACGGAACGACCGCAGTAGCAGCGAAGTTGAATTACCGACACTTTGTCGGTTTTGAAATCAATGAGAAGCTTCGGTCCTTGCTCAATAAGGAGATATCCAAGACTAGGATAGGGGACTCCTATGTCCCATACAGTGGTCGTCTTCCAACAATTGAAGAGCTTGCGGAGATATACCCCAAAGCATATCGTGAATACCAACACAGGGAGAAGAAATCCCAACGCTCAGGAAAAAGAGAATGATAGTTATGGATATAGAGGAGCTCCTTCGCCGGCACGGGGCCGAACGAGATCATCTTGCTGATGCCACAAGTAGCAGTGATCTCTATACCCGCCAATACGGCACTGAACTTGCTAGATGGGAGTCGCAGCTCCTTCGCCAGTTCTGTGAAAGGGAAACATCTCGCGTATTCAAGTATCGGGGTTTTGTTCACCATACAAATGATACTACTCTGGCTCTTCTGACTCCAAGTCCATGGCTGTTAGAGGGTGAGTTCATCTTCTTTGAGAGAGATCTGGAACTCCCTCCTGATGGAGCATACATTGAGGTGAATGGCTCAAGAGTGGCTGCTCCGCGACCTCTTCAAGAGTCACATACTATCACACGGGCAATCGCTGCTGATTCCTGGAACTCGCTTCATCTTGATTTCTTATCAGAGATTCGCCCTCCAATGGGTCTCAAAGAGCTCTCTGATTTGCTCTTCGAACGTGTAGGGATGGCTGAAGCTAGTAAGAGAGTCTTTGCCCGTCTTTTTGTTTCAAGTCCTCCCTATCTTGAGAGTATAGGTGGATTGACAACCGGCATTCAAGCCATTGCTTCTCAGGCTCAGGTCCGACGACTCTTATCATTCATAAGAGGTGTTCTTCCACCTTCGATGAGAGGCCGCCAGTCTTCATTCAGGGATGTTCAGGGTATCAAGGTCAGATCACCCCGATTGTGGCGGCTTGACGTTGGGTCTCAAACTCTCGAGAAGATACAGCAACTTTGTGTCAAACGAACCGATCGTGCAGGATATCGAGAGGTTTCCCTCAGTACACTAACAGATACAGCAACTGCAGCTCTTCCAGATGTTCCCCTTGCACTCACTTCAGAAGATTTCTGGATAGAAACCGGAAACCCCTCCATGCTTCGACTTCCGATTCTGAAGTCCGCCATCACCTATCACATGCTTGTACCAGCGATTGATAAACGTAGCATTAATTCTGGTACGCAACACGTCATAACACGGTTAGAAACTTTGAAAGAGAGTTTCGGCCTGAAGGACCAGGCACTTGCGAGAGGTAGCATCCTTGACGCAGATGCCCAGGGAAGACCACTAAGTACTCTCAGACTTGCTCGCTCCACAGCTCGGGCATATTGGAAAGATAAGGTCACAACGAAAGACCTGAAGTATGCTTGGGACAGAGTGCTTGAGCCAGCATTGAAGGAGTTCATGGAACTCACCGAGTTGAAAGAAGGCGCAGAAAAAGAGTGGGGCAAGGGAAGTCGTTTTGACAAATTCAACTCAAAAGTCTTGAAAGCTGTCCGTAAATTAGACACGGGAAAAACAGGGTCTCTGGGACCCACTCTGAAAGAAATCGCAGAAGAGGCCGGTGTTGAACGACATATTGCTGCAGAGACCTTGGCGCGAATGAAGGACAGTGGAGTCCTCTATGAACCACGCCCAGGTCACTACAGATTAATATGATAGGCTCTATGAAAAGGAAGCCAAGAACCTTTCCGGCTCTTGTCCTTCTTCTATTATCTCAATTGCTTGTACCCCAACTCGTTCTGCGTCATATTTTCTCGCAATAATTGTAGCATCGAATTTCTCATGGGCTGAGGCATCCTTTCCGCGCCAGACCCATATATCATCCCATGCATCAAGAAGGAACACATCGTCGCTCCTTAGGGAGTTCCTATCCAGTTTGACTTCAGTAAAATAGGTTTCATCTCCTTCACGATGTACCTTCCAGAGTCTGTGCTCATGAGTTTCTATATGGACCTTCTTCAAGATGCCCTCTGTATCTTCATCGGTCAGTCGGAAGTCGTCAAAGAGTGCTTTGAACTTTTCAGGCTCGTTGCCACCTTCAATACGATCGATATCTGCCTTTCCCTCACGGGATTGATCGTTTATCACAGCTGAAGCCGCTACGAGGAACTTTTCGTCGACTGTGGATTTGGGACCTACCCACAGATAGATCTTCATCCCTGCATCAACTAAGTAGCAGTCGCCGCGACCGAAGCTTCCAGGATTCTTCATTAGTACTAGTCGTCCTTTCTGAATGTGGTATACAGTTGGTTCCATAGTGTACGCCTCTCCATCATTTCATGATTCGGTATCCATGCATAATAAATGAAAGCTCGACATAGTGGGAAAGCCTTTTCGAAAGAGGCGTAAATCAGGTCACAATACTCATTGACACATTGTACCAAGTGGTCCAGGGCTGCCCCTCATGATAGATATAGAACCAGACTGTCTGAGGCACTCCAGTTTCAATGTCTACAGTGGCCTGCCACTCATGTACATCGGTTGTTTCATTCGAGCTGTAGCCAAAAAGGAAGTAGTTTCTATGAAGCACAGAGAGATATGTTTCATGCTCCATGTATGGTCTATAAACGCGGTTTGGAAATAAGGAGTCAAGATGTTTCCATCCTCCTACTGGAAGTATGCATTGTGAGATGTGATTGTTGATTGGGACGCGATACCCTGTGGGGATTTCGGTTCCATTTGCAAACGTTGTGCCCGTTTTCATGTATTCTACGACATCATCTATGAATGACATCGCATAGAATATGATTGAAACATTCGGAAGAGAAACGATCTGAACCATAATACGTGTGTTGTTCATTATAGCAAATGATGGAGGAAGACTCTGAGTTGGAGTTGTACTCAATCCGGTTACAGTGATATCATAAAAGATCTCATCACTCTCCTCGATGGCCCAAGAGAATGTCATAGATTGTCTGACATACTCTGTAAGGAAGCCCACTGAGAGTGTGATCACAAAGGTGAGGATGACTGCTGTCAGTATTCTCTGGCGATGGTCCACGTTCCCGCACCACTTTCCTATGACCTATTGGTGCTACCATGCCTTTTGGTCATTGTGATTCCAGGATGGAAAACTATCTTAGCCTAAGAAATGCATGGACACAAGCCCTTGGTGAGTAGATGCCGGAACTTCCTGAATTAGAAATAATAGCAGAACGACTGACGAGTGATTTGACTGGTTTGACGATCAAGAATGTAGTAGTCCATAATCATATTGTTGTCCATGGTCTACCTGTCAGTGACTTTGTTTCAAGATCAGTCGGTCAAACATTTGAAGGCGCCGTTGCAGATGGCAAGTTCCTGATTTTTGCACTGACTGATTATGATATCGTAGTGAACCTCATGCTAACAGGAAGGTTGAGAGTCATCTCTAAGCAGAAACGACCCACAAGTTATGATATGGTTTCATTTCAAACAGAACATCTGACCCTCTGGTACGCCGATGCCAAGAAGATGGGTCGGATCTATCTTGTTGACAAAGGTGAATACTCCCAAGTTGCAGGATTTGAAAATCAAGGACCATCTGCGTTGGATCCTTCTCTTACCCTTGATATCTTCAAGACGCGACTGAAACGTCATAATGGGCAGATCAAGAATGTTCTACGGAACCAAAGATTTGTGAAGGGAATTGGTAACGCTTACGCTGATGAGATTCTTCTCTATGCAGGAATACTACCCTTCCGAAAGCGGTCTTCGCTAACAGCCGATGAGGTTGAACGACTCTTTCGCGCGATGAAAAATGTACTCTCGCGAATTCGTGATATTCTCTCTAAGCGGACTCTTGATGAAATCGCTATTGAGAAGAGGGATTTCCTTATGATTCACAATAGAGGCGGAGGAATTTGCCCACTCTGTGGCGGAAGAGTGTCTGAGATTACTGCGAATAGATTCAAAACGAACTATTGCCAATCGTGCCAGAAGTAATATGAGTGACTCTTGTTCTACAACTGACAGTCACTGGAGATGAGTCAAGATGGACAAATGGGAAGAGCAGTTTCTCCGGGAGATAGTTGAGCTGGACACGAATAGTGATGAGAAGAAAAACTACGCTGTCTGCGCTGAGGTAATCAAGAAATACTGCCAAGAGGCTGGACTTGAGGTAGAGGTCTTTGATTCGATGCACGACGGGACACCTCAGCCTAATGTAGTGGCAACTCTTGATACTGGCGCAAAGAAAACAGTCTTACTCTGCACCCACTATGATGTTGTACCTGCTGGGGAGACAGATGAATGGAAGAGGCCTCCATTTGAGCTCATAATAGAGAAGGGGAAAGCCTTCGGTCGTGGCGTGAGCGATAACAAGGGAAACATTGTGGCTGCTGTCAGTTCTGCAAAGGAGCTCATCAAGAAAGGTACGTCCAAGGTCAACTATAAAATCCTGATAAGTCCCAACGAAGAGGTGGGAGGCACGTGGGGCATTGACTATCTGATGAATGGTCCTCCAAAGATCCGAGGCGATTTTGGAATTGTCGTCGACTCAGGTCCAGAATACGTCAGTATAGGTGCAAGCGGAGTTATTGCAGGTACGATGACGGTACGAGGGCTTCAGGGGCATGCTGGCTATCCCTTCAAGTTTGCAAATGCCATCCATCTTTCAATTCCGCTCCTGCAGGTGATGGTTGATTATGAAGATGTCAGACGAAAGGTTGAGTCCAAGTTTCCAGCTCCACCAGGCAGTCCTCATCGGACGCTCTGGGGTCGATTCTCGATGACCGTCTATAATGCAGGGAGCAAGACCAACACAATCCCAGGAAAGGCTGAGATATCATTCGACTGCAGAACCATTCCTGAAGAGGACGTAGAGGATGTTGCCAAGAACATTGAAGACTTCTTTAAAAAAGCAAAAGAGGAAACCTGTGTGGAGGCGTCTCTTGAGTTCAAGACGAAGCATGCTGGATGGGGCACTGACACAGAGAACAAGTATGTTCGATTGTTTCATGACACAGTCAAAGAGGTAGTGAATCCAGAGATACCTATATGTGGAGACTTGGGAGGAAACGATGGTCACTACTTCATCTCTCATGGGATACCCACAGTATGTTATGGCACTCTCAGAGACGATAATAACTACCATGGATTGGATGAATTCATGCATCTTGAGGACTTCGAGAAGACAAAAAAGGTTCTCATCCGTTTTGCAGAGGTGTGCGATTAATGACTGATATACATGACCTAAAGATAGGCGCCCCAGGTCCTTTTCTACCTCCCTGGGACAATGCCTTGAAGAATGCCAAGACCATCGATTCCTTGGGATACGACAGCATGGCATTTCCAGACCATTTTGCTGGGTTCATCCCTGAACAAATCTGGACGCCTGACATCACTCCTCTAGCTGTCTTCCAGCAGTCCCCCCACACATACTATGAACTGTCTGCAATCATGGGTGCTTGTGCAGCAGTGACTGAGAATGTGCAGTTGATCTCTTCAGTCACAGAACCAATTAGGCGTCATCCCATTCTCTTGGCTCAGACTTTCCTCACTCTTGACCATGTTAGCCGAGGAAGAGCTGTCCTTGGCATTGGAGCTGGAGAGATTGAGAATGTCGAACCCTATGGGTTAAACTATTCCGGTCAGGTTGGAAAACTGCGTGAGGCTCTTGAGATTATCAAGATGGTCTGGAGCACACACGAGCCATTCAGTTATGATGGTCGCTATTGGAAACTCAAGGACGCAGTCATGTCTTTGAGACCTGTGGAGGAAGGAAATCCCCCACCAATATGGATTGCAGCCATGGGTCCCAAGATGCTCAGAATCACAGCTGAATATGGCGATGGTTGGATTCCGACAAGCCTGAACCCCAGTAGCTATGGTGAAAGCCTTAGAGAGATTCAAAATCATCGGAAAAAGTTGGACAAGACAGGGCCCTTCACAGCTGCATTATGGAACTGGTGTATCTTGGACGAGGATCCAGCTGAATGTGACAGAATGTTGAACATTCCCCTTGCCAAGGCATTTGCCCTCCTCTATCCCGGTTCTGAATGGAAACGTCTCGGATACGACCATCCTTTCGGAGATAGTTTCCACTCACTGACTGATTATGTCCCTATGAGATATGACCGAAAAACAACACTGGATGCCATGGAAAAGGTACCACTGGAAGTCCTGCAAGATTTCTATATGGTCGGTGGTACGGAAGCTATGATCAAAAAACTGGAGGAGTTTGCTCGACAAGGTCTCGAGCATATCGTTATGTGGAATGCCTCAGGCATGATGGATTTAGAGAAAGTACGTTCGTCCTACAAGAT
>RDNZ01000003.1:0-65812 GCA_011364905.1 Candidatus Thorarchaeota archaeon
TTCAGCAGTTTATCTGTTTCTTTCCATTTGGCCAATCAATGATGCTTCTGTAGGATATGTCTTGAAGAATGATTTCCAAATGGAGTTCATAGTTCGTGATTTGCAGCGTCTAACGTCTCTCTATAGCTGCCTTCAATTGTTCGTAGGCACCCTCGGTCCTTGAGAACGGACACACCTTGATGCACACAGAACAACCATAATACTGAACGAAGTATTCGAAACACTCTCTCTGCTTCACGCAAGTCATTTGACCAGATTCGTGGATGATAGTGTCTTCCAAGATTGCTTTTGCTGGACACTTCTTTATGCAGAAACCGCATGTACTGCAATAATCCGAAATCCAACCATGCTCATTTGAATTTGAAAGCGGGAGGTTCTCAATAGGAGTATAGACAGCAGCCAAACGAACTCGTGGACCAAATTCAGGCGTGATCAAGAGCCCATGTCTTCCTACCCAGCCAATCCCAGCTCTCTGAGCAAGTGGTGGAAACAGCACCAGTCCTCCGAGGGGATGGTCAGCTTGCGCAGCATACCCATGGATTCTAAGGAATTCGGCAATTTTGTTAGCAGCTTTTCCCAGGTCATCATAAGTCCCAAAGACCATGTTCAGGGTCTCCTGACTGGGAGCTTGATCAAGCTTCTCCTTGCTCATCTCCATGGTCAACACAATTGCATTGTCATACAACACGCCAACCTTTTGGAAGATAAGATCATGTGGGAGTTTGACGAACGCGATATTACCTACACCCAAGGACGTAGCGAATTCCTTGAGTTGCGTTAAGAACTCCTCTGTTATCTCTCTCTTTGTGTGTGGAGGATTCTCTGCTATTGAATCAACAGAGAGATGGATGTTCTTCATGTTTGAGAGTAATCGGCGTAAGGGAAAGATTTGCTGCATCTCGATATCATTACGTTCCTGAATCAGTTTCATGGCTTCAAGAGGAATTTCGAATCTAGTAGGAGAAAAGGCGGTCGGATGTATTATCCCAGGCATCTCGCTTAGAGACCTCTGTTTTTCAAGTATTTTGCGGACTCTTGGTAAGCCGAATCTTCCAAGGAAGAGCTTCATTATCCTGAACTTGAGTCCCATAGCGTTTTGCACCTAGTCGATTATTCAAGTCAATTCGGTCTAATAAATCCTCAATTGATTTTTGGTAATAGTAGACTTTGTCCTGTAATGAATAGGTATTAGGAAACAGCATCCTGCCTCTTCGTAAAGTCTGATTACAGTATCAATCATAGTTTGATTCCCGAGTGTGCCCACTCTTTCTCTCAAGTACAGCTATGTGGACTATTTGATATTTGAACTGAGAGATAATCCGGAACTTTGTTTTAAGCGACTATTCAAATGCAATCTAATTTCTTAGAGGTATGAAATCATCAAGTAAATCCATCACATATCCGCGTTCAGGCTCTTCCAGATCAGACTCAACAAGGTCTATCACACTCTGTGTGGTAATCTTCTCCTTCAAGTAAGATATTCGTAAGTCGTCCATATCCGCGTCAAGAACGATTATTCTATCGAGTTCTTTAGAGTTGTCCCAGACAGGCCAAACAGGCACGTCTTCATTGTTGGGATTTCCCGTCCTGGCGAAGTTGGCTAGATACTTCATGCATAGGTTCGTCAATTTCTCTCTTCCAGGTTGGTTCTGTTTGCTATGTGTCTTTCCTATCAGCATGGCCATATCTGACTCGCCCATTCCTAGAAAGAAGGGGACTTCTGAACCATGATGAGCACCCAACTCCCGACCCTTCTTTCCGGAAAGGACACTGTTTCCCTTTTCATCCATGCTTCCCCAGTCGAACCTGTATACATAGACATGCACATCGCTACGAGACGTCATCTTGCTCACTACTTCATCGACACCATTTGCACGCCATAGCATGGAATGGTATTTCCAGACCAAATCGTATTTTCTTGTGTTTAATGGTGGATCCTTTCTGAACCGTCCAAAGAGCTTCATCTCTTCCTTTGTGCAGCCAATAATCACTGGGACTTTGTTTGCCCACTTTCCAGTTGAGAAGGTATCATAGCCCTCTTTTGGTATAACACTTCCATCAGTGAATATGGTGCGCCAATCTGCCATCCCAAAATCCCTAGCGGGGATGTTCTTCGTTATCGTATAGGCTGACTTCGATCTGAGGTATGCATCGATTTCATCATCCTGCATCCTGCTGATAACCAGTCGAGCTTGGGTTTCGTCCTCAGCTTTACGGTCCTTCACTAATAGAGTTGCTAGAAGCTGGTCGCTTTGGGCTTTTGCTACCTCTGGACTCCAGATGAAAGACAAACCACTTTCAACAACGCCTCGGTGGAATAGCCCCTCTGCTGACGGAGAAACCAAGAGTGACAGTACATTAAAGGCTCCACCAGATTCACCTGCGACAGTTACATTGTTTGGGTCTCCGCCGAAGGCTTCGATGTTGTCCCTTACCCACTCTAAGGACTTCACTAGGTCAAGAGTCCCATAGTTCCCGCTCTGGTCCTCGGGCGAGCCACTGCTTGTCACTGCTGGGTGAATGAACCATCCCATCGCACCAAGACGGTAGTTGACAGAAACGTAGAGCATGTTCGACCTTTCTGCAACAGCATTACCATAATAGGAAGATGTAGCAGAAGACCCAATGGAATTCCCTCCACCATGGATGTAAAGATAGACCGGAAGATCTGTTTCTAAACTCTTGGGACGCCAGATGTTGAGGTAAAGACAGTCTTCTGAACCTGATGGACCAAGAAAGAGCATTACCTGCGCAGCGGAATTACCGAATTTTCTTGTCTTGCGAGTACCAAGCCACGGAACAGGATCAAGAGGTGCCTTCCATCGCAGATCTCCAACTGGTGGTGTTGCGTATGGGACACCCTTCCAGCTCCATGTGCCTTTGTCCGAATGTCCCACTACTGTGCCGTATTTTGTTTGCACAGTGGCGTCGTTTTTCCAAACACCAAGTTCGTAAGTATGATTAGAGGGCTTTGGTGCGAATCTACGTCTTATGGGCAGAGAAACCCTTCTCTTCACTGAGATACCCAGTCTGATAAATGGTGAGAATACGTAGGCAAGTTTCATCAATAGTGACATATCTGCGCCTCAGGAAACAGGTTGTTCGGTAACCAAGAGTGCATAAACTCCCTGATATTTGTGTTTCCTAGCCCGCGGGAAGCTGTGGGCAGTTCTAAGAATAGACCTTATTCTGATTGAATACCAAGCTCTTTACAGTCACTGGAAACGACTGAGTGGATTTTAGAGGAGCTCCTATATCGATCCAATCACCGGCTTCTAGTTGCAGCTCGTCAAGTACCAATATATTGTTCTTAATCGAGGTTCCGTCACGAATGGCTAGTCCCAGTCTCTTTGCAAGATCATACCCAAAAATCAGGATGATTAGTTTTTTTTTGTATACAGAAGTTGGCAGTGCCTTTTCTATTGCCTTGGCAAACGGTGTTAGCCACTCATCGCCAATGTAGATCCTAGACACGATCAAGTCCCTGAAATAAAGGGCGACCATATCCTCGCCCTCCACCATATCGAAAGTCGTGAAAGATTTCCCGATTTCTTCAACTAGTCTGTCAGGTGTGAATTCATCATCCCCTAAGTTGACAGGGAGAACGGGCACATTCATGACGGGAAGGTCAATTTCTTTGTCGAAGAAAGTTGTTGACCCTGAAACTGAAAGCGAAAATGCTCCCGCTCCAATGACGGTGGCTCGAATCTTATTCTTGGGTTCGACAACTGTCAATCCTATGGTTTCGATTAGTGATCTGATTTCCTGAGCTAGCATCAGCCCTATGTCATCGAATGCCTCATCACTTCCAAAGAACAACTCAGCGACACCACCTGAGAAGGAGTAAGCATCTATGGGTCGCGAGAAATCGAGGTCAGCTGTCATCATCAGTTCTTTGGCAACTCTGCTCCGTGCTGGGCCCTGCATTACCTCGATCAGTGTCTTGGCATATTCTCTGGCAATGGTCCTTGCGTCCTTCTCAGGAATAGTATCACCAATCTTGTAACTCATCCCAAGCTCATTCATGAGAAACTGAGTTGGTCCATCAATCCTCCAGATCAGGAAGTTTTCGTCGATTCCGAGTAAGCGCCCGCCAACGTTGATACAGCTCGTGCCAAGGACCTGACCCCTGGAAACAATAGCTAAGTTACTTGTTCCGCCGCCAATATCGACATGTAGAAGCGTTTTCTGACTACTGAGTGATTGTTCAACAATTCCACTTCCCATCGCACTCAGAAGTGATTCTAGATTGGGACCTGCAGCAGCACTTACGAATTTTCCAGATTCAGAAGAAAGACGATTGACAATTTCTTCTGCATTTTTCTTCTTTGCAGTTTCTCCAGTTACAATAACAGCTCCTGTTTCCACCATCTCTGGAGTCATTCCAGCTTTCTTATACTCCTCTTTGCAGAAGTGAACAACGGCATCAACATCGATGTTAAGGCGGTCAAGTAGAGGTGTGAAAATTATCGAGCCCTCATAAAGGATCTCTCGATTCACAAGGTTGAAACGATTTGTCATGTTGAATAGGCTTGTTTCTCGTTTTAGAGTGAGTCGTGAGAAGATGAGATGGGAAGTGGATGATCCAATATCAATTCCAACACTTGTTACTTTCAAGTACTCGATATTGTCAGCTGGGAGGTAACCCATAAGCAGTTCTATTGGTTCAATTGGCGTATCTTCTTTTGTTTCTTCTACCATGACCTTCTTCTGTTTTCTAGAGATTCGAATCTTAACTGGCTGATCACAATGGACTGGTAGTTGCACCTCTTCCTCTGAATTCAGAATCTCCATCTTCTTCTCATGCGGTACATCTATGACCTGTTCACAGACTACGCAGTAGAATTCCACATTGATCGATTGATCGCTTCCTGGCATAACCGGTCCCTTACTGGGAGTGGCGGGTTTTGTCATTCTCCGATGAGCTCCTTCCCATGGAGCCTTAAGCATGGACTGGACCATTGTCATGAGAATATCATACTCTTCACATGGTTCTAACACATACGATAATGCAGGTTTGAAAGAAACAATGAGGTTTCTCATTCCCTCCACTTCAGATGAATTTTCCCGCCCATATTTCTCTACAAGGCTTGTATATTCTTCTTCGAATGATTTGCTCCACTCCCCAGACCTTTCAGGAAACTGTTTCTCAAAGAAGGTCCCTACAACACCAACAATATGTTGTTTCATATTCCTGACTCTATCTTCGTTCATGGTGGTTCATCCACTCACTACGCGTAAAGAATCTGACACATTTTTTGTTTTTAAAGAATATGTTTATATATTAAATAATACATTATTGTATTATGCCGAGAAAGAAGCAGAGACGCACCCTTCAGGAACGAGTAGAGTCCATCTTCAAATTCATTGAAATGCAGTCTGAGCCATTCCCGAAATCCGAGTTCCAGCGGATCGGTTTCAATCCTACAACCGCAGAGAGTTGGGTCCATCTTATCGAATACATTCAGAGCCAACCTATGATTAAAGTCACAAAAATGGGAGCATCGACATATATCGAAAAGATTGAGAACAGATACCTAAGCATGATGAGAAAACGAATTCTCAATCCAAAGCTGTCATTGAAAGAGAGAAATGATGCCATGAGGGATTACATCAACGCGCTCATGACATTGGAAACGATCGAAGACGGTAGAATCAAGAAATGAAGTGATACAGTGGATACATAAGCCAGAACAGGTTAGACCAGTAGAGGGAGGATTGACATACTCATTGACACCAAAGAAGAAGAAGCCCTCAACATTGTCTCGGGTCTGTGGAATGTTGGTTGCACTGGTATTCGTTGTTGTTGCGGTCTATATTGGACTCAATGCTCAACAAATGGGGTATCAACTGATTATGTATTTCGCCTTTGGAATAGCTGCACTGTGTGTGCTGTTGTGCATCGGAATCGGAACAGGGAAGGTTACGCCATCGACCTATATGGGGACACTTGACATGTGACCTGATTCTACAAGTAAGTGAAAAAAAAGCAAGTAGCTGAGACGGAAAATGAAAGCAGCTGTAGTTGAAAAATACGGATCACCTGAAGGACTTAGAATAAGGGAGGTAGAAACTCCAATGCCAAAGGATAACGAGCTTCTAGTGAAGATTAATGCAACAACAGTGACATATGGGGATGCAGCCCTTCGAAGAATGAAATTCCCCTCTAGAATTGTGTTTGGTCTCTTTTTGGGCGGACTCGGAAAGAACAAGATTTTGGGCCATGAGCTCGCAGGAGAGGTTGAGACTGTAGGTGACCAAGTGACTCTTTTCAAAGAAGGCGATCAAGTCTTTGCATCCACCGGTATGACTGGTGGTGCTCATGCTGAATACATTTGTCTACCTGAGGACGCGATGATAACAGGCAAACCTGCCAATATGACTTTTGAGGACGCCGCAGCTGTTCCTGTAGGTGGAAACACAGCTCTACACATTCTTAGAAAGGCTAACATACAGAGTGGACACAAAGTTCTCATCTATGGAGCTTCCGGCTCCGTAGGAACGTATGCAGTCCAGCTTGCAAAGTACTGGGGCGCCGAAGTGACTGGTGTTTGCAGCACATCGAATCTGGAGTGGGTAAGAGACCTAGGGGCCGACAAGATGATTGATTACAAAACAGAGGACTTCACTGCGATCGGTGAAACATATGATGTCATCTTTGATGCAGTGAGAAAAATCTCTTCATCGCAATGCAAAGGACTGCTGAAGGAGAACGGTGTTTTTCTTTCCACTCGCTCTCCCACAGATGAGAAGGCGGAGAATCTAGTGTTTCTCAGAGGACTGATTGAAGAAGGAAAACTCAAGTCAGTAATCGATAGACGCTATCCGCTAGAGAATATTGTCGATGCTCATTTCTATGTTGATCAGGGGCACAAAAAGGGAAACATAGTGATAGTTGTGAACCCTGATAGCAAAGTTGTGTAGTCTCTTTACGCATCATTGTTCTGATGCAATGTCACTCGGTTCAAGAATTCCTGCTCCGATTGGAGGGCTTTGACCAGTTATCAAACCGCTCCATGCATTCCTGAACACATTGACGATACTTCTTGAAAAGCTGCTCTCGCGTGGATATCGAAATGCAGTCAACAACAGCCATAGATAAAACACGAGTGTTGGTACAACTTTTGAGCTATGGTAGAGAATCTGCCAGACCGGGGCCCAGGTTATTGGTTGGACACTGGGACCTGCGCCCGCAAGAAAAGCGACAATCGGTAACATTGGCAGACTCATCACTATTGCCAGTACAATGGGAATCCATCTTACTTTGTCTTCAGGTTTTCCTCGAATCCAAGCAAGGACAAGCAGGGGTAGAACGAACGTGTAATGATGTTCCCAGACATCAGTCATTATGAAGAAGTAAGTCAAAGACAGCAAGCTTGCGCATGACCACACATCTCGCGAGTACAATGTGGCGATAGCAGCCAACAAAACGAAGATGCCGATAAGCAACCCGGTTATTGCATGAAAATCGTTGGTAGACTGGCCAATCAAGTAGAAAATCAACATCTTCAGGGAATGACTCCCTACATACGGGTAAATGTACATTGAACGTGCAGTATTGAAGTCCAGGAAGAATCTAAGTGACTCTAGACCAGAAGGTACAACCAAAATTGCTGCTACAGTCACTATAGCTGCTGCCAACACTGTACGCGCCTTCCCTGCGCCCAACAGTGCTGGAATAGTGAAGAAAGGAATAAGTTTTGCAAGTGCTCCTGTTGTCCAAAAGACTGTCATTCCGCCTTTTGTTTTCCGCCCGTCCACAAACGAGGACGATGTCAGTGCAAAAAACATCAAGATTGCAGCAAAGAGGGTCACTTGTCCGAGATAAAATTCAATGTATATGGGGGTGAATACGAACCACATTCCCATGGCGATTCGTCCCTCCCAATCGGGTCGGCTCAGCGATTTGGCGAGCGAGTGAGTCCGTAAAGCAGCCAACCATACGAAAACGATTAGAGCTCCAACCCATAGCCAGTATGCAAGAACGGGCGGTGCTAGATTGATAACAGTCCCAAACGAGTAGGCGAAGTAAGGCAGGTATCTATAGGGGTAGAGATAGGGGACCGCTAAGGGATCTGGAATGATATAGCAGTTAAGCCCGTTCAAAACATTATGTCCTGCTTGATAATAGGAAAAGAAGTCTGCTCCTTGACCAACCAGGTACTGCGTATCATAGAAGAGCCAGTTCAACATCCCTGTCTGCAACGATATGATGAATGTAATGTGGATGGCAATTGTAACCGTAAGAAAGCCCCAACTAGTCCATCGCTGCATCCATCCTTCCATGGGCAACGCAGAGAAGTCATTTCTTAAGGGTTTTACTACCTTAAATTGCTACTCTATAATGATCACGATTCAATACTATCATCTGGTCGGTCATGACCGACGCCGCTTTATCTCATCCTGGATTTCCTTCAACTCATTGATTGCATCAAGCGGAGTTGTTCTGTCAAGGTCCATATGTTCGATTTTCTCGACGATTGGATCGTCAATTACCAGTGCTTCAAGGCTTGCTTGCCGCGTATCCTCAAAGGTTGCTTCGGTCATGTCTGGAGCGGTTATGTTCTCTCTTTCTAGCTTAACAAGAAGCTCTTTGGCTCGTTTGACCACCTGATTGGGAACCCCTGCCAAAGCTGCTACATGAACACCATAACTTCTGTCGGTTCCACCGTCGACAATCTTGTGGAGAAAGATGATAGTGTCGCCTGTTTCCTTAGCGAGAGTGTGGACATTCTTGACGCCATGATATTGGTTGGCCATATCGGTTAACTGATGAAAGTGTGTCGCAAAGAGTGTGCGCGTTTTCATCTGAATAATGCGTTCAGCAACTGCCCATGCCAGTGCCATACCATCAAAGGTGGAGGTTCCTCTTCCAATCTCATCGAGGATGACAAGGCTCTTCTCTGTAGCATTGTTCAGGATGTTTGCTGTTTCTACCATCTCAACCATGAATGTGCTCTGTCTTGCAGTGAGATCATCAAAAGCTCCTACCCTCGTGAAAATCCTGTCGACGAGACCTATCTCTGCGCTTTTTGCGGGAACGAATGAGCCCATCTGAGCAAGTAGAACTATGATTGCGCATTGACGCATGTATGTGCTCTTCCCAGCCATGTTTGGTCCAGTGACAATCATTAGTGTAGTACCGCCATCGCCTATCTCGATTCCATTTGGAACGAACTCATTTGGCCCAAGTATAACCTCAAGCGCTGCGTGTCTGCCTTCAGAGATCTTGATGCGTGTACCCTCAGTAATCTTCGGTCTGGAATATCGCCTGGTAACTGCCACTTCTGCTAGTGAAACCAAGACGTCCGCCACTGCAACTGACTCTGAATCCTGACGAAGAATTGCGGTTGCTCCTCTCACTTCTTCTCTCAAACCCTCATAGATCTCAAACTCTAGTTTATTGATACGCTCTTCACCAGCAAGAACTGTGGACTCCTTCTCTTTAAGCTCAGGAGTAATGTATCTCTCAGCATTTGCCAGTGTCTGCTTTCTCTCATATCCATCTGGCACCATGTTGAGATTAGATTTAGTCACCTCAATGTAGTAACCAAAGACCTTGTTGAACCCAACCTTGAGAGTCTTGATACCCGTTCTTCTTCTCTCAGAAGATTGCAGCGAGGCAATCCACTTCTTGTCTGATGCAATTGTGTCTTTCAAACTATCAAGTTCCTTGCTGAAACCTCGGAGAATCATTCCCCCATCTCGAACTGAAACTGGCGGGTCATCAACAATAGCTTCCTTCAGCATTTTGTGGAGCTTGGTTAGCGGGTCGATAGAGTCGGAAGAGTTCTTCAAAATCTTGCTTTTACATTCTGAGAGTGACTTCTTAATCTTAGGGAGCTTTGCCAAGGCATTTCTTAGGGCAAGGAAGTCTCTCGCATTCGCTGAGCCAAAGACGATTCTACTAGTGATTCTTTCTAAGTCTCCAACATCCCTAAGACTCTCAGAAATCCCCTTTCGATTGAGCGCATCCCTAGCTAGCTCCTCAACCGCATCCTGTCGTGATTCAATCTCCCTAATCTCTCTCAGTGGTCTTAACATCCACTGCTTCAGTTTTCTTTTTCCCATTGGAGTAACAGTCTTTGAAAGAACTGACAGCAGAGTTCCACGGGGGCTTCCATCCCTTGCATTCCTGATAAGTTCCAAGTTTCGTTGCGTTGTTCCATCAACAATCATGTGGTTCTCTATGTTGTACCTACGAATGCCAGAAACCGTAACAACTCCGGTCTTATGCACTTCGTTTAGGTATGCTAGGATTGCTCCTGCTGCCCCAATCGCTACTCTCCTATCACTCAAGCCATAACCATCAAGTGTCGTGACGCCAAACTGCTCCCTAATTCGTTCCTCTGCGGCTTTCGCTGAATAGTCGGTGTCGCTTCTGATTGTGATTCTGATCCCCATTTCCTCAAGTTTTTGACGCAGCTTGGTTTTCTCAATGGATTCAGGTATGAGTACTTCAGCTGGTGAGAACTTGGCGACTTCGTTGATTGTTCTCTCACTATCAAGACCGGCTTCGAACTGGGTCGTAACAAACTCCCCTGTGGATACATCTACAGCTGAAATCCCAATTAGCTCATCATGTCTTACTAGTGCCACAAGGTAATTATTGGTGGTGTCATCAAGCATCGTACTTTCTAGAACTGTCCCTGGAGTAATCACACGTACGACATCTCGTTTCACCAGACCTTTGGCTTGTGAGGCTTCTTCCATCTGTCTAGCGATAGCCACAGTGTACCCTGCTTGTAGTAGTTTTGCAATGTATCCATCAACTGAATGGTTTGGCACTCCACACATCGGCCACTTTTCCACACCCTCCCCTCGCGATGTGAGAACAATATCCAGAATCTTGCTCGCTATCTTGGCATCTTCATTGAACATCTCGTGGAAGTCACCAAGCTGGTACATTAAGATGCAATCGGGATACTGTCTCTTCAATTGGAGGTACTGCCGTTGCATGGGGGTTTGCTTGCTCACTCTTTCTCCCTGCGGGTCATTTCAATGCCTGTTGGTCTAATAATAGCATCGACAAAACAGTTACGGTGACGATTTCATAAATCGTGTAAAGAATGTCCCTAAATGGACAAATAGTCTTACAATTTGCAACTTATCTTCCATCTTTCAAGCAGCCAAGTTACAAATCATTATCGGATGATATTTCTAGGTTTAAAGTATCTAATTAGAGCTGCATTATCTGTATAAGATGTTCACCTGGTGCAACACTTGAAAACACGAATTCTGGGAATATCCGGAAGTCCAAGAACAAGCAGTAATACGGCAATCCTCATTGAGACTGCCCTTGAAGCTGCTGAACAAGAAGGCGCTATCACTGAGTTCATTGACCTCTCTTATCTTGACATTAGAGCTTGCAAGCACTGTACGGATTGTTCTAAGACTGGAAAATGCACGCAAGATGATGATCTCAACAAGGTGGCAGAAACAATGAAAGCTGCAGATGGGATCGTAATAGGTTCGCCTGATCACTTTGCCTCAGTTGCGACTCCAATGAAGAATTTGATGGATCGGACTGGAAGGTTTTTGCATTTAGAGGGAAAAGTGGCTGCTGGAATCATTGTTGGACGTCGGTCAGGCGTTGATCTCGCATTATCTCACCTTCTTTTCTTCTTGCTTGTCAAGGAAATGATTGTGCCTGGTGCGATCCATTGGCCTGTCGGTTATGCACTAAATGCTGGAGATGTTAGAGGAGACACGGAGGCCATGGCAATGGCTGAACAGGTTGGAACGCGTGTTGCAATTCTGGCTACAAACTTAGTCCATAATCCTCTCCCATGGGCGCACAATGAGCGTCCAACAGGCCAGAAAGTCCGTTTTGGAGATGAATGGAAGTGACCAAGCTATGGAGTAGTGGTTGCTTCATACTTGCTTGGACATGAGGTCAGGATTTCTGTTGCAATGAAAAGGTACTTTGATTCTATATGTCCAATGGCAACAATCTCTTGTCCATCTAGTAGGTTTGGTGGGGTACCTTGTATTTGTATCGTTATTGTATTGTTTTCTCCTTCCATGACGAGAGTAGTATTGTCTCCTATAGTCGTAAGAGATCCTGCTTGATATGCTCCCTTCAACTGCACCTTTCGACCCATATACGACTCCGGACTCTCGACGACTTGATCCACACTTAGGTACGGATTGACGAAGAGGTTCAGCATTGCGTATGCAACAAACCCTATTGTAGCAACCAGAATGATTGCGACAGCTGCCATGCGGGTCCTTTTGTTCATTACTCTATGTCTCCCTCAATCTGGGACTCTACAATTCTGAGTTGTTCCTCAATCCCTATCATTCTCAAGAAGAGATATGCCAAGAACAAGAAGATTCCACCCCAGAGAATTACGGCTACAGCGAATAGTTCAACTTGTTGCATGATTTCAACTCCTTTCCATTCTGATTCTCATAAGCTTTTCATTTGCCAGATCGATCCTGTAGGTGAGATCGACCAATATCAGTCCAATCAATGTCATCGCTATCATGGCGACGAACAGAGTCATCATATGTTCAACTTCCATATTGAGCCCCGTCGGTTCTATGACAATAGGATGCAAGGTATCCCAAATTCGAATTGAAAGATAGCTCAACAAGACCATTGGAAATGCTACAATCCCAAATATGGATCCGAACTGTGCTCTCGACTCACGGTCACTCACTGAAGCTCGATACGCTAGAATACAGGCATAAGCTATCCATAGGATTAGGGTTGTAGTTTCGCGAGGATCCCAATTCCAGTAAGAATGCCAAGCTGCATTAGCCCACATCATTCCTGTTAACAGGGTAATTGTGGTAAAGAGTAACCCAAGTTTTATCGTAACTGCACCAATGATGTCGTACTTCATCTCTCCCTTCCAGAGATACATAATCCCACAAAGCAAGGTACCTCCAAATAGGCCATATGCGACCAAGGCTGGTGCAACGTGCTGAAAGAAAATACGTACATCTTCCCCGAGTTGTACATCCGGAGGAGCAAATATCCATGTCATATAGATATAGAGTAGGGAAATCGCTGCTGTGATTCCGAGGATTATCAGGCGGTTTCTACTCACTGCTAGTCAACTCGAGTCTTGCGCGAATCCGCTTGTTTGCAATATGAAGGTTGCGTTACTAGCCAAGATTCAAGGTGAAAGCGCAAAATGAAAGACGGATGCTGAAAGTGTCAACATTGCTATCAAATGCGCGAGAAGAATGTCAAATATAAGTAGAACAGTCAACCCTGCTCCAATTACCACCGCACCAGAGCCTAGCACCACAATTTTAGTCAGTTCAATTAAAAGCATCAGTCCTGAAGTTGCAGTTGGAAAATAAACCAATGGAAAAACTGTGGACTTAGATTCGGAAGGCATTGAAAGAGCTGATGCCATCGAACCCACAGCTGCTAAATCCAATGTGCCAACAGCTATTGTGCCAAATGCCAATAACGGATCATTGAGTATTGAAAATCCAAATAAGACAGAGATGATAGGGACCAAAAAGACCTCAACAATGCCCATCAGAACGAATCCATAGAATACCTTTCCCAGGTATACCGACCATGCGGGAATTGGAGCAGTTGCCAATCCTCTCAAAGTTCCCGTTTCAGACTCTGAAAGAAAAATGGGTGCGAAGCCAAACATCCCTGTAAAGAATATTATAACCCAAAGAAGCGCACTGCCAACCTCTGCTGGAACTGAGCCTCCTGAAACAACAGCAAAGGAGAATGCGATAACTGCTATCAGGGCAAAAAGGAACATTGAGAATATCTCGAACTTCTTCCGAAATTGAGTGACTATGTCTTTCTTCGCGATGGCAAGTGCGGCGCTTAGACCCGATGTCATCTTATCACCTCAGAGCGTCTGGTCAAACTCAGAGATTGGACCTTGGCTCACAACCACTCCCTTTCTCAGCGTTACGTACTCATCACACAAAGCTGCACCATATTCTAGGTTGTGTGTAGTCACAATTGTTGTTCTTAGGTTTCTATACTCGTTCAAATACTCCCAAAAGACGTCGGTTGTGTCCTTGTCAAGTCCGCTGAAAGGCTCATCAAGAAGTAATAACTCAGGATTATGTGTTAAGCTTCGGACTATATCGAATCGTTTCTTGAGACCTGTTGACAGGTTTTTTACAGGCTCTTGAAGCCACGTCTTTATAGCGAACCGATCAGTCAACTCCTCAACTTGAGATTCAAAGAACTGCTGGTCAAGTCCATACAGCTTAGAGTAGAATCGAAGGTTTTCGAATCCGGTGAGTTCTTCGTATAGAAGCACTTTGTCACCAACGATACCTATGCGTTTCTTGACCTCCTCTGCCTCTTCCTGTGGGTCGAATCCCATGACAGAGATAGTTCCTCCATGAGGTCTAAGAAGAGTCGAGATGACGCGCATGAGCGTAGTCTTACCTGCTCCATTGGAGCCGAAGAGACCATGAATTCCTTGCGTTGTGAAACTGAGAGAGACTTTTCTTAGAGCAACTCTGTATCCGTACCGGCGAGTTAGTTCATGTGTCTCAACTGCTTTGACTGCCAACAGTTTCACCCTAGGAGTTGTCCCGAAGGCTTTTGATATCCCTATTTAATGTGATGGATTGCCTATTGGCACGACTACATTCATTCTCCTTACTATCCGAGTCCCATCAGACTGATGAAGAGATCCTCTATATTGAGTACTTTGATGTTGACGTTTCGCTTTTTGACAGCATCAAGGAAGTTCAGCTTGCAGAAAACGCAGGAAGACACAATCGTCGTGGCTCCTGTATCGAGTGCTTGATTCAACCGCCTTTCAGCCACATTGACTGCGTTCTCGCCAAATCCTGCTTTGAAACCGCCACCAGCACCGCAACAGACCGAGTTTTCCCTATTTCGTTCCATCTCAACGAATTCCATATCAGGAATACTCCTCAGGACCTCTCGCGGAGCTTCGAATACTCCAACATGGCGGCCCAGATGGCAAGGGTCATGATAGGTGACTCTTTCAGGGTAGCCACTTTTCCATTCGAGTTCTCCTTTCTTTATTTTGAGGGCGAGAAACTGGGTGAGGTGCTGCAATGAGAATGGTAGGATGCCATATCGTTCTCTATAGTACTTTGGCCAGTCTAGAGTAGTTGTACGATAGCATCCCGAACATGAGAAGACCAGATGTTCGATACCTCGTTTTTCTATCTCCTCCACATTGTGCAGTATGAACTTCTCAACATCTAGATTACCAAGAAGCTCTTTGTCACCATCTTCTAGCTCTTCATATATCGGGCGCGTGCATTGTCCTGTTCTGATGAGTGGACTGCAACAACAGTATTCGTCAGCGCCGAGGATCTGTGGTTCTATTCCGAAGTAATTAAGCATACGTAACGTTGCATCAGCTATCTCTGGTCTCTTATAGGATGCAGTACATCCCACAAAATAGCCCCACTCAGAATCGTCAGATATCTTCGTGTCTGGCTTGACCCAATCGCCTCGTTTCAGTGGGTCTTCACCATAGACATTGTTGTGCTGAAACGCCATGTCTCCCATGACATGCAGCTTTCCGTATGGTCCCTTCCCCTCTTGCACAAGTTTCTTCCTGACATCCTCAATTATTCTGACATATGGGACCTTTATAGGACATCTTTCCACACATTGTTCACAGGTGCTGCACGCATACACTGCTCTAACAAAGCTGTCATCTATAGGCAGCTTCTTTTCTACATAGGAGCGTAAAAGCCGAAGTCTTCCGCCAGCAAAATATGCCTCGGAATGAAACTCCTCATAGCTAGTGCATGTCCATCTGCATGTTGAGCAATTACTGCACTTTACGATCATATCTGGGTCGACATCAAGTTCAGGTGTAAAGAATCTCCTCATCTTGACATCGCCTCCTGGTATGAAACTGGAATTTGAAGTATGTTCTTAGCGCGGCGAAGAACCACTTGCAATCTCCGGAAATACCCATTCATTGTAAACATCAGATTCAGCCGAGTGTATGACATATTACATCGAGTCAGTTTATCTGGATTCATGAGTCCGTCTGGGTCCCATTTATTGCGTATTTCCTTGAACCGTTTGTAGTCATTCTTTTGATATCTCTTGATATACACTGTATTTTGAAGACCGAAGGTATAGAGCTCACCGCCGCCTCTATACATTGTCTTGACTAGCTTATGCAGCATTGATTTTCCTGACATGAAATGCATCCAATTTCGATGGTCTGATGGTGCAAAGACACAGAGTCGAGCCTTATTTGGCCTACCAAGAACGAGGTAGAAGCATGAATTGATCCGATATTTGCTAGCAATCTTGTACATGCGTTTTACGATTGGCCCAATATGGTCTAGTGGAATCCAGAAATTCTGCATAGATAGAGTGGGGACCTCAAGTTTAAGCTTCATCTCTACAATGAATCGGTCGTCCCAATTCTTTTCATAATAGGACTTCTGCATTTCCATGCCTTTCGCAACCTCAAAGATGCCTCTTGCCGTCTTCAGCGATTCCTCAACCTCAGCTGTCTCTCCACTGTAGGTGACTAGAACAAAGAACAGTCCTGTTGTTTCTGGGGGCAAGCCGCCTTGAATACGCCACTCATACTCGAGATCTGTCAGCCTCAGGTAGATGGGTGGTGTCTTGGTTTTACTCAGTCGATTGACAGCATCAATTGCTCTCTCAAGGTCTTGAAAAGCAAACATCAGTCCCTCTGTAGTTTCAGGAACCGGGATGATCTTCATCTTGATTGAGGTCACAACTCCAGCAATTCCAACTGTCCCAAAAAAGGGGAGCATCTCATCTCCTGCCACTGTTTCAATTGTCCCATCTGGTCTTACAACCTCCATCTCAAACACGTTGTCAACCATTGAACCATACTTTGGTGTTCCAATACCAGCTTTTCCACCAATTGACAACCATCCTGCCAAAGTCGAAGCAACTCCACTCTGCGGTTTCACAGGAGTTGTAAATCCCTGTTTTGCCAACTCGTTGTCCAGAATCTCCCAAACTGCTCCGGCTCCGACACGGACCCATCCCTCATCCTTGTTAATGTCCAAAATACAGTCCATTGATTTTGTGTCCACAACGATTCCGCCTCTAGTGGGACTTGCAGATCCATAGTAGCACGTTCCACCCCCTCTAGCAACTATTGGGATCTTCTTCTTTGAAGCATATTTCAAGATTGATGATACTTGCTCATTGGTCTTTGGCCAAGCAACATAATCTGCCAGCCATTTCTTTTTCCACCTGAAGTGATAATACGGTATACCCGTCGTGTCTCCACTTGCTGACAGGCGTTCGGACATGAGATCACTGATCCATGATACCTCAGACAACTTGGCGATTTGCTCTGTTTCACTCATTCATACTCACCCCTAGGCTATGTACTGAATGTATCCAATGACGAAAACTATTGTCCAACATACTGCTGCGGTCAAGCCTGGAATTTTCGTTCTGATTCCTGAGATTCCCGTAAGAAATGCGCCAACTCCAGCTAGATAACCAATCACTCCCAATCCAATATGAATCAGGTGAAACAAGTCTGCAGCTCCAGCACTTAGCACGGTATTGGTGAGAGGCAGAATCGCAACGACATTGACTGTTGTCAATAGTAAAGCAAGACCTGCACAGATACCATGAGTAAAGGTGTATTTTTCCCTGGAGATTTGGTATAGCAGCGTAGCTATCCAAAGTAAGATTATCGCAGGAAGGCCTAGAATTATACTCAGGTGAATATCGCCAAACTGCAGAGCTTGAAATTGGCCGATTTGAATAGCGGTTGTCACTTAGATACCTCCTTGATATATAGTCTGTTTGTCCTGTTGGCTTGCACTATTTTTGGTCGATATACTCCTACTACAGACAGAAGTCCATATTGGACTCCAAGAAGGCGCGAGAGATCTATTGGCATGTTTTATGGAAGTGTGTTGATAGTTAACCACAGTCGTCACGCTTCTATCACATCCAACATCTCTCATCCTCTCTAATGGAAGATTTTCCTTCCTAGTCGCAAGAATGGTGTCCCTATGGAGAGCACAACTGTGATTGGTATTAGATTAACAAATTCAGTTGCAACATATCCCACAAGGATTCCCACAATGAACCAGATTAAGAAACTAGTGAGATCATTTACCATTATCCATGGAACATAGGCTGCAAATATCGTAGGCACCAATAATCTAGCTACCCAGATCACTATAGGGACCACAAGACCTGCAATAAACATGATTAGCAAATTCAATCGAGTACTAAGGACTAATGGTCCAGCAAAGACCTTGTGGGAGTTGAGATATCCCTTCTTGTCAGTCTTGTGTTTCAAGTTCGACATCTTTGCATAGTCCTCTTTACCATAGAAACTTCTCGAATGTGCCGCATTCCACATGCCAATTGAGTATGCCCTGCCGCCATGTTTCAAACCGAGATTGATCACATCTAAGGAACGGTACCATCCCATCAGGAATGAGATTTTTCGCCGCTCATCATCCGGAAACCATGTAAGGACAGCAACCTCTCCTCTGTCAGTAATTGCACCTTCTAGAGCGAAATCCTCATCCTTGAAATGACTGTTCATATGATCGATATAGCCATCTAAGTGGTCCAATGGGACATACACTTCAGAGGGAGCAAGACTTGGACCTAATCGTTTAATCCTCATGGGATAGAATCGCTCACTCCACTCATGTTCCGCAACTTCTCTTGGCTCAAGAGCCCCACTATGTCTACCGACTATATGTTCCAGCTTCTCCATCTCTGTCGCGATTTCATCATCGGTTCCTTCGAATGCGCATGAGATAACGAACTCCCCAGTTGTTGGAGGAGCTTTGTTCAACTCTTTGAGCATTCTATAAAACTTGTCAGTGATGAAATGCAGATAGAAAGGTCTTGTAGCCTCCAAGATGTCTTGAAGCGCTGCGACCATTAGGCTTTGGCTTCTAAACGAAGAAGTCGTCGGCATGATGTTTCTAAGTGGTATTATTTTCAGTACAATATTAGTGATGATTCCGAGTGTTCCATTGCTCTCAAGGAACAGATGAGTTGAGTCTGGCTTGTACTGGATATCTTTGTCTACATCGCCATAAAAGGAATCGCCACCCCCAAATCCCTTCCACTCAGTCTTGCTCATGAGGTCCTGCTCGGATGTATCCTTCGTTCGAATGACCTCGCCATTGGGGAGGACTACCTCAAGATCAACTACTTGTTCATTAACCCCTCCATACTTGGTGCTTCCGATGCCGCTTCCGCCGGCAGCGACCCAGCCCCCCACGGTACTCGAAGGTGCACTGGAAGGATAGGCACCAACTGTCAAACCTTCTTCCTCAAGGTCCTCAATAAGCTTACCCCAGATTATTCCAGAGCCCACCTCGACAGTCATGGCTTCCTTGTCGATATTCAGGATTTTATTCATCCTGGTCATTTCGACAACCACACCCCCTCTAGTAGGCAAGGCTCCACCATACCCACTTGTGCCATGTCCTCGTGGAACGACTGGGATATTATTTTCTTTGCAGTATTTCAAGAGGTTTGAAACAACTTCTGTTGTTGTCGGTTGAGCAATAGCATCAGCATGTGGATTGATGACATCATTAACGAGTCCAGGTAATGCAGCAATGTCACTTGAGTAGATGCTGGTCATAAAATCCTCTGAAGAGAAGAAGTCTTCACCCACGATGTCTGCAAGATTCTGATTTTGTTTTTTTGAAATCATTTACTCCACCACCTATAGACCCAATGCCTCCACAACAATCTGAGATAGATCCTTGAACTCGATTGATGATTTTTGGTCCTCTATTCCATCTTTAAGCGACATAGTACAAGATGGGCACTCGCTTGCCAATATCTCGGCTCCAGTCTTCTCAGCTTCTTTAACCCGCCTTCCTGAAATCCTGACTGAGGGTATCGGATTTGTTCCCTTCAGCAATCCGCCACCACCACAACATCGAGCTTTGTTTCGATTATGTATCATCTCTTTCAGCTCAAGACCCGGTATGGCATTTAATACCTCACGCGCCGGATTGTAGATGTTCTGATGTCTTCCCAATTCACAGGGATCATGCCAGGCTACTTTGTGGGGATATTTTTTAGTGAACTTGATTTTTCCCTCCTTGAGTAGCCTAAGGACAAACTCAGAGAACGGTAGAAACTCAAGTCCCTCGGTTGCCTCTTTCCCAAGCAAGTGGGGATACTCTTCAGAAAATGCTCTGTGGCATCCTGGGCAGTTGAATACTACTGTCTTAACACCAAGATTCTTCAGAGCTTTGATATTATGCAATGCTAGTTCTTTGCCCTTGTCAAAACCACCAGCTACGAAGTACGGATTTCCACAACAGAACTCATCATCCCCGAGGATTGTGAAATCTACTCCCGCTGCATGCATGACTTTGATGGTATTTTCTCCCATGTGTGCTAATGTTCCCTTGAAAGATATATTGCAGCCTGCGAAATAGGCGACCTCTGCTTTAATTCCAATCCTGCCCTCCACCAAATCGTCGACCATGTCTGTCCAGAGTGTTCTATCAATTTGGTCCATTTCCATGATGTTTTGAGTCTGCTGGATGGAGTCATCGATATACTTGACAATCTCGGGCCATTCATCGAGATTCCCCACTTCTTGTCTGATCAGCTGCCAAAATCTAAGAAGTGGAATATTAGTCTGACATATCTCTTGACAGGCTCCACACAAGGTACAGTAGAAAATCCTCTCTGCAAAATCGCGAGGAATTGGTTTATTCTCCTTGATCAACTTCCGCAGCTGAAACAGTTTGCCTCTGGGTGACTGAGAATCCCAAAGCTTGTCAAGATAAGCTGGGCAAACAAATGTGCAAAATCCACATTTTGCACACACTGTTGGTTCAATATCGAGCCCTTCATGTTTGAGGGCTTCGTATAGATTTGTCATTGTTGATTCTCCTTATCATGGCCATGGAATTCCGATCCAGTCCAAGATTGGTTTCAAAATTGATGTGTGATATTCTAGTATTCCTCCAAGGGCGCCCATGATCATCATCAGTACGCCACCGACCATTATCACAATAGCATATGGGAAATAAGTGGAAGCATTGACCCATACCCTATCGCCAAGCTTTGTCCTAACAATCATGGCATAGAGAAAGATTTCAAGGGAAACAATGGACCATAGGATTTTGAAACGCAATTCTGGCGTCTGAATTATGATGTTAAGCGGATATTCCGGCTCCATGAAACCAGTGATTACCCCAACAATCAGTCCAATGAAACCAATGATGCTTCCAACGTAGATAAAAACATCAAACTCGTGAAATATCTTTGCCAATCTAGTTCCGGGAGTGTTTATGTTATCCCTGAATAAGATCCGAAGTACAAGATTAATCAACGCCAAGGCCGCAGCGACTGTAAGGATTCCAGTGTGAAAGTGTACAAAAACAGGATGTATTGCCATTCATTCCACCTCTCTATTTCTTCCTCCTAAGAGCGAGGTACCCAAAGATTACCAAGATCAAAGCAGTGGCAGCTGGTACTGTATACAACATCATTGTCCAAATTCCGACCAAGTCAACTGGCGGAGGGCCTGTTGTCACAGTTACACTAGGCTCACCAGTTACAGTAACAGCCACATCAAAGGAGTCTCCGAGAAGTCCAGTAGCTGCAGTCCAAATACGAATCGTACGTGACCCGTTAAGAAGAGGTGTGAATGTAACATCAACGGTAATTTCCCCAACTGCTGCATTAGTATCATTAACTGAATTATCCTGAATGAGAGTATCTGAGATTCGGAAATAGTCGTTGTCACCCCATCCACTCTTAATTGCGACATACTCTGCTCCATTTCCTGCTTGAATCTGAAGTATGAATGGATCCCCGGTTTCAGCATTGACAGTTGAGTTTGTTGTTAATGTTAATGTGCCAGTGTTAGTGTGGCAATCCCCGCATTCAGCAGTATAATCGGGATGTGCCATAACTGAACCTGCCGCAGCGATTAGTAAAACAAGAAAGCTCAAAACCACTATGAGCTTGGTAGCATAGTTACGTTTCATATAATCGTCACCTATGTTTGGTTACATGTTGCATCTATAGAGCGATTCAAGGTAGTATCCAAGTTACGATTTGCAACATATGTCTCGTATAAGAGCATATTGGTTAACCGAGTTTTCTGCGGTCCCAAGATGAACAGTGTTAGTATCTCTTCCATTATGCAACAGATACTTTTGTGAGCTAAACATTTACTTCAATCTTTACCTTCGCATGAGCTTGCTAAGGAAACGCAAAACTGGAATACCTACGGACAATGCTTGATTAATTGTCATGAAGTAGACGATTGAAAATCCAAGCAATCCTCCTAGCAAAGCCACCCAAATCAAAACAGGTACTGGTAGGAACTGAACCAGATTCGAGGACATTATCTGTGCCAACCAAGTCCACCCTATAAGCTCGGGTCCAATCAAGCCCATTAGAAAAGCAATAGCAAATCCTGCTACGAAACCAAGTGATTTTGAAGCCCGTCCTGCAGTAACTCTCCCCCCGAAAACCTTGACAGGATTCATGAGATTTCTTGGATCCAGTCTCTTCTTCATGATCTTGAGATTGTTGAATACCCTATCACCATAGTATTCTCTCGCATGCCGTCCATTCCAGAGACCCACTGCATAGGGAAGGCCACCAAACCGTTGAGCCAGAGCTGCAATTCTGAACGATCTTTGCCATCCTACGGTGAAAGAAAAACTCCTTCGTTCATCATCAAGAATCCATACCATAAAGGACGAGCTGTTGTCGTTGCTCATTGTACCCTCTATCGCTACATTTGAATTCCTAAGTTCGACTTTTGTTTTTTCGAGAATTTCTGGTAGCTTGTCCAAAGGCGCTAGCATCTCTGCGGGGACCAAACTTGGACCATAGCGTTTGATTCTCAGAGGATAGAGGCGTTCATTCCAATAGAACCACGCTCGTTTGTCATCAAGACGTATTCCATCCTCTTCTTCAGTGATGGTCTGAATTGCGGCGATGTTGTCTTCGTTGTTGTAAATTGTATCTAGAAGAGCCCCCATAAGAACATATTTTCCGTGTTCCAATTTGTTACCTGCAATGGCTCTCAATTTCGAGGTGTAGTTATCAGCAAGAAATCTTAGGAAGTAAGGCTGCGTATCATTTACCATCCTCGCAGCTGCATTTACTAGATCTTTCATTGAATCAAATGAACTCGCAAAAGGTACAAGTTGCAGATTAGGGATTGTCTTCAAAGTGACCTTCGTTATGATTCCAAGTGTTCCATAGGTACCTGTGAGTAGCTTTGTTTCTTTTTCTGGAGTTCCAAGACCTGCGGCCTCAAGCTCCATCTCAAGCCATTTATTGGCTTTCGACGCTTCATCTTTAATATCATCAGTCTTTGGATCTAATAGAACTCTACCCAGTCTGACGACCTTTCCATTTGGTAGGACTGCTTCTATTCCCAAGACTTGTTTCAAGATATCTCCATGGCGGGTGGATCCAATACCAAGTCCTCCACTTGCAACAAATCCTCCAACTGTCGCAGCAGTAGCACTTGAGGGATAAACTGGCAAGGTATAGCCTAATCTCTCAAGGAACTCTAACAAGTTTCTCCATGTAATTCCTGACTCTACAGTTACAGCTTGCTCAAACTCATTGAAGTACAAAACCCGCGACATACCTGAGAGGCCAATGCATATCCCTCCTCTGGTAGGAATCGAACCACCCCAACCAGATGTTCCGTTTCCCCGAGGTACTATCGGAATGTTGTTGTCAATCGCATAACCCACAAGATTTTGAAGCGATGGAACATCAACCGGTTGAGTCACAACATCAAATTTTGGACTGACAATCTGATACGCTATATCCGGAAGACTCGTAACATCCTTTGAATATATCATACAGGTTTCATGAGTGATTGAGACATTGTCTGCCCCCACAATATCACCGATGTGTTGCTCGTCAACCTTCCGCACTCTTCTTGTCCTCCTCTTTTTTGGGCAAAAGGGACTCTGCAACAATTTGAGTGATATCTTGCACAGTAATATCGTATCCTGTTGTGAACTTTGCCAAGTCAAAAGCCAGAATGCATCGCGGGCATTCCGTGATTATTCGAGTGGCTGGAGTTACAGTCGCATCTCTGAGTCGCATCTCAGCTATTCTAGATGAGAGAACTGGATCAACGACGTCCAAGAGTCCGTGGGCGCCACAGCATCTTGTGCTCTTCCTAGAAGGCATCATCTCCACATTGTACACACCCGGTATGTCTTCTATAACCTCTCGTGGCTCCTCGGTAGCTTTCAGAACTCTAGCTGAAATGCATGGGTCATGGTAGGTAACTGTAACCATCGGTTGCTCTTCGAATTTTAGACGCCCCTCCCTAATCAACCGACTTATGAACTGCGAAGCTGTCAAGAGCTCCAAATCGTTTTCTTCTTTGAGATGTCTTTTATACTCAGACCAAGTCTGGATGCAGGATGGACAACTAAAGACAACGGTCTTTACTCCCAGGCTACGGATTAACTCTAGGTTTCTCTCAGCCATTTCGTTAATGCCTTCTAATTTTCCCGCCCACCCCAGAGGCGCTCCACAGCAAACCTCCTTTTCTCCGAGCAAGGTATAATCAACGCCTGCATATTCCATTATCTTAATCATTGATCTTGCTACGTCATGCAGCTGCGATTTTAATGAAACATTGCATCCAAGAAAGTATGCTACATCGGCATGCTTCAAAATCCTGTCTGTGACTATTTCTTCAATCCCCTCCATCCAAAGAAGCCTATCTGCAGAGCCCATCCACATGATGTCTCCTCTCGATTCCAGAGAATCCAACACAAACTGGGCGGGACGTGGCAAAAGCCCACGCTGTCTGGCCTCAGCTCGAGTGACTTCCCAGAACCGATCGAGACTGATCCCGGTAGTACAAACCGATGTACAGTGTTCACAGAGAGTACAAAGGAAAATCTTGTTTGCGAAGTCTTGACCGAATTCTCCATCACCTTCGATTATGGATTTCATGATGTGAAGTTTTCCTCTCGGGCCATAGGACTCCCATTTTAGACTGCGAAAGACCGGACAAACAAGTGTGCAGTTTCCACATGAAGCACAGACATACGGTTCATTTTCCTGCGCATACCTCTCTAAGAAGTCCATTTTGGTCATCTAAGGCTCACCATGGAATGATGACTGCTTCTGAATTGACTACGACATAGTATATAGTTATCCCATTGGCTGTTTTTCTTGCCATCTGCAATTCCTATGTGGGTCTACTTCATATCGTGTATCATCTCTCCGGCACAAGCAATGCCGGATCTTGAGGCTGCTTCCATTGATGCATAGTACATGCCACAATTTGCATATGCTCCTGCAACATAAAGTCCCTCTACGCCAGTCCGATTTGTCTTCAGACGCATATCCATGATTCCTGGTGGCTGTTTGAGAACCGACTTCCAGATTTTCCAGCTCTTTTTCCATGTGACCTTTTCCTTAACACCTGGAATTAGAATTTCTAGTTCATTAAGGATCTCATCTGTTGCTTCTTCATCGCTCATTTTGAGCAGCTCTTTATCAATTCCAGTGACCGTCAGGAGAGATTCTCCAATAGGAGCTAATACACCGGAAACTCTCTTAGCTTCTGCAACGATGTTGATTTTTCTCTCTGGAACAAACGCGCCAACATTAAAATCAAGAACCCTCGATTTCAGTCCAAAGTATGCAACTGTGGAAGGTGCGTATTCGAAGTAGGCGGCCTTCTCAAGAAACTCCTTCGGCAAGTCGCTCTTTTTAACGAAGTGTGGCAACAAATCGATGGGAGTTGTAAGAACGACAGCATCTGTATCAAGGTGTTTGCTCTCTCCATCCTGTTCATAATCGACGCCAACAACTTTTCCATCTTCAATGATCACCTGGTTCACTGCGCAACTGACCTGGGGTTCGACGCCAAAGTTTCTCGCTTGCAGCATCAGAGTATATGCGACGCTACCAAGTCCACCACGTTCTGGGTACATCGCACTGAATCCGTCTTCATATGCAAACCGGAGATGTTCGGAGTATAGATACTGTCCTGCAGAGACCTCATCAGGTTGCATGAAAGTGACAGTTTTGATTAAAGGCTCGTAAAAGTCTTGCTGGATATCTTCTGGAATGTTCTGGTCATCCGCATAATCCGAGAAGGTCATGCTATCCAGTTCCTTGAATTCCTCCTTAGACCTTTTGATGTTGTTCTGAACTAGCATACCAAGTCTAGCTCTATCTGCGACTGGGAGTAGTCCGAATTTTGCGAGCTCAACTGCTGACTTGCGAATGATGTGCCGCTCGCCACCCTTAAGCCAGACTGCGCCTTCGCCTACGGTGGTCATTCTGACTCCGCTTCTCTCAAGAATAGGAATCAATGATTTGAAACCACCAACGAAGAAGTGCAATCCCTGATCAAAGACGTACCCTGACTCAGTGTAAGACCTAGCACGTCCACCTACTGTCTTTTCTTTCTCCAAAATCGTGCATCGGGCTTTGAGACCTTTCAATTCCAGCGCGCAGCTGAATCCTGAAATCCCACCGCCAACGATTACGACACGAGTGCCTTTTTCTTTGCTCATAATTGACAATCTCCTTTTCTTCCTGTTAATTCTTCCTACTCCTCGACTTGTGATGCTTGGGCTTTATCAAGAATAAGCTCGTCGAGCTGAATCACTTCTAGATCAGTGTCCCTTGCGTTATAGCTTAAGTTCTTGTAGCAAGAGATACAGGTCGTGATAATTCCATCGACTCCTAATTCCTCTGCCTCTTTTACTCGTCGCCTTCCAACTGATTCTGAAAGATCAGGGTCTAGTACTGTGAGAAAACCACCACAACAGTTTGAGTTTGCGCGGTTGTTTTTCATCTCTACTAATTCGAGACCCGGAACTGCTTTGATAATCTCTCTTGGAGGCTCGTAGATACCAAGAGCTCTTCCTAAATGGCAGCTATCATGGAATGTGTATTTTCCTTCCATCTCTTCGAAAGTCAACACTCCATTACGGACCATGTCTGCTAAGACCTCAACAGTATGTAGAATCTTGATATCGAAGTTTGGTATGATCTTCGGGTAATGTTCAGCAAGCGTGCCATAGCACCCGCCGCAGCTAGTAATTATGTGCTCAACGCCTGCCTTCTTGAACATCTCATAGTTCTTACGGACCACTCTCTCGAAGCCTTCGTCATCCCCTGCCCAGTAATTGAATAGACCACAACAAACCTCGCTAGGGACATATCCTGCTTTTACACCCAATTTGTGAAGCATATCAACGACAGATTCAGGTTGATCTGGATACCAGAATGAACCCATGCAACCTGAGAAGATTGCTGAGTTTGATTCAGGTGGTAGTTCCAAATCCTCAGCCCAAACAGTTCGGTCCTCTGATTCATATCCAATGAATGGGGTCCCTTCCTTTTCAATCCAGTCAAGCACTTTCTGAAGAGGTTCTGACATCTCTGCTCCAGTTCTCAGAAGCTGGCCCTTGGCTTGATGCCAGATGTCTGTTACAGGAACTCCAGCTGGACAGATTGCTTCACAACGTCGGCAGTCTGCGCAATAGAGTCTTTGCAGAAGCTCTGGCGGAGGATTCCTCATTTTAGTAGCGTAAGCTCGTAGAGCTCTAAGTTTTCCACCTGGACTATCCAGTTCAGACTTTAATTCAATGTACATTGGACAAGTGTCTCTGCAGTAGTTGCATGATCCGCAGTGTCGTAGTTCCTCTGCTAAGTTATCGATATTCATTGTAACACCTCACTTCCCCACATATCTTGATAGCCTCCGGAACGCGGTGGCTAGTAAGAACAGAAAATCAATCCTCCTGAACGAAGTCATGCAGTCCGTCACTTTGTCTGGGTTCATGACTCCTTCGGGGTCCCACTTCGCTTTCGCTTCTTTCATTCTTGACAGACGATCAGGGTAGGCTCGTGACATATAGATTGAGTTCTGCAGTCCAATTGTGTATGGTCCACCACCCAGTTTGATGGCTTTCTTCATCATCTTATGAAGAATTCCCTTACTCGCGATGAACTTCAGATAATGTTCTGCATCAATCATAGCCATTAACTCAAGTCGCATTTCCTCTGGTGTTCCAAGCATGCCAAACCAAAGGGCTGGGATCTTATGTGATTCTCGATATGATTCGTAGGATGAAAGCATCTCATACACTTTGTCGATAGGCATCCAGAACTCCTGGAACATCAATGTTTCAGTATGTTCCTTTGGATTGAACTCAACATCATATCTGAGATCCCAATCCTTCTCTGAGAATTCATCTCCCAGGTAAGTACCATCATAGTTCCCTGTTATCGATTCTAATTCACTAAGTGGAAGGAAATCTGGTTCATCGATATAGGTGACGGTGAGTACGTACCTGCCTTTTTCCATTGGATTACTGTACTTCTGCAATTCACTATCAGCGATATTGAGGTACAATGGCTTTTTCTCGAGTTTCGCCATTTCCATCATCGAGATGCAGAGTCTTTCTAAGTCATGAAAGCAGTAACTGAAAGTCTTGTATCCACTTGGAATTTCATGTACTTTTAGAGTGGCCTCAACAATGATGCCCAGTATGCCATAGGATTGCAGAAACAGGTCAATATCATTGCCCTCAACGGTCTGGAGCTTACCATCGCTTCTCATCACCGACAGAGATGTTGTGTGCTCTCTGAGAGACCCGTAGAATGGTGTGCCAATCCCGCCTCTTCCTCCGCAAGCGATCCACCCACCTATTACAGCAGACTTTGCACTTGAGGGGTAGATGCCCAAGGTCAATCCTTCCTTCTCGAGTTCATTCCCCAATCTTTCGAAAGTTACACCAGGTTCTACTCGAACAAACATGGATTTTTTGTTGATCTCAATGACTTTATCCATAGTCTTCATGTCGAGTGATATGCCTCCATGCGTTGGGCTTGACGAACCCATACAGCTCGAAGCACCCCCTCGCGGGATAATAGGCAACTTGTGCTGGTGTGCGACCTTTAGAACCTCTTGTATCTCATTCACGTTTTCAACCCGGACAACATAATCTGCAAGGTATTTGCCTTTCCATCTATAGTGATACTGAGGAAGAGATGAAGGGTCTCCACTGTATACAACTCTCTCGAGCTCAGAATCTGAAACTCGTTCATCTCCAACAATCTCCTTGAGTTTGTCAAGTATTGAAACTTCCGTTGTGACTGGCGTAGGTTCTGGTTTGTTTGTAGTTTCTTGTTTCATTTCGGCCATCTCAATCGCCTCACGGTACAAATATCTCTCCCAGGTAGATCCCCATTATTCCTAGTATTGTCCAAAGCACCACAGCGGGTAATCCAAGGTTGCATGTCTTCCATCCACCGAGGTGTGTGATGAACGCTAGTGTTCCAAGAATCACGCTTATGATACCAAGCCACACATGCCAGGCATGCATGAATTGCAGCATGTTACTAATGTTCACCAGATACGCAGGGTTCATGACACTCCAAGTTCCAGCAGGTTCCATAAAGAGACTAATGACGTTAATTGATGTCAAAATGTACGCCAAACCTAACATCATACCATGTATCTTGGTGAATCGCTCTTCATCATAGTATTCGAGGGCAGTCCCGACATAGGCGAGAATCAAGGCTGGTAAGCCAATATACCATCCATAGTGAAACTGAGGAAGAATCAGAGGCTGAACTGGAATCTGACCGACTGTGTACGAACCTATGCCACTCACAGACTCTCCGGCTGAGTTTCCAGCAACTATACGCCATTGTACTTCTACGTCCTTGCCTAGTCCCGGAATTTCGCCTGTGTACACATTAGCTTGTGTCGTTTCTGTCATGGAAATATTGGTCCAGCTTGCCCCAGAATCAGTACTGTATTGAAGTCTGACATAATCAACTCCAAGCGGTGATGTGACCTCGACCGTGACAGTGAATGGCTCTTGTGCCTTTGGAACATCAACACTTGTAGAGGGTTGTCCAATCGCAGGGCCTTCACCTGCTTGTGCTACATTGATAGTAATAGAATGGCTATCGCCATGAGGCGGATCTTGTACGGCATACACTGTGAGAGTATAGGTGCCAGCAAAACCTGGAGCAGTAATATTGTAAATTACGTGTATCACCTTAGAAGTAGCATCTAGATCCGAGGCATCGTTATCATCTACAAGTCCGTTCGGACTTGGATATACAATTGTGAATTGACCGTTGTCATCCACATCACTGGGTATTTTCAAAACGAAATTAGGTGGACTTGCTTGTCCTGTGGCTTGCACATCCAACTGGAATGTCTGTCCTGAATCCACATCGATTGATGATGTCGCTGTAATCGCAATCCCAGTTGGATCATCGTGACAAACACTGCAATCGTTTTGGTCTGCAGGATTAGCCATCACATGTCCTGAGGCCAGAACAACCAACAAAAAGACTGAAGCAAGAACTATACCTATCTTGGTCCTTCGATTCATGTAGTGTAGTCCCCGATTCTTATATCGTCGGTCTTATCCCGGATATATCTCCCGGATAACGAACTCGGGGGTAGTCGACCCTGCTTAAAATCTTACGGAATGAAGAAGTGCACTATCGTTTAGACTGCTCGAAGGTTACAACTTACGTCCAAATAACCATGAATTAGTAGAAACTGTAACCAGTCATGTCATTCACTACTACAGATATTATATATGCGGATACAATACCAAATCATCCGTAACCATTCTATTTCAATTTGTAAGAGTAAGCTAACAATTTCAAGAGAAAAAGGGAACATATTTTTATTAGGCTGTTTGTGGAAAAATACTAACCCTATTCTAGGGACAATGGTGAAAAAACCAATGGTGTATTACACTGAAGAGACCCCAGGGGTTAACAGGCGATTGGTTGCAGGTTACTACCTCTTCCTTTGCCTAATTGGTTTCGCCATTCTCTTAGGACCTACGGGATCTGGAATACCTATCACCGTTATTGATGATAGAGTACGTGAGGCGCATGAATCAGCTTATCCGTATCTTGGAAACGGAACCGTTGAAGGATGTGGCGAGTGCCACCCTGACGAGTACATGTACTGGAATATGACACTCCATACAGGTATTGGTGTTTGGCTAAATGAAACATCACAAACTGTAACAGTGTTCGGTCACCGTGAGCGGACATACCTGGAGTTCAACGCCAGCTGTGCTCAATGTCACGCAATTGGCTGGACACCCGAAAGGAATGTCACAGATTGGCCAAACACACACGATGGTTTTGGCACCAATTGTTTGACATGTCATAGCACTACATCGCCGTACTTTTCAACCAATGGCACAGTCTGTGAAGGCTGCCACGTTGGACATGAAGGTACTTTCGTTGACAATTGGGTAAATTCGGCTCATGCCAACTCACTAACAGATCTCAGAGCTAGCAGCCATGCATCATCATCATGCATGCACTGTATGTCGGGCGAAGGATTCGCAACTCAAACAGATGTGGATCTAAACGGAGATTATAACTCGATAAATTGCCCGGCTTGCCACTCTGTCCACTCGCCAGATGTGGTGAATCCAGCCCAGATACGCGCTGTCAATTCCACAGAGCTTTGTGGTACATGTCACTCTGGAACTCGCTACCCAATGTACGATGTATTCAGTGAAGGACCACATGCGCTCACAGGAGTTGTCGAGTGTACGTCCTGTCATGGCTATCAGCAAGGTGCTCACGGAGCTGTAATGAACCACACATTTCTGGTTATACCAGAAGATGCATGTGGTCAGAGCATGGATTGCCACGAAGGCCAGGAACAGTGGGCTATGAGCCAACTTGAAGAGATTCAGTCATCATTTGACTCGTTGGTAACTGATTTCACTACCGAGGCAGACGCTTTCAGTACAATAGTAATGGACTACAATGCTACAGCTGGTGCAGATTACACCCTTACAAGCTATGTGATGGGCGTAGTTGACGATGCTTCTAGCACTGTGAGCTATTATCAGGCTGATCGTTCCTCTGGTATTCATGATCCAACAGGGACATTCAGTGAACTGAATTCAGCATTCAGAGACCTTCTCAATGCTGAGGCGTACTACTACGAGAATCTCCCCGCCGGTGGTGGTGGTGGATTCCCTGCAAGCACTCTAATCATTGTTGGTGGAGCTGCTGGTGGTATTGTTGTTGGACTGCTCCTAGGAGTATTGGTTGGCAGACGTCGATAGACGCTGCGAGAAACAAACATTTGTATGGGCGCCCAGATGCCTTAGGCATCTGGCATCCCTATTTTTCTTACAGCTGCTAGAAGTTCAACACAGCCACATCCGAGTTTTATTGATGGTGTGGAAAATCGCACAAACTATTCCACTGGGAAAGAAAGACAATGAGACAGAAAATCCTCTTCACCGCAATATTTGCCGTCGTGATGTTGAATGCACTAGCTTCGGGTGCGAACATCACTGTTAGTCCGAAGTATACTGTAAACAGGGTAGACAATGCCAGAACAACTGTTTTGTCACAGGAACAGGAGTACAACATATCTTCATACAAAAACTACTCGGATGCAACTCTAGCCATAATGATGGCCAAGCACCTGAACATAACGACTGGTGTGGTTTTCCATTCAGTCACTGGGAATTTGTCGGCATATTCTGTAGAAACCAGTCTATCAACTTATTATTGGGCGATTGCGGCTCTGTCAAGGGCATACACCGAAACAAACAATCAGACTTACAGCATCGTTATGAGCCGGATTGCCAATAAGATGGTTAGTCTTTTCGAAGACCCTACCTATCCCGGCTTTTATGTAAACGAGTTCTCCGATCTTGAGTTGAGGCAGACTAAGAGACCTGGTGTCCAAGCCTATGCCTACTGGGCACTTGAAATTGCAGAATCAACCAATTCCTCTCTTGATTTCACAGAGGAAAAAGAGAGTGCACTGACGTGCGTAACAGATATGCTCTATGATTCCATTTATGGTGGCTTCTTCTTCTACACGATGAGAAACGGTTCGTTAACTGTACCATCGACTTTCTCTGAGGTTTACCCTAATGATGGAAAAAGACTGGACCATCTTGCTCTTGCGACAATGCTCCTTTATGATGTTGGTCAGTCTACAGGGAACACTACGTTGGTTGAGATGGCTAATCGTTCTATTGGATTCATGCTTCGCTACATGCCGTACTACTATAATATGGAATTCGTGGGACTGAAGCTCGCAGTGAGCCGAAGTGGTGGGTCTCTCACAGTAGATGTGGGAGATAGAGTTGCATATTCCGTTGTTACAGACATCAATGCTATAGCGATTAGTGCTCTAGTCAAGGGGTATGGAGTAACAGGAAATGCTACCTATTTAGACTCAGCAAACCAAGTCTTTGAAGCATTATTTACAAACAACTGGGACGGTGTCAATGGAGGGTGGTTCTCAGAGGTGGTTGATGGTGAACCATATGATCCTCTTGATGATGAAGATGTGAAGTATTACAAATACACAGAGATTCAATTCCAGATGATCATGGCATTGGAAGACTTGTACGAAACCACAGGTTCAATTTATCCCATCAGGATTGCTATTGACACTTTGGAGCTAGTGCTTTCAAACTTATGGGATTTAGAGGATGAAGGCTTTGTAAGTAACTCCAACCAGGTCTGGGAGGTTTTCGCCGAAGACTGGGAGATTCACTATACGACTGTACAAGGACAGGCCTTTATTGGTCTGGAACGCGTTTGGAGCTATGGATTACCAATTGTTAGTCGGGTGAGAGTGACTCCAACAAATCCCCGACCTGAAGATAACGTCTACATTTCTGCAACAGCGCTTGATGATGATGGAATTGAATCTGTCTATGTAAACTACTCTCTGAGAGTAGGAAGCAACATAACTCATGGTATTCTCGCATTGTCCCCGCATCCTACTATTAATGGATTGTACAACAGCTCAATTGGGACTCTACCTGATCAATGCGCGGTGAACTTTGAGGTTGTGGCTAACGATACAACAGGTCAAGTTTTCGTAGCCGGAATATACTTCTTCATCGTGCGTGCAGACATCTTTGCTCCCAGCATTGATCTATACGCCATTTACCCCACAAGTGAGGTACGCGTCGGCGATGATGTTGTTGTGGATATGGTGACAACTGAGTTTCCGCCACATAGCTCTACAAACTCGTGCGAGATTTGGTGGAGAGTGAATGCTGGCGCATACACACCAGAGAACATGACCCCAATCGGATTTGATGGCACTAGCATCATCTGGCGATTCGAACTCGGGCAGTTCCAGAAAGATGATAAAGTTGCATTCTTCTGCCTAGTCACTGATGAATCTGGAAATGTTGGAGAGAGCCGGTTGTTCCTCCTCACTATTCTTGGACCCAAAATCAATCTTACACCATTCTCAGCTTTCCAGATAGTGGCTACGATTGGTCTAGTTGCCGCACCTGGAGTTGGCTATGCCTACACAAAGATGCGAAAAGGAGGTTACAAAGAGGCACAGCGTGAAGGAAAGAAGGAGGCACGCAAACGGGCAAGACGACGAGGTTCGAGGAGGAGGAGCAGAACTTAGAAAGAAACAGGAGAGAGAATTATGGATATTGGTACAATTCTTTTAATTGCTGCTGCCGCAGTTGGAGTTTTAGACGCACTCATAATGCTGCTGGGACCAAGAATCAAAGGATACGAAAACTACTCATTTGTTGCATCGTTAATTGGCTTCTTTGCCAGTACTGCTGCAATTGTTTGGCTAGGTTTTCTGATTTTCACGAATCAGTTTCAGTATGTATATGTAACACAGGTCACTGAGAGAAGTGCTAGTGTATTGCTCAAGATATCAGGTCTTTGGGCTGGTCAATCAGGTTCTCTGGTTTTTTGGACGTTCTTGTCCTTCACGTTATACTTTGGTTTCCGCGCTTTGACCCGTGGGTATGAGGATGACAAACTTGTTTATCGTGCAGCAATAATCATGGTAGCAGAGTCTGTCATTATTGCAGTGAACACTCTTGTTGCTAGACCATTTAGACTGATAGAAGGAACAATTCCGTCTGACGGGTTCGGTCTGAATCCGCTTCTCTCAACTCTTCTGAATGTGATTCATCCTCCACTCATCTTCATCTCATATGCGCTCATACTTGTACCTTTCTCAGTCAAGTTGGCAGGATTCACTCTCAGTAGTGAAGACCGTAATCAGGATCCAATCCCTGTCGTGAATGCGTATGTTCGTTTCATGACAATACTTGCTTGGATTTTGCTCTCTTGTGGCATTGCGATTGGTGGATATTGGGCTTACACGGTTCTTGGATGGGGCGGCTATTGGGCTTGGGACCCCGTAGAAACAACGTCATTGATTCCATGGTTGCTTATCACACTCTACTATCATGCTAGACCGACGTTGCGCAAGAATGATGTAATCCGCGACTCGTTCCTTGTGATGGCGTACATCACTGTTCTCTTTGCCACATGGACAACAAGAAGTGGAGTTCTCTCATCAGTTCACGGATTTGCCATAAGCCTTGTCAGCTGGACAATGCTAGCAACACTCGTATCCAACTTGATAATTGGTGTAGGACTTGCATTTTACTCTGGCTTTAAAGACATGACAGATGATGATCAATTGTCTGGACCTGGATTCTTTGACACCTCTAATGTTCGAACATTCTCCATCAAAGTCGCACTCATCGGGTTGCTGGTTGTCGCGGCGACCTCAACAATTGGAGTCGCTCTTCCAGCCACTTACAATGTTGGAATAGCGATATTTGATCCCACACATCTTTCGGACAGGATGATTGGAATGGACACAGAGTTCTTCAGGATTGGTTTCTATGCCTCATGTGCCTTCCTCATTGCCTCCGCATTCTATTGTATGCGAACGGATTTCCTCACTTATCGGAGACGAGGAATCATCTTGATAGTTGTCTTTGGAATTGGGGCAATACTCGCATTCATCACTGCCTTTGGAAATATAATCCTAGAATTTCTTGGAATTGGTTGGCGCTTCGGACCAATGCCAACTTACTACTGGCCTGCGAATCTCTTGATTCTTCCAGCAGCTGCAGGTATCGTATTTCTAGCAGTTGCATTCGCCCGATTACTAGCTGGAAAAGAACGGATTGCCAGCACACGTCACATTGGTCGTCTAATGCTTCACCTGGGATTGATCATCTTGCTTCTCGGAGTTTTCATGAGTGAGAATGTTGTCTACGAATCAAACTCTACTTACCTCACAGCTCAGATGAATGAAGTCGCTCCGAATTTGTATATTCGAGTTGCAGATATCGACTTGCAGTCTTGGGTCGATTCATCAAACTTCCACATGGTTGTGGAAATTAATGTGGTCAGGAATACGACTCAGGGCTGGCGGGTAATCGGACTGGGTTATACTACTGTCACGGGCGATCCAAACTGGAATATGATCAGCCATACGGTCTATCTGGACTCAACGGCTTTGAGGGATGTATTCGTAGCTGTGACTGGATTTTCGCAAGGCAGTGAAGGTCTTCAGGTGACTATTCATACAAAGGTACTGCCACTCATCTCATTCGTCTGGATTGGCGCCGTATTCATGATTCTGGCAATGGTTCCTATGTCTTGGATAGAGGTGCAATCTCTACTGAAGTCAATGCATGGAAAAGAAACGCATCTCTACGAAGATGATGAAAATGACGAGCATTTTGAAGTATCTAAGGATGTGATTCCAGAAAACTAAACAAACCAAATGTGCTAACTAATGGTCGAGCTTCTGGTTCGACCAACCACTCTTATTTCTCAAGAAGGGTTAATAGATGTCGCTTGTTTAGCCAGATAAGACAGCTCTGGATGGAATCCAACTTGGCACAATTATATGATGTTGCAGTAGTAGGTGCTGGTCCTGCAGGTTCATCTACAGCAAGAGTTGTGGCCAAAGAGGGATTCCGAACTATTGTGATTGACAGACGCTCTAGTTTAGGTCTTCCTGTCCAGTGTGGCGAGTTAATCCCTACACCATCTGAAGCTCGCAACTTGTTTCCCCGATCAAAAAGAATGCCTCGAGCGGTCCATGTTCCCAGCAGATTTGTGACAAATAAGACCAAGTTGATACGTCTGGTTTCCCCTAACGGATCCGTCTACGAGTTTTCTTTCAACGCTAATATTATTGACAGAGCAGAGTATGATCCCTATCTGGCGCGCCAAGCTCAGGATGCGGGAGCCAAGTTCTTGATTGAATCAACTCTGAAAAAGCGTTCTGCCAATAACAATCTGCTCATTAAGTCAGGGGTTTCAGAAACTGAAATCCTCTCAAAACTCGTTGTGGGAGCCGATGGTGCTAACTCGGTCGTAGCACGGTCTCTTGGGCAACACTTCATTCACTCTGATAAAGACCTTAGCCCTTCACTTCAGTATGTCATGAGTGGCGCGGATGTTGATACCTCGGTCGTGGAAATGCATTTTGGCGGAAAAATTGCACCAGGTGGCTACGCATGGTGTATTCCGAAGGAGGATGGGATTGCCAATGTGGGATTCGGCATGAGACGATCTCTGGCCCGGGATGCTACACCACTTCGCGCATACCTTGAGAGATTCGCATTCAAAACTCTCTCATCATCGTTGAAGAATGCAAAAATCTCGAGCCGAGTAGCTGCGATTATTCCTATGGGAGGACCATTAAGAAAGACTTGGACCAACAACGTACTTTTGGTTGGAGATGCTGCGGGTCATGTAATGGCATCCAATGGTGGCGGGATTCCTACAGCCCTTTGTGGCGGTGAAATTGCCGGAGACGTGGTTTCTAAGCATTTGGAGAAAGGTACTCCGCTCTCTGACTACGAACGCATTTGGAAAAAGGAGTATGGTAAGGAGCTCGAAACTGCGTTACGAGTCTTACGAGTAGCTGACACAGTGATGCCTTCAGATACAATTACTGACATTTGTATGAAACTCGCAGGAGTACGATTTCTTGAACCATTGATTAGATGTCGTCTTCCCGCTCCTGTTGATATAGCCTCTAAAACAGTGGTCAAGGTTCTCAGTCAATTCATGTAAACTAGTAGAGTCTCTTCATAGCAAAATTTGCCAGTAGCAAAAGCAAATCTTCATTTGCAAACCCATAACCTCGAATTGCTTCTTTTGCCTTCAGCATGAACTTTTTAGAAACCTCAATCGATTCCTCAACAGATCTGCTCTCACTGATTCTTTTAAGAGCATACTCCAAATCGCCATCATTTAACTTTCGAACAAACTCCTCCTTCTGTTTGGAAGAGCATCTCTCTACTGCATGAGCAAGTACATAGTTGCTACGGCTGCCCCTAAGATCGGATAGTACTGTCTTTCCGGTTCCGTTTTGAGTTGCAACAATGTCAAGAATGTCATCTCTGATTTGAAACGAATATCCGAGATTTTCAGAGTACTTGATTAATGCCTCTATTTGGTTTTTGTCTGCCTTGCCAAGCATGGCTCCGACCTTGGCTGCTGCAGTCATGAATGAAACAGTCTTCATGCGAATAATCTCCAGTGCTGCATCAGTGGTATATGACTGAATCTTGTCCTGGCTTAGCAGAAGATCTGCGGCCTCACCTTCACACATCCTTATCCCTCCAGCTGCAACATATGTGAGAAGTTCAGGAGTCGACCTTTCTCCAATCAGCTTGATTGCGAGAGCGACCAACAAATCACCTGCAATAATCGCCATCTTTCTCCCGTACTTCTTATGTGTGGTTTCGACACCCCTCCGAATGCTGTCTTCGTCAACGACATCATCATGAATCAGACTTGCTGTTTGAATGAACTCAGTAGCGACAGCAAATGGCAATGCATCAACGACTGATCCCCCAACAGCTTCAGCGCAGAGAACAAGCAAAAGAGATCTCAATCGCTTTCCGCCCGCAAGAATGAGATGCCGCGTGGTCTCGTAGAGAATGGGCGGATCTCCATTTTCATCTAGAAGACAGCGTTTAATCTCTTCATTGATGAGATTGATGCGGGTTCGTATCTTTTCGTTCTCAAGCAAACCTGATGCATCCATCAATCTCAGTGATTCTTCGTCTGCAGGAGACTTGGGACTTGAGTCAACAGAGGTTCGTTCTGACATTGATTGATACACCTAGTTGTTTTGTTCCAAATCGTAAGCACCTTAAAGCAATTACCGTTCTTATTGCAAACGTCATAGTAAAGGTAAGCCTTTTCTGCATGACGAATTTTGAGCAGATGTCTGGTGAACCAATTGAATTCCAGTGAAGGCACAGAATTAGAAAAGCCATCAAAAGTCCGTATATGGTTGGGTGAGATGAGGGCTCCTTTTCTTACAGGAGCAATTGTTCCTGTCATACTTGGAACATGCGTTGCTTGGGCATCAACTGGTACATTCTTGCTTGACATATTCCTTCTGACCCTTGCTGCTGGAGTTTTTGTCCACATTGCTTCCAATGTGGCCAATGATTACTATGACCACAAAAGCGGTGCTGATGACATCAATGTGGAGTTCGTTCGACCGTTCACCGGAGGGAGTCGGATGATCCAGAGAGGCTGGATGTCTCCCCGAGAAGTATTCGCCGAGGCAATGATCTTCTTTATTCTTGGAGGCGGCATCGGGATATACCTTGCATATACAAGAGGGATTATTGTTCTTTATCTTGGAATAATAGGCGTTGGATCAGGTTTCTTCTACACAGCACCTCCTTTTCGTTTTGTAAGTCGAGGGTACGGCGAGGTGTTCATAGGTCTGAACTTCGGTGTACTCATGACTCTTGGAGCATATTTTGTTCAAACTCAGGTCTTGGCATGGGAGGCTGTATTTCCATCAATCCCGGTTGCAATCCTCATTACAGCGGTTCTGTACATCAATGAGTTTCCGGACCATGATGCTGATCGAGACTCTGGTAAAAGAACAATTGTTGTTAGACTTGGTCGGCAAAGAGCTGCAAAAGGCTATGTAGTCCTTATGGCCTCAGTCTATCTATCGATTCTCCTCCCTATACTGCTGCTCCTCACCAACTGGTACACAATACTTGGTATTGCGACCCTACCCGCTGCAGTCCTGGGGTCTCGCTATGCTCTTGCTCACTATGACCAGTCTCTCCCATTGACTCCTGCGTACGCGTCTACCGTCTTCAATCACTTATTTACAGGTCTTTTCCTATCCCTCTCCTATCTCCTAATAGGCTTGGGAAGACCGCCTATTTGCATAGTTCTGTGGGGATCCATCTGTCTGGCAATCTCTTTGATATTCTACCTAATGACAGAGCGTAAAGTAAAAGCAATGGCTAATCCTCAAATTTAGCGCGAATTATCTTTCTAGGCTTTCCACTGGAAGAATCTCGCACCCTTCCAGAATGATATCTTCCGGGGTTTCACCTGAATAGCTATTCTGGATCCCATGGGATACCCAGGTCCAAGAAAGTGCATGTATTTTGCCAGGAACTCAACCATGACAATATTGTCCGCTACCTCCATTTCAATGAGCTGTGCCCGTCCTTGGATCATCACCCCACGATTGCCAGCCGGGGACTTGGGATCTCTTCGGTCGACAGTGACACAGACTCGAGTGTTTCTACGAATGTTCGCAACCTTTCGACTTGTTTTCGTTGATACCAAATAGATGGATTTTGAATCATCATCCCAAAGATAGAACATCGCTGTCAAATGGGGATCGCAACCTGATTCAACAGTCCCAAGGTAAGCAAAGAAGCCATTTTCAAGGATTTCAAGTGCTCCCTTTGGAATGTTCTTCAATTTGGATGTGTAAGCTTTGTGCGGTTTTGCTAGTAGCATCTTATCACGCTCTCAACACTCTTGGTTTTGCTTCACGCCAGTATGTGATGTGTTCTGGTTCAATTCGAACCATGACCCTCGATATGAATGGCTTGTTCTGCCATGCTAGAGGCAGTTCTGCCACATTGGTTTCATAGTATTTCATGTATCTTGGATATTTCTGAGCAAACAATGAGCGAACTCGAACCATCCAAAGGCCATAGATGAACATTCTAGCTATGCCCATAGGCGTTATCTCACCAAGGATGAGTCCCTTTCCTTTTATCATAACAGCTCGGTTTCTCATAGGATTAGTGGAATCTCTCATGTCCACAAGGATGGAAACCTTGGGATTCTTTCTCACTATTCGATACTTTGCTGAGGCGACTGAAATTCCCACATAGATGTATTTTCCATCATAGACAAAGATCACAGGAGTCACATGTGGCTGTTCCTTATCGCATATTCCCACGTAGGCAAATCTCTCATTATGCAATATGCTCTCTACATCCGGCGGGAACCAAGGAACTGTTTCCATTGCAAGGAAACTAATGAATGAAAGAACCAATATCGAAACCAGATATGCAAGAATTGCCAAAAAGAGCAAATCTGAATAAACAGCTAATGGCGCAAGAAGTACCGCCGATGCTCCCCAATAGAGGTTCACTGAATCCAAAAACTTGAGTGTTCGGACTTCGGAATACGCAGTATACTGTAGTCCTCTCCTTCTTCTTGCAGCATAGCTAAGCGCTATCGACCTTCGAGCAGCGAAAAGTGTAGTCATAAACGAAAGACCCAGTCTATAGCTAACATCCCATGCCAGAACAAGAACTAAGATGAATAGTAATGGATTGCCATAACCTTCCCCCAAGAAGTGTTCCAAGAACACAGGAGTCCTGATAGTGTAAACAATGACTACGACAAAGCAGAGTATACCTGCCACAAGCTCATATCTTCTCTTCATTAGCAGATCTTCTTTGTATTCTCGAAGCACATGAAGCTCCTGCTCATTCGTTGGATTCCTTAGCTTTCGCATCGAAGGAATGATGAATAGACAACCTGCAGACCAGACAACAGTATACATTATGATTAGGGAGCCAAGTATTGCAGATTCAAAGGGCATTTGAAAATAGACGAATGCAAAGATGCCCACTGCCTCGACAAGGAAAAGTTGTGCAATCACATCCCATGTTGGAGGTAGCCATTTGAATGGAGGGATGCGTTCTACAATCTCTTCATAGATCCATTTTCTTTGAGCTTGCTTTTGGCTTCCAGAAACCACAGACATCATTTTGTAGCTCTGCACGGTCATATATTTACATGTCGAAACCTAGCGATGCTTCGATAAGGAACTACTACCCATAGATTTCATCAAGGCCGTCCCATGTCAACCCAAGTGCTTGAGCCACCAGAACAACTAAGTCTTTCACTGTCTTGCTGGAACCAGCCTGCGGCAATTGGTCGGCCATGAAGTCAACGCAAGATGGACATCCTGCAGCAACCACGTTTGCATTTGTGGCTTCTATGTCCTCAACTTTCAGCCGGTTAATCTTCAAAGCAAAGTCTGCATCATATGCCCTGAGTACACCACCCGAACCACAACAGAAGCAGTTTTTCTTATTATGTGGCAACTCCTCGAATGTGACTCCAGGGAGATATTCCAGTACCTTTCTAGGCTCCTCAAAGAATCCGGTATTCCGACCTGCGTCACAACCATCATGAAAAGTGACTGTCATGTCAAGTGGAGTGTTAAGCCCCGTCAATTTTCCTCTATCAAGTAAGTCTGCAAGATATTGATAGCCATAGAGTATCTCGAAACCATGGTCAATCCCCAAGAATTCATGATACTCATGTGCCCACATCTTGTAGCATCCTGGGCAGTTGGTGAATATCCGCTCGACACCCAGTTCTTTGTATTTCTGGATATTGTGCTCTGCAAGAGCTCGTGCTCCCTCAAAATCTCCAGACATAATCAGGGGTGCACCGCAGCAATATTCCTCTTCACCAAGTAGAGTGTACTCTTCGCCAATCTTATCCATTATCAAAGTGGACGCAATTGTGGCTTGAATTGATACGCCTCGAAATGATGATGCACACCCAACGAAGAAGGCAGTCTTTGCTGGTGTTCCCTGTTTATCTAGCAGGTCATCCTCATTAGGAGTCCAGTATGACCAACCTTCGATTCTATCCATTTGCGCTTGTCCTTGAATATTGTGACTTTTGAGAAGCGTTTCTTTTGCCATGTTCAACTCTTCTGGCCACATCCCCCGCTTCATGAATTCAGAGCGCATCGCTTGGTAGATCTTGACGAATGGGATGTCGACCTGACAGACCTCTTCACAACCACCACAAAGCGTGCACCCAAAAATGCCATTTCTCAATCCTTCAAGTCCTTCATTGGGTTTGATGCGACCCTGCATCAATGCCCGAGTCAATAGCATCTTTCCCTTTCCAGAATAAGTGTCCCGCCGCTTGACCTTGTAGGTCGGGCAGGCTCCGTGGCCAACTTGGCAAAAACTGCATTGAGCACATGTATACGCATAGTCTTGGAGGTCAAAATCATTGAGTGTCTGAAATTCCATTGCAGTGCGTCTCCGCTTGTGAGTGACTCATGAGTTGCGGCGCAACACACCTTAAAATCTTTCCAGTTTAACACAGAATCACTTGGAGTAACGATTCTGGCATTTTTCGAGTACAAAGTGCACTTTTTAATCTGGCACGCTAGGTTTTTATCTTACAACTTTCCAAGCCACAAAGTGTAAGCGGCTCTGTTCATGAGCTGGAGAGTGGACTAATGGTCCTGAAACAAAAGCCAAAAACGAAACTCGAAGAGATTTTTGGAGACCGCCTTATTACAGAGAAGTACGAACTGATTCTATTCGGTCAAGATGTTGGTTCTCTTCCAAAGCAAGTAGGCTGGCTCATGAACACAAAACCTGATGCCATTGTCCAGCCCACAACTCCTGAAGAAATTTCTGCAATCTATGAAGTCGCAAACACATACAAAATCCCTCTGGTCCCTCGAGCTGCTGGAACATCTGGGTACGGTGGCGCTATCCCCCGAAAAGGCGGCATAGTTGTTGATATGCGTCGCATGGACAAGATACTTGAGGTTGATAGCGATAACCTGACAGTAACCGTGGAACCAGGCATATCTTGGGCAAATCTTCAGTTTGAGTTGAATAGGGAGGGTCTGGACACTAGGTGCTATCCATCGTCTGGCATATCTGCTACCGTGGGTGGCTGGGTGTCTCAGGGCGGAGATGGTATAGGGTCTCTTAAGTATGGAAACGTCAACAAGAACGTCGTCAAACTAGAGGTAGTTCTTCCTACAGGAAAGATAGTCACGACAAAGGATCTTGACCTATTCTGCGAAACCGAAGGAATCCTGGGGATTATTACCAAAGTCACCCTGAAGATTAAACCTTTGACTCCTATGAAAGTGATAGTTGCCAGTTTCGAAGAAAACTATCAGATGGTCCTGGCAATAGAGAAGATACTGGAAGACGGGCCTCTCCCGTACACCATCAAGTTTGAAGAATCAAAATACACTGACCTGAAGAAGGCAATTTGGGAGGGAGAAAAACCATTCCCGATTCCTGTTCATCATGGTTCATTGATGATCGTATATGAGGGAGATGAGGATGAGATTGAGGAAGGTGTCCAGGTAGTTCGAGAAGTGACTGAGATGTATCGCGGTCATCTCTACGATGATGAATTTGCAGAGCATGAGTGGAGCCAGCGCTACTATCCTATGAAGATCAAGAAACTTGGACCAACTCTTGTTGTGGGTCAGGCCTTCGCTCCACTGGAGAATCTTACTTCTGTCCTAGATGACTTCCAGTTTGAACAAGCCTCTGCGAAAGGAGGCATTGATGGCTATGTGAACTCCAAGTCCGGGGTCACAATGATGGGTTACTTCCTTGAGGATGAGCGGAGAATGTTCTACATGTTCTCCTGGTCTCAGAGTTTCGTCATATTCAAGATCGCTCAACGTCATGGCGGACATGTACACTCAACCGGCATCTGGTTCGCTAACTATAGTCGGCAATACTTCGGGGACCGACGGCTTGCTCGTATCAGAGCGGCAAAACTCAAATGGGATAAGAAGGAAATATCCAATCCGGGAAAGGTCTTTGCCTTTTGGTTGCCCTTCATTCTCAAAATTGGAAAATACTTCCTGTGGATATTCTATGACCTGTTCAGAAACGGATTCGGTCGCATAGCACCTATTCTGCTCAAATGGCTCCAGAATGTTCCACCCTTGAAATGGTTACTTAGATGGGGCAGAGCACATAGTCCCTGGCCAATGCAGTACGGCATAGGTTGTTGCATGGTCGATGGTGCAGCCGGTATCGCGCCACGTTGGGACTTTGAAAGGTTCGGAATGCTTCCACTCTTTGGTCCTCGACAGACGGATGTCCTCTGGATCTCAGGTTCACTCACTAAGAAGATGGCTCCAAGACTCAGACGTATATATGAGCAAATGCCTGAGCCAAAGTATGTCATCGCCTTCGGTCAGTGCGTTGCTTCGGGAGGCCTCTTCTGGGAAGGATACAGCCTGATGACACCACCGGACAAAGTTGTCCCCGTCGATGTCTACCTTCCTGGTTGCCCACCGAAACCAGCGGACTTCATTCGGGCTCACATTATTTTGCAGAACAAGATTCGAGCGGGCACAACTAACTGGCAGCGGAAATACGAGAACCAAGATGCTATGGGGATGATGAAATAATGCGCATTCGGCAAGATAGTGATCCTTACTGCATGCTGTTTCTAGGACTAGTAGTGCTGACAGCATTCATCTTCAACTTCATATACCTCGGCATCCTATACCCATCAGCATCACTTCTTATTTCAGGATCACTAAGCTCGATAATCAGTGGTATGTCTATTCTCATGGTATTCCTCCTGACAGGGTATTTAAGACCAGAGAAAGGCGCGGGAAAGAATGTGATGTTTGGTTTCTCTATTCTGGGAAGCTTCTTCTTTGTGGTATTTGTTAGTTGGTTTGTGGATTCTGTCCCTGCTGCAGGAGACTGGCTCTACCTTTCGTTCTGGGGACTCGGAGGTTCAATTCTGACAGCAGCGGGCTTTTCTATGATGCACAACTATGAGGAGAGCTATTCGCCGGGAATTATGGACACAAGCAAACTTCACTATGGGCCGGAGCCTGAACCAGAACCGGAACCAGAACCTGAGGCAGAAGAAGCCGAAGTCGTGTCTACTAATTCCGAAGCTCCAGCAGCCAGCGATTCACCTGATCAGGTTGAAACAACAGCTGAAACATCAAAAGATGCTGAAACTGAGTAAGGCCTGTGCTTATTCGTGCAGCCAACTGTAGGCTGCAAAGGAGATAAGAACTCCAAATGCCATCAGTGCAAACAAGATTATTGCCACTATGAGGGAGTACAATGTGAATATGAGGTATGTATGGATACCTCCAAGAATCCCTGTGAGCATAGTAAGGCCAACTCTGCTAGAACGAGTGGTAGATGAGGCGAATCCAAATGTTGATGCCACAAAGAGCATTCCTCCAAGGACAAGAACCCAATAGAATATCAAATTCCTTACAACCACTTCAGTGGTCATGATAGTCCAGAAGTAGACTCCCAGTAGAGCCATTCCAATCAATAAAGCAAGATAATAGAAGAATGTGCCTTCTTCGCCACGAACCAAGTGAATCACCTGAAATTATAGAGTGCTGTATTGGTTTGTTGTTCGGTGCCTCGTGGTATATAACTGCTTTGAGTCTCCCAAAAACCCGAAGTGTTTTTATCACGGGACTTTTCCTACCGCTTCAGGTTTCAATGTAGATGGTTGGACATATTTCCTTTGGAAGGATTGTCAAAAAACGGAAAACAATGCCCTCCAATAGGTTACAGTCCTGTCATCGCACTGACATGTTAGCACAGAAGGACTCGTGAACAATGAAGACTGAGATTCCCTGCATCACTCTTTTTGTCGGTATCTTCAAAAACCGCCGTGTTCCGTCCGGTGCCAGCACTAGCAACGCTTTAGAAGCAAAATCAGAGGAAGGTCTCAAAGAATGATGCAAACTGAAAGACTGTTTAGGCAATTCATCCCAGTCCTGATCTGGGTCATATTGGCCATTGTCCTTGTCGTTGTGATGCTGCTTGCATCATGGGTATTGCGGCCTCATGTATTGCAGAACTCTGAGAAGACATCAACCTATGAGTGCGGCGAAGAACCAATTGGCCCAGCACGAGTCTCGTATCCCTACAACTACTTCATCTACACAGTGCTTTTCGTTGTGGTTGATGTCATGGGTGCATTTCTCTGGATTCTAACAGCATCGGACATTCTTTGGGTTGGCAGTGCCAAGTACAGTGTGATTCTGCAAGTTGCATTGTTTGTGCTGCTCGTGATGGGAGGAATTTGGTATGTGATGAAGAAGCTCCCAGAAGCAGCCCTGGATGGTAAAGAAACCCTGGAGATTTATCGAAAGGCAAAAGCTGAGAGAGAGAAAGAACAACATCATATGGGAGGTCATTAGAGTTGCAGTATACTGATTGGTTTCTAAGCATATTCGAACCTGTGGAATTCCTCCTAGTTGCGGCTATTGTGCTTGTACTTGCCTATCTCGCGCTGGAACACAAAGAGATAGTGTACGCAGCATTCTTCTTTGGTTTCATGGCCTCATTCGTGGCTGCTATCTTTCTGCTACTAGAGGCTCCTTTCGTAGCCGGTATGCAGATTGCAGTGTATACCGGGGGAATAACGGCACTCATCATTTTTGCCGTTCTACTATTACCTAGAGCTCAAGACTCATCGCTTGAGCTGTTTGCGACACCCCGGAAACGTCAGCTAGGCTTCTTGATTGCAGCGTTAGTAATGATTCTCTCCGGCCTGCTTGCTTTTATCTTTCCATGGGCCGAGTCTTTTGATGATGCTGTTGTTACTATCTCGAATAACCTGAACGATCTTGCGATGTGGCTCTGGTCCTATAATGGAGTCTATGTTCAGTTGATTGCTTTGATTATGGTCACTTCGATGGTTGGCGCCGTTGCGCTTCTGAAGATGGACAAGGCTGAACAATTGAGTGAGATTCGTGGCGAGTTCGGTATTGAAGCCAAGCCCGATTTCGAGGAAGCTGAACCTTCCAGTAATGAAGAGGTCGCAGATGAGGATTCTGAGGAGGGCGATGACTAATGGTTCCACTCTCTTGGTATCTCGTTCTGGCGTTCATGCTGATAGGCTTGGGAGGATATGGTATGATGGTAAAGAGGAACCTAATCCGTATTCTCATCGGAGCCGAAATAATGGGAAACGGAGTCAACATCGCCATAATCGCTATGTCGCTCTATAGCCCCGTATTCACCTTCACGGGGCAAGGACTGATTATTCTAGTGATTTCCGTTGCGGCTGCACACACAGCATTAGCCATGGTTCTGATGCTTGTGTACAATCGTCGTTACGACACAGTGGACCTCGGACACCCAGTTGTCAAGGAGGAATCGTAAGATGGCTGACACTTCTACAATGAAAGCTTCAACATTCGGGAGATCCGTCATCAATAAACTCCCCGAGGTAACCTCGAATCTCTTAAGCGACAGTAGGATCGAACTTGTAGTTCCAGCCAGCAAGATTCGCGATGTAGTTCAGCTGGTTGATGAGGAGCTGAGTGATGCTCTCCCTGAGTCAGTTTTTGGTGTCGATCTTCAGAATGATCAATACAACCTCATCTACATCTTCTGGTCTTGGTCAAACCGATTGTTGGTCCAACTGCGAGTATCTCTGGAGGGTGAGAACCCAGAGATTGATAGTACCTGCGATATCTTTCCAGGTCTCGAGTGGCATGAACGAGAGACCCGTGAGATGTTTGGAATTGAGTTTAGGAATCATCCAGATCCTCGCCTCCTTCTCTTACCTGACGAACTCGAAGGGGCATATCCACTACGAAAGAGGTTCCAGTCTGATCTAAGTAGATTGGATGAAACCGGTATCAATCCTCCAAAGCCCCGACCTAAAGAAGGAGGTGAGCAAAAGTGAGTCCGGATATTCTAGATGGAAGCATGGATATTTGGTTTGGTCCGCAGCACGTATCGGCTCATGGTTGGGCAACCAAACTGACCTTGGTGGGCGACTACATTGTAGAGTGTGATCCCAACGCGGGCTATTTCCATCGGTCAGCAGAGAAAGTACTTGAATTCAAGAATTTCAGACAAGGACCTCTTGTTCTCGAGAGAATGTGCATGCTTGAAGCATTCCTTGCAGAATATCCCTATGTCGCAGCGGTTGAGAAGATTGCGGAGTTGGAGATTCCTGAACGTGCAAAGGTCATGCGTACAATTATGATGGAAATGTCACGTATTCATAGCATCCAGTTTTGGTGGGGCCAATTCAATGCTGAACTTGGATTCTTCACAATGGCTCTTTGGCCTTGGGTAGACCGTGAATACTCGCTTGATGTTTTCGAGGAGCTGACAGGTTCGCGACATACGGTTTCATTCTCAACTCCCGGCGGAGTGAAATACGACTTTACTGAAAAGGTCATGACGCAGCTCAACCGTGCAATCGACCGTTTTGAAGATAGGCTGGTGAAGTTCAAGGACATGCAGCTTGGTAGCCCCACATTTAGAGCGCGGACTGAGAATATAGGTCTGTACGATGTTAAGCAGGGGCTAAAGTGGGGTCTGAGCGGACCGCCGATTAAGGCTTGTGGTGTTCCGATGGACCTTCGAAAGGATGATCCTGACCCGAACCTTGCTTACGACATGGTAGACTTTGATGTACCCATTACAGAGAATCCTGAACATCCTGGTCAGAGCGACGCTTTTGACAGGATGGAGCAAAGATTTGCTGAGGCTGAAACAGCAGTCAGTATCATTAAACAGCTAATTCCTCAGATTCCTGAGGGTGACATTGTTGACCCCAAGGCTCGCGGCAAGGCAAATAGACTACCAGAGGGAGAGGCTTATGCTCGAGTTGAAGGGACACGAGGCATTACTTCTGTATGGCTCAAGACTGAGGAAAAAGGCCAAACTGCATATCGCGCTAAGATTCGTGGTCCTTGTATTGCCTCTTATTATGCCTTGAAGGATTTAGTGCCTGGTTCGAAGTTCGCAGATTTCATCGTGATTTTCGGGAGTCTGGATCCATATCCGGGGTGGTGGGATCGATGATTGGAGGTGTCATGTTGCAGTTCGATTTCTTTGCATGGCTGGCAGGGATTCCTGACTGGATTCTTGGGGTCCTGAAATGGATTTACGGCATCTTTAGTTATGTCTTCCACTGGATTTTCAACGTGTTTACTTGGATATGGACAACCATCTTCATTCCGAAGAACTTCATGTTCCTCTTCCGGGCTGTGATATTCCCTGGGCTCATATTCGTTGTCATGGCTCTGATATGGGCTGTCTGGTTCACCAGAAAACTGTGGGGACGTATTCAGGATAGGCGCGGCCCGCTCCATATGGGTAAGTATGGTGGCCTTCAATTGTTTGCTGATGCCATCAAACTGATTGGAAAGGAAACTATCATTCCTGATAAAGCCAAGAGATGGATGTTTAGGTTCCTTCCTGGACTCCTTCTAGTTATTGTTCTTCTACCGTTCGCGTTCATTCCATGGGACACTGTTTCAGCTGTGGACGGTGGTTGGGCAATCTCTGATCTCAATGTCAGCCTTGTGCTTGCGTTCGCATTCCTGACAGCAGTCCCAGTAATTGCACTGTTAGCAGGTTGGGTCAGCGGTTCGAAGTACACCCTGATTGGAGGATTCAGAGCCGCTAACAATCAGTTTGCCGCTGAGATTCCGATGATTATATCCACCATCGGATGTGCGTTTCTTGCCCGTTCACTAAGCATCTTTGACATCTCAATGGCACAGTCGAGTTTGTGGTTTGCGATTCTCCTGCCCATCAATCTCGCTACATTCTTGGTTGCTGCAATAGCTTCTGTGGGAGTATTCCCATTTGATGCTCCTGTTGCAGATTCGGAGATAATATTTGGCTGGAGGACAGAGTACACAGGAATTTACTTCACGTTGACTTACTTCGCAGAATTCGCAGAACAGATGCTCTACTCAGCTCTGATTGTTGCTTTATTCTTGGGTGGACCTAATGGACTTCCGTTCCTTCCTGGTCCAGTGAACTTCATAATCAAGTTCCTAATCACATTCTTCTTCTTCGTCTTGGTCAGTTCGTCATTCCAAAGGCTGCGACAAGACCAGATTGTGTACTTTTGTTGGAAGTATTTACTTCCACTTGCTGTGTTGAACGTAATCGTCATCATGTTTGCAGTAGTCTATCTACCTGGACTAATGCTACCATTACTGGGGGTTGGCTAAACAATGGGTTTCTTCAGCGTACTAGGTGACTGTTTTCAGATTTTGAAACATACGTTTAGACAGGTCTTCAAAAGACCCTTCACTTACTTCTACCCCTTCGAGGATAGAATCTATCCGGAGCGGACTCGGGGTCGGCACATACACGTACGAGAGAACTGCACTGCATGTGCTCAGTGTGTTCGAATCTGTCCTGTGGTAGCAATACGAATGGACAAAGAAGACAAAATGTATGAGAAAGACTGCGCCTTGTACTTCGATTATACACGATGTATCTTCTGCGGTCTCTGTGTTCAAGCCTGCAGATTCGAAGCGCTCTTCCACACTCCTGTCGTGGACCTAAGCGAAGGCGATCGGGACGACTTAATCTATGGGCCTGACAAGATCGAGACACTTGATAGGGACCCACTGAAGTGGCGAGGAAGGAGGTTCCGTTAAATGCAGCTTGTGGACCTTTCGAACATCCCGTTTGCTGCCCTATCATTGGCTGTCCTATTCCTTGGAGGACTTTTGATCTACGTCTTTAAAGGATCGTTCGCTAAAAGCGCAGGAAAGGTTGCAGTTGCCTTCTCGGGTGTTGCATCGTTTCTGATGATCTACCCATTCTATCAGATAATGACTGGTTCCACGTACGAGGAATATGCAACTTGGTCGGCACTTCTTGATCAGTTCGGACTCAAACTTGATGGTATAGCCTTCCCGATCACTTTTGCAGTCGTTGTACTAGGTTTCCTTTCAGTTGTCTATGCGGTTGGCTATACAGAACACAGCGAGAACAAAGCCACTTTCTTCGCTAACCAACTCTTCTTCCTCATGGGCATGCAATGGGTCACCCTTGCAACGAACTTGATCGAATTCTTCATTGCGTGGGAGCTCATGCTCGTTCCCAGCTATTTTCTGATTCTCTTCTGGGGATTACCCGAAACAAGAAAGAGAACCGCCATGAAGTTCTGGTTATACACACAGTCGGGCGCAGTCTGTATACTGGTCGGATTCGGAATACTCTATTCTATCACATCGTCATTCGAATTGGCTGTGATTCAGCCTGCGGTGGCTGCAGTGGCTCTAGGCAGTCTTGTACCTGGCTTGGGCATCAGCTTTAGCACCCTTTTGAAAATCGTTTTCATCCTCCTGGGTGCTGGCTTTCTAGTGAAGATGGCTGTATTCCCAGTTCATTGGTGGTTGCCGCCAGTTCATGCAGAAGCTCCTACCCCGATATCTGTCCTGCTTTCAGGCGCAATGATTGAGACTGGTGCCTATGCATTGGTACGATTCGGTTCTCTTACACTAATCGACGCGGCCCGTTACCTCTCATTCGGTGTTGCCGCTTTGGGAGTCATCACCATGTTTTATGGCGGTTTCATGGCGCTTGCTCAGATTGACATCAAGAGGCTCTTAGCATATTCATCAGTTTCCCAAATGGGATATGTTCTCTTCGCACTCGGTGTGTATACACCTATGGGTGCTGCTGGAGGCTTGTTCCATCTCATTAATCATGCATTCTCAAAGGGTCTCTTGTTCATGACCGCTGGTGCTGTGATTCACCAGACCGGCATTCGCGACATCACAAAGATGGGAGGTCTCTCAAACAAGATGCCCATTACAGCTTTTGCTGCTGCAATAGGCATGATGAGCATTGCAGGAAGTCCTCCTCTCTCAGGGTTCGCTAGCGAATGGATGATGTTCCTCGGAGGATTCGAACGTGCTGTAACAACTACTGCTATTGCGAGTTTGCCGTTCCTTATCCTGAGCATCATTGCGGTTTCAAGCTCAATCTTGAGCGCAGGCTACATGCTACGCTTCTTCTGGAAGGTATTCCTAGGGTCTAATCCTGAGGAACTGGAAGATGTGAAAGAGAGTTCCAACTCCATGACCATCCCGATGATCATACTTGGAATCCTCATTGTGATATTTGGAATATTCCCAGGACTGGCACTGGATGTCATTTTCCCGGCGGTGCAAGGAATTGTTCCATGAGGTGACTTAGATGCTGTTCGGTTTACCATACTATCTGATTCTCGTCATCCCCTTAGGCGGTTCACTACTAGTTCCACTCTTTGGAAGGTATAGTGAGAAGCTCCGAGACTGGTCACCTGCAATTTTCATGGGTATCGCCATGGTCTTTTGTTGGTCACTAATTCCAGATATTGGCCATGCTAATCCTTCATGGGCTTGGATCAACGTACCTGGCCTCGTGATTCCGTTTTCGATGCTTCTTGATCCGCTATCTGTGATAATGTCGATTCTAGCCAGCACCCTCTGTTTCCTCATTTATGTGTACAGCACTGAATACATGGCGCATGAGGGTGACCGCAGTCGTTTCTTCTTCTTGATGCTCGCTTTTGGTGGTGGTATGCTCACTCTGGTTCTGAGCAATAATCTCCTGATCGCGTTTATCGGTTGGGAGATCATGGGCTTTTGCTCCTATGGCCTCATTGGATTCTGGAACGACAAGAAGAACCCACCTGAAAAAGACCCAACTGGTTACGAGCAGACAAACCCTCTGCTCCAGTTCGAAACAGAGGGCAATTACAACAGCTACTGCGGAACAAAGGCATTCATCGTTACACGAATTGGGGATGCCTTCATGCTGGGTGGCATTTTACTACTCTTCATGTTCACAGGCTCGTTCCTCTTCACAGATATGGCAGAAGCTTCAGCAAATAATTGGTGGGTCAATATGGCTAATGCTGGCGTGCTAATCCCTGCACTCCTGCTTATCTTCATGGGTGCAATTGGTAAGTCTGGACAGGCGCCTCTACAGGTGTGGCTACCAGAGGCAATGGCTGGCCCCACAAGCGTGTCCGCTCTGATTCACGCGGCAACAATGGTGAAGGCAGGAGTCTACATCACAGCACGATTTCTGATCACCATCATCAGTGCATCTGGAGTAGGAGCTGAGCTTGCACACCCATCTACCGGCTATACTATGGCTCAGACTGTTCCACTTGAGGCGGCTTTCACTTTCTTCATCATCGTGGCTATCATAGGTGGCATCACCGCACTGATGACAGCAACAATGGGAATGGTCTCAAATGAGCTGAAGCAGATTCTGGCATTTTCTACTCTGTCACAACTGGGCTATATGATTCTGGCACTCGGAGTAGGAGGTCTCCTGCAAATCAACCATCTTGGCTACGATGAGGCTTATCTGAGTAGCGTCATGCATATCATTTCACATGGTGCATTCAAAGCTCTCTTGTTCCTTGCTTCCGGAGGCGTCATACATGCTCTGCATACGAAATACATATCCAAAATGGGCGGGCTCCGCAAGCACATGCGAAAGACCTTCATCGTGATGTGGATCGGTGTCCTTGCGTTGTCAGGCATCCCGCCATTCTCAGGATTCTGGTCCAAAGACTCAATCATCGAGTACACCTATGAACTAGCTGCGCACTGGTTGAGTCCGATTGGATGGATGCTGTTCTTCTTCTCTGTATTGGCAGCAGCCTGTACAATCTTCTATAGCCTGCGTCTGATGGGGATCACATTCTATGGTCCGCCACACACCGAGTCCCATGAAGAACATGACTCAGATGAGGAGAAATCAGATTCCCACGAGGAACATGACGCACACGAGGAGGAATCGGAAACTCATGAAGAGGAGGAGCACCACGACGATCATCATCAGACCCCCCATGATCCTGGTCCAGCCATGATGGTTCCTCTCTATATATTGGCGGCCTTCACAATCATCGCCTTTGTGGTGTTTCCATTCGTTCAGCAGATTGTCATTGGTGATACTCATACCTGGGGTGAGATACTAACTGAAATGGTTGCTGTGAAGTTTAGTTCAGAAGGACTTCCGCCTTTTCTCATCACTCTTGGTGCCCTAGCATTGGGTGGCATCCCTGGTTACATCATCTACATCAGGCATGCAGACAGGCAGAACACCATTATTGGCGAGAGTGGTATTAGACGCACTCTCTACAACTTCTTGCATCATAGATGGTACATTAATGAGGGCTACCATTGGATCCTCGGAAAGTTCCTCAATTTTGCAGCAAACTACCGAGTACGAGTGGATGACAAGATCATTGATGGCATTGACTTCAAGTCCGCTGATGCTGCAGTCTCGATCTCTACCAAGGTACGTTGGTTCGATGACAATGTGGTCGATGGATTTGCAGAGGGCATCTCAACACAGAGCGTGAAAACTTCTGAAGGTGGCCTGGCAGGGTCTCAGACGGGACGAATTAATGATTATGTCAGTGTAGTGATGTTCGGGGTTGGAATACTGGTACTCCTTGCACTGGTTTCACTGGGGGTGATATGAAATGCAGGTGGGTTTTGCTGTCAACATTCTGAACTCATTACCATTTGGGCCTCTTGCATTCATGCTAGTCCTTCCTCTTGTAGGGGCATTGATCGCCTATTTCGCAGGGAAGGGAGGTCGGATTGTTACCCTATTGGTCACTGCTGTAGAGCTAGGCTTGTCAATCCTTTTGATTTTAGGGACCGACACTAGTTCCATAATCTCTACTGATCCAGAGGCGGGCATGAATTTCATCACCACCTTCATCATTGGTACAATCCCCGTAGGCTCACCAGGGCATCCAATAACAACATTTCAATTCATTCTCGGAGTAGATGGACTTTCAGTGATAATGATCCTTCTGTCCAATCTGGTTGTATTCGTCGCGGCATTAAGCTCGAATCACATACACAAGTCTGAAGGATTTTATTACTCTCTATTCCTGCTCCTACAGACAGGACTCATAGGCGTCTTCATGTCCCTTGATTTGATTGGATTTTTCGTATTTTGGGAACTAGTCCTCATCCCGATGTTCTTCATCATTGGAAGATGGGGCGAGGAAGGATGTGAGCATGCAGCGGTGAAGTTCTTCATCTATACTCATCTCGGTTCAGCAGTGATGTTGGTCGCATTCTTTGTCTTATACTTCATAGCAGGTTCTGAGGCAGGAATCTACACCTTTGCACTCATTCAGACTCCAGGAGGAACTGAGGGTCTAAGGACAATTTTGCCATCACTTGCTCCAATGGTTCAGATTGGCTTTGCATTGGCTATTTTCATGGGTGCTGGTGTTAAGCTTCCAGTCTGGCCTTTGCATAATTGGCTTCCATGGGCCCACGTCAAGGCACCGACCCCGGGTTCTGTCATACTTGCTGGAATCCTGCTGAAGATGGGTGGATACACATTCATTCGTCTTGGTCTCTGGTTAGTGCCCAGTGCGTTCACGCGGTTGAGTATACCGTTCGCCGTCTTGGCCATCTTCACATGTATCTACGCAGCTTTCACAGCAATGGCTCAGACGGATCTGAAGAGCCTTGTGGCGTACACATCAATCAATCACATGTCATGGGTGCTCCTGGGAGTGGCAGTTGCTGCATTCGCAATCGGTCTTGATCCTACAGTCACCTCGAATCTTCGATTCATCAATGCTGCAAACTTAGCTTTGCAAGGATCGATTTTCATGATGTTCAGTCATGGTACCATCATCTCAGTGATGTTCATTATGGCCGGTGAACTCAAGTATACCGCTGGCACTCGAGAGATTCCTGCAATCCAAGGTCTCATGAACAGGGCTCCACGCATGTCCGCAATCCTTATTCTTGCTTCATTTGCAGCCTTTGGCCTGCCAGGATTCAGCGGATTCATTGCAGAGGCTTTGGTCATCTTTGGGTCTGTTGTGATCTATCTTTGGGCGGGACTCATTGTGTTTGGAATCTTTGTGACGGTCGGCTATGTCCTGTGGATGTTGAACAGGATTGTGTTTAGCGACCCGGACCCCGAGAAAGAGGTCTCAGAAGCACCTTGGAGTGACCTCATTGCTCCAATCTTGATGATGATACCAGTCATACTACTCGGTATTTGGCCAGACCTTGTTCTCGAATTCACGCAATCAGTCGTCACTTTCATAATTGGAGGAATCGCACCATGATGCTTCTTCAACTAACTGATATCGCCAATATAATACGTCAGCTCTTCTCCCCGCTGAAGGACTTCCTACTTGCAGTAGTCCCACCAGGTTGGCTCATGTCATTACCTTCGTTGACCTTGGTAGCGTTTGCCTTCATAGCCCTAATTGTGGGCTTAAAGTACAATCCACTCGGCATTAGTTTCATTGGCGTTCTTCTCGCAATAGTTGAGATGGTCACCCTAAGTCCTTCAGATCCTGCCATCGTGAACCTCATCGGGACTGGAGGGGTCTCATTTGGTCAATTTGTTCGAGACCCTATGGCTGACTTCTTTATCTACATCGTGCTAATTGTTGGCTTTCTGGTCTTGATGTCTTCCACTCTTTATGGGGGCGATAAAGGACCATACAACTTTCTACTTCTCATCTCTTTTGCTGGTGCATTATGGGTTGTGATGGCCACAGATTTGGTCGCCTTGTTCCTGTCGTGGGAGGTGATGTCTACACCAACGTATGTGCTTGTTGCATTGGGACCCGGTCGAGAAGCAATCGATGGTGCGACCAAGTACTTCGTTATGGGGCTTTTGGCCTCAATGCTAATGTTGTTTGGAATTGCCATCGTATTTGGTGTCACCGGGACCACCAATATTGTCGAGGTCGCTAGTGCTGTGCAGAACATCTGGACTACCTTCGGCACAAATCCCAATGCCGCTTATACAATCCTTCTTGCAGTGGTTCTGTTTGTTGTGTCCTTTGGATTCAAAGTTGGTATATTCCCCGGTTGGCAATGGGTGCCTGACGCCTATGCAAGCGCAGACGGAAGTGTTACGGCATATTTAGCTGGTGGCTCGAAGAAGACGGGTGTTGGTGCTTTGATGAGACTTCTCGTCATCGGTTTCATTGCCGCTCAAACCCAATGGACGTTTCTCATTGTGGCTGTTGCAATTCTCACCATGATCATTGGAAACGTACTTGCACTTGCTCAACGGGACATAATGAGAATGTTGGCCTATAGTAGTATCGCTATGATGGGCTATCTCTTCATAGGTATTGCATCTGCAACGAATCCTGCTATTAATTTGGAGGCGTATACGATTGGCGTGGGTGCAGCTCTCTTCCATGCATTCGCTCATGCATTGATGAAATCTGCTGCTTTTATCCTTGTTTGGGCACTCTCAATTAAACTCGCTAAAAGAGTCACATACGATGATCTTGCTGGATTGAACAAACGTTCACCATTGGCTGCAGGACTACTTGCGATTCTAATGCTATCACTGGCTGGTATGCCACTCACTGTTGGATTTTGGTCCAAACTTATGCTATTCCTGAGTGCAGTTACAGCTGGCATGTGGTGGCTTGCAATAATTGGACTGTTGAACTCAGTGTTCTCTCTTGGCTATTACTTGCGAGTCTTACGATATACCTACATGGTCAAGGCTCCAGATGAATCGCATATAAGCTTGCCAACCATCCCATTAGCAGCTGTTGTGGTCTGTGTTATTGCAATAATCGGGCTGTTCCTCTTCCCATGGGTAGTTTGGGACTATGCATGGGCTGCAGTGCCTGTACCATAGCTTAGTAGGAAGGAAGACTTGGCTACTCAACGATGCCAAGTCGTTCCTCTTCCCCTCGTATTGCAGTTTCTACACACCTGGTGAACATTTGTTCAATGTTCTCTCCAGTCTTGGCTGAAGTCTCGATGTACTCGATGTTTCGCCATCGGCTGAACATCTCTCCTGCTTCTGTAGGGACCACGCGGTCCTCCTTGTCCACCTTGTTTGCAACCAGTATTACTGCCGCCTCAGGCGAAACAGCAATGAAATTATCATACCAAGATGCTACATTGAGAAATGTTGGAGGTCTGGTGACATCGTAGACGATGAAGGCAATTGATGCTCCAACCATGTACCTTGAACGAAGATCTCTGTACGTTGGTTGTCCTGCTAAATCCCAAAGCACAATCTGCGCCACGGATTGCTTACCTGGGCGAACCTCAACTTCGATATTCTTGACAGCAATGTTCGTTCCAATTGTCGCCTTGTAAGTTTCACCAAAACTGTTCTGGGTATATCTCATGATACAACTCGTCTTGCCTACTGCTCCATCCCCGAGAGCAACCATTTTCAGTACGTAATTGGGACCTTCGTTTTCCAAGACATACCCATCCTAAGTCTGGTGAATCCTAGCATTTCTGGAATTTAACCATTCTGGGAAAACAGAAGTATGATTTGAATAGTCCTCTGATTAACCTAACACCCATTTGGCAATTTGATAACGAACCGGGTGCCTTTAGTAAAGTCTCCTTCTACACGACTTTCCACACCTATGGTTCCAGAATACATTTCCACTATTTGCTTCACTAGAGTAAGTCCTACTCCTGAAACTCTATGGACTCTATCATCAATACCCGTTAGAATACTCTTTTTCAATCTATCATCGATTCCTGGACCCCAGTCCTCGAATTCGAATTGCAGGAACTCCCCCTCATCAACAAGGCTAGTCTTGATGTCAATCCGTATTTCGTCGTCAGGTGTGAACTTGACAGAATTATGCAAGAGATTATAGAAGACATCCTGAAGAAAATCGTTGGACATGATGCAGTACTTTCCAGAGTCCAAGTCTGTATTGATGGTGACCTTCATCTGAGGAAATGACTGTTTCACCATTTGGATCGATGCGGTCAAGGCATCAGCCGGGTCAGTCTTTTCGAGAGGAAACGTTTCCTGATTGACCAACTGAAACTTTTTCACGTTATTAATCAAAGATACACTCCGATGGACTTGTTCCAATGCTCTTCTGGCAATATCTTTCAGGTTGTCAGTCATCTCTTCGCTCTCAAGAAGCAGTTCAAGACTAGACATGATTCCTTGATGCAGATTGTTAATATCATGCGCCATAAGGTCAGACATCCAAATAGCACGTGCTCTTGCCTCCTCACGCTGCTTCTCAGCTTCAACCTGTTCTGTTATGTCGATTGAAAAGCCACCAATGAGCGGCTCTCGTCCTTCTCTTATAATCGGGAACTTGTGTGTCCGATACGTCCGTTGCTTACCATCCAGCAATCTCTCGTGGATTCTGTCAATTGGGCCTTCTTTCAATACTAAACGATCCTCTTCAGTTAGCTGCATCGCCCTGTCTTTATTGAAAAGATCCACATTGCTGAGACCCTCCCAATCGTCCCGTTTGGGTTTGGGTGACTGGTCACGCATGTATCTATTCACGAAGAGAATCTTCGAATCTTGGTCTTTGATGTACACTGGACCCGGCATATTATCTGCAAAGGCAGTGAAGCGGTCTCTAAACTCCTGCAGCTCTTCCTCTGCTTGCTTTCTCTCAAGAATTGTTGAGAACATACTTGCGATGGTGGAGAAAACTGTTCGTTGCTCTTCTTCCAGTGATTTAGGTTCTTTGGCTGCGATATTGATAACACCCAGGAGGTCGCCATCTGATCCAATAATCGGCCAAAAGATGAGAGCATGGATGCCCAATTCTTTAGCTCTCGCCATTCTGTCTTTGCTCTCTGGAGATTTGTCTATGTTTTCAGTGAACAAAGGCGACAGGGTTCGAGCAGTTCGCGCCACTAAGAAATCAGGATCATCCATTGATACAATGGCCTGTGTGTCTCCTTCCTCTAGACCAACATGAGCTACAAGGTCCAGTGAATTGGTTGTTCTGTTGAAGAGTCGAACCGTACCTATTTGGAATCCAAGTGTATCGACAAGGCCTTTTAGTACTCGATTGCACAGGTCAGGAATCGCTTCAGAACTGAGGGTGGCCTCAGCGATCACACTAAAGACTTTACGCTCATCGGCTAGAGTTTTCTTGGAAAACTCATCGCTGCTGACATCGACCCCATACAAGACAATGAACCTTTTCTTGTCTACCTTTATTGCGTTTGCTGAAAATTCCAAGACGTACTTTTTCCCCTTCTCATCGCTGAGCTGGAAGCGGTCTTTGTCGAACTTTCTTTTTCCAGAGCTTAATGCAGAAAACCTTGAAACAACATCCTCTTGATTGTCTAGGTCAATTAGTGACGCAATTCGAGAAATCTCCTGTCCTACAACTTGTTGGGGTTTGAGACCAACCGCATGAGCTAAGGCTGAATTAGTAAAGATAATCTTGCCATCTTTTACGACTAGCATTGCTTGTGGTGATGAATCAAACAGAATTCTCAGCATGGAGTAATCTATCTTGCTGTTCTGAATTTCAGAGCCTGTCATATGCGTCACCTTTGGAATGAATCCAAATTGTTTTGTTCAAAAAATGTTTGGTAGCTACCATATATGAAGGTCAAAAACTAGGATGTACATAAATGTACACTGATGCACACAAATGAGTAATGCTTATAAGGGGGGATGTTCCGGCCATTACAAACGTTTCCGAGTGTGGATATATGATACGAGCGTGCCTTGGCCAATGGCTTTTGGGTCCTGTGGGACCCGTTTAGTTTGTTCGCTATTTGGCATAGCCACAATCTCGTTGTCTTCTTTTGAGGTTGCTAGTTCATCCCTAGCTGATTGTATGACAGTTCTCTCTCTTTGTGTTGTCCATCTCAACGCTGTATCCACACTCGGATTCCATTTCATTATGGAGATCGAAATATGAACAAAGAACAAGCCAGAATCCAGTTGGATATCGAAGATACACCCAAAGAATATGTCAACTTACTACCACATCTGAAGAATCCCCTTCCGCCACCAATCAACCCTGCAACTGAAGAACCGGTCAGTCCTGATGCTCTCTTAGCTCTATTTCCCGGAGAGTGTGTAAAACAAGAGATTTCAACTGAAAATACCATACCAGTTCCAGAGGAAGTTCGAGAGATATTAATGAGGTCGGGTCGACCCACACCTTTGCAAAGAGCGATTGGGCTCGAGCGCGCCCTTAAGACACCGTGCAGGATTTATTACAAGCGAGAGGATGTTTCGCCAACCGGCAGTCATAAGCTCAACACTGCAGCTGCCCAAGCATACTATGCCCAAAAGGAAGGCATCGAAAGGATGGCTACTGAGACCGGTGCAGGGCAATGGGGTAGTGCTGTTTCACTTGCTTGTGCATATTTTGGACTTGAAGCAATGGTCTACATGGTTCGGATCAGTTACCAACAAAAGCAATATCGTGGCACCCTGATGCGAACCTATGGTGCAAAGGTGGTTCCGAGTCCATCGGACCTAACTGAATTTGGTCGAAAGATAAACGAGGAACATCCAGACCATCCAGGAACACTTGGTATTGCAATCAGCGAAGCGTTAGAGGACACTATCAATCATGAGAACACCAAGTACACTCTTGGATCTGTTCTGAACTTCGTTTTGCTTCATCAGTCTGTGATTGGCCAAGAGACCATAGCTCAGCTCGATAGCGTTGACGAAACTCCTGATTATGTCATAGGTTGTGTAGGTGGTGGCAGCAATTTTGCTGGACTGGCCTATCCATTCATCGCAAGCAAACGGTATCCTGATACCAAGTTTATTGCTGCTGAACCCACAGCTTGTCCATCTCTCACAAAAGGAACCTACCGATATGACTTCGGTGATACAGCAGGGCTTACGCCTAAATTAAAGATGTACACTCTGGGCGCTGACTTTACTCCTCCCAAAATCCACGCAGGCGGCCTAAGGTATCATGGTGTCGCTCCCTCAGTCAGCGCCCTTGTTCTAGAAGGGCGAATTACTCCATACGCTTACAATCAGATAGACGTATTGAATGCTGGAGTGCTCTTTGCGAAGTCTGAAGGTATTGTTCCTGCTCCTGAATCTGCTCATGCAATCAAAGCCGCAATTGACATTGCACTGGAAGCTAAAGAGAAGAATCAGTCTTCAACAATCGTCTTCAATCTATCAGGCCATGGTCATTTTGACATGGCAGCTTATGGCGCGCTGATGGATGGCACTTTGAATGGCGATACTCCAGAACTAACTCCACTTGTAATGTGACCTTCTCACTGTAGAGGGTGAGTGATACAAGAACCGCTGTTAGATGCAGCGGTTCTTCTCTTTTTTATCTGGCAATTTTCAGCATGTTTGCCAGAGCCTGCGCTGCTCTCTGAGGACTAGAGAAAAATGGAATACCAGCGGCCTCCAGAATTTCATGACCCGGTGGTTTTCTTGTGTCAGGTGATGCAAGAATACTAACTACCGGTTTTGAAACCTTCCGGGTAGCCTCAACGATCTCTTTTATTGGAACGCCACCTCCAATGCCTTCTTGGTAATTTGGAGAGAACACGATTATGACCGCATCAAACTGCTTCTCGTTCAGAATCAACTCGAATGACTCTGCAAAGATTCGAGGGTCCGCCCACCCCTGAGCCAGCAGGTCTACAGGATTCTTAATCGGGATTTCAACGGGCATGTTAAGTTTCGATTGAATTGTTTTCGCGACTTCATCAGATGGAAGCGGAAGCTTTACCCCGTTTTGCTCCAAGGTCTGAGCAGCAATCAAGGCAACTCCCAGTGTGTGAGTGACAACCGCAACGTTACGTCCTTTGGGCCTGTGTTTACAGATGTTAAGGACACGAGCTGTATCAATTAATTCACCAACTCCTGAAACCTCAATCGCTCCAGACTGTTTAATCGCGGCACTATACAGCTTAGCATTTCCAGCAAGACTACCTGTATGACTTAGCGCAGCGTCCCTGGATGCAGGCGTCTTTCCTACCTTGAAAGCAATAACGGGCTTTTTCGGAGTTGTCTTCCTAATCTCCTGAGTCATTTCCCGAGCATACTCTGTTCCTTCAATGAAGAGACAGATGACTTCCGTGTCAGGGTCTTCTCTCAAATATCTGAGCATGTCGTGGAAATCTATATTGACACGATTTCCAACGCTCGCAAATTTGGAAATCCCAAGGTCTGAATCAGCTGCTCGATAAATCATTAATCCCGTAACTCCTCCACTTTGACTCACCATTGCGACCGAGCCTCCTTTGATGGGTGTCGGATGGGGAAAGAATGTTGCATTCAGCCCAATATTGCAGTTGCCTGCTCCTAAGCAGTTAGGTCCAATTACTGCTATGTGTCCCGCATCAGCGATCTCTCTTACTCTCTGTTGATGTTCAATACCAATTCCTCCAAGTTCTTTGAAACCAGCTGAGAAGATTATAGCGCCTTTCACTCCGATCTCTGAGCACTCTTTCAGGGTTGGGAGTATGTATTGAGGACCAAGAGCAATCATTACGAGATCCACTTTTTCTGCAATTTTTGAGAGCGTTGGATAGCACTTTAACTCTCCAATTTTTTTGATTCGAGGATTGACTGGATAGAGATCTCCATCAAAGCTTCGAAGTGCCATTAATGTAAGAGCGCCGAGCTTATCCGGCTTGTCTGAGGCACCAACTATAGCTATCGAGTTAGGATTGAATAGTTTGTCAAGTGAATCATTTTTCCAGTTCATAATCTGACAGCACTCTCCTCAAAAGAACGAAGGAGCTTCTCCACCCTTGAAACAATTATTGACGAAACCTTCTTTCGAGCTTCATCATACTCTGTTAGAGGGACAATGGGGACTTTTGATTTCTCCGCGATTTTTATCATATATTCCTGAATCGCCCGTGCAGATTCGAATTCTGTCTCTCGAACATGAATATCTTTGGATACCGTCTTTAGCTTTCCAATTGCATGTTTACTTGCGAACATCGATCTATGCGTATCGGGATTTGGATTCACTAGGACTTCCACTAATCCTGGACTAAGCTTCTCAAGTGTTCCTGGTTCGAGGTGTACACCCTCAATCACTGCGGTCGTCCCTTCTGCGACTAATCTCTCTAACATGGATACGACATAAGGAGTTATTATTTCACATTGCGCCAGAAATCCTCTTACTCTGGAATCCAGTTCTGTTGGTCCTACCTGTCTGAAATTGTAGGCTTGATAGGTATGACAAAACAACTCAGGATGGTCTTCTTGACTCACTACACCACGAATTATTTGGCGAAGCGAGTCAGTACTCATGAATCTGGTCGCAGTTAGATCATGAATCAACTCTAAAGCAATCATCGATTTTCCAGTGGCCGAAGCGCCTTCAATTGCAACAACTATTGAAGGTGGACCCGAGGACTTCCCTCGAAGCATTTCGTACTTTGTCAGGACTTCAAAATTTGAGCGAATCGAACTATCAAACGTCGTTAACGAGTTTCGGATATGACTGTAGAGATCCTCTTCTGTTTCTGCATCTCTAAGCGATTTTTCGTTCACGATTTCTGCAATTGCTTGATCGGTCAGACCGCTTACTCGTAGTCTGCCTTTCATCGTGAAAAGAGGATATGGCATCTCTTCATTCCCGATTCGTAGTTTCATGACACCTGCACCTATGTAGAGGTGTCATACAAGAACTGGCTCAAAAGCCCTTCCGTGAACAATATCCTTTCGATTCTCTTCCTGGAGTTCCTTGAAAAGTGCGACCTGTGGGAGACCTGGTATGCCTCCTCCTTTTCGGTCTGCCCATAAATGGTCTGCTCATGTCAGTAGTTCTGTCTATTTGCGTGACTTCAAGAGAGGCGACTCGAATTTTCCCCCATCGTCCTTTTGAAAGGCTCATACATTCATCGAACATACTAATTTGGCCGTTCAACAGATCGTATGTCTTATCGAGTTGAATGTCATCAATATCATCATTCCACAGAGTCAGAGTGATAATCCCACTTTCATCCCCCACTACACAATCAATGACGAGATGTACTCTTCCTGTTGCTCTTGATGTGACTTGTCTTGGCGTACCTCTCTTAATAACACGAAATCTAACGTTTACTGCTCGTGATTCAACTGTTAAACCAGAAATCGGTGTCCATCTTGTTTCTTCAAGTTGCACAGATTCTTCTATGTCGTACAATGCTAACATTCATCCACCGATTTGTTAGCATGGGGATTAAAGAAGACCACACTTGATTCAGGAGTATATTTCTTTCAAAGCTTTACCCAGTTGTTTGAGCCCTTGGATTAGTTCCTCCTGTTCACCTCCGAATCCAAGTCGGAAATGACCATCCAGCTCCATGCGCGAACCTGGAACAGTGAAGGTCCGATATTTCTTCACAAGAAGCTCACACAACTTGTCGGTGCTCCCACCTTTCTTCAATCTAGGTGCGCA
>RDNZ01000003.1:65912-132653 GCA_011364905.1 Candidatus Thorarchaeota archaeon
AATCCACTTCGAATTGGTAGTCATCAAACCAGATCTCAAGTGGCATTCTTTCAAATGTCAATCCTGTATCCTCTAGCTGTGCAAAGAAGTGTCCCGCGATAAATAGCTTCGCGATGTAATCGTTTTACTTTATAACACACGGTTATTAAGGCAACTGAAAATTAAATCATCCTTAAGGAAACTTGTTTGGCGATAAACATGACCTTTCGAATACTTATAGTGGATGATGAACCGAAGATTCACGAGGTCATGAATATTTATCTCAAGCGCTTTCTGGATGATTTTGAACTCCTTCTTGCAACAACAGGTCAAGAAGCGCTTGAGAAGGCTTCCACGCTACTGCATGCTGGTCAACCGCCTGATATCGTTTTAATGGATATGAGGATGCCTGCAATGGATGGATTGGAGTGCACCCGGAAACTATCAGAGATGGGAATAAAGAACATTCATCTCTTGACCGCCTACTTTGACTCCGACACAGCAAAGGAAGCGGCCGAGGTTGGTGCAAAGGGAGTTATGAAAAAGAGCGAAGGTTTCAGGACAGTTGCGCGAAAGGTTGCTGATATGATAAGGGGCACGAAAGAACCAACACCCTCGACTGGTGCCTATTAAATCCGCAAAACCCTTTTTTGTGCTAAAGAGTGAATCAGAACCTAGTCTTGCGACTGGAGATGGAATGGTATTATGCGTCACTCCCGCTCACGCCTGTTACTTGTAGGTTTGTTTGCAGTGGTTTTTGTAATGATGTTTGGCCATATCACAACTACTGATGCGCAATCTTATCCTGATGATTTCATAAATGATGGTACACTTTTTGTCTACATTTCCTTAGATGGGATGAACATAAAGGACTACAATCTTAGTAATTCCTTGCCAATAAATATGGATGCATCTATGGACCTTTTCCTACAAATCAACGCAACAGGAACGCAGCTACTCAATGTAAGCGGATCCATAACATTCTGGTATCAAGGGATTGCATTATTCCCAATCCAGATTGTCGACAGTTACGGTAATAGTTGGTTTCCGATAGATCCCTCATTACCCATTCCTCCTGTCACTGCACCAATGGATTTTGCAGGCATGATGTCTAATGGGCCAATTAGTTTGGCTACCGGAGTATTCGAGGCTACTGTAGACTTTCGGTACAAAGTTGATGGGAACTCGACAATAAATATACTTCAACATAGATTCTCATTCTTGATTCCAGCGACACCCACCAGTATCTTCACGTCAATTACTGGTATCACTGCATCAATTGCAACGGTAGGTGCAATATATGGCGTTGCAACGGGTTTCAACGGTCTTTGGGAAGGTCTCAAAACCGCATACAAGCTGAGAAGCATCCACAAGAAAGCATCGGAACTACGGTCTCTGCCCAACTTAACAGTTCTTGGAGCACTGCCGCTGTTATTCTCGATAGTCGACAGTATGAAAAAACGTAAGAAAGAAGGAAGAGAAGACTCTGGTGTCAGCGAGTACATTGTTCGACAGAGATTGCGAGACGCAGCTCCAGATGCTTGGTTGATGGACAGGTGCCCGAATTGCAATCGCAAATGGAACAAAAAGCTGAACATGTGCAAGAAATGCAACTTCACAGAGGAGGATGCCAGACGCGCTTATGCAGACCTTCTTTCTGAAAAGGTTCCAGCTGCTATTCGATGGGTAGGCAAGAAAAAATCCACAGATGTCAAAACCCTGGCGAAGAAAACTAAATCGAATCAATACAATGCTGGAGTAGTTGCAGCTGCAATGGTCGATACTGATGTGACTGAGATCACAAAGGTTGGTACTCCACTTCGTTCATTTGTCATGAATATGGCAGGATTAGGCTTTCTTGTAGTGACATGGCAGCAGCTGTTAGGGGACAATACTAGCGCTTGGCAGACTACCATCACAATGGTAGGAGCTGCATTGTCCCTTGCGGTTATTATTGCACTCTACGTTAGCCGGAAGTCTCAGATTGCAAAATTTGTTGCCGATCAGGAAGAAGGCAAACCGCTTCTTCCAACAATGGATAAATCCGCTTCTGAAGCGGAAACAGGAAAAGCGGATTCAATGCATGCTACTCAAACAGAAACTATACCCGAAACTGTAGATGAATCATCTGAGAGTACAGACGATACTGAATCTTATCGCGAAGATGATGCAGAATCAGCCGAGTCTTCCATGGACTCAGATGACTTTGAGTAGAAAACTCGCATATCCAATGAGTCGACCGATATCCTAAAGTTTCACGCTTGCTGCTGTGAAAACAGGTATTCTCGGGGATTGAGCAGAATGGTTGAACATATTGCTATAGTAGGTTGTGGAGCGGCAGGTGCGACAGCTGCTTTACAAGCACGCAAATTCAATAGAACAGTTGAAATTACAATCTTCAACTCTGAACCTTACTCTCAGTACTCTAGATGCGGTCTTCCATACACAATCTCTGGAAAAGTTGGAAAATTCGAAGATCTTGTGTTGATGCCGCCTGACAATTGGGCTGCTCTGAAAATAGACGCTCATTTAGGTGTCACAGTAACTGACATTGATCATAAGTCAAAGAAGATTATCTATACGGGAGAGAGTGAAGGAGAAGTTCTAAGTTATGATGCTTTGATATTTGCCACAGGAGCTGTAAATGCCGCTCCTCCAATCAAAGGACTAGACAAGAGGCGAATCTATGGGCTTCGTACACTTGATGATGCCAAGGCGCTATCTGCTGAAGTCGGGAAGGCAAAAACAGTAGTGGTAATAGGGGGTGGCCTCGTCGGGATGGAAGCCGCGGAAGCCTTTCACGAACGAGGTCTTGATGTCACTGTAGTTGAGTTTCTGCCCCATATTCTTCTTGCAATGGTTGATTCAGATATGGCTGCAATTGTGGAGGAACACTGCGAAAAGCATGGCTTGAAAATTCTCACTAATACTGCTGCACAGGAGGTCAAGGGAGATGATTCGCCTGATTCTGTGGTCGTTCAAAACCGTGATACACAAGATGTCATTGAGATAGCAGCAGATTTCGTTGTTGTTGCAACTGGTGTACGCCCAGTCACAGATTTAGCCTCAAAAATCGGGGTTGAAATTGGACCTACTAAAGGGATTAAGACTGATGAAAGGATGATGACGAACCTGAACCAAGTTTATGCATGCGGAGATTGCTCAGAAAACTTGGAGTTCACCACACGTAAACCAATGGCAGGTGGACTTGGTACACTTGCAGTCAGACAGGCACGAGTTGCAGGAATTAACGCTGCTGGAGGAAGTGTGACTTTTCCGGGTATCGTGAGTGCTAAAGTCACGAAGCTATTCGGTCTCGAGATTGCGTCTACAGGGTTCACAGAGGACATGGCAAAACGGTTTGAGGTTCCAATTGTGAAAGGTTCTGTTAAAGGCGGGACCAAACCACCTTACTACATTGGCGGAAAGGAACTCAAGTTGAAAACATTCTACAGCAAAGACAATGGCAAGCTTGTTGGAGGTCAACTTGTGGGAGAGGAGGATGCGGCGATGAGACTCAATGTCCTGACATTGGGAATACAGCAAAACATCAATGCGAATGACCTCTTTGACTTCGAGAACTGCTATGCTCCTGCCATATGCGATACCTGGGATCCGTTAGTGACATCTGCGGATGCTGCTCGAAAAAGGCTCAAGATGTAACTTACTTGGGTACAATCGTGGCTACATTATTCAAGGCATATTGAAATGAACTCAATTGAATGGGTGAGCTGGCAACCAGTATTATGTGACTTATACAGCTATCCGACTTTGAGTGATTGATAATCGCTCTAATAATCTCCTCAGCGACTTCCCAACTAGGTATCCTAGAGACCTCAAAACCCATCGTGAAGAAACCCACCCTTTTTGCATCGCATCCATCTGCGGTTTGCAGTGCAGATATAGCCGCAGAATAGATCGAAGACCGCCGATCTGGACTGGATATGGATAAACCGGGCCAGTAGAGAACCTCTTTAGCATTACTTCCCTCTCTTACGGTAAATTGTGCATCTTTGTTCCCTAATGCTATGTCCTTGGTCTTCACAACAATGTCAATCTCTGAATCGTCAATATCACCCAAAGTGACATCGATACTGAGGGTTCCTAGACTCCAGTTCTTCAAGACTCCGATTCCTCATTTTCATTAATTGCGTCACTGAAACAGTCACTCACATACTTGTTTAAGCCAACGAGTATTATTTGCTCAACAGGACCCGGGTTTCGAGCGAAATGAGAAATGCCTTCCACAATTGCTTTTGCGGACTGCTCTACTGAGAGACCACCAACACCAGCTCCTATTGCTGGAAATGCGAGTGATCTAAGATTGTGAACTGACGCAATGCTGAGAGCTGCTTGAACGGAGGACATGACATTCTTAAACGTAGCCTTTCCTCCTGGTGGCATTCCAGCGCAATGAATGACATGTTTTGAAGGAAGCAATCCTGCAGTCGTCAAAACTGCTTCTCCAGGTCTGATTGGACCCTTAGAAAGTGCTTCATCCTCAATCGCTTTCCCACCCTTCGACTTTATCGCTCCTGCAACACCTGAGCCCATCCACAAATCCGAATTTGCCGCATTTGCTATAGCATCCACAGAGAGATTAGTGATATCACCAATGTAGGTCTTGATCAACACAGAACCTACTCTCTTCTCCAATTCACCACATCCTCATTTAGAGCGTAGACACATATGGAAAACCATCGTAAAAGGTTGTCGTCCCGCAATCTTTATGCATTCTACATCTTTCTTTGATTTGGCGAGTTTACTGAACGACATCAATGAAACTGAAGTGGCCAGTCTGAAAGAGAAATATGGCGAACCGGTCAACTACGAATTTAAAGCAGACTTTCTTGATTTCGAATGCAAGTTGGTAGAGCGTACAGAATCCAAAGGCCGTCTACATGATATCACTTGTTTTATTCGTCAAGACGACGGGAGATTTGTTGTAATTCAAAAGCCGCAATATGCTCACACTGGTATCTATCGAGCACCATCCGGAGGCGCTCATAGAGGAGAGTCATTGGAGAAGGCAGCAATTCGTGAGATGCATGAAGAAACTGGATTGACCATTAGACTTACTCACTTCGTCCTTGACTTGCATCTTGCTGTTGTCTGCAAACACAGAACAATACCGTGGCGGTCGCTTGTATTCCTTGCAGAGCCCTTGGATGGTGTGATGAAGCAGATAGACACCAGGGAGATCTATGATGTCACGGTTATGACACGGGAACAACTGGTAGGCCAAGTCGCTAACCTAATGGAGAATTCAGGATGGGGCGGTTTCAAGTATCGTGCGTTTCTAACTCGTACGTTTTTCAATCGAATTGACGAGCTGGGTATTTGACTCTGTGTTACTCGATTCCATATTGTCCATTGTTTAGGTTATTATAGAGCAGAGACACCTGAAAGTTTGAGTTTCTCATAGAAATCAACTAGTTCAAGAATTCGAATCCTTACCCCCAAAAATCCTGACGGTACCTCTGCTCGTAACTATTATTTCATTTAATCAGAAAGGGTATTATCTCACAAGATTTAGCCCATCTCATTGTACAGCAGTTTCTTAGTGATTCCGCTCCTATCTTTTGGAAAGCTTGCTAACCAGTTCTTCGCAGAATTCCTCGAGTATCAATCCCACCCTGTCTATCGTATCTTCTGTTCCATAAAGTGAGGTCAGAAGGTTCAGCAAAGCGAGATTATGTAGCATCGAAACAGAAAAGTCATTCGTAGAGAAGAAATTCGAGATTCGCGCATCAACTATTTCTTTTGCATCATCAGTGCCCAATCTGTCTATCGCGTCACGCCTAATGTTATACATGCACTCCTCAAACTCTCTGGTTTGAAGAGCTGATCTGATTGGCCCAATCAGGAAATTTGCAGTCAATTCATCTGTAAGATTGTGGCTTCCTATCTCACTTACCTTTTCGTTAAACTCTACAAGGACTGCTTCCACGTCAAACGGAACGTTCTCTGACACTGCATTCAGAAAAGCCCGATACTCCTTCCGTCGAATTAGATGAAGGTGTCGTTTGAATTCCTCTTCGAAAGATAGAACGACTGGACCAATCCCTTTTATCGACAAGCGATGTCTGCGATCTCTAGAGTATAGAACATCTTCTTCCTCTGAGTAGAACTGCAAATGAACCAAATACTTCGCCATCAGTTCTAACTCATCTAGCATTACTCAATAACCAAACCATAGTACACAATTCTGCATATATTCCTACTTTGGAGGTTATGAGCTATTCGTTACAATGATAGTGACACATCATATTTGATATCGTTCTGCTAGGCAATAGTCCAGCTTCAAACCTTCATTATATTCTAGGTTTTCTTGTGATTTGTGTTTCAAACTGCTTGAGAAAAAGAGAGGGAAGTCTAGCTGCAGACCTGCTTCAGCTAGACATGAACATTTTATCGCATTGTCAATGCCATGACAGCTTTCTGCGCATGAAGTCGGTTTTCAGCTTGGTCAAAGGCAATTGATTGAGGTCCATCAATGACTGAGTTGGTCACCTCAAACCCTCGATCGCAGGGTAGGCAGTGCATATACGCCGCTTTGGGTCCTGCAATTTTCATCATATCATCGTTGCAGATCCAATGCTTGTTCTTGTCGAACACTGCCTGTGACTTTTCCAGTTCCGGTTTGTCATTGAATGGTGGAATGAATTCCTTACAGGTCCAGGCTTTAGGATATACAACCTGAGCTCCCTCAAAAGCCTCCTCCATGTCGTTGACAATCTCGAAGCTTGATTCATTCTCTTCAGAGAACTCCTTGCACTTGTCAAGGATTTTATCGTCAAGCTCCATTCCCTTCGGATGTGCAAGCACCGTATCGCACCCCATCTTTGTTGCAGCGATGATTGCGCTTTGAGGGACCGCAAGTGGTTTGTGTACAGAAGGTGAATACGCCCAGCTCATAACGAACTTGACACCTTTGAAGGTGCCAAACTTCTCCTTCACAGTCATAATATCTGCCAATGCTTGGCATGGATGATAGACATCGTCCTCCATATTGATAACTGGGATATGGCTCCAGTGTGCGAAGTTGTTGATGATTTTGTTTGCTCGGCCATAGATCCACCCAACAGGATCTCCATAGCAGCGAATGGCAATGCCATGACCCATTCTTGCAAGAACACGTGCTACATCTGAAACGCGTTCAGTAGAATAAGCCTTCTCGTCACCTTCAAGAGCAGGAGCGTAAATCTTGCTAGGGTCCAGAAAATGTGCGTGACCGCCAAGTTGTGTCATTCCTGCCTCGAATGAGTTGCGAGTCCGTAGGCTTTGATTGTAAAAGATCATGAATAATGTCTTTGCATCAAGAAGTTTGTGAGGCTCACCCGTCGCGAACTTCCGCTTCAAATCAAGTGCAACTTCAAGGAGTGTTTCAATCTCCTCCTTTGTGTAATCGAGCAGAGTTATGAAATCCCTGCCGCGAAAAGTTTCCGTCTTAACCATAATTGGTCACAACCTCTTTAGTCGCACAGTATCTTACAGAAAAAGTTTGTCACTCGGATGTCAATGTAAGTCTAGGGTTTCAATGAAAAACAGCCTCCTTTATCATTCTCTACATGTTCTTTTAAAGTACGTAATCATTCAAATTCTAATGGTGGTTGTATTGGAAAGTGTAGCAGCAGAGATTGAAGAGATAATTGACAGAGAAAGGCGCGCGTGGGATACGAAAAACGTCGCTTTGCTACTCACAGTCTTTCATCATGACATGGTCTGGCCCTGGCCTCCTGGTCCTAAAACGCACGACCCGATGAAGTGGGTATTTCCTTGGGGCCGATATAACGCAGAACGCTGGGGACATCTCTGGCAGGATCTTTTTGACACCCACGAACTGGTGCATAATGTAAGAACCACCCAACGAATTGAGATATCCAAGGAAAGAGATGGTGCTTTTGCAGTTGTTGACATCGACACATTATGGCGGGATGATTCAGGAAACGAAGACCACTGGATTGGTCGAACATGTAAATTCTATTCAAAAGTTGGAAGTGAATGGAAGATGACAGCTCAGATTGGCGTTCTCGATTATGATGACGTGACGATTTAGATGATTACGAAACTTCTCTCCCAATGCTTAAAGGGCACGACGTTCATAGCATTTGAATCCATTTATTGAGAGTTGGAGAGAAACATGAAGAGAAAGGTTGCGAACCTTGCCCTCTCGCTGATTGGTCCGATTGCACTGATTATCATTCTTACAATGCCCATCGGACCATTGACTGGGGGGTTAGGCATCATTGAGCCAATTGGTGGGATCTTCGACAGTGGCGTTCCAGCACCCGGGTCACAGAGAATAACTCTCAATGGCCTAGATGCTCAAGTCGAAGTAGTCGTCGACCATTTGGGAGTACCGCATATCTATGCTGAATCTGCTCATGATGCGTTCATGGCGCTTGGTTATATGCATGCTAAAGATCGATTGTTTCAAATCACCATGCAAAACTACTTCGCGGCTGGACGCATTAGTGAAATCGTTGGCGCTTATGCGGCTAGTTCCGATATGTACTATAGAACAATAGGTCTAAAACGAGCAGCACAAACGACGCTTGACTGGTATGAAGCTAATGCAGCAACAAATCCCATTGTTGCTACAGCTTTGGATGCCATCAATGCAGAAGTTGAGGGCGCAAATATATTCATTCGCTCAATGACCGCTGCAAATACTCCAGTAGAGTTTAAAATTCTGGGATTCAAACCAGAGCCATGGCAGGCCGTTGATTGTTTTGTGAACGCCAAGATGCTTACCTGGGGTCTCTCGGGTGGAGTTGCGGATTTCCAGCGGCAATGGGAACGCCAAGAACTGAATAATGATTCAATGTACAATGACTTGTTCCCTGACTTGATGCCGTACACAGTACCAATCATCCAAGAACAAGCCAACATTAGTTATGCTCAATACCCCCTTGCTCCCGGAATGTATCCTGCCACTGATGATCCTGGCCAATATACAAGTATGGCACTCGCTGATGAAACCTATATTCCAGAGGGCAAGCTCGAGTCGTTGCTCAATATGATGAACGAAGTTCTGAGTCCTTTTGGAGATAGGGAACTAGTGGGCAGCAACAACTGGGCAATCAATGGATCAAAGTCGTCCACTGGGACGCCTATCTTAGCTGGAGATCCTCACCTGACACTGCAAGCTCCGAGTGTCTGGTACGAAGCCCACATCGTGGTACCTGGCGAGCTGGATGTCACGGGCACAACATTCCCAGGCCTTCCTGCTGTCTTGATTGGTCATAATGATCATGTGGCATATAGCTTCACAAATGTTGGCGCAGATGTCACTGACATCTTTGTTGAGCAACTCAATCCTTCAAATCCCGATCAATACTGGTACAATGGCGAATACAGAGATTTCACAATCTATAATGAGGACATTCACACCAAGGAAGGTACAGTCATACCTTTCACCGTTAAGGAGTCTGTTCATGGTCCCCTAATCGACTCGGCGATAAACACCTATGGTTTGTTTGGCGATTCAAACCCGAATCTTGCCATGAACTGGACTGGGAACAGCGTTACTCATGAGTTGGTTGCCTCTGCTGGATACATGAGAGCACACAATCTGGATGAGTTTATTGACGCGATGTATTGGTGGGATAGTCCTCCTCAGAACTGCGTTTTTGCTGATGACTCAGGAAACATTGCAATGTTGGTAGTTGGACGTTTTCCAGTGCGAGCAGGGTACACAGGTGAATATCCAGTTGTTGCTCTTAATGACACAGTTGGAATGGTCAGTAATATCCCCTACGCATACAATCCCCGTGAGATAAATCCCTCACGCTGTTTCGTTTCCTCGGCAAATCAGAGAACGATTGACCCAAGTGAATATGGCTACGACATCCTCGGGCCACAGGCAAACGGGTACAGAGGAAGGCGTATTTTCTATCTATTGAGTAACAATAATGGAATCTCTGTTGATGACATGAAGAGGTTTCAGGCTGACGTTGTTGAAGTCAGAGCTGAGGTGATTTTGCCGTATGTCATTGATGCCTGGGACTCGGTAGGCGATGGAAATACAACGATCTCTAATGCAGTTGATATTCTTCGAGATTGGGGCTATAACATGGAGCCTAATCTTGTTGCACCAACAATCTGGATGTATCTTATTAACGCGATTCATTACGAAACCTTTGACGAGATCCGAGCAGTCAACACTTCGCTTCCTCTATCTAGGACACCAGTATTAGAACAGATAGTAGTGACGAACAACGCGTACTATCTCGATGATCACTCCACTGTCGGCACTATTGAGACTCGTGATGAAATCCTTGTTCGTGCTCTTCACAGAGCGATTGATACTCTTACCTCAGACTGGGCTGACGAACCTAACTGGGTGTATGGTAACCGTCACATTGTCCACATCGAACATCTTGCTGGATTCACCGTGATTGGTGACGTGCCATCTCGAGGTCAAGACACACTTGACGTTGCCCCTGGTTGGGTTGTCACTCATGGACCTTCTACCAGACTGGTAGCCGATTTGGGCAACATTCAGATGTCTTACATGGCCTATCCAGGTGGTCAGAGCGGTAACATGTTCAGTCCACATTGGAGTGATATGTTTGATATCTGGTATTCGTACGATAACGTCACTAAGCAACATGGATACCACATTCTGTACTTCTATTCGACTGCAACAGCATTTAGAACTGCAGACACTGATGGCACACTCATAGAGGGGACCATCACCTTTGTTCCATAGGAGGTTTTGAAATGGGAAAGATAGATGACACAATTCCTGAGATTGGCTTTCTTCCTGCCTTAGTGATAACGATAGTCTTTGGCATCGCTCTTCAGTTGGCGGGCAACTGGATACTAATGTTGATCGCTGGGGCTCTTGGAGCTCTGTTTGTCAGGAGGATACGGAAAGCATTCCTACTCGGTTTTCTGGGTATAGGAATTGCTTGGGGACTTCTCTTTGCCTACTTGTCAATAACTGCGCAGGCAATGGCAGTTGCGAACATGTTCATCGGCCTTCTAGGTCTCGAAGGGCTTGGTTTCATAGTGATTGTAATCAGTATACTGATAGGTGCTTTGCTAGGCGGTTTTGGTGCAATGTTAGGAAGGGCTCTCTATGAACTCATAGATGAATTCCTACCATCGGGCACTGGAGGAGAACAAACCTCCTAGCCACTATCAAGGCAAGCGGGTAGTAAGTCCAGAAACGCTGTGGCATTATGTGCCACAGCTCATCCATTTTTTCGTTTGTAAATCAGAGATACAGCGATTGTAGCCGCTAGTCCAACAAGGCCAACTAGTGCAAGAAACGCAACGGGGTCGTTCTTTGCGTAATGGTGTATGCTCCCCTCAATTTGTTTCATGTATATTGAATCATTCAAGTAGATAACATACCACAATCCGTTCTTTGGGATTTCCACTGACCAAGCTAATTGGACCACAGTTTCTCTCTCGAATAGCGAAGTCGCCGGGTTTCCATGTGCCCATAGATTGTAATTCTCTTCATCAAGAATAAGGAAACCAATCCCTCCGAGTAACCAGTTATCGTACTTGGTTTGATCACCCATGAACAGGTCTCCATCTCGAATCAGGAGAAACTCTCCAGACAGTTTATCCCCCTTCGCACATCTGTATGAAAACGCCTTCCAAGAAACTGCATCCAGTAAGACATCCTGCGTGGCATTCAGGTGTTTCGCACTTTGTCCACTATTATCCCACGCGTCAACGCCAATTATCAGGAGGCTGAATAAGAATCCGACTAGGATTAACCTCCTCTTCGACTCAACCACCTCCAACAGGCGGGAATATGACTACTGTATCGTTGGCGTGCAATTCATGGTCAAATTTAGTTACTCGGGTGCCATTAACCATGATGATTTTTGCCTGTTCTTCACCGATTCCTAGTTTGTGTAGTACGCCATTTACAGTTGGGGAATCAAGGTCCAGTGGGAATGCCTCGCCTATTTGCACATTCTTTGGAGCAAGTTTCCTCAGAGTTGCATAGAGCTTGACATTTACAATCATAGAAATCACTGATAGTAATCTACATCAACATCATCACGTGTATATCCATGACCTTTCAGGTGTTGTCCTCCGCATAGTAGCACCATATTGAAGGGGAAAATTCCCACACGCGCACCTTTTGGTACAATGTCCTTTGGTTTTGCTAAGGTGCCATTCAAAAAGCAATCGCCAATGTCTGACCGCTTCAGTCCTAGCCTTTCAATCAATTCAATGAATGTTTCGTTCTCAACATATTCAAGGGTCATGGTCGTGTCTTCATCTGGACGGCTGCCTTTGACAAGCTTACGAAGGCAACCATAAAGATGAATCTCTATAGAATCTGTAGTCACAGTCAATCAATTCCCGTATATCGCTTAGTCTGATAATACTAGTGGTATGAAGAAAAGGGCAGGGGGACTTGCTGTCCCCCAAAAAGACTAGAATCCTTTGAAAACTGCATCCAACTCCTCATCAGGAACATCGAAGACAACATTGTGTGGTGGAAGAGGTTCTGTTTTGAAGAACTCTGGTAGTCTGTCGTCAGCCTCCGTGAATCCAGCTTTTTTGTTGAACTCTCTCTCCTTCTTGAGAACATCTTTGCCATAACTTGTCACATCGATGTCTTCTCCAAGGAATGAATCAACAGTGGTTTTCATCGCATTGAATCCATCATCATCATCAAGGATACAAAATGCAATGAAAAGACAGTAACCCGTAGAATCAATGTATGCTGTCGTTGCTTGGAATGCCTGCGACAATTCTGCCTTCTTGAGGTCTCGTGGATCTGTGACCTTACCCTTGATTCCAAGAATTTCTGCAGCTATGGTATATCCAGCTGTGTGATCCGCCCCCATTGTGGATGTGGCATATGTTACACCAATACCTTTGATCGGTCTTGGGTCATATGCTGGAAGAGCTTGGCCCTTTACAGAAGGAATTCTTGTCACGCCTAAAGTTTTGCCAGCTGTCTGTGCACCTGAAGAGACAAGTCTACCTTCGACTGAGTCCTCATCGTAGGCTTTCTTTAGCAACGCAATAGCTTTAGGGCCATCTCCAAATGGAATGATTCCTGCTTCCATGAACATGGCAATTGTATTGCCTGCTTCGATTGTGTCAAGTCCAATATCGTTACATAGCCGATTCAGTTCAGCAACATCGTGAAGAATCCCGATGCCAAGATTTGCTCCCAATGACCAAGCAGTTTCATATTCAAGAGGTGAAACATGTTGCTTGCCTGTTTCCTCGTAGGGAACTATGTTTGAACAAGCCATGACACACCCCGGGTGACACGCATGTGCGTACTTTCCTTCAGCTTTGTCACCAAACTTCGCTTTCGTTTTATCAACCAAATCGTGTACTGCTTCGCCAGATATTTTCGCTGCCTTATCGAACCTGCCGGACCTGAATCCTCTCGTGGGTAATCCACCAGCCTCGCTGAGGATATTCAGAAGTATGTTTGTGCCATAGTTCTTTAGACCACCATAAGGTTCCCCTTTGTCGTCTTTCAGCTTGCCTGTCACAGCATGAGCGTTCAATGACTTGACAAAGGTCTTCCTTGCCTCATCGAATTTTTCTTGGTCCTTCGCCTCAGGTCTGGATCCTCCTTTCCCATCACTGATTACAGCAACTATTCTTTTGGATCCGAATACCGCACCAAGACCCCCTCGCCCGGCATATCTCCCTGGGTCTGAATTTTCGATGTTGTTACCAAAGACCCCCGCATTTTCCAACAGTCTTTGTCCAGCTACACCGCATCCGATAATGCCCGGCTTTGTAGGGTGGTCCTTCCAAACTTTTCCAATTAGATCATAGAGACCGATTCCAGCGTATTGGTTCGTCTTGAGTATCTCACACTTGTCCTTGCCAACAAGTATACTGTACCAGTCTTTGGAATTCTTCGGAGCACCTTCAATGATTATTCCTCTGACACCAAGGTTACCCAATCGTGTTCCAGTCAGACCGCCCGCATTTGCCTCTTTGATTCCTCCTGTAAGAGGTGATTTTGCACCTACACTCAATCTACCCGATGACGGCGCAAGTGTTCCAGCGAGTAATCCAGGGGAAATTACTATCTTGTTTTGTTCCCTCAGTGGATGACAAGTTGGGTCCACCTCCTCTGAAAGAATCGTTGATGTGAATGCACGACCAGCATAGGTCTTGTGTGCTGGCTTCACATTCTGCCATTTATGAGAGAGGTCTTCCATATTAATCCGAAGTACTTTACTCACAGTCTATCCTCCTTTGATAGAACTATGCTCACACATCCTTATATGCGATATGACATAACGATTCATATCGATATGTATCCGTATTCATAACGCTTATTCTAGTACTAATTCATAGAGAAACACAGATCAAGCCGGAAGGAGGAGTACGACACAGAAAAACAAGTCAATGAAAATGCGCATCATGAAATACACGAAGGCAAGCACCGAGAATACTGAAATAACCTCGAAGTTCCTGTATACTGATCTTCCTAGCCTGATGCTTCTTCGCATTACGATGCTTGTCAAAGTTGCGCGAGCTTTATCATGGAAATCGACATCGCAGGCTCTTAGCGATGAATATCGCTTCAAACAGTTCCATATTTCTTTTCCATACTGCGGCCATTTCAGATACATGAGGCTGATTATTAACAAATACACAAGCGGCAGGAAGCAGGTGTCCATGTTATCATCACATCAATCCAATTTGGAGATTTCCTCCGCAGCTTCAATTAGTGTTTCAACTTCATCTCTTGTATTGTATAGATATAGTGATGCCCTTACACTTCCTTCAATTCCACTTGCGTTAAACCATGAATGAACACAATGTTGTCCTGACCTTAACATGAGATTGTAGTTACGATTCATTATCAGTGCGACATCATGATACATTACTCCTTCAATGTTGAATGAAGTGATTCCGCCACGAAGTCTTGGGTCTCTTATCCCAATGATTGTAACTCCATTAATCTGACTGAACCCGTTATGCACCAGTTGGTTAAGCTCTTGCTCATGTTTCTCAACTTTCTTCAGGCCGATTGATTTCAAATACCGAATCGCTGCAGCCAGTCCAATCTCACCAGCATAGTTCTGCAAACCTGCCTCGTATTTCTCAGGTGGGTCTAGGAACTTGTGGTCTTGAAAAGTGCTCCATTCTACAGTTTCGCCTCCAACAATGAATGGATCCAAAACATCATAGTGTTCCTCTTTTATGTAAACGACACCTGTACCGGTCGGTCCAAGCATCTTGTGTCCAGAAAAGGCTAGAAAGTCAACTCCGAGTTTGGCAACGTCAATCTCATGATGCGGTGCTGTTTGGGCAGCATCGAGCAGGACTAGCGACCCATTATCATGTGCAACTTCAATTATTTCCTTAGCAGGAAGCGAATATCCATCCAGATTTGAAGTCCAAACAAAAGAAACGAGCCTCACCTTCGGAGTTAATGCATCTTTGAATGCCTCAATATTAAAAGTTGAGTCAGGATTGGATTTTACAATCCTATGTTCAACTTTCTTTCTGGCAGCAAGTAGTTGACAGGTGACCAAACTAGAATTGTGTTCTCGGTCAGTAGTGAGTACAACATCGCCTTGGTTAACCTGGAGTGAATTCGTCACAAGATTCAGTCCCTCAGTGGTATTCCGTGTGTAAACAACTTCCTCGAGCTTTTTAGCTCCAATGAATTCCTTGATGTCCTCTCTTGCTTTTCTGCGAGCTTCTTCGACTTCATGACTTAGTCTATGAACGCTTCTTCCTGCACAAGCAGGAAAGTTCTCGTAATATTCGACAACTGCATCGATTACTTGACGTGGCTTGAGCGACATACATGCTGAATCCATATATCTAAGAGGTTTGTTTTTGATAATTCGCTGAAGAACGGGGAAATCATTTCTTATTCTATCTGTGTCCATAAAGTTTGTAATTTACTCAGCTACTAATAAGCATCCGGCTTGGTTTGTTAAACCTTGTCTAGGCGTTTATTGAACTTCTCTTTAGTAAATTACCTGAATTGGGCTATCGTTCTCCAATGAGCCACGAATAAAACGAATTTGAAGCTAGTTCGGAATTCAATCAGTGTCCTTAAGAGGTGCAAATAGACTCTGTTTTTCTTGGATGTGGAAACCAGTGTATCTTGAGAATGCCAGAGCTCTAGTCCAGGGAAGCTTTGTTTTGATATTCGTAGGAGTTGCATATTTCATAAACCTACAGATTGGACTCATCCTTGTCTTTATCCAGGGGTGTTTAATTGTACAGTCGAGTTTTACTAATTGGTGTATCCCTGATCCGGCACTGAAGCGAATTGGTTTCAAAAGGAAGTGTGAGTGAGTAAATAGAATGGGATCTTTTCGGTACATCAAGGGCTTTATTTTGGAACCATTTCTAGGGATTTTTGTTGTTCCAGTTATACTTCTACTCTTCATGGGAAGTAATCCAGCTTGGAACATGGTTTTTCCCATCAGTGTAATATCAACAAGTTTAGGACTTCTATTCCTTTTCATAGGTCTTGTTCTTGTATTCACTACAACATACCATTTTGCTAAATTTGGTAAAGGTTCAGCAGCACCATGGGACCCTCCTGAGAAGCTGGTTGTCCAAGGATTCTATCGATACACCAGAAACCCAATGGTAATAGGAGTGCTTTTCACAGTACTTGGTGAAACAATACTATTCGCGTCAACTCCACTCCTCTTGTTGTTCTTTGCACTCTGGATAGGGAATCATGTCTTATTCGTAAAAGGTGAAGAACCTGAATTGACGAAGAAGTTTGGCAATCAGTATACATCCTACTTGAAGAATGTCCCGCGTTGGGTTCCGCGACGAACTGCTTGGAAGCCAGACTCAGACGACTAAATGTTCTCAGGTTGTTGGTTCCATTTTTCCACAAAGGCTTCCATACATTTCTCAGTGCAAAATTGATACTCTCTGCCATCTAGTATCGTCTGAAAATTGCCTCCAGGTTTCATCCTACAATTGCACTCATCACATAGAAAATCGAGTTGATTGGCCCAAATGCAATGACTCATGACCGCTTTTCGAAGCTTCTTTATTTTGATTGTTTTTTCTTCCACGAGATCAGCCTCGATTCTTGATTATCTTGTTCGTGAGATATCGTTAAAAGAATTGCTCCAGAGAGTTTTATTGAATGTTTCACGGAAAGACATGAGGGTGCTTCAGCGTGCAATTAGACCTTACGGGGATATCGACTATTGTGGGATTAGGCAGTGTAATCATTGGAATTATCGCCACGCTGCACTCCATACAACGATTTACTCGAGCAAGAAAGCTCGAGATATTTCTCGATTTCCACAAGAAGCTCTATGATCTTGATTTCATAAAAGACATTAACGAGATTCAAACGTATAGATGGAAGAATCCCGGCGAGTTCTTCAAAACATACGGCCCCGAAGCAGATCCGGATGCTTTTGCCAAGTTCACACGGGTTGGGTCGTACTTCGATGGATTAAGTACACTTGTTAAAAGAAAATTCATAGATTACGATTTTGTGCCAGAAACCACTGCAATCGCGCTAATTGCCTTCTGGGAGAAGTTTTCACCATATGCTGACGAATTCGCAACCATCTATCGTCGTCCGGGTTGTTGGGACTCGATAAAATATCTGTATGATAAACTTCACAAGTTGGATCTGCCTGATCCTAACCGGACGGAGAATGCGTAGGCGGTTCAAACACTTCTACCAGTATCTGTATTGTATGCTCCGACAGATTTTGCCAGTTCAAGCACCTCATCTTGATGGGACAGCAAAGCACAAGGCAAATCGTGTGACTCCTGAATAAATCCGTTCTCTCTAATCTTTTTGAAAAGCGGACTTGCCAACCCTTGCTTCAGACTGGACTCCTTGAGGTTGTGTGTGGCGAGGTTTGACACAGGGCACGCTGTAAGATCTCCTGAGGGTGTGACGTGCACGAACCCTCTTCCTGCAGAAACACAACCACCGAAAAACTCCTCGTCATTTGGTGAATGAATAATGAAGATGGGATTGTTCTCTCGATATTGAAGTACAAAATCACGGAATTGTTCACGCTCTGGTATCGTTAGTATCTTGCCAGTTTCTGAACATGGTGAGATTGACTGTTTTGTGGATGCAGAAGCTTCTGGTGATGGAATATATTCAATAAATACGCCAATCCGAATCCCTCGATTGATCAGTTTATCGAGGTTCCTTGAGTTCATCCAGAATTCGACATTCTCTCTTGTTATTGTGGCTGATATACCAGTGAGAATCCCAATACTCCAAAGATGCTTAAGCGATTCAATAGCTTTGGAGTGAACTCCATGGCCTCTCCTCGCATCTGTTGACTTCCTATCACCTTCTAGACTAACAACGATTGCTATGTTGGATGCTCTGCTTAACTTGCTAAAATCCGACTCTTTTATTGAAGTTCCATTTGTGACAATCACGAAGAAAACGTCTTTGAATTCCAAACATAGGTCGACAATTCCGTCACAAAGGAATGGTTCACCACCTGCAATGACAAATCCGAAGACACCGAGATACTTTGCTTCTGAAATTATTGATCTCCATTTCTGAAGGTTCAGATCACGAGATATCTTGTGAGTTTGCTCACTTCTTTCAAATGATGTCCGTCTAGATGCCGCATAACATCCACTGCAAACAAGATTGCAGGTTGAAGTCACACTAAGAATCATCACCGACGGGACTTGTAGTCCTCTTTCCCTATATTGAGCTCTTCTTTTCTCCGCCCATCGAAATGAACGTCCAAGATGAAAAACTGCGCGAAGATATCTTGGGTGTTTTACAACCCATGGGAGGAAGGTTCGAGTAAAGATTGGATCAATACTGTCAAGGATCCTTCGAAGGAATAGTTGATGGATGAATGTCATGCAGCTTCTCCTCAGCCTAACGCAAATCCTGTTACATGCATCTGATTTATATAAATGTGACTTATATGACGAATCTATGGCTTCGCGTAGGAAGGACGGAAAGGAATCCGCAGTTAGGACAAACGTCACATGTGACTTTGATTGTGTTGAATATTCGCCAGAGCGAATGGAGGTCCTTCAAAAGAACCGAAGTCTGTTAAGTGAGTCGGACTTCAGTATCTTCACGTCTGGCATCAGGTTGGGAATTGCACTTATGTTGACGACTATAGAATCTGCATGTGTCTGCGAGATTCAATATGCACTCAACGAGTCAAGACAGCCCCTTATTTCGCATCATCTGCGAACAATGAAGAAAGCAGGCTGGTTATCCAGTGAGAAATGGAAGAAGTGGACATTCTACAGCTTGGTTCCAGAGAAGAAAGAAGCGATGATGTCATTGATGAAAGGTTATGCCCAATAGTCTGACGAGGAAGAATGGATGGTGATTAAAACGTGTTTAGCGAATGGGACGAACATATACTTCAAAATGCTAAGAACTTTGAAGACTGGAGATCTGCAAAGACTATTCCTGTAAACGTGGAATTGAAAGGGGCGCAAAAGATTCTCCATCTTGATCAAGCAATCAGCTATCTTGAGAAAGCTGAGCATATCTACAGGTTGCATTGCATGTGTCGGTCCATGATAAAAAAGTGCGATGCACCTACGGATACATGTATTGCATGGGACAGCGCAAAGGGACTCCTAGATGAAGAACTATACAAACATGCAGGTACAAGAGAAATCACGAAAGAGGAAGCTATTGAAACATTGAAGATGTCACACGATGCCGGACTAGTTCATATGGCCTATGCGATGCGTGATGATGACGTAAACAGAATCTGCAGTTGTTGCTCGACCTGTTGTGCTGTCTTCACATCAGTTCTAAAGTACAAGATGTTTCCTGACCTTATTTCCTCTGATTACAGATCTGCTACGGATATGGATACCTGCGTTTCTTGTGGTACGTGTGCAGATAGATGCCATTTCGGAGTTCGTGAATTGACTGATGACGGACTTCAAGTAGATGAAAACCGATGCTTTGGATGTGGTCTCTGTGTATCAACATGTCCTGAACAGGCTATTAGTCTAGTTAAGAAATAAGTATGGGCAAGTCGAAAGAGATTTAACTATGGTTAATAACAAGACGGAACATGACCACAGGGAAGGTCTTTTATCATTCACCCATTGGATAAAACCTGAGTTCATGAATCAGAGATGACTGAGATGCACAGAGAAATGGCCAAAGGCGTCTATTATGTTGGTGTTGACGACCACCATACCGAGCTGTTCGAGAATTTATGGAAGATACCATTTGGAGTATCCTACAATAGCTACTTGATAGTTGATGAAAAAACCGCACTCATTGAAACGGTAAAGGACCCATGGTCCAAGGAATGGCTAGATAACATAGGCGAGATTATTGATCCCAAAGACATAGACTACATCATACTAAACCACATGGAGCCTGACCATACAAGCTCACTACCTGATATTGCAGAACTCGCTCCTAATGCAACACTAATCTTTACCGAACGAGCTTCTGATATGCAGAAATCTTTCTATGGGCTTTCATTGAAAGAGAAAGTCGTCGAAGATCTCGAGGAGTTATCTCTTGGAAACAAGACCCTGAAGTTCGTCCATACACCTTTTCTACACTGGCCTGAAACGATGATGACTTACATAATGGAGGATGAAGTTCTCTTTTCATGCGATGCATTTGGTACATTTGGGGCATTGAATGGGAAAGTCTTCGATGATGAGATTGATATGCGAATGGTCGAGTCCGAGAGTAGAAGATACTTGTCTTCAATCATAACTACCTATTTCAAATTCGTACAGAGAGGAATTGCTAAGATAAAGGACTTGGGCATCGGTGTCAAGATGGTGGCCCCAAGTCATGGTCCCATCTTCCGAAAGGATCCTATGTGGATTGTGAACAAGTATGACGAATGGACTCATCCAGAACTGGAGAAATATGTCACTATTGTGTATGGCTCGATGTACGGCTTTACACATCGACTGGCTCTGAAGCTAAAGAGCGAGCTGCTGAAATTAGGCGTCGAAGTTAAAATTCATAATATATCATACACTGACATGAGTACGGTTCTTGTTGATGCAGTGCGCCCGTCAGTTCTTGTTGTAGGAGCCCCCACCTATGATGCGCACCCATTTCCCAAGATTTGGACATTTGCTAATGAGGTTCAAGGAAAACGAATCCCGGTGAAAAAAGTAGCACTCTTCGGAACTTATGGCTGGGGCGGTGGAGGAGTCAAAAAGCTTCAAAAAATGTTTGAGGAAATGAAGTTTGAGATTCTAGAACCCGTGATAAGGGTCAAAGCAAGACCCTCTGAAGAGGAATCACAGCAAATCGTAGCTCTCGCAAAGAACATTGCGGAGCACGTAAAATAGGGTAGATTGAAGTTAGTCTTGTCTAACCGCACTCTTATTAATATTGTACAATTGATTGCAATATTGTCGCTTAGGCGCATAGAGTAGTGGAGAATATACTCCACTGAGAGAGTTGAGTAAAATGGATCTAAAGGGAACACAAACTGAGAAGAATTTGCTGACTTCTTTTGCAGGAGAGTCCCAAGCTCGTAACAGATATACGATTGCAGCAAAGACTGCCAAGAAGGAGGGATATCCTCACATTGCGGCGATCTTTGAAGAGACTGCTGGTCATGAGCTTGAACACGCAAAGCGCTTCTTCACGACTCTGAAGGAAGGTGGAGCAACAGAGGCAATCAAGATTGAATGGACCTTCCCAACCAGTGGCGTGTACGAAGACACTGAGTCAAACCTCAGACATGCAGCTGCTGGCGAGAAGTTCGAATTCAGTGAGATGTATCCAGGATTTGCTGACATCGCTGACAAAGAAGGTTTCAAGAAAGCTGCAGTCTTGTGGCGCATGATTGCGAGGGTTGAAACATGGCACCATGAACGCTACACAGCCTTGGCTGAACAGATCAATGATGGTACGATGTTCAAGAAGAAAGAGAAGGTCAAGTGGCGATGCAGTAATTGTGGATATATCCATGAAGGGGTAAGTCCACCTGAAAAGTGTCCTGCTTGTCAACACGATAAGAGCTACTTCATGCTACACTTTTCTGAGTACTAGTTCTACTATTGCCTTGGTCACAACCAGACCAAGGTACTTTCTGTTTTTGATTAATGGGGTTTTGGAAACACCCATCATCTAAGTGCTCCTCTGTCTACCCTTTGATTAATCAGGTCAACCATTTGTTGAGCTGGGGCCAAACGACAATGATATCGTATAGTGTGTTGTCCATCGTGTGCTGTAAAATCTACACGAAGGTATACACCCACAGTTCCAGCAGGCTCCAGAGCAACATTATCAATCATACTCATGTCGATTGCGTGGTCTGTCGTTTGCTTGGGACCAAGGAATCCTCCTCCTATAGCAAAAACCAAACGCATCTGTGTGAGTATTAGTTTTCCCTTGGTGGATCCACCAGTGTCGCGATGAATGCTGACCTCATCATGTACAAGAATTTGTTCACCCGGCTGAATTTCATCGAAGGTTACCATGAATACCCCTCAATCGAGATTCACCTCTGAACGATTTATCAATTTCGAACTGGTCTGCGTCTACAAGAAGAGCATGAAATGGACTGACGTTGTTCGATTCACTTCCTTTCTCTTGGTTGAACCCGACTTGCGATAGACTCAAATTCGGGATAGAGTCTTGTCGCCATGTGACTACAATGAAGAGTCTGTACGGACGCGATTTGATTACAACTCAAGATTGGAGTGTTGAAGAGCTAGAGAGGACATTGGATCTCTCATTCGAGTTCAAGGCTAACCGTTATGATCATCCATTGAACAACTGCCTTGATAGAAGGACGTTCTTTATGTTCTTCTACAACCCGAGTGTTAGAACTCGGCAGTCCTTTGAAGCGGCGGCTACTGAGCTTGGTGGCCACGCACAATTTCTGGAGCCAAAGACAATGCGACTCAAGTCTGGAAAGTCTGCTGGTGAAACAGTTGAAGATGCTGCTCAGGTGATGAGTCGATATGCTGTAGGAATCGGTATTAGGATTCTAGAAACCGCGATAGAGCACTACGGGCAGGGTGATGAGCTCCTGAGACAGTATGCTGACAACGCTAGCGTTCCCATTGTTTCAATGGCTCATGATAGATTCCACCCTTGTCAGGGACTTGCTGACGTAATGGGCTATCGACAACATGCTGGAACGAACCTCAAGGGCAAGAAGATACTCCAAGTTTGGGGTAAAGGCGCTCTTGTTCGATCTTGGTGTAGTGTGCAGGAAAGTATCCTCATCAACTCGCGACTTGGAATGGATGTTACACTTGCTTATCCTCCAGGTTATGATCTTGATCCTGAGGTCATTAAATGGTGTGAGGAAAACGCTGAAACTGCTGACAGTACCTTCGAGATAGTCCACGACCTTGAAGATGGTTACAAGAACGCTGATATCGTCTATTCGCGAAACTGGATGACTGCAGGATTCTACGAGGATATGGTGAAGCGTGGAATTGATGAAGCAAAGAAGAATGAGATCGAGATAGCTGCAAAGTACGATGACTGGATCACAACCAAGGACTGGATGTCAAAGACTAACAATGCTTTCTTTACACATTGTGGTCCAGTAGACAGGAATGCAGAGGTCACAGATGAGGTATGTGATGGTTCTAGATCGATTGTCTATGATGTAGCTGAGAACAGACTTCATGTCCAGAAAGCAATCATGGCGCTGACGATGGGAAAACAATAAGGCAGATGGTTTATTCCTCGTAAGACATAGGCGGCCCTACTCAATGATGAGTAGCGTTGTCGTCATTTCGATGCCCCCTCTCTCAGACCGCATTCTAGCTAGCCCACCGCTCATTTCTATGAGGCGGAAGAATATTATTTGAGTAGTGATAGTCTGCATTGTAACTTGTCAGAGCTGGGAGGACATACATAAAAAGAAGGATGCGGGACTGTTCAAATGGTTGCTTGCGCATTTGCCATAGCGAATCACGTCACCTTAAACGGAACCCATCAACGCTCAGACTTGCGATAGGAAAACTCCGTGGGTGCCATAAGGCGCCCACACTTTATTCTTGTTCAATCTCTCCCCATCTGTGACACCGTATGAAGTGGTCTGGTTCAACTTCTCTATATTCTGGTACAGCTTCCAGACAAATATCAACCGCATATCGACAGCGAGGATGAAAAGGGCAGCCACTCGGAATATCACAGAGGTCAGGTGGATCTCCAGGGATTCCACGGAGTCTTGGTTTCTTTCCTGCACGCATCTGCATCATGGCGATGGTTGGGAAACTCGTCATCAATCCCATGGTGTAAGGATGCTGTGGTTCATGGAATATTTTCACGGCATTAGCGTACTCGACTACCTTTCCAGCATACATGATAGCAACTCTATCCGCCATCTCAGCAATAACTCCAGCATCGTGACTGATTAACAATAATGAAACATCAAATTCGTCCCGAACCATTTTCAGTACATTTATGATTTGAGCCTGAACAGTCACATCAAGCGCAGTCGTTGGCTCATCAGCTATCACAAGATAGGGTCCTCCTATTAGTGCCATTGCGATGAGAATCCGTTGTGACTCCCCACCACTGAAGCTCCCTGGATCCAAGACAAACCGGAGGTTGGCATCTGCAAGTTGAACAAGACCAAGATATTCCAGGACTTTTCTCTTTAGCTCAAGTAATCTGATGTTCTCATCATGCACTTCCACTGATTCAGCAGTCTGATGGCCAATGCTATGTTGGGGATTGAGTGCATGACCAAGCCCTTGAGGAATAAGTGATATCTCCCGACCTCGAATAGCAACCAATTCATCTGACGGGAGTTTTGTAAGGTCTTTGCCTCTGAAGACAACACTCCCTTGAACTCCTGGTCTCTCCTGTGTTCCTCGAATGCCCTTATCGAATGTCTTCAGAAGCTCAGGATCATTTGATGCTCCAGCGCTAAACCGAGCCATCTTCTCAAAAAGGCCTATTATAGCAAGAGCCATACTACTCTTTCCTGAGCCGCTTTCACCAAGAAGACCTACGCACTCCCCCTCTCGAATCTCCAGGGATACGTCATCAACAGCTCGAACAAGACCTTTTTTTGATGCATAGTATGCTTTCAGGTTTTTTAGAACAAGTAACGGATCACCCTTGGTCATACTTACACCACCAAGAAACTAAAATGTCCGACTAATAAAGCGTATCTAACGAGCACGGACTTCAAGTTCGTCTATGAAGTACTACCATGCGCCTTCTTGAACCTCAAATGACTTGAGTATGAGATACATTATCACTGCGGTGAATATGCAAATCGAGATAAAGCCTAGAAGAAAGGCTGGTGCTGACAACTGATTCCAAAAGACTAACGGACCATAGATATCGCTAAATGCCGTGACTCCAGTCCAATCTGCCAATAACTGGAGGAAATATGGCATGAGTAAGAAGACTGCAATGGCCCCGAGAATGTAGAGAGCTCGTTTCCTCCAAACGCCTTGAACGCTTCTTGGTTCTTCCTCTGATGCTGCAATCCCTTTCTCAGTCTTTTCGTCCAATTGCATTTCGTCTCCTCTTTTCTCTCTTGACACTTTCTTCATAAGCTTTTCATCATGTCGCCTGTCTTTCCCTTGTCTCCACCATTGCTTGAATCCATGCCAACTCACGTCGCTTGTTCTATCAAGTAGACTGTCCACTATGATAAACGTAACTAGTCCAGCTATGAGTCCGCAAAACACAGCAGGAAAAGAACCTTGGAATCGAACTACATTGTGTGCTGCCAGCCCCATTCTTATGGCCACTAATCCAGAGACAACACCTATTCTATTATTGACGAGGCTGTTTCGTGTATGCAGATAGTATGAGCCAGCCATCATAATGAAGATGAAGAATGAGAATGCATCAATGAAGAACCAGATGAACCACCATTCGCTTTGAAGAGCGAAGCGCACTATTGGATTCACCTCGAATTCATTACCAAGTCTGTTAAAGAGGAGCACAGTGAAGGTTGCATCGACAATTCCTAATGGAGAAAGGATCAAGACCAAGTTTCGTACCCATGGTTCTCTCCACCACAGGGTGAACATCTGATGTGGAGTCATTGTCGAAAGTTTCTCGGTCTTCTCGGTTGTCAGCATCTCATCCGGCACCCGTAGACTCACCCCGAAACTTGTGCTATAAGGATTTCCAACTCGGCCATCATGATATCGTTAAACAATGGTTCAAAAATAAGAAGAGAGACCGAGGTTGCAACCCCGGTCTACAATTTGTTCTATTGTCGAATAGTTACTACTTCTCTACTAATAGTTTGCAACCTTGTAGTAGAGGTAGTAGTACTCGTTATGCATGGCATTGAACTGATATCCGTTCATCCAAGCCCCTTCAAGGTGGAACTCGTTAGACTGATACCCAAAGATGAAAGCATTGTGTGCAACAACGGCTTCCTGGATATTTGTGTAGAGAGTTTCTCTCGTTGTTGGGTCGCTTGTCTGAGCCGCTTGAGTAATCCAACCATCGACCTGTGCTGTGTTCCATAGAACGCCGTTCTCGCCCTGTGAGCCATCTAGACCCATCCTGTATGGGTAGGTTCCAGTGCTCTTGACGAAGGGTCCGACGTAGTTGTCAGGGTCAGCATAGTCTGGTGCCCAGCCGAGGAAGAATATAGGCAGTTGTCTGTTCCTGAGTTGGTACAGATAGCTTGCCCATTCCACAGCTTGTGCATTGATGGTGAGAGGCTGTGACGGGTCAGTTGATGCTGGATCGGCAATAATGTTGTCAATGGCCTGTTTCACCAAGAGACTTGCCGCCTCGCGAGCGTCATTACCCTCATTGTAATAGATTGTAAGGGTGTATGAGAGGTTCGCAAGAATGGCATCTAGACCATGGTCCATTGCATCGTTCCAGGCGGTGACTGCTGAAGCCAAGTCAGTATGGTACATATACAGGTCGTTGTCGTGTCCAAACATGCCGAATGGGATCACACCTTGCAGCTGTGAAGCAATTCCGTTCATGATATTAGTGATCAGAGCGTCGTAGTCGAATGCGTACGAGATTGCTGATCGTACACTCCAGAGCTCGAACGGATTCTGCACAATCGTATTTGACTGGTTAATCAAATGCAGCATGTTGAATCCCAGGAACATGATGTTGTAGGTTTGTAGCCCTGTCCAGAGTTTGACCTCAGGATTGAGGCTCTGTGTTCGGCCAGCATCACGGTTTGTGACGTTGTTCCAGAAGTCGTATGCATTGGGTATGCTCGCATCCATCTGGTCGATTGTTCCAGCCTCAAGGTTCAGTCTTCTGCTGTTGTAGTCTGCGTCCTTCTTCCATGTGACTGATTCAATGGTGCCAGCGTAGGGATGTGTAGCTTTGAGACTATCCTTTCCCCAGTAGTCCTCGTTTCTAGTAACTACGACCCTGTCATCTTGAATCCATTCACTGAATACGTAAGGACCAGTTCCACACATGTGGTCATCCATATAGAAGTCTGTGCTGTTTGGCGACATGCCACCATGAGCCATGAAGAAGGTTGGACTGATCATCGAGCCAACACAGTATGTTATGGCAGAAATGAATGGTGCGTACGGATACGCAAGGTGGATCTCCACCTCATAATCACCTGTTACAACTACTGCGCTGACATTCTCGACCCAGTTTTCCCAGGCAGCAGTGTGCTGAGGAGTTAGGTCTCCGTACTCGAATACGGCATCTTCAACAGCTTGGCCACCAAGAATTGGTTCTGCGACCATCCAGACTGGGCCAAAGCCGTCATCCCAACCGCGCCCCAGCATACGCCAGAAGTTCATCTGAACTGCGGTCGCGTTGAAGTCTGTTCCATCATGGAACTTGACGCCTTGACGGAGTGTGAATGTGTAGGTCAAACCATCTGCTGAAATATCCACTCCTGTAGCAAGCATTGGTTGCGTTGGATTTGTGCTTGTTGAATCAAACTCATACCAAAACAAGGTTTCATAGACATTGATTGATATGTCTGAACCAGCTGATTCGTAGTCTTTGTGTGGGTCCAGATACTGCGGAAGACCAATCACTTCATTAACGATGTTCTGGTCTTCAGCAAGTTGGACTGCAGGAGGTGCTAGAAGTATATAAGCTCCAGCTGCACCTATCACGACAATGACGACGACAACAGCTATTAATTGATTTCTCTCCATGTCATCCATCTCGTGTTTTTTAAGTTGCGCTATGAACGATTCCTTGAAAGAACCGTAACAACAAATTAGACTGATAACACAATCAGTGATTTATGTATCAACCTAACTTCGCTATTAGTCCTCTCCCATGAAATAGAGTCTAATATAGGTTCCGAATCTGCTTCCTTTGAAAATTCACGTTGATTCAACCAAAACCTTAAAGTATTGCTCACAGTCCGCAAGACTAGTTTGCAATACTTGATATCAGGCAAATGAAATTAATCCTCAATGAGGGTCTACACATGAGACTAAGGGACTTTATAATCCGAAGGATTATCTTGGCGATTCCAGTGGTGTTTGGTGTTCTCACAATAACTTGGTTCCTCTCATATATAGTCGGTGATCCACTAGCAATGTATATAACCGAGAGAACACCTGACGCAGCAATCCCTGGTATCATTCATGCACGTGGTCTGGATCAGCCTCTAGTTGTTCAGTATTTTCTGTATCTGAATTCCCTATTCCATGGCGACTGGGGTGTAAGCACAACTACGGGAGCAGACCAACCTGTACTCACAGTGCTTGCTGCTAAGTTTCCTGCAACCATCGAGCTTTCTATATTCGCAATGATCTTTGCCATCGCTCTTGGCATCCCACTTGGTATCATCTCCGCAACGAAAAAGGACAAAGCTGCTGACCACATCACACGCATTTTTGCGCTGTCAGGAGTTTCTATGCCAATTTTTTGGTTTGGGTTGATGCTTAAGTATCTTCTATTCTTCCAGTTCTCGCAATGGGGTTTGCCTCATCTGCCTGGCGGCGATCGTTACAATTACCGTGCATACACCTGGCATCCCACTACGGGTTTTCTACTCGTAGATTCGCTTGTCTTTGATCATAATCCTGGTCTATTTATTGATGCCATTTTTCATCTAATCATGCCTGGTTTTTGCCTCGGATATATCACTCTAGCAATAATTACGAGGATGATGCGCTCAAGTATGTTAGAGGTGATAAAGGAGGATTATATCACCCTGGCCAAATCTAAAGGCCTTACAGAGCGGGTTGTAATCTACAAACATGCCCTAAGAAATGCGCTCATTCCAACAGTAACCGTCATTGGTCTGGCATTTGGTGGTCTGATTACTGGAGCTGTTCTAACAGAAACCATCTTCAACTGGCCTGGATTGGGACGTTGGGCGACTAACTCAATACTCAACTCAGACATCGCTGCAATCAATGGGTTCACACTCCTTGTTGCATTTATCTTCGTCACTGCCAACTTCATAGTCGACATGGTATACGGTGTACTTGACCCGAGAATACGATTCGGGTAGCAGGAGGATAACATAAGATGGACTCAGACTCACAAATACCAGTTTTTCAAGATGAAGGAAGCTCCTCGCTTTCAAGCATGTTTGGAACGATTCAGATTGTTTTTGTAATGATCAGCCTACTGGTCGGCGGAATAATCTTACTTGGGAACCTTGCTTATTTCATCGAAGAACTTCTCGGAATGACTCTCGTTCCTCCTGCATTCCTTGGTAATTGGGCTATACAAGGACTTCTCATCCTTGTTCTTGCGCTCTTTCTTCTTAGAACAAATGCAGGCGTTATGGAACGAGTTCCAGATGCATTCAGTTCTTCATTCTACCTAAATCTCTTTATGATTGTGGTCTACTTGACAATGGGAACATTGGGGCTTGCTATGGCCTCCATTGTAGTGATTCAACTCATTTTGATGCTCCTACCTGGAGTCAGGTATTATTGGTGGGTGGAGTTTGTCGAAGACACAAAACCCCGCGTGAAAGAAACCCGGTTCACTCTGCACCTTGTTCGAAAAAGCCCGCTGGTTGTTGTAGGCATTGCAATAATTGTATTCATGGTTAGTGTGGCACTTGCTGCACCAATGTTAGCCACCTACAAAGGAGAGGATATGGTCTTCAAAGATGTCAGACTCCCACCTGGTTCGCCAAGCAATGACATCAAGCTGAATTATCTCTACTATCTAAATCAGCGGACCTATGACCCCACAATCATGCCTCAATACAAATATGAAGAGTTAACAATCACGAGCAAGTATTTGGAGACTGTAGAAATCCCACGAATATTCATTGGAGTTTCTGATCTTGATACGAAAACGGATGCTGTATCAGTAAACGTGACTTTTCGGGTCTATAATCTGACTCAGGCTCAATACGAGCCCATGACACCTGCGGAGCGACTTTCCTATCTTTATGCAAATGTGTCTGTTGTTGATCAGAATCTGCTGCAGTACATCACACTCCCAGATAAGGAAGGAGTCTATGTTTGGGAGCTTCAGTTCATAGCGGCTTACAAGACCACCACATGGTCTGCTAATACCAGGGTTGTCCTAGCTTACTATAGTAACTATCCTATTCATATTTGGGGAACAGACAACTATGGAGGCGACATCTATAGCCGCATCATTTGGGCTTCACAACAAGACCTTCGGATTGCATTAAGTGTCGTGCTGGTTGCACTCTCATCAGGGGCTGTGATTGGCGCTGTTTCCGGCTATTATGGTGGTAAGCTAGATGAACTTGTTATGAGGGTAACTGACATCTTCTTTGCCTTCCCTGGTCTTGTTCTGGCAATGGCAATAGTCATGGCACTTGGAGTGAGAAGTCTTACCACAATTAGTATCGCTCTAATGATCACGTGGTGGCCGACATATGCTCGTCTTGTAAGAGGCCAAGTACTCTCAGAACGCGAGAAGCTCTATATCGAAGCTGCTCGATCGTCTGGCGCCAGTGACTCCAGAATTCTTTTCAGCCACATACTTCCAAACACAATTCAACCAGTGATCGTTCAGGCCACAATGGACTTCGGTTCTGTAATCCTAGTGGCAGCCGGTCTATCATTCATAGGTTTTGGCCCCCCAGTGGGAACTTCTGAGTGGGGAATGATGATTGCAAGAGGTCAAAACTATATTCTCAGCTCACCTTGGATGACCCTTTATCCTGGACTTGCAATACTTGTGACTGCTCTTGCATTCAACCTTGTAGGTGACGGAATTCGTGACATCTTAGACCCGAAGCTTCGGCGGAGATGATACATTGACTACGGCTGATGAAATAGTACTACATGTCAAAGACCTATACGTTAGCTTCTATACATATGAAGGAGTCGTAAAAGCGCTCGATGGAGTCATAATGTTTCTCCGAAGAGGCGACACAATGGGCTTGGTGGGTGAAACTGGGTGCGGAAAAAGCGTTACAGCAAAAGCAATTCTCGGCCTTGTTGAAGCTCCTGGAAGGATTGAAGGTGGAAAAGTCATTTTCTTTGACAAGGATGCAGAAACTCAAGAGATAACAGAGCTCGATCTTGCTCAGCTGACTTCTGAAGAAATGCTAGAGATTCGAGGAAACAAGATATCTATTGTTTTTCAAGATCCAGCCACTTATCCCAATCCCGTTTTTAGGATTGGTGATCAGATTGCCGAGGTGATTGAGCTACACCAAGATCTCTCGCTAGATGTTCTGTATATGAAAATCGCAAAACTCGAGCTTGCGCTATCAGAAACGAATTCAGATGTCAACCGCGCTGAAATTGAGAGTAAGATTGCCTATTATAGACAGCAAATGGAGGATCCTCCTGAGCCAGACAAGAAGTCAATAAAAGAAGCCGCGAAGCTAAAAGCTATAGAAATGCTCAGGATGGTAAGAATGCCTGCGCCTGAACAGGTTGCCAATCAGTACCCTCATGAACTTTCAGGGGGTATGAGACAAAGAGCATTGATTGCTATGTCATTGGCCTGTAATCCGAGTATTTTGATATGCGATGAAGCAACAACTGCTTTGGACGTTACAGTCCAGGCTCAGGTGCTGAAGCTCTTGAACCAATTGAAGACAGAGATTGGGACATCAATAATTGTCATTACACATGACATGGGTGTTGTCGCTGAAACATGCGAGTGGGTCAATGTCATGTATGCAGGTACAAGTGTTGAGTCTTGTGCGACAGAGAGGCTGTTCACAAAGCCGCTCCATCCATATACTGCTGGTCTCTTGAAGGCTGTGCCAAAGCTGCATGAAGATAGAGAACGATTACCTCAGATTCGAGGGAGCGTTCCAAATCTGATATCACCGCCGACTGGATGTCGTTTTCATCCTCGATGTGATTATGCTACTGAGATTTGCATTGAGACCAAGCCCATTCTGGAAGAGCTCGAGCCAAGACATTGGGCAGCTTGTCATCATCCTCTTTGGACATCAGGAGGAAAGAAGAATGAGTGAAACATTGATTCGGACTGAAAACCTCAAGAAGCACTTTCCCTTGACTGGTGGTGTTTTTAGAAAAGTCATAGGTAAGGTTCATGCTGTTGATGGTGTGAATCTAGAAATAAAGAAAGGTGAGACCTTAGGTGTTGTGGGCGAGAGCGGGTGCGGAAAGACAACTCTGGGTCGAACCATCCTTCGACTATTAGATCCGACAAGTGGGAAGATTTTCTTTGAAGACGAGGATATTACCGAAATTAAGGGTCGAGCTCTTAGAAAAGTCCGAATGAACATGCAGATTGTGTTTCAAGACCCGATGGCCTCGCTTGATCCCCGAGTGACAATCAAGAACTCAGTTGGAGAACCACTGGTTGTCAATGGTGTGGCAAGGGGCCGAAAAATGAGGGATATGGTCCTTGAACTGCTTGAAAAAGTTGGCCTCACTGAAGACCATCTCAACAGATTCCCTCATGAATTCTCAGGAGGGCAAAGGCAAAGAATCTGCATAGCTAGAGCGCTTGCGCTTAATCCGAAATTCGTTGTCATGGATGAACCTACATCAAGTACTGATGTATCGGTACAGGCACAGACCTTGAACCTTATGAAGGACCTTCAGGATGAGTTTGATTTGACCTATATGTTCATTTCTCACAACTTGTCTGTAGTAAAACACATGAGTGACCGCCTTACTGTGATGTATCTCGGAAAGATTGCGGAAACAACTCCATATGATATCTTCAGAAAACCTCTGCATCCATACTCCTTTGCATTGGTTTCTGCTGTTCCTATTCCTGATCCGCAGTTTGCTGGCAGAGCACACATTCTTTCAGGTGAGGTTCCTAGTCCTATCAGCCCACCTCCCGGATGTAGATTCTATCCGCGCTGCATGTTTGCACAGGATGTTTGCAAGGTTGAAGATCCACCCCTACGTGATCTCGGTGGTGGACATCTGGTAGCCTGCCACTTTGCTGGAGAGCTTGACTTCGGAAAGAGTGCACAGATGGAATATGCTGACTCCGTTGAAGAAGCGGTTTCATAATTGTGTGCGTAGCGATTGATTAAAGAACGTAAGTGCACCAGTCAGGTCGAAGTATAAATGAACACAGATTTCGATAATATTGATGAAGATCAGTATGAGGAAGATGAGAAAGAAGAGAAAAAAGTCGATTGGCTGCAATATGCGCAGGAAGAGGAACAAGCTCTTAGACCTCTTGATGCCAAGGACTATGTTGCACTGTTCGTAGCTGCCATTCAGACAGTCTTTGTTCCGTTGATAATACTGATGGTCGTCATGATCGTTATCAACTTCTTCCTTCAGATTGCGGCGGGATGAGAATGGCCAATCTGTCAAAATTCCTGCTAGAAACCTGGATCATTGCCACTCTACTTTCTTTGTTTAATGTCATTATTGCTCTAGTAGTTCATATCGAAACGGGGACGCCATTTGACTTTTTCACAGCCGCCAACATATCAATTCCTGAATTTGGCCTTCTCTTGATTTTTGGGGCATGTCTTATGAGTCGGCAGCCTCTAGATGATGCAGCTAGATATGATACAGAGGGGAAACCTACGAAGTCATGGGCACGAGCTCAGCTAGGTCAAAGGGTGCTACTCAGCGCCATCTTTCTACTCGCATTCGCAGGGCTGTTCTATATTCTTGGTATAGTGTTCCCGCCTGTCACCTGAATCGCTAATATTGGATCCTTGACTCTCCCTCTTCTGATGAAAGGAGTCGCCGACCCACTCTGAAACATGTAAAACTACTGACTCCGATAATTCCTGCAATATAGACTATTGCGGCTCCTATGTTGAACTGCATGAGGAAAGAAGCAGGATTCAAGATGATGGTCACTGTAAATAGTGCAATGCCTTGTGCGAGGAAACTCGGTAAGAATTGTCCCCATGGAGAGATCAAGATGAATATGGATGCTATTGCCACATTGATGAGCGCAGAACGTGTGATGGTATCGTTTGCGAGTTTGACGTAAACATAATCTTGAGAGTTAAGGTTGTCAATCTCAACTCCCATAACCGCATCGAGGAGATTCTCAGAGTATCGCGGCCCTCCTGGACCCATTGCGATGAGAACTCCCACCATGAAGATCACTATGACTGTACCGATGGCACGCATCGATTGCACGAGGAGCAGAGTCAACAACATAGATGACGTTCCTACGATGAAGCCAATCCACATAAAGGCAAACAATGTACTGTCAGCCAAGTGATTCTGTAACATAGCACCCAGCCTTGAGTGGGATTTCATTGTAATGTTCTTCATGACCCAATTATGAGAGAAACAACTTGCATATTGCGTGTTTCCACTTAGATCAAGATTGTCTACTTCATACTCAGTTTCTAAATGATGCTGCAACTCATGTTGTCGTCTTACTTTCCGAAGTCGATAGACTGTGACGAGAAGAATGAACAAGCCTGTGATGAAAAGACCAATATTGTACTCCATGTTCATTCCTCTAGCTCATAGTATTGACGCAGACGCGACGGCTAAAGCGATTTTAAACCCTGTCCTAAAGGAAGAATGCTTTCTGAAGAGCAACAAGCCAGACATGGAACATGATAGTCTTGTCAGTATCCTCTGTTTCTTTGATATTTTTACCAATGAGGATTGTGGTCTTCCCACGAAGTGAAGTTTCCCTCCGTCCACCGGCTTTCAGGTTGACATTGACACCTTCACAATCAATCTGTATTCCATGATTGTAAAAAGCGCGTGGATGTTCGGAAAAAGCATAATCCAATTCGTCAATAGGATATGGATAGAGTATTGATTGTGCACAATTCCTTCTGATTTTAACTTGAATATATTCTGTTTTATAGTTTGGAACTTCATTTTTCGTCCCAGATCCCCCTGGGATGACCAAGGGTCTGATGCCATGACGTTTATCGACAAGTCTCCCCTCTAGGAATCCATAAAAATCGCCTCCTCTCCCTTTGATGACCAACGCATCATCTTCGAATTCCACAATCAGCGGGTCCCTAGGAAATGACATGCTTCTGACACCCGCAGGATTCTTTTTCCCTACTGCCTCTTTTTCCCAGTAGAACCAAGGGATGGTTGTCATGGGGAGCATTTTATCCGCGCGTTCTGATTTGCGCTTCATGATTTCCCAGAGTGCATCATTTTGAACATAAAGTGAAAACGAAATTGGATGAAACTCACCACTCCTTTCCATGATGAAATTCCTTAGGTCATTCTCTTCAGGATACAGTTGATTTGCCACATCTGATATTTGTTCTATTGAGAGGGTTGTTTTTCCTTTCATACCGAGGTTGTCTAGTTGATCAGGAGTGAAAGTGATAGTGACATCATTGTTGTTACAAAAGTCCGCAATGGCTTCATTATCAAATTCGTACCTGGTTGACATAACTAGGTCTTTTCCTGAATTATGAATAGCCTTTTCGGTATCAGTGAAATTGCGGTCCGTAAAAGACAACCTCCAATCAAGGCAAAGAGAGAGGTTTAGGTTCTAAGGAGTGTGAATTCATTGTGCCTCCACATGATAAACCATTGTGAATCACAAGTATTGTCTAATGCCTAACTGTTATTTAGTGGCTTGTTCTTTGTTGAGGAAGGATTGATGACACATGACATCAAAGGTCTACTTTACTGATAGGCAAACACGTACTGACTACAACATGATTGACAAATTGGAACATGTTTTCAATGAACTTGGTTTGAACAAGGCGATCAAGCAAGGCGATAAGATAATGGTGAAGACCCACTTTGGTCAATGGGGAAATACGAATTATCTACGCCCTGCATATGCTAGGAAAATTGTCGACTTGGTTCGAGCTGCCGGAGGAATTCCCTTTGTTGCAGAAACGACAGGTCTAGGTTATGGCGACGGTGGTGCTTATGGGGGGAGGACAACGGTTCCAGAATACCTTGGAATGGCAGCTCTTCATGGATACACAGAAGCCACAGTTGGTGCTCCACTTCTCATGGCTGATGGATATTGGGGGACTGACGTCTTCAAAGTCCCAGTTGATGGCGAGTTCATTGATAGTGTAGATGTTGCGATGGCCCTACTTGACTGTGATCACGTTATTGTATTAACTCACGCAAAGGGACATGGTCTTGGTGGGATTGGTGGAACCCTCAAGAATTTGGGGATAGGACTTGTAGGTAAGAGAGGAAAAGCTGCGATGCATTTCGTTGGAGATGTCAAGATAAATGCTGACAAGTGCCTAGGACCCGCGTGTTCGAAGTGTCTGAAAGTCTGCCCTACCAGATGCATTACCATGCATGACAAAGCAGTAATTGATCAATCAAAATGCATTGCCTGTCATCACTGTGTGAGCGTCTGTGAAAGGATTGGAGTAAAAGCCGTCACCCATACATGGCGTCCGAATCACACACAAGGACCGATTTTTGTAGAGAATGCGGTTGGTGTCATAAACTCAATCGGTGCAGACAAGTTCTACTACATAAATCTGGCAATTGACATTTCCGACAAGTGTGACTGTTGGAATCTGGGCGCTCCTCTTCTTGTGCATGATATTGGGATTTTTGGGTCGAGGGATCCTGTCGCAATTGATGAAGCGACTCTGCAAGCTATTAAGGATGCACCTCCAAATCCCGATTCAGTTGTAGGTGATATAGAATGTGGAGTTTGCAAGTTCGCGACGGCTCACGCATGCAAAGACCCCGAAAGCGGAGATATTCTTGACCTTGCAGATATTCAGTTGTCTCATGCAGAGAAGATGAAACTTGGAACTCGTAAGTATGAACTTGTTACTATTACCAAAGAACCACCAAAGAAACGTGGAACAAGTGAGGATTGATTAAAATGGTCCCAAGTTGGTTTAGGAAAAAGCTCATTCAGGCTCATGAGAATCAGAGGGCTCACCTCAACTTTGTACTGAATGGTCTAACGAATGAGGAGTTAACCAAGCAAGTCACTAACGAAGAGTACTCAAAATCAATTGCAGGTATAGTCATGCACATCGGGACCGCTGAGACATACTGGTTTCACAAGTCCAAAAATCCCATTGGACCCCCTGTAATTGCAGACACTTTTGATGAGGTTATGACTCGAATTAGGGAGAATACGGATAAAATCACCAAACTTCTTGAGGAGTGTCCTGATGAACAAGTTCAGATTATTTCGCCAAAAGATGGAGGACCTACAATTGCATGGGCCACTCTGAGAACTGCGCAGCATGGAACCTATCATGCGGGGCAGATTGCTAAGATACGCCGAATGATTGGAGCAACAGGCCTGTCTCCTGATGCTGAAAACCTCTGGGGCCATGCTGTGGATTCAACTATCGAAATAATTCGAGACCTTCTCAACGGTGTCTGAAACAACCGTCACATGATTGAGTTAACATCAGAGCTTAACTCAAATAGATACGAATCTTCTCAAACCAAGTCAGACTTGGATGAGGTGCAGAGCGATTGCCACTTTTCAATGAGCCAGGATTCATGCGTGATATCTACCTCATACTTCATAGTGGCATTCTGTTTTACTCGCTTCTTTTTGGGGGAATTCTTTTTCTTCATTGGTTCAAGGATAAGTACAGAAAAGCGCTTGACTTACGTTTAGCTTGGTCTATTTTCTTGTGGGGTGTAACGATAAACACAGCCTGTTTCATGGTTTCTGACTTTTGGCTTACTGGCGAGCCTGAGAACACATACTTCGTCGCTTCTGGCTATATTGCTTTGATGTTCGCAATCACCGGATTTTTTGCTGCAATGGAAATGATTCTACCTTACAAGACACGTCATGCACTCACTTCAATAGGTATTGTGTCAACTTTTATGCCTCTGTTCATTCCTAGGGTCTACTTTGAAGTTCTGGCGTTGTTTGATGCGATTCTTGCTCTTGTGGGGATAACTCTGTTTCTCATGTATACATGGAAAAGCACAGCCGGAGCTGTTCGGAAAAACGTACAATGGGTCGTTCTCGGATTCCTCATCGGTTGGGTCGGATTCATTGGTAGATCGGACACGGCATTTAATCTAGGCCCCCAGTACTACATACTTGGTCTTGTTATGCTTTCACTCGGCATCCTAATGTTTGGATACACCATAACTACATCACCTGCTCTCGATGAGCTCGATTGGAATCAGCAGATTCTGGAGCTATATGTGATTCAAATGGGCGGCCTACTTATGTGCCACTATCAATTCGTTGAGAATCCAGAGGTAGACCAAGTTCTCACTGCCGCAGGTATTGCTGGGGTTCAGTCCCTCTTTCAGGAAATAACTCAAAGTGATACGGGTCTCAACATTGTTTCTATAGGCGAGTTCGACATTCTGTTTGCTCATGGAGCTGCCTTCACCAGTGTTCTGATAGCAAAAAAACCCTACAGAATTCTCCTTGACAAGGTTCAGGAGTTTACCGAGAAATTTGAGTATGAATTTGGCACCGTTCTCAGGCAGTTCGAAGGCAGCCTCCGGGAGTTCAACTCTGCTGATGAACTGATCCGGTCAGTGTTTTAGAATGCTGGAATTTACCCTGATGCTTCAAGTATCCCTTTGTAGCATACATATCCGATAACAAGGCTAATTCCGATTAGTAACACACCAAATGCCCAGATAACACCATATCCATAGAGTGCCATTGTGAATACGGGTACACCACCAAATATACAGGTGCAAACAGAGATTAAACCTGAACCAACTATTTTGCCTAGAGAACCTTTGGGCTCTGTAGTGAAGGTGGATAATTTTGTGGTGGTTCATCAATTGATGCCATTTTCTCCCCTCGGATTGCTGCACTACCAGGCTGGTAGTTCCTCATATCGGTGGCAAAGTATCCAATAGCCCTCATCAACTTCGCGGTATTCAGGGATTCTCTCTCTGCAGATATCCTGTGCATACTCACATCGTTCACTGAACGGACAGCCCGATATTGCTTCAGAAAGGTCTGGTGGCATTCCTGGAATCCCGCGAATTCTGAGCCCCTTCTCCCTGATTTTTCGAATTTGTTCCATTGAAGGATTACTCATAATGAAAGCGCGTGTGAAAGGGTGACCAGGAGAGTTCAGCACCCTCTGTGTATCACCGAATTCCACAATATGACCTGCAGTCATGACCCCTATTCTGTCGCAGGTTTTGGCCATTGTTCCTTGGTTGTTACTGATGAGAAGCATCGACAGTTCAAGCTCATCACGCACAATTTGAATTGCATCAAGTATCCTGTTTTGAAGGCCAATATCGACTGCAGTGGTGGGTTCATCAGCTATCATCAGATCTGGAAGCGAAACGAGCGCCATTGCAATGAGTACACGCTGGTCTTCGCCAACGCTGAACTGCGAGGGTTTCATTTCTTTCCGTATATCAACATCGCCCAGTTCAACGAGATCGAGGGTTTGCAGGACTCTCTTCATTACTTGCCATTCTTTTAGTTCATTATCCTCATCGTGAGCCCATAGCACTTCAGATGACTGCTCCTCAATATCTGAGTAGGGATTCAAAGATTTAGTGGTGCCTTGAGGGACGTATGTGATTTCGTTGCCCCGTATTTTTCTGTACTCCTTCTCATCTAGAGTAGCGAGGTCTCTTCCCTTGAACCAAATATGGCCGCTCACGCCGGGAAGCTCCTCTTTCATCTCGTTGAACGCAAGTCCCTTCTTTCTGGCATCATCCTTCAATGCCCAAAGTTTTCTGCTTTCTTCATTTGAAGCGGTAGAGGCGAAATGTCTGGAAATCTGCTCGAACATTCCTATGATGGCCAGAGCAACACTTGTTTTTCCTGCACCAGACTCGCCAAAAAGGCCAATCGATTCGCCTTTTCTAATCTCGAAGCTGATATTGTTCACAGCTCTAACAAGTCCTTTCTTCGATGTGTAAAAAGCTCTAAGGTTCTCTACCTTCAAGGTAACTTCATCATCACTGACAACCATAATCTACCCAATCCTTTACACTTGAAATACTCTATGGCTAGAGCATTTGACGACCCTCATGAGATCTGTGTCGGTAGAACAATCGTTTCTCTGCCTCATACCATAGCATACCACCGGCAAATGCAATTGACAAGTTCAGCAGATAGAATGGAATATAGAATAACAATGATGGCCATCCCAAGACTACATCAAAAACGGGAATGGCGTGCTCAACAACCGAGGCCTGCGAAAGACTCCAATAGACAATCGACATCCAAAAGATTTGGAACAGAAGAATATGATATGTTGACCTCCCAACTCTTTTGATAAACCTCTGAAAGGGCCCTGAAGCATTCTGGGGAACCAGCAACATAGTCGCAAAAACCAGAAACGCTGCATATCCATAGAAAATGAGTGTATAGTCACCCTTGATGAAATCCTGAGTAAACGCAAAGAACCCACCAATAATATTTGGCATCGATCCAAGGATTCCTTTGCCCGTGGCTGGAGAAATCGAAGCATAATCGATCATAAACAGCACACTAATTGCAAGATAAGGATAAACAAACCAATTGTGCTTTGATGGGAGTACTGGCTCTCTTGAAAACCAGAGTCCAATGCCTACAGCCGGAAGAAAGAACAGGATATTGACACGAATTGCTGTGATTATGAACGAATCATAGGCCGTAGTGGCTGCCGGATAAAGAAACCAAAGCAAGTACTGCATCACAAGCTCGCTGAGAAAGCATAATCCAACAGTTGCCAATGGAGCTCTCTTGAACAGCCAATAAACAATTGGAAAGATGAGAATGGAACCAAAGAGTAGAGGAATAAACCAGTTGCCCGGTCCCCAGAAGGGAAGATACCCCAGCAGTAAATACTCGCTTGTATCAATGTATCCAAGAGTGGTCCCAAGTGCCAGTGACGCCAACCATAGAATGACAAAGGGAAAGACATACCTCTTTAGCTTTCGCTTGAAGTAGGCTAATGAGTAGAGATCTTTGAGGCTTTTGTGCTCTCGATACTCGAATGAATTCCCCATATTGAAACCCATTACAATCAGAAAGAAGGGAATCGACAGTCTTTCCCAGAAGATGCCACCGAGTGCACCTTTAATTCCCCAAGTCAAACTGTGATCCAAAATAACAAATCCTATAGCTACTGCCTTGAGGACATCAATTTGAAAATAGTATGGTCTTGCTTTGCGCAATCCAAACTGTACTTCTTCAACTGCCTCTTCTCCCTCTATCATTTTGAATCAATGTTACCTTTGCCCACCACTTCAAATACCATGCGACTCGCGCAGTTGATGCGGCTTCGCAATATGTCATGCCAGAGAAGGCATCAGATCTCTCGGCGGATGCAAGAAAAACAGGACTTGATGGTGCTCAGTAGGTGTATCGCTTTATCTCGACCCTCAACCTTGATATGAGAATACATCGAGTATCTGCGTATGTCGGATGGATGCACTGCCGGAGCCAAAGTTATTGGAGATCGATATTATCTTCTTAAGAACAGGGACTTAATCTGGGGCGGTTTCAAAGATTCAATAGTCTTTGACAAGGATGTCTTCTTTGTGAGCGGAGTGAATGTTGCCGACGGACAACCATGTGGTGCGTCATTCGGATTCAATAGATTTGGTCTTGTTGGGTGCAGTACAACAGTCTTAGTGAATCCTCACAAAGCCTATGACTCTCTTCTTGAGAGGATTTTTCGAGAAACCAGAACGATTGAGGAAGCTTATGAGTTGGTGCAAGCGGACCTAGAGAGCGGAAACCAATATCAATGGTGCAACTTCGTTCTCGCTTCGCCAACGAGTGTTGGAGCTATTGAAATTGGGGATGGTGTTGCAGTTCTTGAAACAGATCCAAGAATAGTCACAAGAACGAATCATCACCTCAAACTACCCACAGCAGACACTCTGCGTCGAGCATCACTAGCTGAACGAGAAGCTGGTGGTCCTCTTGCTACAAGCCAGAGCAGAAGACAGGAGGCAGCAAAGCTCTTGGCTGAAGCAACTTCCTTTATGGACATGACACAGCTGCTTAGCACTCATCGACAGGGACGTGGATTTGACTCAATCTGCCGACATCATTCATCCAACCCTAATGCAGAATCATATCTTGGTGAAACTGTTTATAGCTACATTGCAGAAGTATCAGGTATCGAAGCTAACGCACTTGAGTTTAGGATAAAAGTCGCTCCAGGCAATCCTTGTACAAGCATATATGATGAGTTTGTAGTAGACTTTGATTCTCCCGAGAGCAAGTACAATGTTCTAACGAACTTTCCTTAACCTATTCTTATTGTGTTCAATCGAGTGATATTTCAGGTGGAACCTTGTGCCATATGCCTGATGTGATTGAATGGAACATGAGAAGTTCAAAGAGATACTGCGTGGATTTTCGGTTACCACCATCACTCCTTTTAGCAGTGATCTATCGCAAGTTGATGTTGATGGGATTTCAACGAACATCGAGTTTCTAAGAAAGAATGATGTCCCATTAATCATCCCTAATGGAAACACTGGAGAGTTCTACTCTCTATCAGAGGACGAATGGAAACTTGTCCTTGTTTCCACTCTTGATGCAGTTGGTGAAAGGGCGACGTTAATGCCCGGAGTGGGCCATTCAATCAAAACCGCACTGGCTCAAGTTGACGTAGCCAGAGAACTAGGCATCCCTGCAGTCATGATCATGTACCCCAAACATGTCTTTGTTTCCGAGGAGGGTCTCTTTGATTACTATCGCACTATACTTGATGCAGCCAGAGATCTGAGTGTTGTGCTCTACAAGAGAGGTCCTCTTCTTACAGATGATTTGCTGCACAATCTTCTTACACATAGTAACTTTGTCGGAGTAAAATATGCATTTGGCCGAATTGTTGACTTCGCAAGATCCGTTCAGAAATTAGGCAATGGTATCGTATGGTCATGTGGAAGCGCAGAGAGGTTTGCTCCATTCTACTTCCTCGCTGGCGCAGAAGCGTTTACCAGTGGGTTATGCAACTTTGCTCCTCAAATCACGAAGAAAATGTTTGATGCTTTCAAAAAGAAGGACTTCGCCGAGGCGATGAGAATTCAGAGGATGATAACACCCTTTGAAGATCTTCGAGAAGGCAGAGGTTCCTCTAATAATGTTCCTGTCGTTAAAGCTGCCATGGACCATAATGAACTGAGGGGTGGTCGTTGCAGACCTCCGATTCATTCGCTCTCTAGTAGAGAGAGACTAGCGACTATCTCTGTTATATCAGAGTGGAAGTAGTGCTCACTTCAATGGTATGTTTTTGCCATCTATGAAGACATGTTCAACTTTACTGTAAAAGTCAAAGGGATCTCCCAACCAAATGACGATATCTGCGTCTTTGCCTGGTTCTAGTGAGCCAATCCCGTCTTTGTGGAACTTCTACTCCGTTACGAAAATCCTTCTTGCCAAATGCACTTTACTTGAATCTGTGGAATTCCAATACATGCGCCATCCACCCCGCTGCTCTCGATAGTGCAAAGAACGAGGTGTTTAGTTCTGGTGGAAATCCAAATGTGGAATACACTGCTGCATTATAGAGGTCCACATTTGGGTAGGCATCGATTCTCTTCTTCTCCAGGAGTAATGATCTTCCTTCCTGTGCGACAATATCGGATATTTGCAAAAGCCACTCTGCATTGGTCCCATGAGCCCTTCGCTTAAGCATCTCCCTGAGGATTATGGCACGAGGATCCATCCCCCTGTAGATCCTATGGCCGAGACCATAGATTTTGCCTCCTGAGTCCAGTCTTTCTGCCAAGTATCTTCTTGCATTGGACTGCACTCTAATCTCTTGAAACATCGCCATAGCTTCAGTACCAGCTCCATGGTGTAGTGGATTGGTATGGGCCTTTAGGGCTGACAAAAGAACTTCTGAAATGGATTTTCCTTTTTTCAGAGATTCCTGCAATTTCGAGAGTGATGGGTTATCAGGATCATCCATATGAAGAATCAACGCAGTTTGAAAATCACGCAGGTCTGTTTCAGTTGGAATAGCTCCTTTTGTCAACCATAGGAAGTTGGCTGCATGACCCAGATTGCTGTTGCTTGGCAGTTTGACAAATCTATTCAGATACGAGTTTGTTTCATTTGCCACTACCAAAGGTGCAAGAGTAACGAACGTCAGAAGCGTATCATGGATATCGAGCTTGTTGTCATCCTTTATTCTATCCAAACTCCCTGCCAGGTCAGACAATGAATCAACATCATCATTATAGAATTCTCTTAGTTTTACCAACTTCTTTGTGATTGCCGCTAGCTCCAAATCCGATGGCCAATGTCCATTGACGAGTAAAAACAGAACCGTTTCAAAATCATAGCTGTTGCTGAAGTCTGCTACATTGTATCCTTTGAAGAAGAGCTGATTAGTCTTTGAATCGATACGGCTGATTGGCTCCATGCACATGACCGACCATTGCTGTTGGATAGAATCAGAGTCCCTGAGATTTCACCCAGGCACTCTGTTTTGCAGGTTCTATAACTTCTTTCCGACTATAGCTGCTAGATCAGCGAGCCGATGGCTGTATCCTCCTTCGTTGTCATACCAACCAACAACTTTAGCAAGGTCACCAATGACATTTGTCAATAGCGAGTCAAAGCTGCATGAATGGTTGTCTCCGATGAAGTCTGACGAAACAAGCGGCTCATCTAAATATGCCAAGTAGGGGGATAGACTTCCTGATTTTGACGCCTGTTTGAATGCGTCGTTAATATCATCAACAGATGCGCCTTTTGACATAACTACAGTTAGGTCTACAACAGATGCATCCATCACTGGCACTCTGAAAGCCATACCATCTAGTTTACCAGCGGCCTTCGGATAGACGAGTCCAATTGCTTTAGCCGCACCCGTAGAAGTTGGAACAGTATTCCAACATGCTGCTCTAGCCCTTCTCAAATCCTTGTGCGGCCCGTCCAACATGATTTGATCATTAGTTACCGCATGAATAGTGGTCATTTGTCCTCTAACGATTCCAAACGCTTCATCCATGACCTTAACCATAGGTGCAAGACAATTCGTTGTGCAAGATGCGTTGGAAATCACATCATGCTTTGCAGGATCGTAGTCGCCATCATTTACACCTGGTACTACAGTCAACATTTCTCCACCTTTACCTGGTGCACTTAGGACAACTTTCTTTGCACCTCCTGCAAGATGCTTATCACAATCCTCTCTTGTCCTAAACCGCCCCGTCGATTCAATAACCAAATCTACCCCAAGGTCTCCCCAGGGGATTTTTGCCGGGTCCCTCTCAGAAAGAATTTTGATCTCATCACCGTTAACGGTGATGCTTCCTTTTCCTGCTTCTACTGTGCCATCAAAGCGGCCCATCACTGTATCATATTTCATCAAGTGTGCAAGCGTGGTTTCACTTGTAAGGTCGTTTGCCGCAATAATATCGAATCCTTTCTTTTCCAAGGCCGCTCGAAGAAATCCGCGACCTATTCTTCCAAATCCATTAATGCCAACTTTAATTGCCATTCAAATGCCACCTCAAGTCTGTGACTATGTTTGGGAAGTCGTTGTGTTGTGATATATCTTTGCTCATAGGAACTTGCTAGCAGTATGTTTTTCGAGCAAATCGCCCGCTCATACCTTCTTATTCCATACGCATAATAGGAACGAATATGAAAGCCGAGAGGCCTGCAATTACAAATGGTGCATTAGGGCTCAAGAATACTGGAGGACTCCACAGATTAATTGTACATCGAAGTTCGAGATCCTCATTGTGGCTTAGAAATGTCGCTCAATCAATTCCAATTCATGAGAAAAGGCAAACATTCCATTATCCGCATTCTTAAGCCTTATTACAAACTCATTGTCTATCAAGTGCAGGAGATATTTTCATGTCTGATCACAAGGATCACATGTGTGAGTTCGCAAAGCATCATGGCGTTGATGAAATGCGGGCTCGTGTAAAGGATGCTACTTTCATCTGCGAAGTATGTGGTCGAGTTGCAAACAACAAAGACTACGTCTGCAGACCTGTAAAACTGTAGCACAATCGATTCTAGACTTCTGGAGGACCACACTAGTTCTCCAGAAGATTGTTTTTCTGATCCTCTACTCTGGAAAATAGCTAGCAATCCAATGTCCAAGACTTACTTCGTTGAGAAATGGTTCCTCTGATAAGCAGTTCGCAGAAGGCTAGAAAGGGAGGATATATCTCTCTGATTAGATGTCATGCAATCGTGGTTTGAATGTATGATTCAGTAACCAAGTTCATTGACAGTTCTCTTGACGAATCTATTGAAACTCTGAAGTCATTGTGTCGAATTCCCTCGGTAGCAGCTAAGAACGAAGGTCTAGACGATGCAGCCATGATGGTTGAAGAAATGATGAAGAAGGCTGGTTTAGAAACTGAAATTCATCCAACAACGGGCGCTTCTGTCGTGACAGGTTGGCTAGATGTTGGAGCAAAACGAACCCTCCTCTTTTATGATCATTACGATGTGCAGCCAGCTGAACCCTTTGACCTCTGGCACTCTCCTCCGTTTGAACCAGAGCTGCGTGATGGGCGACTTTATGGACGCGGAGTTGCGGATAACAAAGGAAACACGGCATTAAGGTTGTGGACTCTACGAGCGTTCAGGGAAACGGGTACAGACCTGCCAGTGAATATCAAGTTTGTAGTTGAAGGAGAAGAGGAAATTGGAAGTGTTCATCTTCCAGAATACACAGAGAAGAATACCGATTTCATAACTGCTGATGGCGGAATATGGGAGTTTGGCGGAGCTGGCATTCATGGAAAGCAAGAGGCCTGGCTCGGTCTCAAAGGGATCTTTTTCGTTGAGCTTGGGGTTGAGCGCCTCTCAAGAGATGTTCACTCAAGCAATGCATGTATCCTCCCATCCGCAGCAAGTCGTCTGATTTGGGCATTGAACTCTTTGAAGGATGAAGCAAGTCAAGTTCTGATTGAGGGATTCTATGATGGAATCAAACCACTTACTAAAACAGAAATCGAGGCCATCAAGAAGATAGACATGCGTGAGGAGAAGTTCAAGAAAGTGTATGGTATTGAGGAATACTTGAATGGTCTCACAAATGATAAGCTAAAGGAGGCATACTATGGGTCTCCGACATGCAATATCTGTGGCCTTACTAGCGGTTATCAAGGCAAAGGGTCGATGACAGTTCTCCCTGCAAAAGCATCGTGTAAGATTGATTTTAGGTTAGTTGAAGGAATGCATCCAGATGACATTCATAAAAAACTCAGAAAACATCTGGATGAACACGGATTTACAGATGTCAAGATTACATACTTCGAGGGGTATCCTGCTGCCAAAACACCAATTGACCATCCATTTGTAAAAGTCATCGAGAGAGCAAACCAGAGGATCTTTGGGGACTTGGTCATTCATCCCACAAGTCCTGGTTCCGGGCCTTTGTATCTCTTCAATAAGTATGTCCCAATGGTGTCTATAGGGTGTGGTGACTATGAATCAAAGGCGCATTCGCCAAATGAGAGCATCGTAATCGAGAACTTCAGAAAGTCAATGCATCGAATTGTCGCAGTCATTGATGAGATGAGTAAATGGTAGGACTATTGTGTCCTACCGATATTCCTTTCTGCGGAATAACTTCAGGTCATTTATTCTTTCGCAAACAAAGCATGGGATGTGTCATGCACCATGCTCGTAGGGGAGTCTGATCAAGAAACAGCATCCTGAACCGTTTGTTGATACTAGACTGATTGACCCATTCTCGGACTCTATAATAGTCTTGGCTAAGTATAGGCCAAGTCCTTTCCCCTCCGAACCTGTGGATGTTCCCTTCTCAAAAAGACTCTCTCGGATATTCTGATCTATTCCTGGACCATCATCTTCAAGCACAATCTCAAGTGTATCACTGACTCTAGTAATCTCAATTTCCACGTTTGGATTGATGCCAGCATGTTGTGACGCATTACGTAGCAAGTTCTCAAAAGCCAACGCAACGAGCCTCCCATATTTTGGAGGTTTATCTCTCACCTCATCTGCGATAGTAATGGAAACTCGCATCCCTTTGAATGCGATTTCAGCTCGTTTGCCTATTTTTTCTAAGATTTCAACTATATTGTCATCAAGTTCAGCATCGGTCATAGAAAAGATGTGTAGCAGGCTTCTCATTCTTTGCGCTGCTGCATAAGTAGACTCAAGGAATGCGGCCTGTCTGGGTTCACCGTTCGCCATCTGCGAGAGCTCAATGCCTCCCAGTATCAACTGCAAATCATTACCAAGGTCATGTCGTAACAGACTAGTATAGATTTCAAGCTCCCGTCTTCTTGCTTCCAAACTCCGGTTACTTTGTTCGAGACCTATCGAATAGTAATTTTGGTTCCATGAAGTAAACATGAGTAATACTCCAATTGCGAAAAACACCGCAACAGTTTCCAACGCATTGGATAATAGTATTCCTGGGTGAATGAGTGCAAGTACAATCAGGGCTATTGAAAGCCCTCCCGTGAGAAGCGATTGCTTCCTGATTGATATTAGCTGCGTTGCTAATAACACCGAGAGAACAGGCCATGTCAAAATCTGAAAGGCAAGAGCATCTCGTGTCCAAACTGGATAAAGAGTAATTGTCACAATGGGTATGCATGCCGCGCAAACAATTGTCAAAGCTGCAGCTAATCTGATATGTATTGTTCCACTCAGTAAATAGACACTTGCTGCAAATATGGTCAGAGATGAATAGAATGGGATCCCTTGTACTGGATCACTTGTAACTTGCAGAATCGGAAAAACACACAAAGCGGTGAATAACGCTGTCCTGAGAAACCTGGCTCTCCGCCTTTGCCCGCCTTCGGTTATTATCTGCGCTGGTCGCGTGAGGGTTTTAGGTAGCTCTAGGATACGCTCAATCAATCTTCCTTTGTCCAGCTCAAGTAGAGCATCCCTCAAATCATTACGCTCCAATCTACCATGGATGACGTGACAATCAGCCTTAGAGCTAATGGTCGAATGGCGTAAAACGACCATTATAAGGTTTTGATGGTCCTGAAATCCACCTCTAGACACTTATCATATCGAATCAAGAATATTTATGGATATTTATTATGGTATACTATCATAATAGAATAGTTTATAATATGGCTTTGTCTATTATAGAATAGCGCCTATGTATAGGAGCATAAAAAGAGAAACAGAGACAGTATCACAATGACCGATAAGGGTAGTATATCCTGGGGCAAGATGGGTCGAAAGATGAACAGCTCAAATTCTCTTGCATTCATGGAGATCAGATTCCGCTCGTTGAGCAAGGCTATTGATGAGCTGAAGACCAAGCGTGTGCGACTTGAACAAGCCTTACGCTACGGTCATGTACTCGAGTCTGAATACGCCAGCTCTTTGCTGAAACTAATCGTTGAAAGCAATACTCTCACCAAAGAGCAAGAGGAAATAGCTGAGCGCATGAAAGCCCTTAAGAACGATCATCTGGTTAGACGATAATTCTCATGTACCCAGCTTTTATTCCCGGGATTTCATTCAGAAATTTGGTTTGGAGTTCTTCAACTACTAAAACTTGAGAATTTCTCTCACTTTTTCTTCTAGACTGTCTGGTGTTACGATAGTGGCAAACTCTGCTGCTTCGCCCAGGAGTTCCTTTGCCTTTTCATTGAATTCTTTCGGGACTACTACAAGAACTGGAATATTGTACACTTTCGCAGGATAGAGAAGGTCTATCGGTCGAAAACCTCTGTGTATATCGACGCCCATGGGGGACCCTTGCATACTCTTGTCTTCGCATTTCCTCAGAGGTGGAAGTAGTTTGTGAAGGTAGGCTATAATTAGGTCGATATCATCTGGTTCGAGGTGAGATGCATTCTTTCCATGTCCATCCCACTCATTTGCCAAGGGTATGGTACAGAATCCACTTGCAACAATTTTCGTAAGCAAATTGGAATCCGTTCCTTCGAAATATCCGACTATTTTCATTCTTTTATCCTCAATATCCATAGTGATTCTATGACTAAGAATCCTTCTATGTAACCCATCTTATTCCTAGCAGTGTCACAGCTGCTCTGCTGACAATTAGCGGGTCTAGTTTTTGTCTACCTCTTCTGGTGGATTCTTTATAATGAAATAAATCGCATACGCAAATGAAGCGAACGCTGCAACGATGGCTCCCAGTATAAGGATCAGTAAGTCAATTATGTATAATATGAACAAAGCTCCCATTACAGCATAAAAGAGTATATTCACGTAGATTATTCTTCTGAAATACTTCTTGCCAGACTCATCATGAACGAGTAAGAAATCTCCCATACTATCTCCTAATCATAGTATATGCATGTATTCTTATCAATTGTGCGAGAAACCGTATCTATTCAATCAGGGTTGTCATAACCAGGGCAGAAATGATGCGAGGTCACTGGTCAACTCCGTCGATAAAGAGATGCAGATGAGGCATCTTTGGCAAGACCCTCATCCTGTTTTTTTAGCTAATTACTGATACATTCTTTAAGTAATTAACTCGAAGTCTTCTTTTGCCGCTCCACACATAGGACATACCCAGTCATCAGGCAAATCGGCGAACTTGGTTCCAGCGGGGATACCGCTGTCAGGATCGCCTTCGTCTTCATCATAAACCCAGCCGCATACCTGGCACTCGTATTTAGCCATGTTAGTGTCTCCGGTTTTTTCCTATCTTAAGCGGATAAATTATCCGCGCGATGGTCTAAGCTGAATTGGATAAAAGGCTTGGGATTGGTGGCAATGAGTCAGAATTGTTTGAAACTGGCTCATTCCTCTTCTTCAGATTCCTCATCAGGGAGTTCGGAGTCCTCCGTCGTTTCCTCTTCAACTTCGTCTTCAGGTACCCCTGACGCTTCTTCATCCTCTACAGGTTCACTGACCTCTTCAGGCTCTTCTTCAACAGCTGGTTCTTCCTCAGATTCCACAGGCTGTTCTTCGGGAACCTCAGGTTCCTTCGAAACCTTTCTTGACTTTCTGATAAAGTTTAATTCCATAAACAATGCAACGAATGGAAAGATGAAGAGCTTGATAGCATCACCAGCGGCTCCTGCCAAGGCGGGATCTCCGAAGCTGCTTAAAATCACGCTAAACATTGCATCAACGAACATGTAGCCTGAGGCAAGGAAGAATGTAGTTGTAGCTGCCAGTTCCTTGCTCAGTTTCCATCGAGTATCTAACTCTGCACGGCTTGATAGAGTACTTCCTATGCCACTCATTGTATAGAGTATAAAAAGCACTGAAATCGCTATACTCACTAAGTCGAGGGATGGATCAAAGCCCTTTAGGACATTATAGATGAAATAAGCAGAGTAGAAAGACACGAAGAATCCAAGAAAGGCGATATTCGGTCCGGTTGATTTGTCTCTCTCCTTAGCAAGTATCAAGCCGTTGAAAAAGTTGAAACCTGCCGCTAATAGAGTACCGAGAAAAGCAACAATGATCCATAACAGTGCAGGACCAAAAAGAACTGTGGATACAAGAAATGCACCAACGATTACGACATAGTTTGCGACATAGATGACTCCGTACAGCACTCCGGCCAACTTCGACTTTTGTTCTATCTTTACACCTTCAGCATATCCGAGAGAGTTTCTCGCCGCAAAATAAGACTGAAATCCAATCCATCCCAGAAAGCCTATACCAATGAATAGAACATTGAAGAAAGTCCTCACTAGTAACAGGAGTATCAGAATGACGATGCTAATGACCAACCATGTCAGTGTTGAAATGAGTGATCGGCGGTATGACTCTTCGTCAGCAACAAGTCTTGTCAAGCCCAACAACGACAGAAAGGCAGCAACCATGAAGAATGTAGGAAAAATCCCTCCAGCAAACAAAGTGAGCAGTTGAAGTGCAGGGAATGCGACTGTTATGCGTTCATAGATTGTAATTAGAAAGGCTCCAATTATGAAGACGAGAGTGAACCATTTCAGTCTCTTTGACGAGAAAAACAGTTTCAAACCCTCTATGAAGTTTGTAAGGAACGGAATCTCCATGTTTCTTTCCTCCTAAATGGCTAATATTGGAATATCATTTCACTATTTATTCTTGAGCACATGTAGAATCTCTGCCTCAAGAGTGTCCTTGACTGTAGGTTTTTCGATAACTGTCCCTACAAGATTACCGTTGGCGTCATAAAAGTTGAACCAAGGAATTGCTGTAACACCCCATTCTTCGATTTCAGGTGGTGATGGTGGAACTGCCCATTGGTGATCCGGGTCAAGAGGCTTGGTTTTGATTTTGCTAAACACTAGGACCTCGAGTCCAAGTTGCTCTTCTATCTGAAGCATTACTGGCATGGCTCTTTTGCAGTCTCCGCACCAAGCCGCACTGAAGACCACGACTGTAAGACCTTTGAGGACTTCTCTGAGCTCATCAAGCACTTCAGGGTCGAGTTTGTATGTTCTATATACCTCAAGGAATTTCTCCTTGTCTTTGTCCCTAAGACTCTCTATGTAGTCATGTACATTCGTAGTTCGAGACCTGATTTCGTTGAGGTTAACCATAATGAATTATGCTTCTGATGTCCTTCTAAAAGTCTTCGATACATCCATCTATTTCAAATACGTAATCCTGATAAGAACCTAGGAGAATCAAAAGCTGTTCATCTTGGGACCGGTGAGCAATGTGTCTGTAGAACTCTATAAAGCAATAATCGTTGGCGCTCCAAACGTGGGAAAATCCAGTTTGGTGAAACGATATCAAAACGACGAGTTCAAGGAGGCTCACACCGCCACCATAGCGGCTGAACTGAGTGCTGCCACCTTTGAGTTTCCTGAAGGCAGAGTTGTTCTTACGATTGTTGATGTCGGAGGACAGGAGAGCTTTGCGGGGATTCGACATCAGTTTTACCAAGGAGCTCATCACCTGATTATGGTCTATGATGTAACGAGTCGCTCCACGTTTGACAGAATCCCCAATTTGTATCAAGCCCTTACAGACAAAATCTGCATCCAACGTGAAAAGTTTCTTGGCGGCTCTCTTGTTGCCAACAAGTCTGACATGGGAGATCAAGCTCAAGTAAGCGCGCAGGATGGTCAGTTATTAGCAGACCTTCTAACACTCACGTTCTTTGAAACCTCAGCAAAGACAGGCAAGAATGTCAGCGAACTGTTTCATCATGCAGCCGCTGAATCAAGACGACTGCAGCATTCCCGTTAATTCATACCCGCTCTTCTATTGCGTCGCCGCAGTCATTCTACAATCACGAATTCTCATTGTTGGGATGACAGTTGGCGTAGTCACTTCCCACCAATACACCTGCACTCGATCATTCCCTAAGGCATCAATAGACGATAGCATTCGCATTGTGTTGTCGCTAATACGCAAATTCTTGATAGGTTTCATTTCACCTCTCTCAATCAAAAACATAGCATCTCTGGGGATTGTTGAAAAATCTCCTGTCAGGTTATTTTGGTATCTTTTGTACCAGTTGCATGTCACATAGATCGTTGGTCTGGAAACATCCATGATCTCCTCGATGCCAAAATCGCCATTGTTGAATACGATGTTAGATGTATTAGGGAGCAGGACCTTCATTCCGAAGCTAACAAGGTCTGAACTTCCAGTCGTCTCAGTGTCAAACATCTTCGCCGTTGATGTGTTGTGGAGGAATGACTTGAGCACACCCGAATCGATTATTTTGGTTGTCCTGCAGGGAGTACCCTCCCAATCAAAGACTCTACTGGCAAGACCTCCTGCATATAGTGGGTCATCTGACGCTGTAACAAATTCTGGTGCAATTTGTTCCCCGATTCTGTCACCAAGTGGTGAGAGTCCCATCATGACTAGGATAGGATGCGCAAGTTCTGGAATTTCTCCAATCACACTGGCAGCGACAGTCGGCGCTAGAATTAAATCGTAGGTCCCAGGTGCACCTTGTTTTGCTCCAATAGATTGTTTCGAAAGTCGCCCGGCTTTAGCACCTGCTTCGAGTAGCGCTTTTTCAGATTCTGATGGTTTTACTCCGCAGATCAAACCTTGTCCGGAATAATCAAGCTCATCTTGAAAAGCTCTCACATTAAGATCAAAGAATGTCTTTTGATCTGATCCTTCAGGTCCCTGGCTTGATTTAAAGGAAAAACTTCTCTTGTAGAATTTGATTGCTCCTGCAACGCGTTTTGCACCTTCTTCGACTGCACTGTCTACTACTGAGTTAATGATGCCTGGAGCGTCCTCAACAAAGGCGTCGAAGTTTTCATCATACTGCCCTTTCAGGTTTGGGAAAGGCTGTACTTTGTCTTCTATGCCAGCATAGAATGGAGAATCTGGCAAGATAGCTCCGAATTCTACTATGTCATCTACTGCTTGCTTCACATCACTTTTTGTGGAAACTGGTCGTTCGGTTGCGCCTGCCTTGGTTCCTTTTACTACAACAAATAACTCTAGCTTCAGATCTTCCCATCTTTTACTGATATCAATTGCATTCTGAGAGAATCGAACCTGAGAGCCACTAGACAAGGTTGCTCTCGCAATGATTGCGTCTGTCTTATCCTTCCCATATTCTATCGCATAATCAACCAATGCTGCTGGAGTTTCGCTAACCATTATCCCACACCTCCCAATCGAATCTGCCTAAATCGAAGTTCTCCTCCTCCCGCATACACAGGTACTCCTTGCATTGGATCACTTTTCCCACACGTACCTGCGAAGTTGAGGTTGAGGTCTTTTGTAACTGCATCGAGTGACGACAAAAGCCCAACACTCGTAGTTTCCATTATGGGTCTCTTGACCATTGTATCAGTGATCTCGCCATTCTTAATCAGATAGGCTTCAGACCCAGTGTATTTTGATTGATAACGACGGTCATCAATATTCCATTCTTTGAATCCCCTCATATAGACTCCCAGTTTGATGTCCTCAATCAACTCATTGAATTCATAATCGCCGGGTTCGAAGAAAGTATTAGCCATTCGGATGAGTGGTTCCCTATTATATGCACTTGACCGAGCAGCCGCATTAGAGCCAATGCCAAATCTAGTCCCGAATTCACGATTCAAAAGTGGTTCGTTCAAAATCCCGTTCTTGATCAGCTCACGCTTTCTTGCCTTGATCCCCTCATCGTCATAGAGATAAAATCCTGACGAGTTGGGTATTGTTGGGTCTTCACTCACATTCACAGCATCAGAACCCACACGAGACTCACCTATCTTGAGGTCTCTCCAAAAACTCTCTCCTGCTTGCGCACCTTCTCTTCCCATGATTCGGTCTCCTTCACTGGGATGCCCAACATTTTCATGTGCTATGATACCTGCGACCTCTGATCCTACTACCATGTCGACTGGCTGACCGAGTAAATCATCCACTTTGATCGCCGATGACGCAACCATCTTCAACCTTTGAGTTTCATCGCCCACTCTTTCCACAAGTTTCGTGTCTGCAATCCTCTCCCAACCTCCTGCTAACGAAAAGTCAATGTTTCGCTGTTCTGATCCTCGATCTCCTTTCGCAGTCATATAACAGAACATTAGAAGGTACGAAAGTTCACATTCGATTTGAGTACCTTCACTTGTGACGAGATACTTGTCAACCATCTTGGACCGAACTAGAAAATTAAAAGCATCCAAGCCTTCCATCTGTTTATTGACATCAGTTGAGAAACTCATCATCGTATCCATGTCGATATCTGTGAGTTTTTCTCTTACCGGCATTTCCCACTTTTTCTTGTTGGAAACTGGTTGACCAAGATCAATCGGGTCTTTTCTCTTGGCGTTTTTCGCCATTTTGTATGCAATGGTGATTGCTTCCTCTGCGAGACCTTTCTCCAATCTGTCAAAAGATGCAAAACCCATGTTTCCATCAACGAGAACACGAACACCTATCCCAGTTGATGGAGAAAATCCCCCTGAGAAAGGTTCGCCATTCCTGAAGGCGAGCCCCTTCGTAGTATCCTTGACATACCTGGCCTCGACATAGCTACTTCCTAGTTTGCGCCCGAATTCAACGCAGTAATCAGATAGATCTTTTCCGTCATTCAAGCTCGGCACCAAAGCGTAGTCCTACTCACCTAGTGATAAAGAGTATGAAATGTGATGTCCTACCGTATAGTTCAAAACAGCTTACTAATTAACCCACGATGAGGCTCGGTTTATGATTGAGGAAATAAATCGAAAGAAATGGATGGCTATCTACGCATTTCTAATCATGGATGTTGTCCAGATTCTTATTGTGTCGGTGCTTTATGTAGGTCATCCAGTCTTTGTGTTGGGATTTGATCTCTCACATTCTAATCCCATTATTTCTGTTTCTCTTTTCGTTGGAATAAGCTTGATGCAAATTGCGCTGCTTTACCTCACAGCCACACAGATGCTCAGGCAGAAAGACTTGGTCAAATTGTACCCAGACTACGATGAGAATACGGAATGGAGAAGTAGGTACTCCAGAGAAAAGATTGTGACATGGATACAGGACTTGGCAAAGAAGAGCAACGTCAAGGTAGACCGGATTTACCTCATGAACTCCCCGCTTCCCAATGCATTTACCTTTAGTCTTCCTTTCCTTGGTTCTATTGTTGTTGTTCATAGCAATACGCTTGATGTATTGAATGAAGAAGAAGTCAAGGCCATCATCACTCATGAACTAGGGCATATCGTAAATCGTGACTCAGTCGTCCAGATATTCACAAGGATGCCTTCATTCTTTATCGATCTAATCTACCTCTACATTTACATCCTATTGGCAGTAGGAGTTGCCAGCGCCGCTTTCCTCGACGCCAATCTCACATTGGCGGGAATCCGTCTTGCTGTATTAGCAGGATTCTTCCTAGTTTCCAGAGTACTCTCTGCAGTTTCAAGATTGTTCATGCAGCAAGCTTCCCGATATTCAGAGTTGATGAGCGATTATCATGCAGCTTCCGTGTTGGGACACGAAGCCACAATAAATGCGCTCATCCGATTAGGTCAACGTGTCGAAGCCATTACTGTACTAATTGGAGAGATTCGTTGGCTTGAGTCCTTGAATCCTGAGCGTGTAGGACCAATCTCAAATGCAGAGCTGATGCGAATTATTACTCATTATCCACTGGATGGTATCGATGAGATGAATGCCCGACAAGTGGCACCTGGTCTTTTCCTTGCAACGCGATTGAAACACATGCGCGATGTTTATGGAATTCAACTGACTGACGAACAAGTTGAGACCATTGTTGACCCAGCCGTTCCAGGTTTGTTGAAAAAACGTGATGAGGCTAAACAAGATTCCAAATCCACCAAAGAAGCGAAGGTTGTTGATTGGAGAAAAGTCGACTATAACGAAGACCGGCGTTTGTCTCATGATGAACTTGTTGATCTTCTCAAGATTCTGCGTGAGAATCCAAACAAAATGCTCTTTGATAGCGAGGTTGGAGTAAACCTAATGATGCTTAGTCATCCTGATTTCCGAAGACGAGTACTGTTCATCGCTGAGGAATTTGGTTTGTAGCTGCAACAAACACTTCATCATTTCTCCTTTCATCCTCACATGGATTTGAGCCTCTTAGAGATGAGATGATAGCCGCCAAGAGTACAAGTATTGTGAATATCCATATCGTCAACACTACGGCATTGCCATAACCAGCTGTAAACGCTGGTCCCGACGTCGCTCCCCCTGGGTTCGTAAGTAGGAAGAATAACTCAAAAATAGTTGTAACCATTGCAGTCGCAATCGAGAACCCAGATGTTCTTGCTATATTGATGAGTGCACTTACAACTCCCATGTATTTTTTCGGTGCCGCCGTCATTATGAAGTTTCCATTTGCGACACTGAAGAACGATAGTCCGGTTCCCATAATTGCGATGCCAATGGCCATGAATAACACATTGGGGATTGCGAGTGCAATAAATATGAGCCCTCCCAACTGAACAATAAGACCCACAACGGTCTGATACTTTGCATGCCATCGCTCTGAAACAAAGCCTGCAACAGGTCCTGTGACAGAAATCACAATCGGTTGAACCATGAGAAAAATGCCTGTCATTGACTGAGTGAAACCTAATGCTTCCTGAAGATAGAAGGGCAGCAAGTATGAAATGGGTATCATAGCCATGTAAGCGAAAAGCGCTGAGAAGATACTAGTGGAAATTCGTCTATCAGCAAGTACACCCACTGCAATAATTGGTGAGGGGAAAGAACTTTCTCGAAGAAGAAAAGCTAGGAATGCGATAAAGAAGCATTCAACAATAAGTAGACTAATGCCAAACGGAATGAATCCTATAACAGTGAAGAAGTAGATCATAATGAATAGAAAAGCGAAGAATAATACTGCTCCAGGAGTATCAAATTTGACCTCTTTCACTGTTTCTGTTTCCGGTACTATCACTTGTACAACTAGGAGGCCAATAACCCCAATTGGCAAGTTGACCAGAAAGATACTTGGCCATCCAAAATACTGACTTAGAAACCCGCCCAGTACAGGACCACTTCCCAGCGCAGCGGCAAGCACTATTGAATTCATACCAATTGCTCTTCCTCGATTCTGAGGTGTTGTGAAATATGTCACTAATGCCAATCCGTTTGCTGAGATCATGCTGGCGCCTAGTGCTTGAAAAATCCGTGCTGCAACGAGCATCTCAAGTCCGATAGAAATCGCACACAAGAATGAACCACTTATGAAGACAAGCATACCAAACTGAAAGACTCTAGTTTTGCCAAGTCTATCTCCAACTTTTCCCATGAGAGGCATTGCCGAGGTCACAATCAACAGGTAAGCAACAACCACCCACTGGATTGCATCCATATTCACCCCAAGACTGTCTTTCATGGTAACCAATGAAACGTTGACAATGGATGCATCAAGTGCACTGAGAAAGACACCAAAACTTGTCGCTGCTACTATCTTATAAGGTCCAGGCATTCTGGTTTCTGAGGTTGCAATGTCTGCATCAGAATGAATGGTCATCTATGCTTCATCATCCGAAGTTTATGCGTTCGATTTCCATTCATCAACGCCGTCCTCTTTATTGTCTTTCCGGTGTGGCGGAGATTGGCCAATAAAGATTTCAGAAGAGGCCTGTAGGGTGTATTCATGCCTGACTATTCAGAACTGATGCAAAAAGCAAGAGCTGACACCGAATGCGCAACGGAAGTCTGGGCTGATATTCTTCCTCAGTTCTTTGGACAGCGTCTTGAATGTGTTTATACCAAAGGATCTGCTTTCAAGACCTGGGACTCGCACATTGATTATGTGCCCGTAATAAGCGATGTTGATATCCATATTTGCCTACATGATGATCAACCTTTGTTCATTGGGTCGTCTAGAGATTTTGATGAAGCAATGGACCTTTCTGAACAATGTGAAAAAGAGTTCTTACATCGCCGACCTAATCATCTTCATGTCCCAAGGATGCAGGTAATTGAAACTCGATTTCTGAAACAATCCGAAAAATACACCCCCTCACGACCTCAGGATATTAGGACTCTCTATGGTGAGCCTAATCTTGACGAAATGCCATCTCCTGACACCATTCGTTCTGGAGACTTGGAAAAGGTGCTTATAGAGGAGGAATATGTCAATGACTTGCCGCGCCGTACTCTAGACAGAACGGGTCTTGACTTTTGGGCCATCATCCGGCAAATGACCTGGCGTGTTTCTCCATTTCCTGTAAGAATCCTTACGCAGAGTATTGACGATCCCATAGATGTATGGTCTTGGAATCGTACAAAAATTCACAAGGCTCTACTAGAAGCGGGCTATGATGCTATTGCGAAGTACTATCATGGATTCTATTCAGCGGGTTGGAAACTCTATCTTTCGAACTTTCAGGGACTCGATGAATATCGAGAAACAACAAAGAATGGATATTATGTTCTATATGAGTGTCTGAAGGAAGCGCATCGTATACTTCAAAACTCTAAGTCATTCAATTAGCCAAATCATAGCCAAAGAACTTTGCAACAGGTCCAGCTATTGCTTTGATGCTTTCTGTTTCCTCCTCTGTATACTTTACAGAGTAATAGGTCGGAGGATGAAGGGATTTAACATATCTCTGTTTTACTTCCTTGAATTTACTCGAATCGAGCTCGGTATGCTCTAATATCCTGTCAATTGTTTGGTCAGGTTTCTCACATAGTGTTTCATATTTGACAACGAGGACTGCTTCATCTAGTTTTGAGTTGTTTTTCAGAGTTTCGTGAACATACGAATAGGCAGAGGCCCAGTACTTTGCCCAGCCCGCAACATAGGTCATCTTGTCTTTCCAGTCGTTTCTTATTTCCTTCACCAGATCACTATTGTCAAAGTTGATGCAGATTTTAGCTGTGCCAAATTCCCTGTGTCCTATGATCTTTGTCCAATCGAGAAGGCGTGGGTCCTGTCTTTCAATTTCGCTCAGAATGATGTCCTGTTTGGCAAGCGACGCTATGTGATCGAATGGATTTCTGATAATAATGAGGAATTTCACGTTCGGCATAATTCTTTGGAGATATTCCAGTCTTGAAACATTGTAGTTGTTTTTAGCTGCGTATCGTGTTCGTTTCTGGTCGAGAAGCAGTTTCTTGATATGGTCCCTATAGAAGGTTTCAAACTCCGGATTGCTTGAATCTGCTCTCATGATGTTTGTCTTTGACTCATCCAATGTGTTTTGGAAGTATCTTTGCCAAAAAATTTCTTCAACGGCTTCTGGACTATTCCTGTTCACCATGATGCCATCTTTATGAATGCGTTCTGTGGGTGATAGCATTAGTGGAGTCTTATCTGCAATCCATTGAACCAATTGTGGTGCATAGGGCAGGACCATGTGAAGATAACGATGAGTACCAACATCAGGATGTTGACTGAGCATCTCAAGTGTGATAGTTGTCCCAGCTCTTGCCAAGCCGGTGACATAAATGGGTCTGTCAACTTTAATTGTTTGGATTCCTTTTCCAATCCTACTCAACTCGAGAGAATGAAGTGTTTCTCCAAGAAAGGGGACTGTTTTTACCATCTTCGCAATAAAGTACATGGGCGCAGGAAAATCAAACTGCGGTTTGCCGCTTTCTTTTCTCTTGAACTTCATCTTTTGCTCGACCACCGGCAAGTCAGTTATACTAGTACATCGATTGACAGCAAACCCCTCTCGCGAACAACAGCAAGGATTTTGTCTACTGATTCTTTGACGGCTTCTTTGTCAGTTTCAACCACCACATCTGCTTCTAGCGGTTCTTCATAAGGATCATCAATTCCGGTAAACTGCTTGATTTCTCCTGCGAGTGCCTTCTTGTATAATCCCTTAGGGTCTCTTTGAATACAGACATCTAATGGCGCTTTTACGAACACCTCGAAGGTATTCTGAATCTGTTCCTTGGCATATGCTCTTGTTTCTCGATATGGTGATATGAGCGCTACAACTACGATGACTCCATTCCTAGCTAACAACTTGGAGCAAAAAATCACTCTCTTATTGTGCTCGTTGCGGTCATCTTTCGAAAAGCCTAGGTCGCTACTCAGACCTTTCCTAATCTCATCACCATCCATTATTTCGATGAATCGTGATTTTCTTAGTCGTCTTGCAAGTTCCTGCGAAATTGTGGTCTTTCCGCTTCCAGACAAACCTGTTAGCCATATACAGAATCCTTGTTCCATAGAAATCATTCCTGTTTAATGCTAGTCTTTGAAGGGATTTTTGAATCCCAGAATGGTATCAGCAACCTCCTGTCTCATCATATCAAGAGGAGGAGGTTGCCCTTTTGATAGGATCTCCCGAATCTTCTTCCCGGCGAAGTTGACAATGTCGTTTCCTCCATGTGGGCATACCTTGTCGTTTGCAATGCTCGCACACTTCTTACAGTAGAAAAACGACCTGAACTTTATGGGGGTAATTCCGAGGTCGGGATATTCATCAAAAATGGCATGAGCATCGAATGGACCATAGTAATCGCCCACTCCAGCATGGTCCCGGCCTACTATGAAATGCGTGCAGCCGAAGTTCTTACGCATGATTGCGTGATGAATAGCCTCTTTTGGTCCTCCATATCTCATCTCGGTGTGAAGCACGGACATTGTTGCAGATTCTTTTGGATAGTAATTCTCCATTAGTGCCTTATATGACTCAAGTATCACTTCATCACAGAAGTCACCGCTTTTCTTCTTGCCAATCAATGGATTGATGAATAAGCCATCTACAATCGATAGTGCCGTCTTCTGAACATATTCATGACCAAGATGAGGAGGATTTCTGGTTTGAAAAGCCACTATTGTTTTCCAGCCCTTCTTTTGAAACAATTCTCTAGTTTCAGCCGGAGTTTTAGTATATTCTGGATAGGGATTTCCTATCTCATTTAGAAATGTCAAGTTTCCTCCAATGAGCGAATCCTTCATCCCATTGATCTTTTCTACTGCAGGGTGGTTTGCATCTCTTGTCCCATAAACGGCAGTTGCTAAAGCACCTTTGTCAAAAGAGTATAAATCCTCTATATTCATGACTGCTATGGGTGTTCCATTAAGGAGTATCCCTATGTCGTCTCCAGCGCCTCTTCCGTTGAGTTCTGTCTTATCGATATCGAAAACGATGGGAATTGTCCATGGAGTATCATCAGCCAACCGTCCTTTTTCTAGGACCTGTTCGAAGTCATTTCTTGAAAGAAAGCCTTGAAGAGGGCTGAATACACCTTTGGAGATGTTGTCAATTTCCTGAGCAGTTTCATGACTTACTGAAATAGTATCCAAATCGGAGAACTCAGAAATCATTTTCTCTTTTTTATCAACAGGAATAATCAGCGATATCAGTTTGCCACCATGTGGAGTAATCATTAAATCATTTCCAATAGGGGCTTTGAGCCAAATCAGCCGCCTAAACTAGGCTCGAACCAATACAGTCGGCTAATAATCATTTTGTATATCTTCTCCATTTTTTCTATTTGCGAAATGAAATTCCTGGATGGAGTCAAGTGTAATCCAAGCTTCATAGTAGGATTTGATGATCTCGTTTGCATCTAATTGCTGAGAACAGGAACGGCTCACGCTTTTCCTACTTTTTGAAAAACGGTTCCGTATACTTGAACAGGTTTCAATTATTTCCCTATTGTTGCTCCGCAATATGGGCATTCAATGGCAATTCCTTTCTTGATCTCTTTAACATTAACGACAGAAAGAGTACTTTTACACACTGGACAAAGCCATGTGCATAATCTGTTTCTCAAATCCTCGATAGCCGGAAGAACTAGCGCTGAATCCTCTCCAGAAACACGAATGGTACAACTTGCCCCCTTCTTTCCTGCTTGACCTGATATATGTAATCGCACACCAACCCCTTTATCAGTGTACTTTCCCCTTGCCCATCCCTCAACATAAGCCATCACAGTATTATCGCTCTGACTAGTCTTTGATGATACATCATGAAAATTCGCATCTTTAAGCACATACTGAGATTTTTCAAACATCTCTTCAGGTGTCCATTCATCGACCTCAACTGTTAGTTCCCCGGAGCGTAGATTTCGGACTTTCAGTCCAAATTCTTCAGGAGAGATTTCTTCAGGAATCAGAAGGTCACATACAGCTCTGATTACAAGCGGTTGTGTTGTTTGCGTGTGCGCCTCCCCTCTTGTATCAACATACGTGACGCCCGCAATAATATCTCCTTTCACGCAATCGAGAGTTGGAATGAAGTCAAAAGTGGGACTCCTAAAACCACCTGGTTCAATCTTTGCAAAGTATACATCATCATCATCTGCATCAAAATTCAAAGCATCTCTTGGGTACGACACTAGGTAGACTCTCACATCGGTAATCGTGTATTGTGATTCATTAACAACCTTGACTTTGAATCTGAATCGATTGCCTACAAACGTCCCTCCTCTTAGAACACGAATGTTTTCTTTATCTTGATTAGTCTTTTTTTGTTTGACTTCTCGCTCTTTTTGAATCGCTGGCTGGCTTATTGGTTTTCTCTCTTTAATCGATTCCGTTGTTTCGGAATCTCGTGAAGCTTGAATTACCCACAGAATCACTCCAAAAAGAAAAAGGACGATACTAATCGCTGCAGCCCACTGTGTAATAGTATACTCCATTTGAGCTAGGAGAAAGAACATTCAAGCAGCTCCTCCATATCCCATCGATTCCTTCATCCCCGACTTTGAGTCTACGAAGATAAGGTTTGAGTTTGCGTTTGTGGAAGTGCATTGGTTAGAGGTATGAAATCGTGTTTTTCTAAATATAGACTTGTGAATATGACTGAAATACCATCAGTACAGGGAAAATCTATGAACGCGTAAAAGAGCTCTGCATCCAGATTACCTTAAACATACTGAATTACTTATTCAGGAAACTAGATTGCTACTAGTTTGATTGCATACCACCTATCAGAATTGCTCAAGAGCTCCTTTTCTCCGAACAAACCTCTCAGTATATTTGAACATAAGTGCACCAAATGCAAAAAAGATGATATCCAAAATCACCAATGCTATGACAGCTTGTACCACTCCTTGATACGCCAATCCATTCATAAGAAATCCTCTGAACGCTTCCGTACTCCAAGTCAATGGGGATGCTTGGGAAACGTACTGAAGAATTGGCGGTAGAACGGCAATAGGATATGCCATTGGAGCTACAAGAAGTAGGCCACTTGTTATGAACTCAACAATCATCCACCCCTGCTTCGCCAGCAGAACAATGCAAGTGATTGCAAAGGCCAATCCCTGCAATCCGATAATGGTAAGTGCAATAATACCGAGTGCTGGGAGTATTCCCCAAACATTCAATGTCACACCGAAGAACATCGTGGCTGCGGCAAGCTGCAAGATTACTCCCAATCCACCATGCTGCAAGTTATGGAGCATCGATCCCCAGACTAGCGTAGGTTTCCCCATTGGTGTCGTCATGAGAGTTTCAAGTGTTCCCGAGTTTTGCTCTCTTCTCAGGGAGAAACCAGTTCCCCACATGAGACTGATAGTGAGTCCAATGATGGATGTTCCAATTGCGATGTATGTGACCCAATCCAAGGTGCCTGCGAGATCATTCAAGACAACCGACTGTGACCCTCCTGCTACGGCCGACCCAGTAATGAGCATAGGAATGAACCAAAGGAAAGGCATTACCACAAACCAAAGAACGCTGAGGGGATAGCTTAGCTCAACTTTCCAGATATTGATGGAGATAGCCCATGCTGCTCTAATCTCCGACCTAATGCCCTTTCTAGTCCACATCCTTCGGAATGACTCGCTCTCATCGTATGCCATCTAAAAGCCTCCCATACTCCCTCTTTCCTTCGTCCAGTTTTCGCCCCATCTAAAGGCAAGTATGCCTACTGTCCAGAATCCTATGATTAAACCTAGCATCAAGACTGATGCTTGGATGAATGATGCTGGGGCAAAGAGACCAGTTATTGCTAACTCTCTTATCGTCACAATTGCAATCGTGGACGGGACCAAGATGGCTGCAAATCTGGCCGCGCTTGGTAATGCCTGTAACGGGTATGTGATTGGAGATAGGACATATGTGATATTCGAGATCAACTCTGTCAGCACACTGGGATCCTTGAAGACCAGTATTAATCCCGCAATGAGAAAGCTGAACCCATACAACGCAAAGACCATCATTGTCAGCATGATGACAATTGGAGCTACCATTGTAATCGCGTAGGTCACGCCAAAGAGCGCAGACGATATGACTAGTAAGACGCATGCTGAGAATGTGCACTGAAGGGTATCCGAGAATGCTGCTCCCACCAGAATGCTGATCCTAGGGACTGGTGTCACAAAAAGTGGTTCCAGTGTGCCTGAGAACTGCTCCCAGCGGAAGTTGTTCCCCACTGACCAGACGCTCTTGTCCACATACTGATAGACAAACACTGCGATGATTGAGAATGTGACGAAGTCCTGAAATCCAGAGAGCTCTGTGAAATGCTGGCTGGTCCCTGGACCTGCGATTGCTATCATCATCAGTATGTATGGTGCATACCAGAGAAGAGGCAGGATTCCCCAGATTAGGAAGTTCGCTGGATACCTGATTGCGATTCGCAAGTTCTTAAGAGCAAAGACCCCTGTTGCTTGCCAATCCAGCAGTCTGGGTTTGAAGGTCATGAGGTAGACACTCTTAGTTGTGCCAAGCTCTTCTTGCTCAACTTCTGTTGCGGTCAATCTTCAATCCTCCTGCCCGTGAGTTTTAGAAAGACATCATCTAGAGTAGGTTCCTTAATCTCGAAGTGTTCCACTTTTACGCTAGGTGTCTGATGCATCATGTTTAGCAGTCGATATGCAAGTTCGTACCCATCCTCAGCAGTCACCACAAGGTCAGAGTGACCATTCCTCTCTGTCACTGAAGCGGACATGACCATTTCAATTGCTTTTATCCTCTCAAGGTCTGGTGTTCCTTTGAGCTTCATGTGAAGGCTGTCATAATTCCTTACTTCTTCCTTGAGCTCTTTCGGAGTTCCTAGACTCTTTAGCTCGCCTTCATTTATCAGAGCAATCTTGTCACAGAGAAGGTCTGCCTCGTGCATATAGTGTGTTGTCAGCAGAATCGTCCGGTCTCGAAGTTCATCTCTGATGTATGTTCGCAAGTCTGTTGCGAAAGTGGGATCGAGGCCTTGAGTGGGCTCGTCGAGAAGCAAAATTGGGGGGTCGTGTAAGAGCGATCTAGCGAACACAATCTTCATGCGCATTCCATGAGACAGGTTCTCCGCTTTTTCGTCCGCCTTGTCCGAGAGACCCATCCTTCCCAGAAGGTCATCGGCCCGATCTTTTGCCTCGCTTTGCGTCATCCGATATAGTTTCGCGAAGAATATCAT
>RDNZ01000039.1 GCA_011364905.1 Candidatus Thorarchaeota archaeon
TTGAAAGAGAGATTGATGAGGATAACATTGTCATTTGTCGTCAGATTTCTGTGGCAACAGGTGGCGACACAGATTTTGTGTGCTACATGATGAGGAAGATTGTTGCAGAGTTGGAGCATATCTCAGACTACATCAAAGAATGTGCAGAAATCGTCGCGGAGATTTGATTCTAATTGATGCAGGGACAGGAGCTATCAACAACACTTCTTGTCTTGATAGCTGGTGTTCTAATCCTTGGAGTGGCTATAGCAAAGGCAGCAGAACGATATAGAGTACCTCATCCTATCCCTTTGGTCGTAACAGGACTTGCTCTTGGACGCATCCTGCTCTATTTCAATCCTGAAACGCCACTGGTACAAATTGCAGGCTTCGACTTCATTGCTCAATTAACACTAGCAGCAGTCCTTTTCTATGCAGGTCTGACATTGAATCTCCGCGAATTGCGTTTATCAATAGTCAATGTAATGCTACTCGCGACTATTGGAGTATTAGCCACCGCATTGATTGGTGGATTCACCATTGCGATAGCAACCGCTGCGATTGGCATACCAGTGGGAATTGCCGCATTTCTTATTGGAGCCATACTTGCTCCAACAGATCCAGCCGCACTCTTTTCTGTATTGGAATCAGGAGGAATCAGAGTCAAGAGAAAGATATTCTCAATTCTAGAAGGAGAAGCAGTTTTCAACGATGCGACATCTGTGATATTAGTAATCCTGGTCTTCGAACCAATCGTTATAGCTTCTCTAGCTAACATAACAGGTGGATCAAATTGGGGCCTCATTGTTGGTGAATTTCTAGCAAGTATGGGTTTAGGTGTTGTCCTTGGCTACATTGTTGCACAGATAATCGGATGGGCAATACCAAAAGCCGGAGATGATACAAATGTTTCAATTCTGACAGCCACTACTCCATTTCTCGCATATGGGGTAGGTGAACTGTTCACAATATTCTATATTCATCCAGGTGCACTTGCTGCAGTCTTTACAGGTATTTTCATGGCAAATGCACGAAGAATTGGAATTGAACCTTTACCTCAAAGATCAATGCGAGGCGTCATGAAAAACGTTTCATTCTTCTTTGAAATAGCAGTTTTCATTCTTTTAGGATACTCGTTGAGTGTTCCGCTCATTCCAGGAGAAGTTGAGATCAATGGTAGGATTATTCCTACAGAAACAATTGGTTTCGTGATTGAGTTTCCGGGTGTTCTTGTACTTGGACTTCTTACTGCTGTTTTAGTCATTCTAGTTGCGCGACCCATTTCGGTCTTTTTAGTAACAGCAGGGGACAGGAGAATGGGATTCAAAGAGAGATTTTTCCTTAGCTGGGCGGGGATTAAAGGCGTCGCAAGTGCTGCACTCGCAGCTATATCAGTTACGGTAATCATCAATTATTCACGAACGATAGAAGATGCAATTGCTCAAGGCACGTATATTAGCACCATTTCCACGATTGTACCAACGATTTACGCAATTGTTTTCATAGTACTTTTTGTGAGCCTTGTTGTTCAAGGATTATCAACTTCATACTTAGCAAATCTCCTTGGTTTGGCTGAGAAATATGACCTTGCGACAGAAATCACTGTTCATCGAAATGCAACAAGACAAGCTCTTCTCAATCTAGTTGACCAATATACTGAGGGAAAGATCGATTCGGCAATGTATTCTCGTCTCAAATCCGAATTGGAAGAGGAAATCTACACACTTGAAGATAATCTTAGGAGGGTTCTAGCTGAAAGAAGAGCACAGATACAAGAACTCGGTATCCGCGAGGAAATCTTTAGGATAAAACTTGAGTTTTACGAGAACCAATTTGAATCAGAGAAAATTACTGAGGGGACATTCCAGTCTCTGAAGAGCGAATTAGAAGCAGAAATAGAGGAAATTAGGAACAGAATTCGAAGGCAAGAGAAATCTATACCTGATGAATCTGAGGAAGATTAGGTGCCCTATTTATAGAATCTTTTTTCAATCAGTGAATTTGTGATTTGCATTGAGTAAAGATAATGTCTGAAGAGGAAATTGGATTGACAACAGATTTCGTTGACTATGATGATTGCTTACAAATTCTGGGAGCAGATGCTGAAGGTCTAGCGAATGAAGAGGCTCGAAATCGACTAGAGGAATACGGGAATAACAGTCTGACTGTTGAAACGGGCGACAGCGCATTCATCATGTTTCTTAGACAGTTCAAGTCTCCACTCGTCTATGTTTTAATACTCGCCGCGGTAATCTCACTAGTAGGAGGACATGTGGAAGACACGGTAGTTATTGCTGTAATTCTCATCATCAATGCAATAATTGGATTCACACAGGAGTGGAGGGCAGAAAAGACAATTGAATCAGTTAAGAAATTAATCGAGGAGAAATCAACAGTCATCCGTGAAGGCGAGGAGTTGGAAATATCATCATCCGAAATCGTTCCCGGAGACATTTTACTTTTGAGAGCCGGAGAGAAGGTGCCAGCTGATTCCCGTGTGATCTTTGAGAGAAATCTTCACGTTGATGAGAGTCTTCTAACTGGTGAGAGTGTACCATTAAAGAAAGATGTAGTATGTCTTGTAGAAGAACCACATTATTATGAGGAATCAAACAAGGTTTTTGCAGGATCGTTTGTCACCCAAGGTAGAGCACGGGTCCTTGTTGAGAAAACTGGAGATAGTACAGTTCTGGGTGAAATCAACAAAGAATTACAGGATGTTAGGAAAGAACCAACATCAGTTGAATTACGACTAAAGAGATTGAGTCTATTCTTTCTAGCACTTGCATTTATCTTTCTGATATTAACACTTCTTCTTGGTAGTTATAGGGGAATTGAAACATATGAACTGATTCTGTTCTCACTATCTGCATTAGTATCTGCAATACCCGAGGGACTTATTGCAGTAATCACCATTGTTCTTTCCGTCGGCGTTTACAGACTTTCTCGGAAAAATGTGATTGTGAGAAACCTTAGTGTTGTTGAAACCCTTGGTCTTGTTGATGTGATCTGTTCAGACAAGACAGGGACCCTCACACGAAATCAGATGATGGTGAGAAGAATTTTTACACCGCACCATTTCTATGAATTAAGTGGCATTGGTTTTGATGCTGAAAGCGGGGGAATCTTTCTAGAAGGATGCGGTCCGGTTGGATGCCTGCGTTCAGAGGAACCTCACGAAATATTCGACCAGGATTCTGAGGTGAGTAATAGAATTGGCCACGAAAGACTAAGAAATTTCCCTGACTTAGAAATGCTTCTTACCTATATGTCAATCTGCAATGATTCAGAATTGTACACGGAATGTCTTGATGAAAAGGATGCTGTAGCGAAATGTACAGGCAAAAGCAGAGTCTGGAAAATTCGAGGGTCGCCCACTGAAGCTGCATTGATTGTAGCATTAGAAAAAGCAGGTCTCCACAAATATGTATTGAATGAGTCATGGCCAAGAATAGCTGAGATTCCCTTTACCAGTGATAGGAAGTATATGGCAACGTTGCACAGTCCGAGTCGCTCAATCCAGCTTGGTTCGACCAAAACAAACAAAGACTCAAACCTAATTGTCGTAAAAGGGGCACCAGAGAGAATTGAGGCATTTTTGCAGAAAGCATCAGGAACAGAAGAAGTGGTTGCCGAATTCGCATCACAGGGGCTTCGAGTACTAAGTTGTGCTATCAAACATGTACCCAAAAATAAACTGCAGGTAACGACCGATGATCTTCATGATCTAGAATTCATTGGTTTGTGTGGTATTAATGATCCTCCTAGAGAAGGCGTTGCGGATTACATCAAAAAATGTGAAAAAGCAGGTATAGAGGTCATAATGATCACAGGAGACAATGAATTAACAGCAAAGGCAATAGGTGAAGAAGTGGGTATCTTCAAACCTGAGGAAGGTGATATCGGAATCTCTGGTGATGTCATCGATAACATGGATGAAAATGAACTTGAAGATGCCCTTGAGAACCATGCTACTGTTCTATCTAGAACAAGTCCCATCCATAAGCTTAGAGTTGTAAAGGCTCTTCAGAAGAAAGCTAAGATTGTAAGCATGACTGGTGACGGCGTGAATGACAGTCCTGCTTTGCGACAAGCGAATGTTGGGATAGCAATGGGGATTACCGGGACGGACATCGCCAAGGAAGCCTCAGATATTGTACTCCAAGATGAACGCTTCGAGTCTGTTGTTGATGGTATTGATGAGGGAAGGCATATCCTGAACACATTTCGCCGTGTTGTTCTTTTTCTCACTTCGACGAACTTCGCAGAGAGTTTTGTTATTTTGGCTACACTATTGCTCTTCGTTGATCCTATTCTGTTGCTCCCGCTTCAGATTCTTTGGGTAAACCTAGTAACAGATGGACTGTTGGACATAGCAGTTTCAATGGAACCAAAGGAGAAAGGGCTACTTGACCAACCTCCAATCTCGATGAAAGAACGAGTTTTATCGAAACAGACTTTGAGTAGAGCACTGTTCTATGGAGGAACAATGGCTGCAATCGTGATGGTAGTATATTTCCTATATATAGGTCAAGGAATCAAGCTTAGGACTATGCTGTTTGCAACTCTTATTATCACTCAGTGGTTCAGTGCGCAAAACTGCAGATCTCCAACCAAATCAGCTTTCGAAATGGGAATTCTGAAGAACAAGGTTCTGTTGGTGGTTTATGTGATTGATATATTACTCGTAGCGTTGTTGTTCCTTGTTCCTCCATTGAGCGCTTTATTTGAATTGAGCCATATTGCACCATTGGAGTGGATATTCGTGACAAGCTTGTCCTCGATTGTCTTTATCATTGAAGAAATCAGGAAATGCCTCGCTAAAAGGTTATAGAAGTTTGATCCAGTACCTAGTCACAGTCGTTGCTTGTAGGTTGCATGCACTTTTCCTTTAGCTCGGTTCGTCCTATGACTAGCCGCACTAGTCCATTGGCAAAAAGGGCGATGACAAGGAGAATTAACATCGCGGAAACACCAACATTTGGAAATATGAAAACAAAAGCCGCTAGGTTGACCGTAAGGATGCCTACAAGCACTTGCAACATTTGAATCCAAATTGGTACGTTTCTGATTAGTAGACCCAACACCAATCTTGAAGTTCCTACCATTAGCATTGCTATTGCTGGATAGAGTATTAGCAGCTCAGGATTAAGCGAGAGAAATATGAAGTCGATGAGTGATATGATAATGGCAACTAATCCTGTGACAAACATGAACAGCCTGGCATATTTGTTGTCACGAAGGATATAGACACTCCAGAGAATCCATGCTATACCCATTGTTATTAGTCCTAGGGAAAGTACTTCAAATGCGTAAGCAAAACTAATTGTAAGTTCCAATACTGCAATTATTGCTACAACTATGACGATGATACCTATTGCATCGTCGAGCAAATCAATCCAAGATGATTCTTGCTTCCCACTCATAAGAAAATAGCTCAAATGTTGAGAGTTATCTCTTTCGGTTTAGAGTTGAATCTTCTTGTAGGCATCAGGAATCCTGATTCCTGTCTTGCCAGCGAAAACATCTCTCAGTAGTTCAACGTGCTCATCAAGATCCTTGAGTAATTTGTCTCTAGCATGCTGTTCGATGTTTGGTTCAATACCCCAAATCGTGAGGTAATTACTGACGACACCAATATCAACTGCGCCTTCTTCAAAATCCCTGAAGATTGTGAGTTTGACAAGAAACTCTGCTTCATACATATTCAATATGTCACGCACACTGATCATGATTAAATCAAGGAATCCTATTAGGTCCTCAAGCTCTTGTGTGTCTTGGAGATTCCCACGCATGGTCTCAGTCAGTGTCTGAATCTTTGAGGATGTGTGACGAAGATTCTCAAACATGTGCATCAGTTTTGTGAACTCTCTGATGGAGGTTTCAAGAGCTGGCACAAGCTTGTCGTATAGGGTGACTAGGAGGATACCTTTCGCATTCTCTCGTATGTTCTGAAAACTATCAAGTTTCCCTAGAGGACCATCTAGATGCTCAATTTGCATGATAGTGTTTGTCACTGCCTGAATGGCTTTAACCGACTTCCTTTGGATATTTGCCCATTTCTCGACAAAGGTGTCGAGCCCCTCGCGAAGGTCGTCAAGCGTATCTAGGTAGTGTGCCATTATATTCCACCAGCTTCTTCATTTTCTGCCATATAAGACATTCTGCGGGGGCACATTTTCCAGAAATGTTCAAAATAGAACATTTTCCGGAGCGATTCAGAGTTGCTATATCAGCTTCAAAAGGTCACTCCTAGTGATGATTCCCTGAAGTCGTCCTTGGGTCATTATCAGGACAGCTTGATATCTCTCAAAAAGCGGAATTATGACATCGACAGATGTATTCTCATCAACTATGATCGTACCGCCGAGACTCATAACTGATTGTACAGAAATTTCCCGGAGATTGTGTTTGAGATTTCGAATGACGTCCCATTCAGTGATAATTCCCAAAATCTGAGTGCCTCGCACCACCGGCAGCTGTGAATATCCATGTTTCTGCATTAAAGTCACTGCGAGTGAAACGGTATCACGTGCATCAACAGTGACAGGCGCTAGCGTCATGATTTCCGAGCAAACCTTACTGCTACTTTTTGTTAGGACTTCTACGACTTTCCTTACTAGAGAGAGTTTGGGGTCAAGTGAGCCATTCTCAAGTCTAGCTATATACGACTGTGAAACTCCCACCTGATTAGCAAGTTCAGCCTGTGTAAATCCCTTGCTTAATCGCAATCGTCGGATATCGTCAGATGTGAGAATCATGTGTCGAATATTCCTATTAGGAATAAAAATATTTGTCTTTGATGATTGTAGGTCATATTTTTGTCACTTAACATAAGCTATAAATGGACTTCGAAACGCGGCCGTGGAAAAGATGAGTTGATTATAATGAATTTGAAAGTCACACGTGGAGCTGGACCTCCTGTTGAGAAGCTCCCAGTAGAGATTGTTGAGAGGAAAGGGAAAGGTCACCCTGATACTCTATGTGACAAAGCTGCTGAGGAGTTGTCAGTTAGGTTAAGCGAGTATTATATGGAAGTTTTCGGCCAGGTCCAACATCATAATGTGGACAAAGTCCTGCTTGTTGGAGGGCAATCCAATGCTAAATTCGGCGGCGGGGATGTTATCGAACCCATTTACATTCTGATGAGTGGGCGAGCAGTCGATGTTGTTGACAAGGATTACGAGCGAATCGTTCCTGTTGGCAAGTTTGCTGTCGAACATACTAGAGACTGGTTGAGCAAGGACCTTCCTCACCTCGATGTGAACTCTGATGTGATCATCGACTACAAAATCAGAGCTGGAAGTACAGATCTGGTCGGCAACTTCGACCTTGAGAGAGATGTACCAAGAGCTAACGATACAAGCTTTGGCGTCGGTTATGCCCCACTGTCACCGACCGAGTTAATCACTCTTGAGTCCGAGCAACTTCTGAACAGCGAGAAAGTCAAGAAGGAGTGGCCACAGATCGGCGAGGACATAAAGATCATGGGAACAAGGATTGATAACAAGATTCACGTCCAAGTTGCCTCAGCTATAATCTCCAGTGAAACAAAGGATGCAGATGAATATGCCAATGTCATGCAGGGAATCTGTGATATGTTAGGAGACCTAGCAACAAAAATCACTGATTTAGAAACTGAAATCAGCGTCAATACTGCAGACAGCCCTGAAGATGGTCTGTTTTACCTCACAGTCACTGGCACATCAGCTGAGCATGGAGATGATGGACAGGTGGGTAGAGGGAATCGTGCTAACGGTCTAATCACTCCATATAGACCAATGACACTCGAGGCGGCTGGCGGTAAGAACCCAGTATCACATGTTGGCAAGACATACAATGTGGCAGCGAGAGAGATAACTGAGCGGGTCTACAAGGAGCATCCGGATCTCTCACAGGTCTACTGTTACCTTGTAAGCCAGATTGGTGCGCCTATCACTGAGCCAAAGGCTGTCAATGTCGAGCTTTTCGGAGACTGCGACATCGACAAAGTCAGATCATCAGTTGAGTCAATTACAGAGGAAGTCATTGCCAAGCTCCCACGAGTCTGGGAGGGCTTTGTCAAGCGGCAATATCAACTCTGGTAGTTCGCGAAACAAAAGAAGAACAGAGGGCAGAAGACTCTGCCCTACATCTTTTTTTATGTCCCATCAAGTCCCAATGACTTCATGAATGCATCAGTATTCATTTTTCTTCCCAGGAAGCTTTTGACCATATCATCAGGATCTAGACTTCCACCGGGGGCAAGTATTTTCCTACGGTATTCCGTGCCCGCATCAGGATTCATGAATCCATTGGCTTCAAACTTAGTAAAGATATCCTCAGCATAGGCTTTGGACCAAAGGTATGTGTAATAACCTGCAGTGTAGAGCGAGTTCATAAGATGTCCAAAACCAGCATCCATTCTGGTATCATCTGGCATCTCATATCCAGTAATCTCTTCGAAAATCCTCCTGAAAACCTCACTAGTGTCTTCTGCGCCTTCTGTGTGATATATCATATCAATCAAGGAATAAGCGACTTGCCTGAGTTGTAACGTGCCAATGTCAAGAAGCTTAGCATCAATCATTCGTTTAAGAAGATCTGATGGAAGTTTTTTCTCCGGATTCTTATAGTGTCTAGAGAGTTTGGTCAAGACCTCTTCTTTCCACGCCCAATTCTCAAACATCATGGAGGGGGTTTCACTGAAGTCTGAAAGCACTCCTCCGAGGCCGAATCTCGCGTAGTCTGTTTGATTGCTAATGACGTGCATTACATGGCCAAATTCATGAAAGAAGGTTTCAACATCATTGTGATTGAGAAGTGAAGGTCTTTCTTTTGTTGGCTTGTCAAAGTTTGTAACCAAGGCACAGATTGGAAGATAGGTTGTGCCATCCTTGACGCGTCTTTCAAGGAAGTTGAACATGGCATAGTGCTTGAACTTGCCATCTCGTGGGTAGAGGTCCAGGAGAAACACTCCTAGAGTCTGTCCATTTGTCTTGTCTGTTACAGCAAACTCTCGTACATCATCATACCACACGTTTGGTTCGTTGACTTCCTTGAAATCAAGATTAAGCACCAACTGATAAACATCAAGCACCCCATTAATTACCGAGTCAATCGGAAAGTACTCTTTGATCTCATTTTGGTCGACAGCATAAAGCTCTTTCATTAACATTTCATGATAGTAGAAGATATCCCAAAGTTTCATCGTTGTTTTTTCGAGCGGTGTATTCATTTCTTTTGATTTGAGTTCCCTAAGTCTGGCGGTTTCTTTCCCACTAAGTTTTGAGAGCTTTGTCTTTAGGTCATTCATGAAATCGAATACTCTCTGAGGAGTCTTTGCCATCTTCATTGATATGACATACTCCGCAAAGTTTGAAAATCCGAGGAGTTTCGCTTGTCGGTCTCTCAACGCAAGCGCATCAGATAGTCGTTGGCTGTTCTCAGCTCCGCCTCTCTGATAATAAGTAGTCATCATTCTCTTCCGAGTCTCGGGGTTCCTTGCGTAGTATACAACTGGAATATAGACGGGATAATCGAGGGGACAAAGGTATTTCTCCCCATCTTTCTCCAACGACTCATAGACAGGAGGGGGAACTCCTTGAAGCTCCTCCTTCGTGAAAGGTACGGTTGTAGTAATCTCGTTAAGAACTCGTTGGAAATCTGATTCAAGAATCGAGATGTTGTTTGCTATCTCAAGGAATTCCTTCCGTTTGTCATCGTCAAGTGCCGCACCTTGATGCCTAAACTGTTTGAGCGTCTTATCCAAGAGCATACGATCTTCTGGATTGAAAGAATCAATCTGAGGCTCAAGTTGAACAAGTACATCATAGAGGTCTTTTCTGCCCCACACCTCGTTGGCAAACTTACGAACCTCTTTCTCAATATCATCAGCCATATCACGTTGAGCTTTGTCAACGGCCACGTGTTTGATGAAAAGAATATAACCAAGAGGGAAGTCGGAACCCAATACCTCCTCAAACTTCAACAGCGTTTCAAGGCTAACTTTTTCAGCTGGAGTCTTGGCAATTTCATCAAGTTTTTTCTTTGCCTTTCCCAAATCGTCATCCGCGAGAGACCGCATCTTTTCGGGCGGAACAGTCCAATCTGGTTTCCGGATTACTACATGCTCTGTCATGGTTTCGAGGCAGCTATTTTCATATTTAAGGACCGCTTTGTCGGCGATTCCGGAGGCCTAGAGATAGGAAAACTTGGTTGTAATATGTTTTTTAAGGACTCACGTATAATCCCATGCAAGTCAACCCCGTAAGTCATGTCTAGGGGTTGTGAACATTCAGGAGAATTAACAGCATGGGTAAAGTAACCGACCCAATTGCCAAGAGGATCAGAAAGAAGGCTGCTAAGGACATCAAGGGTGGCTTCTTTGGTAAGATCACTCATTACATCCCCGGCTGGCACGGGTATCAAGAGAAGGAAGAACGCCGCTCAGCTGACAAGGTCCTTCGTGAGTTTGTAGCTGACCAGCTTCGACTTGTCAAGCAAGACCTCGAAAAGCTGCAAATGATGGCGGTGGACTATAATCTCAACAAGACGTGGGAAACATTCGACAGGATGCTTGCACTCACTGACAAGATTGAGTCAGCCATCAGGTATGCGGACTACGGATACGCCGCTTGGGGTTCGAAAGAGAAGATCAACGAGAAGGAGCTCGATCAAGTCTACGAGTTCGATGCAGTCATTATTGATGACATAGGTGCAATCAATGACGTCGCGGAGGAGTTCCAAGACGAAATGAACCAGGGCAAGTTTGACAGCGCCTGGGACTACACCTATCGTATGTGGACCATCATGCAGCGCCTCGAGGAGAAGTGGAATCAGCGAGAGGGCTACATGAAGGGCTACCAAGAATAATTCATTATTATCATTCCGGGGCAAATGCCCCGGAATTCTACTTCTTTTCTTTGTATCAGGATTGTGAAAGACAAGAAGGATAAGCAGTTTTTTCAATCATCAAGTATCATAAGAATTATTTCGCAAATAGCAATCAGCTGGAAGTTGATACCCATAGATTGTATCACTTCAAACACTAATCTGGAACTCAGAAGGTAGGATTAAGCCTTGAACTACTCACGTATGATGAAGATAGCTGCTCGTTTTATTGGAATTGTCATCTTCATCTGCATCTTGACGGGGATAGACCTGCGGCGTATGATGACGACAGTCTTCTCAATTCCTCCTTTCTATGCCCTATTACTGGTTTTGAGTGTCTTGCCAATCATGTTGCTGAGAGGAGCAAGATGGAAGGTCGTAGCCGAGGGTCTGGACTTGAACCTAGACACAAAAGAAGCAACTGAGGCATTGTGCTTAGCACAACTTGCGAATCTGGTAATTCCAGGAAGCTTTGGAGATCTGATCAGAATCCCCTATATGAAAACAAGAGGCAATCCAGCGGACCGGACTATAATCAGCATACTACTAGACGCAATTATCGGGTCAGTTTTTCCCTTTACCCTGGGAGTCTTGGCTTTAGCGGTTATTCTCGAGATCACACTAACAGTCGAAGCTCTATTGATTTGTGGATTATGGGTAGCAGGTGGGTACGCCTTCTATCGTATCATAAAAGCAACCCTCTGGTCAAGATTCATGCAAGCCCGACTGAAACGATTAATGGAGGAAGGCATCAGAGGGAGGTCGTTTTTCACTTTGAGCTCAATGATGAGGTCTATTGGTGGCAAGAGGATCGCGTTGAGTTTGTTTCTTGCACTGCTTTGGTTCATTGTCTACGTGACCCAAGCATATGTCCTTGCTCAAATATTGGGCGTGGAAGTTCACTGGGTGTATCTAGCCTTTACAATGGGAGTCACTATGATATTGATTGCAATACCCGTGACAATTCAGGGGCTTGGTCTAAGAGAAGGGGCGTTATTGTTCATGCTAACACGAATAGCAATAGATCCCGTGCTTGTTGTTTCCTTCTCACTCACCTTGATGGTATTCAACATGACACCCGCAATTGCCGGATTGATTTTATGGTTTAGAAATCCCTTCGTTGACATAACTGACCAAGATGTGCTCGATAATGATGCAGTTTTGCCTTCGGAGAATCTATTCGAAACATGAACTTGACGTTTGTATTGAAGATGCCAATTGGTAGATTCATTGCCCTTGTGAATATAATCTTGAAATAGTGTTTTTTCATTTAGAAAAGAACAACCATATAACAAAAGCCAATTTAGGTTGGAGCTAAAATAAACAGACGGCGATGATGCAGGGTCCATATCTAATAATCACTATAGGTGCTGAATTCTTTTTACTCGCGGGATTTTTATTCTATCTGATATTTCGTGCCTATATTTCTGAAGAAGATCGAGCTTCGTTGTTGGTATGGATTTCAGGACTCATTGGACTATACATCTTGGGCTTGGTTGTATCAATCACACTCGTGGCCGCAAGAATGACGATTAGAGATGTGGTAGTTGCATTAGCAATAGAAGCGGTCGATATAGTAGGATTGTACCTTATCATTGATGATACAGTAAGAATATCCAAAGCGTCTAGATGAGAATAGACATTCATTTATCATCGGATATTTGGTCACCTAAATGAGTTACAAAGTCGTCCCATGCCATTCCCTTGAATTCTGTAAACCACATCGGGAACTTAGCAATGGCTTCCTCAATGTTTAGCACAGTGAGCGTGTAATCTGGAGAGCCAGAATTCTCAACTTTCACGAATCCTGCTACATTTTGAATATCTTTGTCATAGAGCAATTCCTGAAAATGTTGGATCTTTTCATTGGTTGTCATAGGCTCTTGGGGATTGCTGATGAGGTCCAAGACGTCGTTGATTTTGCTAAAAAGCAAGAAGTTCACCCTCTTCTTTTCGAATTGAGAGGCAAGATCCTGCAGTGAGATTTCCATACTTTCCTGATCCCACATTATTATCCAGACTTCCATTAACTGATAGAGCGAGCTCGTGGTCATTGCAAATCAATTGCCAAAGGATTATTGTGAATAAATACTTGGCTGCTACTCAATGCCGAGATCTTTGAGAGCACGGTGCAATAGACGAATACTGAGAAGATGGTTGCACTTGTTACACGCAAATGTATCAGGACCTTGCCATGCGACACCTCTATTGAAATCAACAACACTTCCGCAGTTTGGACATTCTATCCTGTGACTCTGAGGGGATGAGAGAAACTTCTGTGTGACGGATTCAAAAGCTGGTAATTCATTCTGCTCAGGAATGGGATTTTTTTGATGGGCATGTCGGTTGCGAAATGATTCCATTCTCTTTCACCAATAAATTGGCTATGACTAAGCAAATTACAGTATAAGACTGAGCAATACAAACCTGGGGGTGATTGGAAGTTCTTTGTATATTGTCCTGAACCGGTTGCTAAGAAGAAAAGCTCACTGCAATTATTCTGGAAAGGCTCATTGAAAGACAATGGAAACAAGCGAGCAAAATAAAGAGAAGGAAAAGGAGATACTCCTCCTTCTCCAAACTATTCAGAATTACTATTCAAACTTCTTTGCTATTTTCTCCATACCATAGATGAACAGTATGATTAGAAGAATGGCTCCAAGGTTTGTGTTCCCGAGATTGGATAGACCTGCGAAGAAGTCAATGGATGCAGATGGTCCGGCATAACCCCAGTAGTTGGCACCAGGATAGGCTGTTGCATTGAATACAATACCTAATAGAAATACAAGAACCATTAGCATGTAGAAGACTTTGGCTAGATCACCAAAGTATCCACCGACTGTGTCACCCAGATACATCTTGAAGATGTTGAAGAGACCGTAGCACATGAGAATGAAAGCAAACGCAATCATGATGCCGCCGCCCATGTAAATGAATTGCGGCATTATGTGGTTAGCACTGGTCGATCCAATCATGGCATCCATGTCAAAGCCAGCATAGAATACCACGGCAAGAACAAGAAACAGACCTTTCAAGAAATGGAATGCATTCTTTATCAGATCCCAGTTCCCGACTCTGTTCTCAATGAATGGTGCTATGAAGAATAGAAGTCCAGCCAAGAGAACCAGAACAGCAGCTGCAGCTTGTGTCGCGTCAACGACCATCCAAAGTATCGAGTTAATGATCAAAGAGAGTCCTAAGCAAATCCAAGCTGTGTTCTCTTTTCCTATGGCATAGTACATCGGGAACAGAAGTCCGATTACTAGAGTAAAGTAGTATACCCATGTCAGCGCCACATTAGTTAGTACTTCAGCAGAAAGATATGTCCATGGAAGGTATATCAAGAAGAACAGTGCTAATGCAATTGCGGACAGGTATTGAATTAGAGTCTTGAAATCCATTTGTTCACTCAAGCTCATTTCACTCCTTTGGCCCAAAGGCCCACGCAGTAGCATAAAATAGTACGAAGTAGTATAAATTGGTGTTGTTTTAGTGAAAATAAATTCGACAAATGCCGAATTTTTGATATGAATCACGAGTTTCTCTCTGACCCTTTTGATGGAATTGGCGCGCTTCGACTTTTAGAAAAACTCGTTCAATGATTAGATTTAGGTTTGAGAGAACCATACCCCTTTGGCATTGATCCGAACCTCTCTGCTCTGGCTCATCACACTCTTTTTTTCGTGCTAAGCGAAAAATGTGAGCTGGAACTGATACATCACCCATAGTCCTACGAAAAAGAACATCACAGACATTACAATGTACATTGAACGCGACATTCGTCCCTTGAATGCAAGGAGTCCAACCCAGGCCGACAGCATTGTCCTTGGTGATGCAATTCCAGAGATTCCTTCCATACTCAATACAACCCACATGAACAAAACGCCATAGAGTCCAAGTTCAACATCATCTTTGAGGAGGACTAGCGTCAGTACGAAGAAAGGTATAGTGAACATGTACCTCTGAAGCATCAGTAGAATTGGCTCTACTCCGGGATTGATCTGAGTGAAGTATCCCTCAAAGAACCATATGAACTGATTTATTGGAGTAGAGAGCGTGTCGCCAAACCAAGCATGGGCATCGAAGGCTGCGAAAAAGCTTCCAGTCAAAGATTGAAAGTATAGAAAAAGTGCACCGACACTAATGCCTGTAATCCCAAACCACAGCCACCTAATATCAAACGCTTTCAGAATGGATTTTTTCTCATGGTATCGATCAATCATCTTCGAGAGGAGGATGACGCCATAAACAGCCACTAGTAATCCAGAGATGTATCTCGTGAGAACGGAAAGTGTTGTGAAAATAGCGCATGGTAGATATTGCTCCTTTTTGAAGAAGTACCATGAGGAAATCGCAAAGAACAGAAAAGGTGCTTCAGAGTATGCAAGTGTACTATAGGCGAAATATGTAGGAAACATACCAAAGACCAGAGCGAGTAAGCATGATTCCACATAGTCTGTATACAGTCTTGCTACTTTGTAGAAGATGACTATGGAGAGGAAATAGAATACATTGGATACAATCACACCTGCCAAGTAAAGATTTCCGACACCTCGAGCGACTGCCGCGACCATCCATGGATATACTGGTGCAAAAGCGAATAGAAGATCGCTCTCTACACCCGTAGGATATCCATTACGAGCAATCTCCAGAAAATGTTGCGAGTCCCATCGATTGGCGAGAGCTAGAAGTATTTCAGGAGTTCCTGTCATATCTGACGGATTGTAGGGATTTGTATAGAGCCAAGGAATCAGATTGTCAGCTAGCATCCAATTAAGAAGTGAAACGAGGAGTAACTTGGCTAGTGCGAGAGATCCCAATACAATGATAAGGAGAACAGGAAATTTCGGCGAAGCCAACATCTGAACAAAGCTAGTATAGTAGCGCCTGAGTAACCCATGCTTTTTTGTCTCATCAGTTTCTGCCTTTTCCTGCAGTATTTTTTCATCCTCGTTGCTCAAACTATAACCCTCAACGGCGATTACTTGATTCTTTCGAGAACATTCACTTGTATATAACTGTGGTTTCAAGTGTAAATGCAAATCTGCCAAAGATGAAGTTAGGTCTGTAAACCAGAAATCCGAAAGGAGTGGCAAATAAATAGCGCTTTGTCATCATAACTTTAGTGACCGGGAGTGGACCAGCGACCTAGCGAACCGAATCATCAGCTGACCAAATCTGATGAGAAATTGGAAACACGTGTTGTAGCGGTAGCGAAAAACATGACTAGTCTGGTCTTGAAAAACATTGGAAAGGGTATGGATAGGAATCTCCTCCTGAAGCAGCACAGAAATTTAGTCGATGCTCTCGAGGAGTTATGGAATGAAGTGGAAAAAGGAGATGTCGTGGTTGATTGTCTCCCCCTACTCAGAACAGCCAGAAATGTATCGTGTCCAGAAATCAGCCGGAAACTCCATGCTCCAGATTTGGATCATGCAAAGATCATCAGAGACCTCAATCTTCTTGTGAACACATTCACGTATGTAATTCGGCCAAAGAACTCATGCAGCGATTTCTGATTCAGGCTCAAGTAAAGGAAGACTGAATACGTACTGAGTATCTGTGACTTGCGATAGAAATGAAAGCAGTCATGTTAGGGACCGGTACTTCGTTTCCAGACCCACTTCGTGTGCAGTCAGGAATTCTTATTGAGGATGGAAACCACAGGATCCTGCTGGATATCGGATCAGGTGTCCTTCATCGACTTACCCAACTTGCATTTGACATTAAGACCATCGATGCTGTTTTCATCAGCCACTTTCATGTCGACCATTGCGCTGACTTCCTCCCCCTCTGCCAAAGCCTATGGTTAACTGGATTTGACGAAACCTTGAAGCTCTACGCACCTCCAACTGTAACTGAGTGGTCAAGAGGGTTGAGCGACATTTCCTTTACTTACCTTAGAGATAAAATTCGTATTGCTACAACTTCGTTGCAGGAGAATCAAGTAGTGTCTTTGGGAAACCTCAGGATTGTAGCAACTCCAACTCTTCATAGTAATTATGATACTCGAGCATTCAGGGTGGAGGGGAATGGAAAAAGCTTGACGTTCTCATCGGATACCGCTCCATGCAGAAACATCATTGATTTAGCTAAAGACACTGATGTATTGGTGCACGAGTGCAATTGGTTAGACGGAGTACATCGTGAAGGTATTCATACCAGTCCAAGCGAACTTGCTAGGATTGCTGAGGAGATCAACCCATCCAAGATAGTATTGACACATGTTTCTCCAGAGGTCGCGGTTGAAAGGGAAAAGGTCATAGAGATAGTGAGCAGGAGGACAACAGCAGAAGTCGTTATGGGGGAGGATCTTATGGCGGTTGGGATTTAGTTTCAGGGGTATTGGAAACCAGTTTTTCTTGGCCCATACATCCGTTTGATGTTAGCCATTCCGTAAACGCCTCCTAGGATGTACATTGGAGCCCAAGATGCAAGCCCCGTAAACTGCGGCCAGATGGGTGGAGGAAAGCCTTGGCTTATTGCAGCACCATTCACAACAAGCACAAAGAACCATACTATTGAGTAACAAAGGTTCACAATAGCAGCTATTCGAGCGAATCGAATCCCATAGGTCTTCACCACATGATGTGTGTCACGTATAAGGATGATTACGAAAAGCATGGTGAAAGCGATCAAAGCTGGGTAATGAAATAACCAGAAGAGGATGTACCCAACAAGGACAAGTCCTGTGTAGATTACATATGTAGCAAGTGGATTGAACGGACGAGACCTGGGCATCAGGGGCTCAGATGGTTTTTGCTCAGCCGTTTCCTCACTCATATAAACCAACACTGAGGAATCGTCACTAGCTCATATAACTGAGCGTTTAGGAGCAAAAGAATGACGGTTCTCAGCAGTTTTTAATGTCGATATTCTGCCATGTCAATGTTTAAAACATATGGGAACTCTATCCATCCTAGAACTCGAAACAAATTACGAGTCGATGAATCATGGCCGACGCGATAGAGTGGAGTAACGCCAGTCCTGATCACATTGTTTGGCGTTATCCAGATAATAGGATTAAATGGGGTTCGCAACTCATAGTTATGGAAAACCAAGCCGCTATCTTCTATAGAGATGGCAAGGCTTTGGACACATTCCTTGCTGGTCGTCACAAGTTGACCACGAGTAGTATGCCTGGGCTTGTAGGGTGGTTGCAGAAGAAGGTCAAGGGCGATGTCTTTGAAGCCACTTGTATCTTTATTTCACGCTCACAATTTCAAGGCAAGTACGGCGGAAGAGGCCAGACTAGTGACTTAGCCCCCTTGATGTTCCATGGCAATTTCTGGTTCAGAGTCAAAGAGCCAAAAATCTTCACGAACGAAGTAGTCAGTAATCAAAACGCCTTCTCAACGAAGAAGGTCAATGATTTTCTACGCTCTTTCATGAACGAACAGATAATTGACGAATTTGCACACTACGATCTTCAGGCAGTTTTCACTCAGCTTGATGAGACCTCCTTAAAGGTTAAGACGAAGGTTCGAATGAATTTTGAGAGGATTGGTCTTGAGCTTGTGGACTTGAAGTTCGAAGGCATTGACACTACAGAGAAGTACAGAGAGCGACTCTTCTTCATGAAAACTGGTGGGGTCAGTGGGCAACAGCTCATGGGCGCTGAAACAATGAAGGAATCCGCGGAGTCCCTTGGAAAGAGTCCGGGTGCTGGATTTGGCGCAGGTATGGGCTTTATGGGTGTCATGGGTCAGCAGATGCAAGGTGGCGGACAACAGGGACCAGCTGCAACTCCAGCGGGTGCTAAGTTCTGCGCAAACTGTGGAACAGCACTAGAGGGTGCCAAGTTCTGTCCGAACTGTGGCTCTAAAGTAGGATAATTTATTCCCGGGTGGACGGCTCAGTCCGTCCACACGATTCTCTTTTTGAATTGGCAGTTTAAATCCAATTTCGAAGACAATGGTGCGTTTATTCCTTGGCAAAATGAGTCGGGTTAAATATATGATGGAATGAGAATAGGGAAGATTGTCAAGAGAATTTCCAAACAGGATATTAGCAAGATGCGAAATGAATCCAGCTATCAAGTTTCATCGGATGCAGCTGTAGTTTCTAGTAGGGCACACAAGAAGAGTATTGGATCCTTCTACACGCCTGAGCCTCTTGCTAACCTGATAGCACACGATACAATATTCGCTTGGCTATCAAAGAAAGCAAATAGACCACTTCAGAGCCTTGAGGAAATTGAAGAACTACGACCCGTCAAGAAAGAGCAGCTTCTTAATGTGACAAGAAACATTTCAATTCTTGATCCTGCAGTTGGAGATGGCGTTTTTTTACTGGCCGCAGGGGAGTGGCTTGAAAAGATACAGGTCGCGTTAGATGACGATGCCACGCCGAAGGAGCTAAGAAATCATATAGTCAGACAGTGCCTCTTCGGAGTTGATCTCTCAAATCATGCTGTTAAATTATGCAACCAGAAATTGAAACAATGGGGAAACTGTCTATCATCAAGCATATTGTCCAATCTGAAAGTTGGAAATAGTCTTGTTGGTTTTGTTGGCTTGAATAACCAGATTGAATCAACCCAAGCTAAACTAGACAACAGGCTTTTCGGATTGCTGAGTACTGAAAAGTCATCTGAGATTCTGGACGACCTCATAAACGCAAAACCACTGCATTGGTCCCTTGCTTTTCCTGAAATATTCTCGAATTCATCTCCAGGATTTGATGTGATTCTTGCAAATCCCCCCTATGGAAGCATTCTTAGACCCATTGAGAGAAAGCACATTTCAATAGTCTTTGATTTTTCCGTTGGAGGAAGTCGAGAAGGTACATGGAACAGTGCCGCACATTTTCTCGTTAGAGCAGTTTCTTTAATGAAGGAAGGTGCAGAGCTAGGTTTTCTAGTTCCTAATAGCTTCCTTCGTGTAAAACAATTCTCAAAGATTAGAAACTATCTCCTGAATTACACAAATCTTTGGAAAATAGTGGATGAAGGTAGTCCATTTGCAGATGTCACGCTTGAAATGGTAAGTATTTTCAGCGAAAAAATAACTGCTCCAAGAAACCACGAAATCGTGATTGAGTCTCGGCGACCAGGACTAGAACAGTCAAATGTCGTGTCTTCAAGTGTGTTCAGAAAAAGTCGGATCTTTTCGATATATCATGACCACATAATGGATAAAATAATCCAGAGAGGGGAGAAACACCTTCTGGTTGCGAGAAGGGGCAGGGACATACCAAAGAAGCATGTAAGAAAATCGAAATCAGAAGAATTCATGACACCATACATAACCAGTGGCAGAAGCGTCAGGAGATATGCATTGAATCATATGCATGTTTTCTATAGCGATGATTGGTACAAGCAGGACACGCGTTTACGAGAGTCGTTTGAGCATGAGTTTCTCGTTGCCACAAAGAACTACAGATTTCCTCGATGTGTGCTTAAGCCCAAAGGAGTGATTCATGGAGGAGGCATAGTTAATATCACACCGCTCTATGAGGGAGCAGATCTACATGTTCTTGGTTTAATCCTGAACTCGAAACTTGTCAGGCAGATATCAATACGATACCTCACAAACTACTCCCAGCTCACATGCTGTTTGAACACAGGAATGATGGAAGACCTGCCTCTGGTCTTGCCCAACCGGAAACAGGTGTACAGAGATGTTTTCGATACATTAAGCCATCTTTATTCACATAAGATTGAACCGGCGAAGATGGAAAACATCCCAATTCTAGAAAGACTGGCTGATGCCCTTGTGTATTCATTGTATTTTGGTGACGATTCCCTTGAAGAAAAAGTAAGCGAAGAAAAAATGGATGTTGTAACTATTGCTCAAAAACCAGACGTTGTCAACATGATCAATAAAATCATGAATGAGAATACAGTTCTGGAACTGGAGCAATTTGGGAGTTTTCCTCCATCTAGAAAAACTCGTAGATACTGATGCTTAAATATGGCAAACTCAGAATCCAAGAGGATTAAGAATGGACGAAGATGGCGCTGACTCTGATGATATGGCTGAGGACCTAGTAGATGCGGTGGATGAAGAAGCGGATGACGAGGTGGTAGATGACGGGCTCACAACCAAGGAGCGAGAGATTGAGGTCAGTCGAGAAACCGAACGTCATAAGAAGGCACAAGAACTAAGGAAACAGTTGAGAAAACGCCAGTTAGGCATACTCACATATCGATGGCCTGCCATTACGCTGATTTTGGGAGGAGCACTCGCAATATCAACTGAATTCCTAAAAGTAATGACCCGCGAAGCAGGAGTTCCTCCGGAGGTCGGATTTAATACATTTCCAGATGCATTTGTTCGAACAGGTGGTGTTGTGTATCTGTTCCCTCTGATCGCAGGAGTGTTTATGGTAGTCTTGAGCTATTTCTCATATAGAAATCCGAGATATACCTGGCTCGCTCTCATTCCAGCAGCTTTGATGGGTATGTCTGGGGGAACAGTATTATTTCTCACTAGTTTCGCAGTTACTGTAGATCCATCTTTGGAAGGATTGATTTATCCAAGCCCTACTGTATTTTCCATGTTCATTGCAGCAGTGATTGCACTTCTTGCTATAGCTCTAAAAGAGAAAGAAGGCTAATCAGTAAGGAACTCGTCAAGACGCCCTTGTTCCTCTAACATTGCCATCCAGTCTATTCGATGTGGCGATGATCCGTCCTTCATAATCTTTTCAATTATCTCTACAGCGTCAGGTGCGCTGATTTCGGTTGTGTCGATTTCGAATACTCGTTCTTCTCCGAATGCTTCGAGTGCATCCATCTGGCAGACTCCAATAACCTCAGCCTCAACATTCTCCGTGACCTTTCCCTTTGAGTACTTACGCTCAGTCAATCGAGTTCTGAGCTGTTCAGGGTGGGTCCGAAGAATGAAGACCCATTGAACAGACGAGCTAGGCACCAGATCGATGTAATGTCCTTCGATAACCATCCTCTTGCTTTTGTCATCAGTGAGATCCAGAAGAGCATCAACGAGACAGTCCTCATTAATAATTCCGGTTTTTCGAGCTTTGTCTTCTGCGGTGATGCATCCCGACTCATCTGCAAAGTCTCCGAGGGCAACGACTTCTACACTAAGCTTGCTCCCCAGAATCTTTGCCACTTTTGTTTTGCCAGTCGCGGGAGAGCCTCCAATAAGTATAACAGACATGCGAGATTTTCGAACCATTCTAAAGATAAGCTTTGAGAATGAGCTAAGTTGGTCCGGTGCATAAGCAATAAAAGATGTATGAAGTTGCTCTATAACAGCCATGAATCAACCGTTTACTCTTCGCAAATTTGAGCCTGACGACCTAAAGCAGGTAGTTTCAATAAATGAGAGATGCCTACCGGAGAATTATCCAGATCAATTCTTCATGGGGCTGCATTACCATGCGCCAGATGCATTCTATGTTGCGCAAAATGACGGAGAGATAATTGGATACATCATGTGCCGAGTTGAAAGGGGCATCTCTGGATTTGGAAGGATGCCAGTGAAGAAAGGGCATATTGTTTCTGTTGCAGTTCTTGGAACGATGAGGAATAAGGGAGTTGGAACTGCACTAGTCAACGCTGGGATGGAGGGTATGATGGGTTATGGGGCTAGTGAATTTTTCCTAGAGGTCAGAAAGACAAACGAAGAAGCTATTGCTGTCTATGAGAAACTAGGTTATACTGTACGTCGCGTTCTACGAGGCTACTATCGAGATGGAGAAGACGCTTATCTGATGGTCAAGAGGGTAGAGAGTGAACCTGAGGAAGGAAACGTAGATGAGTGACCAAATAAGGGTCCCCCTTATACCAGATTGTTCAGCATGCATTGTTAACAGCCTGAAGACAATGATTCCTCTTCTTTCTCAGGACCAGGATGAACAAAACAAAATGTTCTCACTTGCCTTCAAGAGGATATCAGAGGGATACAACAAGAAACTCCCTCCAATAATATTATCAATTCAGCTCTATCAGGAGCTCTACATGATGGAAGGGGCTGAGGATCCATATTCTGAAATCAAGAGACTTGGTAAGGAGTCCGCACTCAAAATCCTCCCCCATGTGGAAGAGAAGATTGCAGATCTGGATGGTATGGCTAGATTGAGGGCCTGCATAGCTGCCTCAGTAACAGGAAATCTCATTGACTACAATACAGCTGAGCACACCCCTGATCTTGGAAATCTCCTCGAAGTCTTCAATACCATTCTTGTAGAGGGATTCGAGCCTGACGATTCCGAACAACTGTGGAGGTCACTCAGTTCAAAAAAGGGAAAGCTTCTCTACATCGCAGATAATGCGGGAGAGGTGATTCTTGACATTCCATTTCTGAGGTTTTTGAAGGAACTAGGTTGGGAAACGACATTCGTTGTAAAGGGTCAGCCAATGATTAACGATGCGACCGAGGAGGATGTGAGAGGCACTGAGATTGAGAAACTAGCCACTATCACGAACAGTGGAGGGTGGGCTCATGGTGTGCCTGAAAAGTTTGTCAGTAAAGAGTTCCTTCGGTTGATGGCAACAAGTGACATGGTGATATCAAAGGGACAGGCAAACATCGAGACAGTGCCTGAGATTCAACGAAAAACTGGTGTCGAGACCTACTACATCACAAAGGCGAAGTGCTCACACATCTCTCAGGCAATTGGAGCGAAGAAAGGGAGCAATGTGGTCTTAAGGCGTCCCAAAATTGCCGCTTGAAAGCAACGTTTAAAAACGAAAAATTCTGCGAAGTGCATGTACAGTTTTCTTGAACTGGTCAAAATCAGTCAGTAATATGTCGACTGACTATCAGACCAGAAAATGGAGGAACTAATTGATGAGTCAACAGGTACCGGTGCTTGTTTTAAAAGAAGACACCGAGAGAACGCGAGGCCGTGATGCTCAGAGAAACAACATCATGGCTGCAATTGTGATTGCTGAAGCAGTGAAGTCTGCTCTTGGGCCTAAGGGTATGGACAAGATGCTCGTTGACAGCTTCGGTGATATTACGGTCAGTAATGATGGAGCAACAATCCTGAAAGAGATGGACGTTGCACATCCAGCTGCAAAGATGGTAATTGAGGTCGCTAAGACTGTGGATTCAGAGGTCGGAGATGGAACAACCACCTCTGCTGTTTTGACTGGAGACCTTCTGAAGCAGGCTGAAACCCTACTGGATCAGAAAATCCATCCAACCACAATTATCAGTGGGTATAGAAAAGCCACTCAGAAAGCGTTGGAGGTAATTGACAAGGTCGCAGAACCAGTAGATCCTGCAGATAAGGAGTACAAGAAAATCCTCAATGATGTAGCGAAGACCTCAATGTCAAGCAAGTTTGTTTCAACCTCAAAGGACCAACTTGCTAAGATTGTTGTTGATGCTGTCCTATCAGTCGCAAAAGACCTTCCCGAGGACGAGGAGCTTGATGTTGAAAACATACCACGCCAGAAGCAGGATGGAATGCCTGTCGATAGGACCGAGCTTGTTAAGGGTTTAGTCCTTGACAAAGAGATAGTCCATGCGGGGATGCCAAAGAGAGTGGATGGAGCCAAGATTGCACTAGTTGAGGCAGCTCTCGAGGTCACCAAGACTGAGTTTGATGCAAAGATCTCTATCTCTGACCCAGGTTCTATGCAGGGTTTCCTCGATGAGGAAGAACGTATGCTGAAGAGTATGGTTGACAAGATAGTAGCAGCAGGTGCAAATGTTGTCATCGCTCAGAAGGGCATTGATGATGTTGTTCAGCACTACCTTGCAAAGGAAGGAATCCTTGCTGTCCGAAGGATTAAGAAATCTGATGTTGAGCGTGTGCACAAGACAACAGGTGCTGCCATCATTTCCAAGATTCAGAACCTGACTGCCGCAGACTTAGGAAAAGCCAAGCTTGTTGAGCAGAGAGATGTCGGCGACGACAAAATGCTGTTCATCGAGGGAACACCGAAATCAAGTGTTGTCACTCTCCTCGTCCGAGGAGGAACAGATCACATAGTAGATGAGGTGGACCGTGCTCTGAATGATGCGCTCTACGTCGTTCGTGATGTTGTCATACATCCAGCTGTTACTTACGGTGGTGGTGCTCTGGCTGCAGAAATTTCCAAACAGCTGAGAGACTATGCTGCAACACTCGAAGGAAGAGAGCAATACGCGGTCAATGCATTCGCTGACGCGGTTGAGTCCTTACCCAATACACTTGCGGAGAATGCAGGACTTGATCCTATTGACGTAATAGTAAATCTACGAAAGGCTCATACTGAAGGGAATGTCTTCCATGGCATCAATATTGACAAGGGACGTGTTGATGACATGAAGAAAGCCAGAGTTGTTGAATCCGCAATTGTTAACAAGCAGATTGTTATGTCAGCAGCTGAAGCGGCTCAGATGATTCTCAAAATCGATGATGTCATTAGCTCGAAGGGGACTCCATCAATGGGTGGTGGCGGTCCTGGCGGCGCTGGTGACATGGGCGAGGACGAATAGAAAGAGTCAAACGTGGAACAAAATCAGGTGTAGCTCATGTCAGAAGGCTCTGAACCACCAAAAAAAGAAAAAAAAGATGCTGAAAAACCAGCTGAACCCACTATTGAAGAGATTGTAGCTCTATTGACGAATATCGCAGGCGTGGGTCCAAAGACTGCAGAGAAACTCGCTGCTGCAGGCTATGACACACTTGAGAAGGTCGTGGATGCAGATAAAGAAGCATTGGCTGCAGCAGTCGCAGGCCTGAGTGTAGCGAAGGCAGAGGCGACAATTGCAGAGGCGGCTGACCTTCTTGAAAAGGTGAATTCTGGAGCCATAGATCTGAGTGGGAAATCAAAGTCGAAGAGGAAGAAAGCTCCCGAGCCAGAACCTGATAGGCATGAGCTAGAACCCATAAAAGCCGTTGCAAGGGCTGAAGAACGAAAACGACTTGTGACAGGCTATGAGAAAGAAAAACTGGCAATGGGTATCCCTGTTGGTCCGAAATGGCTGACAAAGTTCGAAAAGGCTCGAATCATCGGCGCAAGGGCACTTCAAATTTCTATGGGAGCCCCAGTGTTGATTGATATGAAGACTGCACCCAAAGGACGATTCGGATTCGCCGAGGCGGAGCTTCGGGCAGGAGTTTTACCTATGACTGTTCGAAGGACTCTTCCCACTGGGGAGAGCTATGACATTGCCTTGTCAATTCTCTTGAAGAATACGAGGTTGGACTAATTCCAGCCTCCTTTCTCATTTTATTCAATAACGACTACTTGTGCAATCATACTACGCCTTAAAAGTGAGTCATGGATAATATTCCATTCCTAGTGGTGAGTGAAAATGCAAGCTCTGTTGCCTCCTCCGGACTTAATCGCTAAAATCCTACTGGGATTTGTTGTTGGAGCCTTGATTGGCCTTGAAAGGCAGAAGAAACTGGATGCAGAGCGCGTTGTTGGTGTGAGATCTTTTGGATTACACAGCTTGTTGGGAACACTCTCCGCTTATTCAACAGGTATCCTTCAAGAGCCTGTTATTCTAATCTATTCAGTCGTGATATCTGTCATTCTCGTTGCCTCACAAGTCTATTACAAGCTGTTCAGGTTGACGGGCAAGGGACTGACGACGCCCTTGGTTTTCGCAATTTCATTCATTCTTGGTGTAGTAGTGGGATTGGATGAGCCACAAGGTGGACTTCCCTTTGGCACACAGAGTGTGCTGGCGATGACGGTTTCATTCGGCGTGTTCTTAGTTCTATGGTTCAAAGATGAACTTGCTCATGCTGTAGAAGTCATTACACGTGACGAGATGATAAGTGCAGTAGAGCTAGGAGTCATCATCCTGTTTCTTTGGCCCTTAATCCCAGCTACCATAATGATTGGTCCAATCGTATATCCTCTACTCACAATTTACTTCTTGATTGTAATCCTTCTTGCCATCAGTTTTGCAAACTACTTGCTTGTCAAGAAGTACAAAGACAAAGGAGTCTACTTCTTCGGCTTCTTTGGTGGATTAGCAAGTAGTGAAGCAGCAGTCACGAGTGTAACACACTTCTACGTGAACTCAGAAAGGAAAGGTTCTGGAAAGATATCGCTATCTGTGGTATTGGCAAATGTTGCAATGGTGGTTCGTAATGGCTTCCTCCTCATAATTCTGGACACTTCGTTCAGGCTTATTTGGTTGTACTTGATTCCAATCGTAGCCATTCTAGTGTTCAGTTTGGTTCGAGTAGTCATTGAGGAAAAATCAGAAGACAACCCTGATGGACAAATGTTTGACACAAAGTTGGTCTCTCCATTCGAATTTGGAGCTGCCCTACGTTTTGCAGCTATCTTTGCAGTGGTCTATCTTGTACAACTTGCCCTCACAACAACATTCAGTGATCTAGGTGTGATTGTGGCTGCGATATTGGGTGGTTTTGTTTCTGCAGGAGCTGTTGTTGCAAGTGTAGCCACATTGTTCTTCGGAGGACAGATTACACTCTCGTTTGCGGCGTATGCAGTGATTCTTGCATCCACGACGTCTGTGTTCAACAAAATGATGTTTGTGTATCTGACAGACCGGCAGACAGGACTACTGAAGAAGGTGGCAAGAGATTCTGCGATTATTGGGGGATTCTTCATAATCTACCTATTGGCACTGTCAATGGGTCTATTTCCGTAGTTCAGCACAAGACTTAAAGTGGAATTAGATAGAGTCGCTGTTGGTGACAAATGTGATAGTTGGTGGATTTGTTCATCCAATTGAGTAGTTGTAGTGGAACCACCACAATCCTTGCTTGTGACCGATACGAATTCTGGAGGATTTGCGATGAGTGAGATGAGAACAGTAAGGGGCATGAGAGACCTAATGGGTCCAGAAATGCAGGTCAAGAACTACCTCATATCTACCGCAGTGGAGATTTTTGAGCAGTACGGATATGAACCCCTAGACTCACCTGCGATGGAACTCTGGGAAACACTATCGGCAAAAGGTGGGGAAGAGGTCGAAGCTGAAACTTTCAAGTTCACTGATAAGGGTGATCGAGAAGTAGGATTGAGATTCGATCTCACCGTACCTCTAGCACGGATTGTTGCCACAAATCCCCATTTACCAAAACCATTCAAACGCTATGCGACGGGGAAAGCATGGAGGTATGACAGGCCGCAAG